>NZ_JAFNAW010000012.1 GCF_017356265.1 Paracoccus fontiphilus | reverse complement strand
CAGATGCGCCGCCGCCGCGCCCAGCGACAGCGCCGCCGCCGTCAGTCCCGCGGCGGCGGCCAGCAGGCGCGGAAGCGCGGGCCAGCGGGACCAGCAGGCGGCGATCAGCAGGGCGCCAAGGGCCAGGCTTATGGGAATGCCCCAGGGCAGCGCCGGAAGGATCACCCCTTCGCCCGGTACGATCCGGTTCGGCTTGAACTGCACCAGCGGCAGGGCCAGCCCGGCCAGTCCGATCACGGCGAACAGGACGCCCGGGGGCGAGACCCGCGCCACGACGCTCAGTCCAGGAAGCCTGCCTGCTTCAGGTAGTCCTCGGCCACGGCAGCGGCAGGTTCGCCGCCGATCTGGATGCGGCCGTTCAATGTCTGCAGCGTCTGCAGGGTCAACGAGGTGAAGATCGGCTCCAGCACCTCGGCGATCCGGGGATGGGCTTCCAGCACAGACGCCCGGACGATGGGGGCGGGCTGATAGACCGGCTGGACGGCCTTGTCGTCCTCCATCACCAGCAGCCCGGCTTCGGCAATGGCGCCGTCGGTGCCATAGACCATGGCCGCGTTCACGCCCGAGGTCTGCTGCGCCGCCGCCGCGATGGTCGCCGCCGTGTCGCCGCCGGCAAGCTGGACAAGCTGGTCGGGCGTCAGCGCGAAGCCGTATGTTTCCTGAAACGCGGGCAAGGCGGCGGGCGAGGTCACGAATTCGCTGGACGCGGCCAGCTTCACCTCGCCGCCGCCCGCGATCCATTCGCCCATCTGGGTCATGGTGGTCAGGCCGTTCTCCTCGGCCACCTCCTGACGCAGGGCAATGGCCCAGGTGTTGTTGGCAGGGGACGGCGTCAGCCAGACGATGTCGTTCTGCGCGCGGTCCAGTTCCGCCACGCGGGCATAGCCCTTGGCGGCATCCTTCCAGACGTCGCTGTCGGCCTCGTTGAAGAAGAAGGCGCCGTTGGCGGTGTATTCGGGATAGATGTCGATCTGGCCCGCCACGATGGCGTCGCGCATGATCGGCGTGCCGCCCAGTTGCAGGCGGTCCTGCACCGGCAGCCCGGCGTCCCGCAGCGCCAGCAGGATCATGTTGCCCAGCAGCCCGCCCTCGGTGTCGATCTTCGAGGACACGACGATGTCCTGCGCAGCAAGCGGTGTCGCCGCCATCACAAGGGTGGCAACTAGCGGGGCAAGGCGGGACATGGGCAGGACTCCTGACTAGGGACATGGGCAAGACGCCCCGACCCGGTCAGGGTTCCCTTAAATCCGCCACGGGTCAACCGCCAAAGGAACGCCCGGCCGCCGACGAGCCGAAGCCGCCCCGCGACGCGGCGGTCGCGCGCGACATCGGCGGCTGCCCGGCGGTCGCGGCCGGACGCGCGAACTGGCTGCTGTTCAGCGCCGCGCGCCCGGTATTGCTGGAGAACGTGCTGGTCCGCGCCGCGTTGGTATAGCCGCCCTGGGGCGTGCGATACATCGGCTGGGACCGTGACAACCCCCCGCCGCCCAGCATGGACCCGATCAGGTATCCCGCCAGCAGCGGCATGAAGATGCTGCCCGCGCCGCCGCCGGTCTGCTGCGCCTCGGACCCGCAGTTGCCGACGCCGTGCTGTTCCTCGCAGACCTGCAGGCTGTCATAGCGGGGGGCGGATTCAACGTGCAGCTGTTCCGCCTCGGCGAAGGACTGGCGGCATTCGTCGGCGGTGAACAGCCCGCCCTCGTCGGCGGCGGCCAGGCAGGCGTTCAGGTCGGGAAAGGCCTGCGCGTCCACCTGTTCCTCACGGCAGCCGGCAATGGCGAAGCTGGCGGCGCCAAGAATGGTCAGCGCGACGGTCCTGGAGCGTTTTCTCATGGCTTTCCCCCCTTTATTCCGCGATGAAATGCGGCTTGAAGCGCGACAAGTCCTGCGTGATGCGGGACCGGTCCTCGCGGATGCCCATGCCCGCGCAGGCGTCGCCCACGATCCAGGCGCCGACGATCGGCCGGAAGCCGTCGAACTCGGGCAAGGGCGCATAGGCCTGCACGATGCGCGGATGGTCATTGTAGTCGGTATTGACGGATGCTTCGGTCACATCGCCGTTTTCAACGATGCTGACACCCGCGCCTTCGCGCGAAAAGATCGGCTTGACCACATGCCCCTGCTTGAACTGGTCCGCGACCTTGCCGAAGGCCCCGGCGACGGCAGGCACCGGACGCCCGCCCGCCACCAGCGCATCGGCCACGTCGTCGGCGAAGAAGGCGGGCAGCAGGTTCGGATGACCCTCGAACATCTGCCACAGCACGGGCAGGATGCCCTTGTTCGACACCAGCGCCTTCCAGGCGGGTTCCAGGAACAGGCAGCCCGATCCCCTGATGTGGCAAGCGTAATCGTCGCGCAGCAGGTCTTCCCACGGGTAAAGCTTGAACAGCGTGCCGATTACCCGGTCCTCGGCATCGACGAACTGGCCCTTCTTCGTGACGCCCAGCTTGTCGAGGTCGCTGTAATGCGCGCCCATCCCGGCCTCTCGCGCGGCCCAGGCCATGGCCTCGACGGTGGCGTAATCCTCGGGGTTGTTCGCGACAGCGGTGAAGTGGATGTCGGTGTTTGGGGGGAACAGCGCGCGGAAGCGTTCCACCAGCGCCTCGTGGATGCCGTTGAACTGGTCGGCCCCGCGCGGCAGGACGCCCGCCGCCAGCTGATCCTCCAGCCATTGCCACTGAAAGGACGCGCTTTCGTAGAGCGAGGTCGGCGTGTCGGCGTTGTATTCCAGCAGCTTCGCCGGACCCTTGCCGTCATAGGCCAGATCCAGGCGCCCATAGATCTCGGGCTCGTTCCGCCGCCAGCTGTCGGCCACCAGGTCGCGGTGGGGGGCGGGGATGCCCAAGCGCTCCATCATCTCCTGGCTGGTGACGATCTCGGCCACGGCGTCGCGGCACATGGCATGGAGGTCGGTCGAGGGATCCTCGATGTCGTCCTCGACCTGCCGCAGCGTGAACCGATAGGCCGAGGTTTCGTCCCAATAGGGCTCGCCATGCATGTCGGCAAAGGTGAAGCCCGCCTCGCGCGCGGTGTCTCGCCAGTTCGGTCGTTCGGGAAGCGTGATCTTTTGCATGGAGGATCTGTAGCGCGGGACAAAAGACGGGGCCAGATCAAACGCGCTTCAACCGCCCAGCGGTCCCGGCCTTCGTTCCTCGGACAGCATCACATTCGCTTCAACCTGGCCCACGCCGGGCAGGGTCATGATCCGGCGGCGCAGGATGCGTTCGAAATCGCTGATGTCGCGGGCGGTGATGCGCAGGCGATAGTCGAACTGGCCCAGCACATGCTGGACGGTCTGCACCTCGGGGATGGCAGTCACGGCGCGTTCGAAATCCTCCAGGGACGTGCGGCCCTTGGTGGCCAGGCGGATGCCCAGGAACACGGTCACGCCGAAGCCCAGCGCGGCGTTGTCCACGATGACCCGCCGCCCGGCCAAGATGCCGCTGTCGGCCAGCCGCCTGATGCGGCGCCAGGCGGCCGGCTGGCCGATGCCCACGATGCGCCCGACCTCGGCCGCGCTTTTCGTGGCATCGGCGGCCAGGATGCGCAGGATCGCCCGGTCGGTGGCGTCAAGATCGCTCACAACGGAAGCTCCGCGCTGTCCTTGATGGTGGAGACCAGCATCAAGGCGTCGCTGTCGGATACATGCGGCAGGGTCAGGATGCGGTCGCGATAGATCTGCTGCCAATGGGCCATGTCGCGGGCGATCACCGACAGCCGGAGGTCCACGCTGCCCAGGAAGGTCTGGATCTCGGTCACTTCCGGCACCTCGCGCGCGGCGGCGATGAATTCGTCGAAGGCGCGGGGGCTGGCCTTGTCCAGGGTGAAGCGCAGGCTGACCTGGACCTCGTAACCAAGCGCCCGCCAGTCGATGCGCCCCTGGATGGCGGCGATCACCCCCGTCTCGCGCAGCTTCTCAAGCCGGCGCCACAGGCTGGCCGGCGCCACGCCCGCCCGTTCGGCAAGCACGGCGTTCGACGCCTCCGGGTCGGCCAGCAGGTGACGCAGAATGCGATGATCCGTAAGGTCCGGCATGATTATTCCACTAACGACAGTGATCCGGCATGTCCATGGCATGAACAGGTGTGATGTTGGGAAAAGTAGATGCCATTTCCACGTCCCATGCGCCTAGAAACTGCTCCATCGGAGAGGAAAGGAACCATTCCATGCGCGTTTACTATGACCGCGATTGCGACGTGAACCTGATCAAGGACAAGAAGGTCGCGATCTTGGGCTATGGCAGCCAAGGACACGCCCATGCGCTGAACCTGCGCGATTCGGGCGCCAAGAACCTAGTCGTCGCCCTGCGCGAGGGCAGCCCCTCGGCCAAGAAGGCCGAAGGCGAGGGCCTGAAGGTCATGGGTATCGCCGAGGCTGCTGCCTGGGCCGACCTGATCATGTTCACCATGCCGGACGAACTGCAGGCCGAGACCTACAAGAAATACGTCCACGACAACCTGCGCGAAGGCGCGGCGATCGCCTTCGCCCATGGCCTGAACGTGCATTTCGGCCTGATCCAGCCGAAGCCGGGCGTCGATGTGATCATGATGGCGCCGAAGGGCCCCGGCCACACGGTTCGCGGCGAATACACCAAGGGCGGCGGCGTGCCTTGCCTGGTCGCCGTGCACCAGGACGCCACCGGCAAGGCGCTGGAGATCGGGCTGTCCTACTGCTCGGCCATCGGCGGCGGCCGCTCGGGCGTCATCGAGACCAACTTCCGCGAGGAATGCGAGACCGACCTGTTCGGCGAGCAGGCTGTCCTGTGCGGCGGCCTGGTCGAGCTGATCCGCTGCGGATTCGAAACCCTGGTCGAGGCAGGCTATGCCCCCGAGATGGCCTATTTCGAATGCCTGCACGAGGTGAAGCTGATCGTGGACCTGATCTATGAAGGCGGCATCGCCAACATGGACTACTCGATCTCGAACACGGCGGAATTCGGCCAGTATGTCACCGGCCCGCGGATTCTGCCCTACGAGGAAACCAAGGCCCGCATGAAGGCGGTGCTGGAGGACATCCAGCGCGGCAAGTTCGTGCGCGACTTCATGCTGGAGAACGCCGTGGGCCAGCCGACGCTGAAGGCGTCGCGCCGGGCCAACGACGAACACCAGATCGAACAGGTCGGCGCCAAGCTGCGCGAAATGATGCCTTGGATCTCCAAGGGCAAGATGGTTGACCGCGCGCGGAACTGAACCGTTGGAAGGCCGGGGGGTGAGGAGCGCCCGGAAAAAGGTCCGGTGGACCTTTTTCAGCGACGAACGGGCGAAGCCCAGCCCCCGGACCCCCGTGGGATATTTGGACCAAGTCAAAGACACCTTTGCCTTGGTTCAAATATCCTGGGGGAGTCCGAAGGACGGGGGCAAAGCCCCCTTTCTTCATTCCGCTCCGATCTTGTCCTGCGTTCGAGTCTGGAAATCGGATGCGTCGTGGCGTTCCCACAACTGCTGCGACGGCTCGCCCGAGGTCTTGTTGACCATGATCCCGCGCTGCACCGCCGGACGGGCCGCGATCTCGTCGTGCCAGCGGCGGACATGGCCGTAGATGCCCGCGTCAAGGAAGGTCGCCGCGTCGCCGTAAAGCTTGCCTGCCACGACCTGCCCGTACCAGGGCCAGATCGCCATGTCGGCGATGGAGTATTCCTCGCCCGCCATGAAGCGGTTGTCGGCCAGGTGCCGGTTCAGCACGTCCAGCTGGCGCTTGGCCTCCATCGTGTAGCGGTCGATGGCGTATTCGACCTTGACGGGCGCATAGGCATAGAAATGCCCGAAGCCGCCGCCCAGGAAAGGGGCCGATCCCATCTGCCAGAACAGCCAGTTCATCGCCTCGGTCCGCGCGGCAGGGTCGGCGGGAAGGAAGGCGCCGAACTTCTCGGCCAGGTAGAGCAGGATCGAGCCCGATTCGAACACCCGGCGCGGCGGGGTCACGCCATGATCCATCAGCGCCGGGATCTTGGAATTGGGGTTCACGGCGACAAAGCCGCTGCCGAACTGATCGCCTTCGTTGATGCGGATCAGCCAGGCGTCGTATCCGGCGTCATGGCCCGCCTCCAGCAGTTCCTCCAGCATGATCGTGACCTTCTGGCCGTTTGGCGTGGCCAGAGAGTATAGCTGCAGGGCGTGATTGCCGACGGGCAGGTCCTTGTCATGGGTCGGGCCTGCGACGGGGCGGTTGATGTTGGAAAACTGGCCGCCGTTCGCGCCCTTCTGGCTCCACACTTGGGGCGGGGTGTAATCGTCGGACATGATGCCTCCTGAACTGGTCTCCGTGGCAGGATGCGGGCAGGCGGCGCGAACATCAACCCGCCAAGGTGCTGGCTTTTGTTCCTGATGTGTTCCAAGATGGTGCCATGCTGCCGCCCCGCAATCCCGACGAACGCCTGAAGGCCAGAGGAGCCGACACCCGTCCCGAGGGGCGGTTCGAGGCACAGCGGCGGGTGCACGAAGCCGATGGCTGGGACATCCCCGAGGACGACCGTCTGCTGCGGACCGAGGTGGTGACGGAACGGCCGCGCAGCATCATCACGCGCAACACCTCGCCCGACATCTCCTTCGACCGCTCGATCAATCCCTATCGCGGCTGCGAACACGGCTGCATCTACTGCTATGCCCGGCCCACGCACGCCTATCTGGGCCTGTCCCCGGGATTGGATTTCGAGACCAGGATCACCGCCAAGCCGGATGCGGCCGTGCTGCTGGCGCGCGAACTGGCGCGGCCGTCCTATCGCCCGGCGCCGATCGCGCTGGGGACGAACACCGATCCCTATCAGCCGGTCGAATCGAAGCTGGCCATCATGCCGGGCATCCTGCGGGTGCTGTCGGACTGGAACCACCCCGTGACGCTGGTCACGCGCGGGCAGACGGTGCTGCGCGACCTGGATCTGTGGGCGGAACTGGCGGCCAAGGGGATGGCGGCGGTGGGCGTCAGCGTCACCACCCTGGACGCGGATCTGGCCCGCGCGCTGGAGCCCCGCGCACCCGCGCCCGCGACGCGGCTGCGGATGATCCGCAGGCTGGCTGCGGCTGGGGTGCCGGTGCGCGTGATGGTCGCCCCGGTGATCCCCGTCCTGACCGAACCCGAGATCGAGGCGATCCTGACCGCCGCGCGCGAGGCCGGCGCCACGACCGCCAGCATGATCCCCCTGCGCCTGCCGCTGGAGGTGGCGCCGCTGTTCCGCGACTGGCTCCTCCGCCATCGGCCCGGCATGGCGGCGCATGTCATGAACCGGGTGGCGGCCATGCGCGGCGGGCGCGACAACGACCCGCGCTTCGGCCACCGCTTCCGGGGCGAGGGGGTCGAGGCGCAGCTTGCCCTGCAACGGTTCCGGCTGGCACGCAGGCGGCTGGGCTATGACACGGGGTCCGCGCCGCTGGACTGCAGCCGGTTCGGCCCGCCGCCCCGTGCGGGCGATCAACTGTCGCTGTTCTAGGAACCGCGATCCTGTTCGTTCTTGGCCCAGAGATAGCCGATAAAGGCGCCCTTGACGAAGCGCAGCAGGATCAGAGTCAGCAGGGTCGTGATGACCCCGGTGATGACCAGCAGCATCACCGGGCTGGGACGGAACAGCACCCAGGTGAAGCCGATCAGAGGGATCAGCAGAAGCAGCATGATGGTCATGGTGAAGAAGGCCGGGCCGTCCGCGGCGGGATAGCGGCCCAGCGGCGCGTGGCAGGCTTCGCATTCCGCGGGCACGCCCAGATATCCGCGCAGCAGCTTGCCTTCACCGCAGTTGGGGCATTGGTTCAGCAGTCCCCGGACGATGGCTGTCCGGCTGTCGCGTTCCTCGGTCATCGTCGCGCCTTTCCTGTTCCGCCGACCCGCTAAACGCTTCAAGCGCGCGCCGGGATGCGTCGAAACAGCGCGCCCTCAATAATCCCCGACCGAGGAAAAGCCGCCCAGCCGGGAGGCGATTTCCTCCAGCGAGGGCCGGCCCGCCGCAGGCCGGGTTTCCAGCGCCTCGCGCATGGCGCGCAGATGGGCGGGCGTGGTGCCGCAGCAGCCGCCGATGATGCGCACCCCCAGGTCGCGCGCAAGGCACGCGTAGTCGGCCATGATGGCGGGGGTGCCGTCATAGTGCAGGTGCCCGGCCTCCAGGTGCGGGATGCCTGCATTGCCCTTGGCGATGATGGGCCGTTCGTTGCCCGAGGCCACGAAGTCGCGCACCGTCCGCAGCAGGTCCGCCGCCCCCACGCCGCAATTCGCGCCATAGGCTATCGGTGGGTTCGGCAGGCGTTCCACCAGGGCCGACAACTGGGCCGAGGTCACGCCCATGATCGTGCGGCCCGCCGTGTCGAAGCTCATCATGCCGCACCACGGCATGTCGGCCAGATGCGCGGCGGCGGCGGCGGCGCGGAATTCCTGTTCCGAGCTGATGGTCTCCACCCACAGCACGTCGGCCCCGCCTTCCTTCAGCGCCTCGGCCTGTTCGTGGAACATCTCGACCGCGCGGGCATGGGACAGGCTGCCGAAGGGGGCCATGATCTCGCCCGTAGGGCCGATGTTGCCCGCGACCACAACCGTGCGGCCCGAGGCGTCGGCGATATCGCGCGCCATCGCGGCACCGGCCAGGTTCAGCTCGCGGACGCGATGAGCGGCGCCCTGCAGCTTGAGGCGGCTGGCATTGCCGCCAAAGGTGTTGGTCAGGAACAGATCCGCCCCGGAATCCACGGCGTCCTCGTAGAGCCGGCGCACCGCGTCTGGCCGGTCGGCATTCCACAACTCGGGCGCCACGTTCGATGGCAGGCCCATGTTGAACAGGTTGGTGCCCGTTGCCCCGTCCGCCATCAGCCACTCGCGGCTGGCAAGAAGCTGGCTGAGAGGGTCGGGCATCCGATATCCTTCGGCGGCGAAATGCGAAATATCCGTCCAAGGACGGCTACCAATCATCAAGTCCATGATACGTCGAGTTCCGGCAGGAAACAATTTGGACTTGAACGAAAAAAGGACCGCGGCGGTTTCCCGTCGCGGTCCTGATATTTCCGTGTTCCCGACAGGCGGGACGTGGCCGGATCAGTTCCGGTCGTCGTCCCCGTCGTCGTTCGCCGCGCCGATGTCGTCGAACAGCTCGGCGATCTCGAACTCGGCTGCGGCATCGGCCTCGGCGGCCAGGTCCTGGATCGACTTGCCCTGCGCCTGCAGTTCGGCTTCCTCGGCCGAACGGGCGACGTTAAGGACGATGGTCGCGTCGACCTCGGGGTGCAGCACGACGCTGACCTCGTGCAGGCCCAGGTCCTTGATCGGCTGGTTCAGCACGACCTGCTTGCGGTCCAGCGTGAAGCCGGCCTCGGTCGCGGCGTCGGCCGCGTCGCGGGTGGTCACGGAACCGTACAGGGCGCCCGAATCCGAGGCCGAACGGATGACCACGAAGGTCTGGCCGTCCAGCTTGTCGGCGATCTTCTGCGCTTCGGCCTTGGTTTCGGCGTTCTGCGCTTCCAGTTGGACCTTGCGGTTCTCGAACGACTTGATGTTGGCGTCCGAGGCGCGCAGCGCCTTGCCCTGGGGCAGCAGGAAGTTGCGGGCGTAGCCTTCTTTGACCCGGACGACTTCGCCCATCTGGCCAAGTTTCGCCACGCGTTCCAGCAGGATGACTTGCATGATCAGGTCTCCTTACTTCACGACATAGGGCAGCAGGGCCAGGAAGCGGGCGCGCTTGATGGCACGGGCCAGCTCACGCTGCTTCTTGGCCGAGACGGCGGTGATGCGCGAGGGCACGATCTTGCCGCGTTCCGAGATGTAACGCTGCAGCAGACGCGTGTCCTTGTAGTCGATCGCCGGGGCATTCTCGCCCGAGAAGGGGCAAACCTTGCGGCGGCGGAAGAACGGTTTGTTCGCCATTGCTTAGATCCTTTCAGTCCGCTCGCGGCGCTCGCCGCGATCACCACGGTCACGGTCGCCGCGATCGCCCCGCGGGCGGTCGCCCCGGTCGCCGCGATCGCCACGGTCGCGGTCACCGCGATCACCGCGCTCTTCGCGCTTCTGCATCTGGACCGAGGGGCCTTCCTCGTGCTTCTCGACGCGCACGGTCATGACGCGCATCACGTCGTCATGCAGGCGGGCCAGACGCTCCATTTCCTGCACGGCGGCCGAGGGCGCGTCCGAACGCAGGAAGGCATAGTGGCCCTTGCGGTTCTTGTTGATCTTGTAGGCGAGGGTGCGGACACCCCAGTATTCGTTCTCGATGACCTGGCCGCCGTTGTCGACAAGCACGGTCGAGAAATGTTCGATCAGCCCTTCGGCCTGCGTGTTCGACAGGTCCTGGCGGGCGATCAGCACATGCTCGTACAGAGGCATGGCATCCCTTTCAGTGTTTCAGGCGCATTTCATCGACGGATCGTCCCTTCCGCACCCGTCACGAGAGGCTGCGCCGGTTGCAATGTCTCGGCGGAAGGATGCGGCTTTATAGCGGCGAATGCTGCGGACGCAAGGTGATTCGGCCAGCCGGCGGGCCGCGGTTTCCCGCCTGCGGGGCGCGGCGGGCGTTGACAGGCGCCGGGGCCGTGGGAAACCATGCCCGTGACGTTCACCCTTCATCCATCCTCCGCAAGGCGGCAAGAGGTCTTGGAATGGTTCGCGCGATCACCCCGGAATTCGTCGTCAACACGCTTTGGGAAGCCTGGCAGAACGATCCCGACGTCACCATGCTGGCCAACGGCAACGTCGTCGTGGTCTGGGACAGCTTCAACAGCGACCTGGATGTCCAATACGTCGCGGGCCAGATCTTCAGCCCGACCGGCGCGCGCATCGGCAGGGAGATGGTCCTGTCCGATCCCAACCTGGTGGGCAATCACGCGCGTGTCGATGCGCTGGACAACGGCGGCTTCGCCGTGGCCTGGGAAAGCACGCCCGACTCGGTGCTGGACCGCAGCGACATCCTGACCGCGACCTACGGCGCCGGCGGCGCGATCGCCAGCCCGATCCGGCGGGTAAACCTTCTCACCGACGATTCCTACTTCGCGCCCGAGGTCGTCAGCCGCCCCGGCGGCCATGCGGTGCTGTGGTCGAAATGGCAGGCCGGCCCCGGCGAAAACCCGTTCAACGGCGAGGACAGCTTCTTTCGCGCCTACGGCCCCGGGGGCGCCGCGACCCTGCCGTTCCAGATCAATCAGCGCCAGCTTTACGAACAGCACAATGTCCGGGCCGAACGCCTGACCAACGGCAACACGATCGTCGTCTGGGAAAGCGAATATCCCGGCAGCAGTCCCTATGCGCTGCCCACCGACGTGCGCGCCCGGATCATTGCCCCGAACGGACAGCCGGTCACGCCGGAATTCGCCATCGCGCCCGAGGGCAACGGCCCCACCGGCGGCATCGCGGTGACGGATGCGGACCATTCGGTCACGGCGCTCAGCGGCGGGCGCTTTGTCGTCACCTGGGTCGATACCGTCCTTGACGGCTTCCCCGACGGCGATACCGCCTTCCGCCTTTACGCCCGCATCTTCGACGGCGCCGGCAGGGCCCAGGGCGCGGCCCTTCATGTCAACACCTTCGACGCGCGCGAGATCCCGGACCACAGCAGCGTCGCGGCGCTGGATGGCGGCGGCTTCGTGGTCGTCTGGGACCAGTGGTCGGACGTGGCGGCCGGCAGCCATCAAAAGGACGTCTACGGGCAGACCTTCTCGGAATATGGCGTCCGGGTGGGCGGCAATTTCCGGGTCAACCAGGAAACCGAGGAGATGCAGGAATGGGCTTCGGTCACGGGGCTGAAGACCGGCGGCTTTTTCGTGACCTATAAGAGCGAATACCTGGACGGCGACGACGACGGCATTGCCGGGCGCGTGTTTTCCGGGCTGACGCGGGCCGAGGCCAGCCTGGGCGGCAGACCGGTCGCGTCGTCGCGCGCGGATGCCCTGAACGGGACGGCGCGCGCCGACGTGATGAACGGCCTGGATGGCAACGACACGCTGCGGGGCGGCGGCGGCAATGACGCGATGATCGGCGCCCGGGGCAACGACCGGTTGTCCGGAGAGGCGGGCAATGATCGCCTGGCGGGCGGCATGGGCGCGGACTGGTTGGCGGGCGGCGCCGGCGCGGACAGCTTTGTCTTCGGGTTCATCGCGGAATCCGGCGTGGCCCCGGCCGGGCGCGACCGGGTCCTCGATTTCGCGGGCCCGGACCGGATCGACCTGTCGGGGATCGACGCGGCAACGGCCGCGGCGGGCAACCAGGCCTTCGGCTTCATCGGCGGCGCCGCTTTTTCCGGCCGGGCCGGGCAGCTTCGGGCCGAGCTTCGGGCGGACGGCACCCATGTCCTGGGCGACGTGAACGGCGATCGCAAGGCGGATTTCGACATTTGGCTGGACGACCGCATCGCCATGAACGCGGGCGACTTCATCCTGTAGCGCGCCGGACCGCGAAGGTCCGGCGGCTGTCGGCGCAAGGCTTATTCGACCATCGGCTGTGGCAGCGGCGTGGCCGTTTCGCGCACCGGCAGGATCGGGTGCACGATCTCGGGCTGTTCTCCCGTCAGCGCGCCGAGAAAGGCCACGATCTCGTCGACCTGCGGTTCCGCCAGTTCGGTGCCCAGCTGGGACGAGGACATGATGTGCACCGCCTCGCGCAGATCCCAGACGGCTCCGGAATGGAAATAGGGCGCGGTCAGGGCCACGTTGCGCAGGGGCGCGGCCCGGAAGACGTATTCGTCGTCGGCCGTGGCCGTGACCGTGAAGCGGCCGAGGTCGCCCTCGGGCAGGACCGATCCGCCCGGCCGTTCCACCACGCCGAAGGGATAATAATCCTGGCCGCCGACGTTGATGCCGGAATGGCAGGTCGTGCAGCCGGTGTCCATGAAGGCCGCCAGACCGCGCTTCTGCTGTTCCGTCATGGCGGCGTCGTCGCCCTTGAGGAAGCGGTCGAAGGCGCTGTCGGGCGTGATCAGCGTTGCCTCGAAGGCCTCGATGGCGCGGGCGAAGTTGTCGAAGCTGACGGGTGTCGCCTCGTCCGGGAAGGCTGCCTTGAAGCCGTCGACATAGGCTGCCATGCTGTTCAGCGTGCCGATCAGGTTTTCGGGGGTGTTGTTCATCTCGACCCCCGCCTGGACGGGGCCCTTGGCCTGTTCGGCCAGGTCGGGGGCGCGGCCGTCCCAGAACTGGGCGACGTTGAAGATCGCGTTCAGCATGGTGGGCGAGTTGCGCGGCCCTGCCTGCCAGCCATGCCCGATCGAGGTCGTCAGCCCGTCCACGCCGCCAAGGCCGACATTGTGGCAGGTCTGACAGGAAAACAGGCCCGACAGCGACATGCGGGGATCGAAGAACAGCTTCGCGCCCAGTTCCACCCGCTCGGGCGTCAGCTCGTTGCCTGTGGGGGCTTGCGGGGTGTCGGGGATCGGTTCGAACCATTCCAGCGCGGCCTGGCGCAGGTCGGTGTCGGCGGGCAGTTCGGTCTGCGCCAGGCCGGGCGAGGCCAGCGCGCCAAGCGCGAGAATGGCGAAAAGAGATGTCTTCATGGCTGTCTCTCGTTAGGTCTCTCACGCGTTCCGGGGTGAGTATGGCCCATCCGGCGCCGCGGCGCCCTGATGCAGATCAAAACGCGGCGCTTGCGGGCCGCGCGGGCCTGCGTCACGATGCCCCATGGATGCGGCGGCAAGGGGACGGCGATGGCGCTCGAGGATGCCGGGAAGCAGGTGGATCAGGCGT
This sequence comes from Paracoccus fontiphilus, assembly GCF_017356265.1. GTDB lineage: Bacteria > Pseudomonadota > Alphaproteobacteria > Rhodobacterales > Rhodobacteraceae > Paracoccus > Paracoccus fontiphilus. The sequence continues at coordinate 59,652 of NZ_JAFNAW010000012.1, read as the reverse complement.
TTACGCGCGGCGACCCGCGCGGGCCGTCCTTCGAGAACGCGTTCGGCGGCGCGACGAGCTTTCTGCGCCGCCGCTACAGCAAGGACCTGTCCGGCGTCGATGTGGCGGTGACGGGCATTCCCTTCGACCAGGCGGTGACTCATCGGCCTGGCACCCGTTTCGGCCCCCGCGCCATCCGCGAGGCATCGACGCTGCAGCCCTATGACCCGCCCTATGGCTGGGGCTATGATCCGCTGGCGCTGTTGTCGGTGATCGACCATGGCGACATGGCCTTCGACTATGCCAACGTGCGCGAGGTTCCCGCCCGGATCGAGGCGCATCTGGGAGCCATCCTTGACGCGGGCGCGGCGCCGGTGACGCTGGGGGGCGATCACTCCATCACCCTGCCGATCCTGCGCGCGGTGGCCGCCCGGCGCGGCCCGGTCGCGCTGATCCAGTTCGATGCCCATTCCGACACCTGGGTGGACGACGACCCTGACCGGATCGACCACGGGACGTTTCTCTACAAGGCGATCCGCGAGGGCGTGGTGGACGCGGGCGCCAGTGTCAGCATCGGCATCAGGACCGAGAATCCCGATACCTTGGGCGTGACCATCCTGGACGCGGCGGGCGTTCATCGCGACGGGGTGGAGGCGACGCTGGGACGCATCCGCGCGGTGGTCGGCAGCCGGCCGGTGTATGTCACCTTCGACATCGACGCGCTGGATCCGGCCTTCGCGCCCGGCACCGGCACGCCCGTCTGGGGCGGGCTGGCAAGCTGGCAGGCGGCGGCGCTGCTGCGCGGGCTTGCGGGGGTGGATCTGATCGGCGGCGACGTGGTCGAGGTCTCGCCCCCTTACGACACGACCGGGGCGACGGCGATCGCGGGGGCGCATGTGGCGACCGAACTGATCGCGCTTTACGGCTGGACCCGGCGCTGAATTGCGTCCCGCGAAGGCCGGGGGCCAGCCCCCGGACCCCTGGGGTATTGGGACAACGAAGAAGTCCTTGCCGGTGCTTTTCGGCGCGGGTAAGCCCCTGTCATGTTGCCCGAAGATCGCCTGTCCCAGATCGTCCAGCGGTTCGAGTTTCTCGAAGCGCAGTTGAATGCCGGCGCGGCGCCCGACCAGATCGCCCGGATCAGCCGCGAATATGCCGAGCTGAAGCCGGTGGTCGAGCAGATCGCCCGCTGGCGGGCGGCCCGCGACGGGGTGGCCGAGGCCGAGGCCATGCTGGCCGATCCCGAGATGCGCGAACTGGCCGAGGACGAACTGGCCCGCCTGCGCGACGAGATGCCTGCGCTGGAACAGGCGCTGCGGATCGCCCTTCTGCCCAGGGACGCGGCCGACGCGCGCCCGGCCATCATCGAGATCCGCCCCGGCACCGGCGGGGACGAAGCCGCGCTGTTCGCGGGCGACCTTTTGTCGATGTATCGCCGCCATGCGGAAGGGCAGGGCTGGACCTTCCAGATGCTGGACCTGACGGAAACCGAACTGGGCGGCGTCAAGGAAGCCGTGGCGCGGGTCGAGGGCGAGGGCGTCTTTGCCCGCCTGAAATACGAATCCGGCGTTCACCGCGTCCAGCGAGTGCCCGAGACCGAATCGGGCGGGCGCATCCACACAAGCGCCGCGACCGTGGCCGTGCTGCCCGAGGCCGAGGAGGTCGATATCGACATTCCCGCAGGCGACATCCGCATCGACACCATGCGCGCTTCGGGCGCGGGCGGGCAGCATGTGAACACCACGGATTCGGCCGTCAGGATCACGCACCTGCCGACCGGCATCGTCGTCACCAGCAGCGAGAAGTCGCAGCATCAGAACCGCGCCAATGCCATGGCCGTCCTGCGCGCGCGGCTTTACGACATGGAGCGCAGCCGCGCGGATGCCGAGCGGGCGGCCGACCGCAAGTCCCAAGTCGGGTCGGGCGACCGCAGCGAACGCATCCGCACCTACAATTTTCCGCAGGGGCGGATGACCGACCACCGCATCAACCTGACGCTTTACGCGCTGGACCGGATCATGGCAGGCGATCTGGCCGAGATCATCGACGCGCTGACCGCCCATGACCAGGCGGCCCGGCTGGCCGCCGAAGGATGAGGCTGTCCGAAGCCCGCAGGGAGGCAGCCCGGCGGCTGGCCGCAGCGGGCATCGAGGGCGCGGGACGCGATGCCGACAGGATTCTCGCGGCGGTGCTGGGCATCGAGCCCGGGCGGCTGCGCATCGTCGATGACCGTGACCTGACGGCTGACGAGACCGCCCGGCTGGACAGCGGCATCGCGGCACGCGCGGCCCGTCGGCCGGTCGCGCAGATCGTGGGATTCCGCGACTTCTACGCCCATCGCTTTCTTGTCACCGCCGACACGCTGGACCCGCGCCCGGAGACCGAGGTGCTGGTGCAGGCTGCCCTGGATCTGCCCTGGAGCAGCGTTCTGGACCTGGGGACCGGGACGGGGGCGATCCTTGTCTCGCTTCTGGCGGCGCGGCCGGGGGCGACGGGGCTGGGGACCGACATTTCGGACGCTGCCCTTGACGTGGCGCGCCGCAATGCCCGGATGATCGGCGTGACGGCGGGCTTTGCCAAGGCCGACTGGTATGACGGGGTGGCGGGTCGCTTCGACCTGATCGTCTCGAACCCGCCCTACATCGCCCTGGACGAGATGGCTGGCCTTTCCCCCGATGTCCGGGAATGGGAGCCGCATGGCGCGCTGACCGACGGGGCGGACGGGCTGACGGCCTATCGCGCCATCGCCGCGGGCGTTGCGGATCACCTGGCGCCCGGTGGTCATGTCCTGGTCGAAATCGGGCCGGCGCAAGGTGCCGTAGTCGCGGCCATCCTTGCCGATGCGGGCGCTGAAGCGCGGGTCATCTTGGACCTGGACGGACGCGACCGTGTCGTTCTGGCGCGCTTTCCGGCCTGAAAGGCGGGGATTTGCAGGGCTGCGGGACGATTTCGCTTGTCAGCCCGCGCGCGGCGTGGTTAGTCGCCCTTGTGCCGGGGCAGCGATGCCCACGCACGGGTCAGCCTGGAAAAGCCGATTCCCTCGTGGACGCCTTTGCGTTCGTTCGGGTGCAAGGCGCGGGCTGAACGGCGAAGCGCCCTTCTTGCGCCGCCGGTGCCGCCCGCGAAGCCGTCCAGATCCCTGGAAACCCGGATCAACTGGAACCATACACAGACAGACTGATGAGATCATCGAAATCCCGCTCGCGCAACAAGTCGAACCGCCAGCGCACGCTCGGCAATATCGTCAACCGCGTCTTCGACAGCTCGGGCCCCGAGGGCAAGGTGCGCGGAACGCCCCAGCAGATCATCGACAAGTACCTGACGCTGGCGCGCGATGCGCAGTTGTCGGGCGACCGGGTGGCCGAGCAGGCTTTCCTGCAGCACGCCGAGCATTACACCCGCATGCTGGGCGAGGCGCAAAAGGAAATGGCCGAGCGCCAGCAGTTCCACCAGAGCCGTTCTGACGACGAGGGCCGCGAAGGCCAGCCGAACGGCAACGGCCACCAGCACCGCGAGGGCAGCGGGCGCGACCAGAACCGTGACGAGCCGGGTCGCGACACCAACCGTCGCGACAACGGCGGGCGCGACAATGGCGGGCGCGAGAGTGGCGGGCGCGACAATGGCCCGCGCGACGACAGCCAGCGCGAGCAAGGTCGGCGAGAGCAAGGCCAGCGAGAGCAGCGCGATCCGGGCCAACGCGACCACGGCGGCCGCGAGCCCGTTCGCGAACAACCGCGTCCCGAACCCGTGGTCGAGTTCCGGATCGAGGATCAGCCTCGGGTTCAGCCCGAACCGGCCCCGGTGCCGGACGCGGCGCCCGCGCCCGAAACCCGTCCCGAGGGTCTGCCGGATGCGATGACCACGTCGGAGGATGAGGCCGCGTTGCCGGTCGAGACGCCGGAAGCCACGGCAGCCAAGCCCGTCCGTACCCGCGCCCCGCGCGTGCCCCGGGGTGAAAAGCCCGCGACGCCCCGCGCCCCGCGCAGCCGCCGCAAGGCCGCGGATGCCGAGGCCAGGCCCGAGGAAACGCCCGCGGTCGGCGAGGAATAGGACAAGGGGCCGCGGCGATCAGCCGCGGCCCCTTTTCATTGGGCCTGGCGCGCGGCCTGCAAGACGCGGGCCAGGGCGCAGAACCGTTCCAGATCGATCTCCTCGGCTCGCGCGGTCGGCGGAATTTTCGCCTGTTCCAGCAAGGCCTCGATGTCCGGATGCAGCCCCCGCAACGAGGCCCGCAGCATCTTGCGGCGCTGGTTGAAGGCCGCCGCCGTGACCTGCGACAGGACCGCCGGATCGGCCGGAAAGCGTGGCCGGGGCAGGGCGGTCAGGTGGACCACCGCCGAATGGACCTTGGGCGCGGGCACGAAGGCCTCGGGCGGAAGGGTCATCACGATGCGGGCATTCGCGCGCCATTGGGCCAGCAGCGCAAGACGGCCGTAGGCCTTGCTGCCGGGGGCGGCGACGATGCGCTCGGCGACCTCTTTCTGGAACATCAGCGTCAGCGATTGCCAGAAAGGCGGCCATTCCGGCGGCGTCAGCCAGCGGATCAGCAGTTCGGTGCCCACGTTGTAGGGCAGGTTCGCGGCCACGCGGATGGGCGGGGTCAGATGCGCCAGCGGATCGACCTGCAGGGCATCGCCGTGGATCACCGTCAGGCGGCCCGGATAGCGGTCGGCGATTTCCCCCAGCGCGGGCAGGGCGCGGGCATCTTTCTCGATGGCAAGGACATGGCGCGCGCCCTCGGCCAGCAGCCCGCGCGTGAGGCCGCCGGGGCCGGGGCCGATTTCAAGGACGTCGCATTGCGTCATGTCGCCGGCCTGCCGCGCGATCTTGGCGGTCAGGTTCAGGTCCAGAAGGAAGTTCTGGCCCAGTTGCTTTTTCGCCTGCAGGTCGTGGCGGGCGATCACCTCGCGCAGGGGGGGCAGGTTGTCGATGGTGCTCATTGGGGCGCGGCCGGATGGGTATTTGGGCAACGAAGAAGCATCATGCGCCGCGCGCCGCCGCCATGTCGCGGGCCATGCGCAGGGCCGCGACCGTCGAGGACGGGCTGGCAAGCCCCTTGCCCGCGATGTCGAAGGCCGTGCCGTGATCGGGCGAGGTGCGGATGAACGGCAGGCCAAGCGTCACGTTCACGCCGCCGTCGAAATCCAGCGTCTTGATCGGGATCAGCGCCTGGTCGTGATAGGCGCAGATCGCCGCGTCGTATCGGGTGCGGGCGGGGGCATGGAACATCGTGTCGGCGGGCAGGGGGCCGAACAGGTCGAAGCCTTTGGCCCGCAGGCGGTCCAGCAGGGGGGCGATGCGGGCGGTTTCCTGGCGGCCCATGGTCCCGCCCTCGCCCGCATGGGGGTTCAGGCCCGCGACGGCCAGCCGTGGCGCGACGATGCCGAAATCGCGGATCATCGCAGCATGGGTGATGCGGATCGCCTGTTCCAGCACATCGTCGGTCAGGGCGGCGGGCACGTCCTCCAGCGGGATGTGGATGGTCGCGGGGACCACGCGACAGGCCGGGGTGACGGTGGTCGAGGCCAGCATCATCGCCACCGGAACGTCCCCTGCCAGATGCGCCAGATATTCGGTGTGGCCGGGAAAGGCGAAGCCCGCGCCTTCCTTCAGGGCCTGCTTGCTGATGGGCAGGGTGCAGATGCCCGCCGCCTGACCGCCCATCACCAGATCCACCGCGCGGGCGATCACGGCGATGACGCCCGCCGCATTGGCGGGGTCGGGATGGCCCGGCAGGGCGGGGGCCGCGAAGTCGTGCCGCAGCACGGGAAGGCGTCCCGCAGGCACCGGATCGTCCGGCGACAGGATCTCGGTAAAGGCGGTTCCCGCGGGCAGGTGGCGCGGATCGCCCATCCAGGCGAAGTCCACGCCCGAGCCCAGCGCCTGGGGGGCCAGTTCCGGGCCGACACCCGCAGGCTCGCCGCAGGTCAGGATGATGCGCCCCGGTTTCATGGCCCCGGTCACGGGCGGCGGATGATGGCTTCGGCGCGCAGTTCGGCTAGATAGGCCTCGGCTGCGGCATTGGCCTTGCGGTTGAAGATCTCGTCGCGCACGGCGTCGCGGGTGGGCAGGGCATCCGTGTCGGGCACCGCGGCCTCGACCCCGTCGTCGGGCAGGGCGGTGGTGGCCACGTCGTCGGCCATGTCGGCCACAAGCGCAGGCTGGCGGGAGCAGAGCATCACCAGGTCCGCGCCGTTGCCATAGTCGACCACGCCGGCCTCGTCCCGGTCCATGGTGGCCAGGCGCTGCGCGACAAGGGCCGGAATGGCACCCTGGGAAACGGTCTGGCGCTGGACCTGGGCGGCCGCCTGCGGTCCGGCCTGCACGTACAGATCGTCGCAGCTGCGCGTCCGGGCGGCCAGCGTCGCGGCCTCGGCCACTGTCGCAAGGCGCAGCGTCGCGTAGTCGATCACCTGTTCCGTCGCGCCGGGGCGCAGCGTCCCCTGGCTGTCGCGCAGGTGGAACAGCACGACCGCGCCTTCCACGGTCAGGGGCTGCGTGGTCTGGCCGGGTTGCAGCCCGCCGATCACTTGGCGCAGGCCCGGCGGCAGGTTGTCGATGTTCACCCAGGCCAACCGCCCGCCCGCCTGCGCCGATTCGGCGGCGGAATACTGGCGTGCCGCGGCCTCGAACTGGTCCGAGCTGGGGTTCGAGCCCGCGATCTGGCGGGCAAGGTTCAGGGCCTGCTGTTCCTGCCCCGGCGGGGCGGGGATGATCAGTTCGGCGATCAGCACGCGCGACAGGATCGGGGTTTCGACCTGGCGGCGCAGTTCCTGGTCCACCTCGGCGTCCGAAACCTCGATCCGGGGGACCACGCGTTCGCGGATGACGGAACGCCAGACAAGGCCCGCGCTGACGAAATCGCGAAAGGCCTGGGGTTCGACGCCCGCGCCTTCCAGGGCGGCGGTGAATTCGGCCGCGGACAGGCCCGCGCGGCCCGCGAATTCCTCAAGCCCGTTCTGCAGCCCCTCGTCGGTGGGAACGATGCCAAGCTGCCGGGCGGCATGGGCGCGCAGGCGGTCGTCGATCAGCGCCTGCTGCGCCTCGGCCTCGGTGGTGGCGGGCGCGCCCACGATCTGCATGAAGCGCTGGCGCTGCTGCACCTCGTAGCGGGTGATGGCGGCATTGTTGATGTAGATCACCGGCTCGAACAGGTTCTGCGCCAGGATCGGCGCGGGCCCTGCTGCCAGGGCTGCCGCCAAGGCGAGGCCGGAAAGGAAATGCCGCATCTGCTGCCCCTTTGTGTGCGTTTGTTGGGCCGCAGATTAGCGCATGCAGGACCGGCGCGCCACCGTGCCCGGCAAGTCTTCCTGCATCCCGAAGCCGCCAAGGCGGACCGACAGCCCGACGCTGGTTTCCGGGTTCACGCTGTCCGAACTGGTGAAGCGGCGCGACACGCCCATTTCCACTGTCAGGCATTCGTTGCGATAGGTCAGGTCCAGCGAGGCGCGCTGCGCCTGATCGGCCACGAAGTCATAACGCGTTTCGGCGCTGCCCCACCAGCCGTCGCGAATCTGCCAGCCGACATTGGCGACAAGTTCGCTGATGTCGGGAAGCTCGGCGGTGTTCTGGTCGTCGCCGTCCAGCCACAGGTGGCCCGCCGAAAGCTGCAGGTCGTCGCGCAGCCAACCCAGCCGCAATTCGTTGCGCGACATGTCCAGGCCGTCGTCGAACAGCGCCCGGTTGGCGATGGCAAGCCCCGTGCCGCTGTCGTATTGCGCCGAAACCAGCCAGTCCGAACTGGTGCCCGACAGCGCCGAACCTGCGGGAAAGTCGGGATCGGGATCGGCGCGCAGGACGCGCCCCCCGGTCAGCGCCAGCGACCAGCCGGTAGGATCGATCCGCGTCCAGGTCACGCCCAGGTTGGCGCGCAACCCCCCTTCGCGCGCGTCCCAGCCAGGGAAGCGGCTTTCGGAAAACAGGTTGCCCTCATCGAACTCGATCAGGCGGCTGTCCTCGTTCGGGATGTCGTCATCGCCTCCCTCGGGGGAATACAGGATCTGCGCCACCGGCTCGACCATGTGGGTCGCGCCGTCGCTGCCGCCGACCAGCGGCCAGCGAAGCTCGGCCCCGATCATCGGGTCGGCGCGGGCCACGACGTCGTCGTAGCGGCTGTCCTGGGCAATGCGGTAGATGTCGGCGTCGAACCCGGCCAGGGCCGCGCCCACCACGCCGCCGGGAAGGATTTCGCTGCGCCGCCAGTCCACCCCGACCGAAGCGCGGGCCATGTCGCGGCCGATCCGGTCCTCGTCCGAGGGGCGGCGATGGGCGTGGACCGACCATTCCAGCAATGCCTGTCCGCCGACATAGCGGGGCGTGAAGCTGCGCTGCCAGATCACGTCGGCGACCTGGGCGGGCGAGGTGCTGTTGTTCTCGTCGTCGCGCAACGAGTGGTAGTTGCCGACGCGCCCGAAGAACAGCTTGTCGCGGGTGATGCGTTCCAGGGTGAACCCGCTCCACAGCCGGTCGGCATCGGTGATGTCGTAGTCCAGCAGATAGCCCCGGTCCGAGGCGGCCTGGACCTGCACGCCCAGGCGATAGCCGCGCGGCAGATCGACAAGCGCGTTGCCGAACAGGTAGCCGCGCGTTTCGCCCGGCTCGATGTCGTCGCGGGTGATGGCGCCGTTCCATTCGGTCACGGCGTTCGACCATGCCTGCCGATAGCGCAGGCCCAGGGTTCGTGTCCGGCTGGCCGAGACATAGGGCGTGACGGTCACATCCGCATGATCGCCCATGGTGATGAAATAAGGCAGCTTGATGCCAAAGCCCAGGCTGGAGGTCGTCCGGAACTCGGGCTGCAGGAAGCCGGTGCGGCGTTCGACGGTGGGGTCGGGCGCGGTCAGGCTGAAGGGCACGGCCGCCAGCGGAATGCCCATGGCGCGAAACTGCGGTCGGTCGAAGGTGATCAGCCGGGTTTCCGCGTCATGGGTGATGGTGCGCGCGCGGATTTCCCACAAGGGGGTGGGATCGCTGGCGCAGATCTGGCACGAGGACGCGACCACATGGCGCAGGTTGGTCATCCGGCCGTTGCCGGTGCGCGTCAGCTCGGTCGCAGCCAGTTGCAGTTCGCGCGCAAGGACAAGGCGGGCGCCCCGCACGATGCCGTCCTGCAACTCGCGGTCAAGTTGGCCCGACTCGGCGATCAGGACGGCCTCGGCCTCGGGGTCGGCGGCGCCGGGACGCGACAGGTGGATCGGGCCCTCGATGGTCAGGTCGCCCGAGGCGCCGTTCACCACCAGGCGCGAGGCCACCAGCCGGGCGCCCTGGTACCAGACGACGACGCCGCCCGCGGCGATCAGCGTCTGGTCGTCCTGCAGCACCATGCTGTCGGCCAGAACGGTCGCCGCGTCGTCCTGGGGCGCCTCGGACGGGCGGTTCGGCAGGGTGATGTCGGTGTCGGGGGCCGTTGCCTCCAGTGCGCCGGCCTCGGGCGTGCGGTCGCCCAGGATGCGGTCTTCAAGCCGGTTCGCCGTCGGGGCCAGGGCGGCCTCGTCGCTCCAGGTGAAGGTGCCCGAACTGCCCAGGCTGCCCGCGCCAAGGCCCGGATCCTCGGACAGGATGGTCTGGGCAAGCGCCATCGACGGCAACAGCGCCAACCCCAGCGCCAAGCCCTTCCGCATGAAGCCCGTCATCCATCCTCCCGCGCCAGGATCAGCGCCACGGCCAGCAGCCCGCCCACCAGCGGCGGCGTCCACCCGGCAAGCAGGGGCGGCACCTGTCCGTTGTCGCCCAGAACCTGCGCCAGGTTGCGCAGAAAGAACAGCCCGATCCCGGCCCCGAAGGCCAGAAGCACGGCGCCGCCGGTGTTCCGGCCCCGGACGTGCTGCATGGTGAAGGCCGCCGCGATCAGCACCATCGCCGCCATCAGGAAGGGCCGCGCCAGTTCCATCTGCAGCCAGACCTTGTGGCGCGCGGCCGAGAAGCCGGCGCGTTCCAGGCCCGCGATGAAGCCCGGCAACTGCCAGACGGGCACGGCCTCGGGACGGCCGAACCCCTCGCGGATGCGCTGCGCGGTCAGGTCCGAGGCAAGCTCCATCCGCGCGGCGGCGGTCGCGGCGGCCTCGGGGTTCGGCTCGGTCAGGGGATAGTCGCGCACATCGGTCAGGTCCCACTTGCCGGGAACCAGCCGGGCCTCGCGCGCCTCGACCCGGCGGACGGGGCCGCGGGCCTGGTCGAAGACCATGAAGGTCGCGCCGTAAAGCGTGGTCGCGTCCGGGCTGGCCCGGCGGGCGCGGATGACGATCTGGCCCGCCTCCTCGGTCCCTTCCACCACGGCCTGACGCAGCCAGACGGCGCTGTCGCCGACGGACACGGTCTGGCGGCTGGCGCGCTCGATGCTTGCCACGGCCTCGTCGAAGCGGGCGCCGGTGACGGCGACCAAAGGATTCAGGAACGCCACCGTTAGCGCGCCGACCAGGACCGCCGTGACGGCCGGCGCGGTCACGACCTTCAGCGCCGACCGGCCCGACGCGCGGATCGCCACCATTTCCGAGGTGCGGGCCAGGTTGAGAAACAGCGCGATCCCCGCCAGCACGGTCAACAGCGGCAGGATGGAATAGAAGCTTGACGCGACGTTCAGCGCCGCCAGCCCCAGGGCGCCCGCCAGCCCGATCTCGCGGTCGGAAAAGCGGCGGATCATCTCGATCATGTCGATCAGCAGCAGGATCAGCAGGAACACGCCCGCGATGGTCACGAAGGACCGCAGGAACCGGCGAGACACATAGCGGGCCAGGATCATGCCGCAGCCCTCCCCTGTCCTGCCCCGTGCTTCAGCCGCCGCGGCCTGGCCGCCAGCCACAAAAGCGCGACGCACATCGCCGCGCCGACCAGGGCGGGCACGTAAAGGACGGGCCACAGCGACGGGTCGCGCCCTGCCTGGTTGGCGGCGGCATTGGTCAGGAACTGCACGACGATCAGCCCCAGGATCGCCCACAACACCTGCCGCCAGACGCCGAAGCGCGAATAGCCGCCGATCAGGAGCGTCGCAAAGCCGATCATGGCGGCGATGGGCGACAGTAGGGGCTGGGCGATCCGCTCGTGCGCCTCGCGCCGGGCGTCGGCGGCCGCCGTGCCGCCGGTGGCGGCCAGCAGGTCGGGGTCGGGGTCCAGAAGCCGCAGGGTGCCATAGTCGCGCAGGTCGCGGCCCTTCTGCCCGCCGCCGGTGAACATCGCCCCCACGTCATAGCTGAATTCGTCAAAGCGGGTGACGGCAAGGGACTGCCGCTCTCCTGCGCGGCGGAGGGTCTGGGACATGCCGCGCAGCAGGATCAGGACGGGCCCGGTTTCCGCGCGGACCACCAGCGCCTCCTCGGAGGTGTAGATGACCTGGTTGGCGGGGTCGCGCGCATCCTCGATGAACAGGTCCAGAAGGCGTCCGTCGGTGGCGATGTCGCGGATGAACAGGGTGATGCCGTCGGTCGGATACTGGAAGGTGCCGGGGCGCAAGAACTGCTCGGTTACGTCCTGGGCCAGTTCCGCCTGCCGGTCGGCCAGCCGGGCGCGCGCCATCGGCACAAGCCCGTGGACCAGAACGGCGACCATCAGCCCCACGAAGACGCCGAACACCAGCACCGGACGCGCCAGCCGCCAAGGCGACAGCCCCGCCGCCTGCATCGCCACCAGTTCGGATTCGCCCGACATGCGGTTCGCCCCATAGGCGGTCGCCGCGAAGGCCGCGACCGGCAGCACGACCGAGATCACCAGGGGCAGCGTCAGTGCGGTGAACTCCAGCACCACCAGCGCGGTCTGCCCGTCGCTGAGAAGATCGTCGAACAGGCTGACGGCCCGGTTGATCCAGTAGACCGACACCAGCACCAGGGCGAAGAACCCGAACAGGGTCAGCAACTGGCTGAGGATATAGCGGTCGATCCGGGGCATGTGGCTGGAGGCGGTCCTTGGGGGCGGTCCTTGGGGCGGCGGTCACGTCTTGCTTAGCGGCAAGGGCGGCTCTGGAAAAGGGTGCGCGGCGGGTCTAGGCTTTCTTGCGCAGAATGATGAGGACGCCATGACCCACCCTGTCGAGATCACCTTTGCCGAAATCGCCGCCGACCGGCTGGCCAGCCACGAGGGGCGGGTGGCGCTGATCGTCCAGCCGGGGGGCAAGCTGCCCTCGGGGCTGCCGCGCGCGGCCAGGGACGCGGCGCAGCGGGCGATGGATTCGAAGGCGGGCAAGGGGTTGAAGCCCGGCGCGGCGCTGGAGCTGGCCTTTCCGGCGGGCATGGCCGCCGATGCGCTGACGCTGGTGGCGCTGCCGTCGGACGCCGGCGTGGCGGACGCGCGCAAGGCCGGTGCCGCCATCGGCGCCAAGCTGGGCAAGACCCACACGCTGGTCCTGGCGGGCGGGCACAAGCGGGCGAACGAGGTCGCGCTGGGCATCGCGCTGCGGGGCTACGACTTCTCGGTCTACCAGACCAAGCCCGCCGAGGGCGGCGAGGAAGCGGGCGCCGACCCGATCCCGCAAAGCGTCACGCACGAGGCGGACACCGCCATCCTGGCCGACGCCCAGGCCGACAGCAGGCCCGAGGCCGCGGACGAGCCGGTATCGGAAAAGGCCCGCGTGACCTTCATGGTCAAGGACCCCGAGGCGCTGGCCAAGACCGCCCAGGACGCCGCCGCCGTGGCCGAGGGCGTGTTCTTCACCCGCGACCTGGTCAACGAACCGGCCAACGTCCTGACCACCACCGACTTTGCCGACCGCCTGAAGGCGATGGAGGAGATCGGCCTGACCGTCGAGGTGCTGGAGGAGGACCAGCTTGCCGAACTGGGGATGCGCGCGCTGCTGGGTGTGGGGCAGGGCTCGGAAAGCCCCTCCAAGGTCGTGGTGATGCGCTGGAACGGCGGCGGGGACGAGGCGCCCCTAGCCCTGGTCGGCAAGGGCGTGGTCTTCGACACCGGCGGCATATCCATCAAGCCCGCGGCGGGCATGGAGGAGATGACCATGGACATGGGCGGCGCGGGCGTGGTGGCGGGCGTGATGCGCACGCTGGCGCTGCGCCGGGCGCGCGCCAATGTCGTGGGTCTGGTCGGGCTGGTGGAAAACATGCCCGACGGCAAGGCCCAGCGTCCCGGCGACATCGTGAAATCCATGAAGGGCGACACGATCGAGGTCATCAACACCGACGCCGAGGGCCGCCTGGTCCTGGCCGACGTGCTGTGGTACGCGCAGGACCGCTTCAACCCCTCGGCCGTGATCGACCTGGCGACGCTGACCGGGGCGGTGATCATCGCCTTGGGCCATGACAACGCGGGCGTCTTCGCCAACGACGACGCGCTTGCCGACAACCTGCTGGCCGCCGCCCGTGCGGAAGGCGAGGGGGCCTGGCGGCTGCCCTTGGGCCAGCCCTATGACAGCCTGATCAAGTCGCGCCTGGCCGACATGAAGAACACCGGCGGTCGCGCGGCGGGGTCCATCACGGCGGCGCAGTTCCTGCAGCGCTTCATCCGCAAGGGCACCCCTTGGGCGCATATCGACATCGCGGGCGTGGCCCTGCCGCCCGGCGCGACCGACCTTGCCCCCAAGGGCGCGACCGGCTGGGGGGTGATGACGCTGGACCGCCTGATCCGCGATCGCTACGAGGCGAAGTAGGGCCCGATGGGCAACGCGCTGTTCTATCACCTGACCCGCTCGCCCGCCGAAAGCCTCTTGCCGCAACTGATCGGCAAGTCGCTGGCGGCGGGCTGGCATGTGGAACTGCGCGGCACCGATCCGGCGCGGATGGAGCGGCTGGACCTGCACCTGTGGGGGGGCGACGGCTTCCTGCCGCACGGTCTGGCAGGCGGGCCGCATGACGCCCGCCAGCCGGTCCTGCTGACACTGGCCGGACAGGCGGCGGCCAATAGACCCGCCTGCCTGATGGCCCTTGACGGGGCCGAGGTGGCCGCGCCCGAATGCGAGTCCCTGACCCGCACCTGCATCATCTTCGACGGCGGCGACGGAGCGGCCACGGCGCGGGCGCGCGACCAATGGCGGGTGCTGACCGGCGCGGGGATCGCGGCGGAATACTGGTCCGAGGAAGGCGGCCGCTGGGAACGCAAGCGGTAGGTGCTGCGGCAACTTAAGGCTTGCGGGCCGCCCCCGGGTTCTGGCAACGCTTTCCCATGCGCAGCCTTCCGTTCCCTGGCCTTGCCCGGCTGGCCCTTGCCGCCCTGCTGATCGCCGTTCTCGCGGCGGGCCTCGGCGCGCGTCCCGTCCCGTCCGAGATGGACCTGCGGCTGGAATCCTGGCTTCTGGCCGGCAGTTCGCCGGACGATCTGTGCGGTGATCACGGGACAAGCCACAAGGACGGGCACTGCCCGCTGTGCACCCTTGCCGCGCCGCCCGGCCTGCCGCCCTTCACGCCATCCCTGCGGGACGCCGATCAGCGCATCCTGGCCTGCCTCGTGCTGCCGCAGATCCGCCGCGCGGCGGGCCATGCGCGCGATCCCGCCATTCCGAAGCGCGGACCGCCCCGCCTGATCTGAATCAAAGCCGTGCCGCCCGCCGGGTGGCACATGCCCTTGTCCCTCAGGTCGAGCCAATGTCACATATCACCGATTCCACACGGGCCGCAGTTGCCGCCCATTCCTCGCTGCGTCCGTTCCTGCTGCGGATGCATTTCTACATCGGGCTGTTCGTCGGCCCCTTCATCTTCGTCGCGGCCCTGACCGGGCTGCTTTATGTCCTCACCCCGCAGATCGAGGACTGGCTTTACAAGGATGCCCTCTACACCGGCAGCACCGGCCCCGCGCACAGCCTGACCGACCAGGCCCTTGCCGCGCAAAAGGCGCTCGATGCCGGTCTTGCGGTGTCCGCCGTCCGTCCGCCCACTGCGCCGGGGGGCACGACGCGGATCATGTTCTCGGACCCATCGCTGGGCGAATCGGAAAACCGGACGCTGTTCGTCGATCCCGTCACGCTGGAAATCCGGGGCGATCTGACCACCTATGGCACAAGCGGCATCCTGCCCTTCCGCATCGCGCTGGATTACCTGCATCGCAGCATGTTGATGGGCAGCCTTGGGCGCTATTACAGCGAATTGGCCGCAAGCTGGCTGTGGGTCGCGGTTCTTGGCGGCGTCGCCCTGTGGGCGACCGGCCCGCGGCGCCGCCGGGCCGTGGCCGACATGCCCGCGTCGCAACGCCGCCGCTGGCTGCATTCGACCATCGGCCTGGTTCTGGCGCTGGCGCTGTTGTTCGTGTCGATCACCGGCCTCACGTGGTCGCAGGCGGGCGGGGCGCGCATCGACGCCCTGCGCGGCCAGCTTGGCTGGGTCACGCCCTCGGCTAGTGCCGAGCTTGCCGGGCCTGCGGTGCCCGTGTCGGATCATGCCGAACACGCCGAACATACCGAACACTGCGGCCATTCCGATCCCGCGATGCGCGAGAACCGGCTGGACCAGCTTGATGCGGTGGCCGCGGCCGCACGGGCAGGTGGCCTCGATTCGCCCAAGATCGAGATCCGTCTGCCGAAGCCCGGCAAGGCCTGGGTGGTCCGCGAATACGACCGCAGCCTGCCCACGCAGGTCGATACCCTGGCGATCCATCCCGACACGATGGAGATCACCAGCCGCGCCGATTTCGCCGATTTCACGCTGATCCCCAAGCTGATCCGCTGGGGCGTCGACGCGCATATGGGCGTGCTGTTCGGCTGGCCCAACCAGGTCCTGATGGCCCTGGTCGCCGGGGGGCTGATGATGATGATCGTCTATGGCTATCGCATGTGGTGGGCGCGCCGTCCGGTCGCGGGCGAGCCGCTGTGGCAAAGCTGGCGGCGGCTTTCGCCGGGCCAGCGCGTCCTGTGGGCCGCCCTTGCGGCGGGCCTCGGCTGGTCGCTGCCGGTTCTGGGGGTCAGCCTGGCCTTCTTCCTGGCGGTCGACCTGCTGCGGATGCGGCGCGTGGCTGCCTGATCACGCCGCCGCGTGACCGGCCAGCCGGGCGTGCAGATCCGCGCGCCGCAGGCTGGCCTTGGGACCTTGCATGACCGCGCGGCCCCGTTCCAGAACCAGGAAATCGTCGCCCAGATCCCAGGCGAAGTCGAAGAATTGTTCCACCAGCACGATGGCCATGTCGCCCCGGTCGCGCAGGGCGGCGATGACGCGTCCGATCTGTGCGATGATGTTGGGCTGGATGCCCTCGGTCGGCTCGTCCAGCAGCAGGACGCGCGGTTTCGTGATCAGCGCGCGGGCGATGGCCAACTGCTGCTGCTGGCCGCCTGACAGGTCGCCGCCCCGCCGGTGCGCCATCTCGGCCAGGACGGGGAAGCTGTCGAAGATCGCGTCGGGGATGCGGCGCTCGGCGCGGGGCAGGCAGGCAAAGCCCGTCTCCATGTTCTCGCGCACGGTCAGCATGGGAAAGATCGCCCGGCCCTGCGGGACATAGCCCACGCCCATTCGGGCCATCCCCTGCGCCGTGATCCGGCCCAGGTCCTTGCCGTCGAAGCGGATGGTCCCGCCGGAACGCGGATGCCGCCCGGCCAGCAGGTTCATCAGGGATGTCTTGCCCACGCCGTTGTTGCCCATCACGCAGGTGACCGATCCGGGGCGGGCATTGATGTCGATCCCGTGCAGGATCTGGCTGCCGCCGTAGTGCAGGGTCAGGTTGGTGGCTTCCAGCATCTCAGCGCCCCAGATAGACTTCGATCACGTCGGGATTGCGGGTCACGTGGTCCAGCGAGCCCTCGGCCAAGACGGACCCTTGGTGCAGCACGGTGACCTTGCAATTCAGGCGGCGCACGAAATCCATGTCGTGTTCGACCACCACCACTGCCCGCGTCCGCGCCAGCCGCACCAGCAGCGCGGTCGTCTGTTCGCGTTCCGCCAGCGTCATCCCCGCCGCCGGTTCGTCGACCAGCAGCAGGCGGGGTTCCTGCGCCAGCAGCATCCCGATCTCAAGCCATTGCTTCTGGCCGTGCGACAGCTCGCCCGCCTTGCGCGCGACCTGGGCCGCGAGGCCGACCTCGGAGGCGAGGTCCGCGACGCGATCAGCAGAGGCGCGCGAGGGACGCCAACCCAGCACGGCAAAGGGATTTCGGCCCGCCTTCAGCGCCATGGTCAGGTTCTCGGCCACCGTCTGGTCCTCGAACACGGTGGGGCGCTGGAACTTGCGGCCCACGCCCTCGCGCGCGATCTGCGCCTCGTTCATCCGCAGCAGCGATTTCGGCGGCGTGCCCCATTTCACGTCGCCGCTGTCGGGGCGGGTCTTGCCGGTGACGATGTCCATGAAGGTCGTCTTGCCCGCGCCGTTCGGGCCGATCACGGCGCGCAATTCGGCCTCGCCGATGTTGAAGGACAGGTTGTTGATCGCCTTGAACCCGTCGAAGCTGACCGAGATGCTGTCCACCTCCAGAAGCGCGCTCATGCCTTGGCCTCCTGTTCCTGCAAGGCGCCCTGGTCGGGGCCAAGGTCGCGGCCATGCCGCTGCGGGGGCAGGATGCCGCTTAGGCGGTCGAAGATGCCCGCGATCCCCTTGGGCGCGAACAGCGTGACCAGCACAAAGCTGATCCCAAGCGCCACCTGCCACCAGTCCACCCAGTTCACGGTATAGCCCGGCAGGTGGATCGACGGCGCGCGTCCCCCGGTGAACCAGCTTGACAGCAGCGAGACGACGACCGCGCCGATGATCGCGCCATAGAGCCTGCCGCGCCCGCCGATGGCGACCCAGACGGCCAGGTAGATCGAGGCGATGGGCATCAGTTCCGCCGGGTTGATGATCCCCGCCTGCGGATAATACAGCGCGCCGGCAATGGCGGTGATCATCGCGGCCAGGGTGAAGACCACCAGCTTGAACCCCTCGACCGGGTAGCCGAGGAAGCGCACGCGCGTCTCGTCGTCGCGGATGGCGCGGACCACGCTGCCGAACTTGCCGCTGACGACCCAGGCCGCCAGCACATAGGCCAGCGCCAGGGCCAAGGCCGAGGCCCAGAAGAACCAGACCGACAGGGTGGCCTGATCGACGGCTTCCAGGCCGGGGATGTTCTGCAAGCCCGACAGCCCGTTGTTGCCGCGAAAGCCGCTGTCGTTCTGGAACAGCCACAAGGCCAGCGCCAGCGTCATCGCCTGCGTCAGGATCGACAGGTAGACGCCGTTCACGCGGCTGCGGAAGGCCAGCCAGCCGAAGGCCAGGGCCAAGAGGCCGGGCACCGCCAGCACCAGAAGCAGTTGCAGCGGCAGGGAATGGGCGAAGGACCAGGCCAGCGGCAGGTCCGACGATCCCACGACGCCGAAGATCTGGTTGGCGACGCCTTCCTGCAACTCGGCAGGGGTCGGCGGGATCGGGTTCTGGGCGAGCGATGCCGCGACGATGCCTTCGGTGCGCGCATACATCAGCCATTGCCCGATCAGATAGCCGCCAAGGGCGAAGAAGGCCATCTGCCCCAGCGACAGGATCCCCAGGTATCCCCAGACCAGATCCATGGCGACCGCCGCAAGCGCCAGGCACAGCGTCTTGCCCAGAACCTTTACGGTCGAGGTCGGGACGGTGCCGCTGCCATAGGCTTGGCTCAGAGCCGTGACGGTGACGGTAAAGACCGCCAGCAGCGCCAGCACGACCAGGATCGAGGGATTGCGCAGGATGAAGGGTTGCCGGGTCATGCTTACGCCTCTGCCGCGCGGCCGCGCTGCGGGATGATGCCGCGCGGGCGGAACTGGATGAAGATGATGATGAACAGGATCATGAAGGTCTGCGCGGCGAGCGTGTTGGCGGGGTTCATGAACTCGATCACCTTGGACAGCCCGCCGATCAGGCCCGCGCCCGCCAGCGTGCCCCAGATGGTGCCGACGCCGCCCACGACCACCGTCATGAAGCTTTGCACGATGTATTGCTGGCCCAGTTCCGACGTGACCTGCGCGAAAAGCCCGATCGCCACGCCCGCGATGCCCGCGATGCCGGACCCCAAGCCAAAGGTCATCATGGCGATGCGGTCGGGGTTGATGCCCATGCTCGCCGCCATGCCGGGGTTCTGCGTCACGGCGCGGACCTCCAGCCCCAGCCGGGTGCGCTTCATGATGAACAGGAACAATCCCAGGAACAGCAGGGCCAGCACGAAGATCGCCACCCGGATCGAACTGATCGAGATCACGTCGTTGACCGTGATCGCGCCTTCCAGCCAGGCGGGTGCGGTCAGGGGGCGGGCCTGCGTGCCGAAAATGTTCTTGGCAAGCTGCTGCAGAGCGATAGACACGCCGAAGGTCGCCAGCAGCGTTTCCAGCGGACGGTTCGCCAAGTGCCGGATGACAAGCCGATACAGCAACACCCCCGCGCCGAAGGTCACGGCGAAGGCCAGCGGCAAGGCCACGGCCAGTGACAGGGTGCGGTTGGCGATCATGGTCTGGACCGCGTAGCCGGTATAGGCGCCCATCATGATGAACTCGCCATGCGCCATGTTGATGACGCGCATCACGCCGAAGGTGATGGCAAGCCCGATCGCCGCCAGGAAATAGATCGAGGCGAGCGACAGCGCGTCCAGCCCCAAGTCGATGCCGGTCATCGCCGCCAGCCGCACCTGCGCGCGGGTCTGCGCGGCGCGGGCGGCGTCGGTCACGTCGCTGTTCGGCTCGGCATAGGTTTCGAAGAAGCGGTGGGCTTTGATGGCGGCGTCGGCCTCGGCCTCGGTCGCGGCGGGGGAGACGGTGCCTGCGGCTTCCAATGCCTCATAGGCGCGGTCGCGGGCGGCCTGGTCCGAGAGATCCGCCACGGGGATGCCGCCGACGGCGCCGTCCACGATGTTCGCGGCCAGGGCATTGCGCTGGTCGGCGGGAGTCAGGCGGGGTTGCAGCGTGCCTTGCGTCGTCAGCAGGGCGATGGCGGCCTCGCGCGGAAAGTCGTCGTCACCGACCGTCAGTTCGCGGGCGATGTTGGCCTGGGGTTCGGCAGGGGCCGCAATGCGTGTCGTCGCCAGCAGCGGGTTCAACGCGGCGCGGAAATCGAGGCCCACGTCCCCTGCCATCCCCTCGATGGCCGCGACGCGGGCGGCGGGATCAGGGTCGAAGCGGATCGCCAGAAGGTTGGTGACACGCATTCGCTGCGCCGCTAAGGCGGGTTCCTGTTCGGGCGCGGCGGTGCGCAGGGCCTCCAGATGCTCGGCGGTGCCGTCGCGGGCGATACTCGCCAAGGCAGCGGCGCGGCGGGCCGGGTCGGGGCTGGCGATCTCGCCCGCGACCAAGGCGGATTCGATGACGCCGCGCACGCCGGAATTGGGGCGCAGCATCTTCGGATCGGCGCCGGGCACAGGCTGGCCGGTCACGGCATCGGTGGCCGTGCCGCCCTCCACGATCAGCAGCCGCCCGTCCTCCGTCACCCCAAGCGCGCGGTTGGCCCAGGCCGACAGCAGCTCCAGACCCTCGGGGCCGGTGGCGGCGATGCGGGACACCAGCGGTTCCACCGTGCGGCGGGACGGCTTCTCGATCCCCTCCAGATTATCGGCGATCACCGCTTCAAGCGCGGGGTTCGCCGCCACGGGCGCGGCAAGGCACAGGGCCACAAGAAGGGCGATGAGCGGGCGGATCATGGGCGTGTTCCTGGGAAAAAGGGGGCGGTTCATGCCGCCCCCGGAAGGCTTAGTAGTTCGACTGGACCTGCACGCAGCTGTTCGTCTCGGTGTTGAACATGCCGCAGTCCTTGCCAGGCCAGTCGGCGTCCAGCTTGGCCGATTCGGGCAGGAAGTCGGTCCAGGCGTCGCCCGGCACGGGCTCGGTCTGGCTGACGATGTCGAACTGGCCGTCCTCGCGGATTTCTCCGATCAGGACGGGCTTGGTGAGGTGGTGGTTCGGCAGGACCGTGGCGGTGCCGCCGGTCAGGTTTGGCACTTCGACGCCCACGATGGCGTCCAGGACGGGATCGACATCGGTGGTGCCGGCCTTTTCCACGGCCGCGACCCAGGCGTTGAAGCCGATCACGGTGGCCTCCATCGGGTCGTTGGTCACGCGATCCTCATCGCCGATGAACTTTTTCCATTCCTCGATGAAGGCGGTGTTGGCATCGGATTCGGCGGTCTGGAAATAGTTCCAGGCGGCCAGGTGGCCGACCAGGTTGGCGGTGTCCAGGCCCGCCAGTTCCTCCTCGCCCACGGAAAAGGCCATGACCGGGATGTCGTCGGCCGACACGCCCGCCGCCGCCAGTTCCTTGTAGAAGCCCACATTCGCGTCGCCGTTGATGGTGGACACGACGCCGACCTTCTTGCCGTCCGCGCCAAGCGCCACCACGTCGGCCACGATCTTGGACCAGTCGGAATGGCCGAAGGGGGTGTAGTTGACGAAGATGTCGCCTTCCGCCACGCCCTTGCCCTTGAGATAGGCGTCCAGGATGTTGTTCGTGGTGCGCGGATAGACATAGTCGGTGCCCAGCAGCGCCCATTTCTCGACGCCCAGTTCCTCGGCCATGTAGTCCACCGCCGGGATCGCCTGCTGGTTCGGCGCGGCGCCGGTGTAGATCACGTTCTTCGAGGACTCCTCGCCTTCGTACTGCACGGGATAGAACAGCAGGCCGTTCAGCTCCTCGATCACCGGCAGCACGGACTTGCGGCTGACGCTGGTCCAGCAGCCGAAGATCGCGTCCACCTCGGATACGGTCAGCAGCTCGCGCGCCTTTTCGGCGAACAGCGGCCAGTCCGAGGCGGGGTCCACGACCACGGCCTCCAGCGGGCGGCCCAGCAGCCCGCCCTTGGCGTTCTGCTGTTCCACCATCATCAGGACCGTGTCCTTCAGCGTGGTTTCCGAGATCGCCATGGTGCCCGACAGCGAATGCAGCACGCCGATTTTGATGGGTTCGCCTTCCTGCGCCATCGCGCCCGTGGCCAATGCCATGGCGGTGGTCAGCGCCAGCATCGCGGACAGTTTCGTCATCATCACCTTCCCGGCCGTTCGGCCCTGTGTCCCTGTTGTTTTCTTGAAGGCGCATGGCCCTCGTAGGTGCAGCAAGACGGGTTTTTGACCGGCTGAACAGGTTGGGGGCAGGTTTGGGATGGGTGGTGCGGCAAGTGTTCGAGGTGCAGGCAGTCAGGCAGCGGACTGCCCGCGCGGCAGGCAGGTTCAGGCCGCGCGGGGCTGCAAGCCGCCCTGGTCGATCAGGAATTCGACGATCTGGTCCACGCCCTTGCCGTGGCGCAGTTGCGCCATGACCACCGGGCGGGCACCCCGCGCCTTTCGCGCATCGGTTTCCAGCAGGGCCGCGTCCACCCCCACATGGGGCGCCAGATCGGTCTTGTTCACGACCAGCAGGTCCGACCGCGCCAGCCCCGGCCCGCGCTTGCGGGGGATGTCCTGGCCTGCGGCGGTGTCGATGACATAGATGGTCAGGTCCGCAAGTTCGGGCGAAAAGGTCGCGGCCAGGTTGTCGCCGCCCGATTCGATCAGCACCAGGTCAAGGTCGGGAAAGGCCGCGTTCAGGTCCGCGATGGCGGCCAGATTGATGCTGGCATCCTCGCGGATCGCGGTATGGGGGCAGCCGCCGGTTTCCACGCCCCGGATGCGGTCCTGCGGCAGGACCTGGGCGCGCATCAGCGCCTCGGCGTCCTCTCGGGTGTAGATGTCGTTGGTGATGACCGCCATGGACAGGCGGGGGGCAAGGGCGCGGGCCAGCTGTTCGGTCAGCGTGGTCTTGCCCGCGCCGACGGGACCGCCGATGCCGACGCGGAGGGGGCCGTGGCTGCTCATGATCGGAATATCCTGACTGTCATGGTTTCGTGCCGCATGGCGGCAATGTCGGCGCCCCAGGCGGCGCCGGCAAGGTCGGCCTCGGTCGCCAGGGCCGCACGGGCGGCTGCGGAAAGGATCGCGGGTTGCAGGGCGGTCAGCATTCGCTGGCCTTCGACAGGGCCGAGGGGCAGGAAGCGCACGGCGGCCGAGATCAGCGCGGCGGCCTGCGCCTGCAGGAAGGCCGCTATGAGTTCGGGATGCGGCAGTGGCATCCCGGCGCAGGCGCGGCCGAAGGCGACCGGCAGCGTGGCGGCGGGCTGCGGCTGGCCGGTCAGCGCGGCGATGTTGGCAGCGAAGGCGGTGCCTTGTTCGACGGTTTCCGCAAGCCTCTGCAAGGTCAGGCAGGCCGCGCGGGTCAAATCGTCCAGGGCAGCGTGATCGGCGGAGCGCAGCGACAGCGCGACCAGGACAGCATCGGTCCAGCCAGCGCCGTGGTCCAGCCAGTCGGCCAGCCATCGCGGCAGGGTCGCGCGGGCGACGATGCCCGCGTCCATCGCCCATTCCAGCCCCTGCGACCACGCGAAGCCGCCCACCGGGAAGGCGGGCGACAGGAGTTGCGCCAGCAGCAGGCGCGCGGCCTCAGGCGTGGTGGCGGTCGTGGCTGTGGGAATGGTCATGCGCGTGATCGTCGGAAGGGCCGTGCGAGTGGCCGAAGGTGCGGCCATGGCCATAGGCGCCGCCTTCCGGGCGGAAGGGCAGGTCGTCGCGGCTGATGGCGGCGCCCAGGTGGCGCAGCATGGCCTCCAGCACGTGATCCTGGCGGATGAGGAGGCGGTCGGCCTCGATCCGGCAGGGGGTGTGGCGGTTGCCGATGTGCCAGGCGAGGCGCGCCAGGTCGCCCCGGACGATCAGCACCGGTTCGGGTTTCGCGCGCACGACGATGCGGCGGCCGTCGGACAGTTCGAACGCATCGCCGTCTTCCAGGCTCGTGACTTCGGGCAGGTCCACCAGGAACTCGCCCGTGCCCGTCGCCAGCTTGCGCCGCCGCAGCAGGCGGCCTTCGTAGTCCAGCGCGATCTGACCGTCAAAGGGCGCGGGGGCGTTGCGGATGATGCGGGCGGCGGTGATCATGGGCGTCCCTTAGAACAGGAAATAGCGTTGGGCCATCGGCAGTTCCGTGGCGGGTTCGCAGGTCAGGAGTTCCCCGTCGGCGCGGACCTCATAGGTTTCGGGATCGACCTCGATCCGGGGCATGGCGTCGTTCAGGACCATGTCGGCCTTGCCGATGCCGCGGGTGTTTTCCACCGCGATCAGGGTCTTGGACAACCCGTCGCCCGCGCCGTTCTCCAGCCCCGCCCCGCTGACGAACAGCGCCGAGGCGCGGCCCGTGTGTCCCCACATCGGGCGGCTGAACATCGGCTGCACGGGAATGGACCCGTTCGGATCGCCCATCTGCGCCACGCTGATCTGGCCGCCGACCAGGACCATCTCGGGCTTGACGCCGAAGAAGGCGGGCGACCACAGCACCAGGTCGGCGCGTTTGCCCGGCGTGATGGAGCCGATATGCGCGGACACGCCATGCGCGATGGCCGGGTTGATGGTGTATTTGGCGATGTAGCGGCGGGCGCGCAGGTTGTCGTTCTGGCCCGTCTCGCCGTTCAGCCGGCCGCGCTGGCGGCGCATCTTGTCGGCGGTCTGCCAGGTGCGGATGATCACCTCGCCGATCCGGCCCATGGCCTGGCTGTCCGAGGAGATGACGGAGAACGCGCCCAGGTCGTGCAGGATATCCTCGGCCGCGATGGTTTCGCGGCGGATGCGCGATTCGGCGAAGGCCACGTCCTCGGGGACGCGGCGGTCGAGGTGGTGGCACACCATCAGCATGTCGAGGTGTTCCTCGATCGTGTTGCCGGTATAGGGGCGCGTCGGGTTGGTGGACGACGGCAGGACGTTCGCCATGCCGACCATGCGGATGATGTCGGGCGCGTGCCCGCCGCCCGCGCCCTCGGTGTGATAGGCGTGGATGGTCCGGCCCGCGATGGCGGCCATGGTGTCCTCGACGAAGCCGGATTCGTTCAGCGTGTCGGTGTGGATCATCACCTGCACGTCCATGCGGTCGGCGACGGACAGGCAGCAGTCGATGGCGGCGGGGGTGGTGCCCCAGTCCTCGTGCAGCTTCAGCGCGCAGGCGCCGGCGCGGATCTGTTCCTCCAGCGGCGCGGGAACGGAGGCGTTGCCCTTGCCGGCGATGCCGATGTTGACGGGCAGGTCCGCGCAGGCCTCCATCATCCGGGCGATGTGCCAGGGGCCGGGGGTGCAGGTGGTGGCCAGCGTGCCGTGCGCGGGCCCGGTGCCGCCGCCCAGCAGGGTCGTGACGCCGGAATGCAGCGCGTGGTCCACCTGCTGCGGGCAGATGTAGTGGATGTGGCAGTCGAAGCCGCCGGGCGTCAGGATGCGCCCCTCGCCCGCGATGATCTCGGTGCCGGGACCGATGATCAGCGTGACGCCCGGCTGCGTGTCGGGATTGCCCGCCTTGCCGATGCCCGCGATGCGGCCGTCCCGCAGGCCCACGTCGGCCTTGGTGATCCCCTGATGGTCAAAGACCACGACACCGGTGATGACGGTGTCCATCGCGCCGCCCGCGCGCGTGACCTGCGACTGGCCCATGCCGTCGCGGACGACCTTGCCGCCGCCGAACTTGACCTCCTCTCCGGGGGTGGTCAGGTCGCGCTCGACCTCGATCAGCAGTTCGGTGTCGGCCAGGCGGATGCGGTCGCCGGTGGTGGGGCCGTAAAGCGCCGCGTAGTCGGCGCGGGACAGGCGGGTCATAGCGCCCCCATGACGTCTTTGCGGAAACCCTGCACGACCCGGTCGCCCGCGAAGGGGATCAGGCGCACCTCGCGCGACTGGCCGGGCTCGAAGCGGACGGCGGTGCCGGCGGGGATCGACAGGCGCATCCCGCGCGCGGCAGCGCGGTCGAAGTCCAGCGCCGGGTTGGTTTCGGCGAAGTGGTAGTGGCTGCCGACCTGGATCGGGCGGTCGCCGGTGTTGGCGACCATGACGGTGACCGGATCGCGCCCTTCGTTCAGGGTGATCTCGCCGGGGGCGGGCAGGATTTCACCGGGGATCATGCGTCGGCCTCTCGGATGGGGTGGTGAACGGTCACAAGCTTGGTCCCGTCGGGAAAGGTGGCCTCGACCTGGACGGATTCGATCATGGCGGGCACGCCGGCCATGCACTGGTTGGCCGTGATCACATGGGCGCCCGCCCCCATCAGGTCGGCCACGCTGCGGCCGTCTCGCGCGCCTTCCACCACGAAGTCGGTGATCAGGGCAATGGCCTCGGGGTGGTTCAGCTTGACGCCGCGCTGAAGGCGGCCGCGCGCCACCATCGCGGCGACCGAGACCAGCAGCTTTTCGCGCTCTCGCGGGGTAAGGTTCATCGTCAGACCTGCCAGATACGGGGAAGGGGATCGGGGCGCAGGGCGGCCAGCAAGCGGTTGACCTGCCGCCGCAAGGGCCAGTTGTTCCCTGCAAGCAGGCGCACCACCAGCCGCCCCGGCGGGGCGCTGGCGGCGCCGGTCACGCCGGGTTCGTCCAGAACCGCGCGCGTGCGGGACAGCAGGTCGGGCGCATGGGGGGCGATCATCGCCAGCGTCGCCATGCAGCGGGCACCGTCCAGCAGCGCCGGGCCGTCCAGCCGGGGCAGGGCCGCGTCGTCAAGCGCCATGGCGTCATGATGAACGATCCGTCCCGCCTGCCGGACGATGCGACGGTCGCGCAGGCGCAGGCGGCGGGGGCGTTCGCCCATGGCCAGGCGGCCCAGCACGATCATCTCCAGCAGCAGGCAGCCCGCGCCGGGGGCAAGGTCCACGGCGGTCTCCCGCTCCAGCCGGGCGCCGTCGAACAGGATGGTTTCCTGCGGCAGCCAGTCAAGCCAGCTGTTCTCGCCCACCTGCAGGCGAACGGCGGCCCGGGCCGCATCGCCTTCGGCGCGATAGGCCCGCTCGGCCGTCTGCGTCGTCGCCAGGGCGCGCGTTCCGGGGCGCAGGGTGAGGGCAAGGGACAGCCGGTCGCCCGAGGCCAGCCCGCCGGAGGTGTTCAGGAACACGATCTCGGGCAGGCCGGAGGTCATGCGGGGCAGCATCGCCTTGGCCGAGCCGGACTGCGCCAGATCGATCACGCCGCGCGGGCCCATGACCACATGCGCCGCACCTTTGCTGCGCTGGAGGGATGGTTGGGTCGCGAGGCTGTCGAACATGCCCCGAAAGGGCGGTCCCGTGGCGGAAAGGTCAATCGGCGGCGGGTCATATGGTGCCCGCGCGACATGCAGCTATCGAGCGTATGACTTTGGAATGGGCAATCTGCCTAACGGAACGGCAGGTGCAGGATCAGGATGCCGCTGTCAGCAGCAGCCTGCGTCGCGCGGCCGGAATGGCCCCGATCTCGACCCCGGTGAAGACGTGCATGGTCCGCAAGGCGGGATCGACGACCGCGTGATCGCTGACCCAGCCGCCAAGCGCCAGGTAGCTGCGCAGCAAGGGCGGCATGGCGGCCATCGCGCGCCGGGGATCGGGCTGCCCCGGCAGGAGCGCGCGGGCGAAACGAAAGACGTTGGGTGCCTTGATCCGGGGCCACCAGCGGCCCGGGGCCAAGTGACGGGCACGCAGGACGGCAAAGGCGTCGGCGTGGGCCTCGGGCTCGGTCCCGATGAAGCTGGAACAGCCGAACAGCATCTGGACGCCGCTTTCCTCGACCAGGCGGGTCAGCGCGGCCCAGGCGGTGCGGATGATGTCGGGGTCGCGCATGGACGGATGGACGCAGAAGCGCCCCACTTCCAGCATGGGGGCGTCGAAGGATTCCAGGGCGGAAAGGTCGTAGAACTGGGCGGAATAGCTGCGGGCGATGTCCCGGCCCCCGTCCAGCGGCAGGAACCGGAAGCAGCAGGCAAGCTGGCCGGTCGTCCCGTCCTCGACCAGCATGTGGCGGCACTCGGCGTCCAGGGCGTCGGCGTCCAGTTGCGCGCCGTCGTCGGCCGCGCCGTTGCGCGCGACAAAGCACAGCCAGCGCAGGCGCTGCGTCGCGCGCAGGTCATCGGATGTCTCGGCCAGGCGGGCCAGGTACCGGCCCTTTCGCAATGGTTGCATTCGGCGTCCCCGGATCAACGAATGCGATCATAGCGCCTTGTCATGAAGATCGTGCGAAAAAATCTAGTCGTCCTGCCGGTCGCCCAGGATATCCTCGACATAGACGCGCTTGACCAGGATGATCGAGACCAGCAGAAGCGGCGTCGCCAGCACGATCCCCGCGAAACCGAACAGGCTGCCGAAGGCCAGGATCGCCAGGACCGTCAGCGCGGGCGGCAGGTCGGCGGCGAACCGCTGGATCAGGGGCATCAGCAGGTTGCCTTCAAGCTGCTGGACGACCACGAACAGCAGCGCGACATAGATCGCCAGGTCGAAGCCCTGCGTCAGCGCGAACAGCACCGCCGGAATGCCCGACATGAAGGGGCCGACCACGGGGATGATGTTGGTCAGGCCGGCGATCAGGCCAAGGACCAGGGCCAGCGGCACGCCCAGCAGCCACAGGCCCAGGCCGGTGACAAGCGCCACCAGCACCATGTCCAGCGCCTGCCCCCCCATCCAGCGGCCCAGGGCGCGCGCCAGCTCGTCTGCGATCCGGCCTGCCCGCGCGCGGTAGGATTGCGGCACCAGCCGCAGCGCGCCGCCTCGGTACATGGGCGCATCAAGCGCCAGGAAAATCGCGACCGTCACCAGCAGCACCAGGTTCGCGACGCTGCCGAAGACCGTCGTCAGCGTTCCCGTCAGGTAGCCGAAGACCGAGGGGATGCTGCCGGTCGGACCCGAGCCGCCGCCCTGCGAGGCGTTCTCCATCCGGCGTTCGAGGAACTGGCCGAAGGAACTGCTGCTCAGCCAGCCCTCGACCTGTTCCCAGGCGCGCGGCAGGCTGCCGATCAGCTGGCGGAACTGCCCCGAGATCGAGGGCCCGGCCCAGGCCACGATCCCGGCGATGACCAGGATGGCTGCAAGGGCGCACAGCAGCACGCCCGGCTTGAAGGACAGCCCGAAGCGGCGGTTCAGCAGCGAGGCGCCCCCGCGCAGGGCGATGGCGATCAGGATCGCACCGAAGCCCAGCAGCAGGACATTGGACCATTGCCAGGCTGCCGCCAGCAGCAGCGCCCCCGCGAAGATCGTGGCGATGGGACCGGGCCGCAGCCGGGCTTGGGTGTCGGACGGCAGGGGACGGTCGGTCATGCGCGCGCCTTTGTCTTGGGGCCATCGGGCGTGGCGGTGGGGATTCGCGCGCATCATGCCCCCGGCTTGCCGCGAGATACCATCCCTGATAACCGGACGCGGATTTCACGACCGGGCGGGGCTGGCCCGCCGGACACAGCAAAGGGATGCCCCATGGCCATCGAACGCACGCTTTCCATCATCAAGCCCGACGCCACCCGCCGCAACCTGACCGGCAAGATCAACGCCAAGTTCGAGGATGCGGGCCTGCGCATCGTCGCGCAGAAGCGCATCAAGCTGTCGGCCGAGCAGGCTGGCAAGTTCTACGAGGTCCACAAGGACCGTCCCTTCTATGGCGAACTGGTCGAGTTCATGGCCTCGGAGCCCGTCGTCGTGCAGGTCCTGGAAGGCGAGGGCGCCATTGCCAAGAACCGCGAAGTGATGGGCGCGACCAACCCCGCCCAGGCCGACGAAGGCACCATCCGCAAGGAGTTCGCCCTGTCGGTCGGCGAGAACTCGGTCCACGGGTCCGACGCCCCCGAGACCGCGAAGGAAGAAATCGCGTTCTTCTTCTCGGGCCTGGAACTGGTCGGCTGATCGGCTGACCTGCCATAGACGTGGGGAAGGGGGCCGGTCGGTCCCCTTTCTTTTTGGGCTTCGCGCCGAGGCCCCGCAGCGCGACACGGACTGACGCTGCCCCAGCCCCGTTGCGCCGCCGCCGCCCGCGCGCTATCCCCGTCAGACACTCACTACGCAGGAGACCCCACATGCGCGCGTTCGTTTTTCCGGGCCAGGGGGCGCAGACCATCGGCATGGGGCGCGAACTGGCCGAGGTCTATCCGGCCGCGCGCGACGTGTTCGCGCAGGTGGACGAGGCGCTTGGGGAGAAGTTGTCGGATCTGATCTGGACCGGCGACATCGACACGCTGACGCTGACGCGGAACGCGCAGCCGGCGTTGATGGCGACCTCGATGGCGGCGTTCCGGGCGCTGGAATCCGAAGGGATCACCATTGCGGACGCGAACTTCGTGGCGGGGCATTCGCTGGGCGAATACTCGGCGCTGTGCGCGGCGGGCTCGCTGACGCTGGAGGATACGGCGCGTCTGCTGCGCTTGCGGGGCCAGGCCATGCAGGAAGCCGTGCCGGTGGGCCAGGGGGCCATGGCGGCGATCCTGGGGCTGGACTTCGCCACCGTTGACCGGATCGCGCGCGAGGTGGCGGGCGACGAGGTCGTGCAGGCGGCCAACGACAACGATCCGGGGCAGGTGGTGATCTCGGGCCACAAGGCCGCCGTGGAGCGTGCGGCGGCGGCGATAAAGGAGGCGGGCGCCAAGCGGGCGCTGATGCTGCCGGTCTCGGCGCCGTTCCATTCGGTGCTGATGCAGCCCGCGGCGGCGGCAATGGCCGAGGCCCTGGCGGGCGTGGACATCCAGCCCCCCGCGGTGCCGCTGGTCGCCAATGTCCGCGCCGAGGCGGTGACGGAGCCCGGCGCGATCCGGCGGCTGCTGGTCGAGCAGGTGACGGGCACGGTGCGCTGGCGCGAATCCATCGCCAACATGGCGGGGGCGGGCGTGGTCGAGTTCTGGGAGATCGGCGCGGGCAAGGCGCTGGGGGGGATGATCAAGCGGATCGCCAAGGATGTAACCGTGCGGAATGTCGGCGCCCCTGCGGATATCGCGGCGCTGAAGGGCTGAGGCGGACCGGGGCGCTGCCCCGGACCCCGGGATATT
Source organism: Paracoccus fontiphilus (assembly GCF_017356265.1). Taxonomy (GTDB): domain Bacteria; phylum Pseudomonadota; class Alphaproteobacteria; order Rhodobacterales; family Rhodobacteraceae; genus Paracoccus; species Paracoccus fontiphilus. The sequence continues at coordinate 29,086 of NZ_JAFNAW010000012.1, read as the reverse complement.
TGGACCAAGATGAAAGAGACGGCCATGTTCGATCTGACAGGCAAGACGGCTTTGGTGACGGGCGCATCCGGCGGCATCGGCCGCGCCATCGCCGAGGCGCTGCACGCGGCAGGCGCAACCGTCGCCCTGTCCGGCACGCGCGAGGCGCCCTTGCGGGAACTGGCGGCCAGACTGGGCGAGCGGGCGCATGTGGTGCCCGCCAACCTGTCCGAGCCCGAGGCTGCGGCCGGGCTGATCAAGGACGCGGCCGGGGCCATGGGCTCGGTCGATATCCTGGTCAACAACGCGGGCATCACGCGCGACAACCTGTTCATGCGCATGTCGGACGAGGAATGGGCGCAGGTGCTGGAGGTGAACCTGTCCAGCGTGTTCCGCCTGTCGCGCGCAGCCCTGCGGCCCATGATGAAGGCCCGCTGGGGGCGGATCGTCAACATCACCTCGGTCGTGGGGGCCACGGGCAATCCGGGGCAGGGCAACTATGCCGCCGCCAAGGCGGGCCTGATGGGCATGTCGAAGTCGCTGGCCCATGAGGTCGCAAGCCGGGGCATCACCGTGAACTGCGTGGCGCCCGGCTTTATCGAGACCGCGATGACCGACAAGCTGAACGACGACCAGAAGGGCAAGATCCTGGGCCAGATCCCCGCGGGCCGCATGGGCGCGCCGTCCGAGATCGCGGCGGCGGTGCTGTATCTGGCCAGCCCGGAGGCGGGCTATGTCACCGGCGCCACGCTGCATGTGAATGGCGGCATGGCGATGGTCTGACGCGCGCCCGCGCGCGCGAAAGCGGTTGCAAGAGGGTTCACGGGTGCTATATCCCCGGCTTTAGCAGCAGGGAAACCGCCCTGTGCAAAAGCGGACCGCCAGTCCGCAGACAAAATGGGCGGATGCCCGCGAGAATGAGGATGTGACATGAGCGATATCGCTGATCGCGTGAAGAAGATCGTGGTCGAGCATCTGGGCGTCGAGGAAGACAAGGTGGTCGAATCCGCCTCGTTCATCGACGACCTGGGGGCCGACAGCCTCGACACCGTCGAGCTGGTCATGGCGTTCGAGGAAGAATTCGGGATCGAGATCCCGGACGATGCCGCCGAAACCATCCAGACCGTCGGCGATGCGGTGACCTTCATCAAGGGCGCGGTCTGATCCGCTTCCTGCCGATCAACGGCACCATCCGAACGGCGTCCCATGCAGCGGCAGGGACGCCGTTTTCCATGGCGCAGGGCCGTCCTGCAGGCGGAACCACTGGCCCCGGGCAGCCGTTGGAACGCGGAACATGGAATGGAAGGAGCCGATCATGGCTGTCGATCTGAAGGGCCTTACCGACAATGCCCGCAAGACATCGATCTCGGAACTGAACGGACGTCTGGCCGATTCGATCGCCCTGGCGCTGGCGGTCAAGCAGGCGCACTGGAACGTGAAGGGGCGCAACTTCATCGCCGTGCACGAGCTGTTCGACACCGTCCACAACAACCTGCGCGAACATATCGACACGATGGCCGAACGGGTCCAGCAACTGGACGGGGTTGCCGTGGGCACCGTGCAGAAGGTGGCGGCGGGCAGCGACCTGCAGGAATACCCCACCGACCTGACCAAGGCCGAGGATCACATCCGGGCGCTGAGCGAGCGGTATCGCGCGCACGGCGAGAAGCTGCGCGCGGCCATCGACGCCACGGACGAGGCGGGCGATGCCGACACCGCCGACATCCTCACCGCGGCCTCGCGCACCGTGGACAAGGACCTGTGGTTCATGGAAAGCCATCTGGAGTGATGGCCGGGGGCATCGGCCCCCTTACCTGCCCAGCTTCGCGTGAACCTCGTCCAGATCGACCTCGGCCAAGGGCATCTTGTTGTCGGGGTCGTCGAAATCATACCGGAACAACTGGAAGTCGTCCTTGTAGATTTCCCAGGTCAGGTGCCGCGACAGGTCGTCGAAATAGGCGCTGACCTTGTGGGCGCGCTTTGGCCCATGCCCTTCGGATTCGTTGAAGCGCGGCACGGCAGCCAGATCGACCGGGACCGGCGTGGCGGCGTCGCCAAGCACCTGCGCCATGCCGTCGTTGAAGGTCTCGGTGAAGAAGATCCGGTCATAGCGGCCGCCATTGGCGATGAAGGTGGCGATATGGCCCGACATGGACGACCAGTGGATGTCGGGCTCCATCGGGCGGCGCCAGCGGATGGTGTCGCGCGCGAACAGCAGAAAGCGGCGGAAGCTGGCGATCTGGTCGAATTCGAAGCCGTTGTCGGGGCTGCCCACGTCGATGCCGTATCGCTGCGCCAGTTGCGGCACCAGGTTGCCGCGATAGCGCCGGCCGTTGCGCTGGATGCCCGCGATCTTGTCGAAGAAGGACGACAGGATGCGCGCATAAGGATTGCGCACGCAGGTGAAGGTGACGGCATCGCGCCGGGGGACGGCGGCCTCGATCAGGGGCTTGCTGCCGTCCTGTGACCATTTGTGCAGGCCGGCGGTGGAATCGTGGATGTCGCCGTCGAAGAAGCGGCCATGATCCGAATAGAACATGATCTGCCCGATGGTCGAGCAGGCGCATTTCGGCACCACCCGATAGATCATGCTTTCGCTTTCAGTCATCCAGACGCCCGGAAAGCCCATCGTCACCCATCCCTCAAGATTGCAGCCCGGCTTGCCGGCACACGTCAAAGGCGTTTACACACAGAAACCGTGACGCGCGCAAGTTTCATTGCCCATTCCATGACGCAGCAAGTAGCCAGAGCCCTGACCTATCCATGGCCCGCATCGCCTTTATCCTTCTGACGCACAAGGACCCGCAGGGCGTGGTGGATCAGGCAAGGCGTCTGACCGCGACAGGCGACTATGTCGTCATCCACTATGACCGCAGCGCCCCGGCCCAGGACTACCGGATGATCCGCGACGCGCTGGCATCCGAGCCGGGCGTGGCCTTCGCGCCCCGGCGCTATCGTTGCGGATGGGGCGAATGGTCCCTGGTCGCCGCGACCCTGTCGGCGCTGCGCGAGGCCGAACGCCGCTTTCCCCAGGCCACGCATTTCTACATGCTGTCGGGCGACTGCATGCCGGTCAAGTCGGCGGAATACGCCCGCGACTTCCTGGACCGGGACGACTGCGACTATATCGAATCCTTCGATTTCTTCGACAGCGACTGGATCAAGACGGGCATCAAGGGCGAACGGCTGATCTACCGGCACTGGTTCAACGAACGGCGGAACAAGCGCCTGTTCTATGGCAGCCTGAAGGCCCAGCGATGGCTGCGGCTGGCCCGCGGGCTGCCCAAGGGTATCCAGGTGATGATCGGCTCGCAATGGTGGTGCCTGCGGCGCCACACCGTCGAGGCGGTTCTGGCGCTGATCGGCGGGCGGCCGGATCTGGTGCGCTTCTTCCGCACCACCTGGATTCCGGACGAGACCTTCTTCCAGACGCTGGTCGCGCATCTGGTTCCCAAGACCGAAATCCGCCGCCGGTCGCCCACCTGCCTGATGTTCACCGACTATGGCATGCCGGTGACCTTCTACAACGACCACTACGACCTGCTGGTCCGGCAGGACTACCTGTTCGCCCGCAAGATCCGCGCCGAGGCGCAGGATTTGCGGGCCAAGCTGGGCGCGCTGTGGCAGGCCGAGGGCGTCAGCTTCGCCGTCACGAACGAGGCGCCGCGCTTGTTCCGCTTCCTGACCGGCCGGGGCCGGGTGGGCCGCCGCTTCGCCCCGCGGTTCTGGGAAGACCAGGGCGCATCGCGAAACCACGTGATCTGCCTGGTGGTCGCCAAGAAATGGCATGTCGCCAAGCGCCTGACGGCGGCCATACGGGCGCGGACCGGCATTCCCGCCGTGGACTACATCTTCAACGAACGCGATGCGGGCCTGCCGGACCTGGGCGGCATCGCCTCGACCGTGGCCAAGCGGGAACGGCACCGCCGGGCGCTGCTGCGGCTGCTTCTGGACGATTTCGGATCGCGGCAACTGGTCCTGTGCCTGGATCCCTCGGCGCTGGCGCTGATCGCCGACTTCGCAAGCGACAAGGCCGAGACGCGAATCCTGTTCGTGGACAGCGCCTTCGACGAGGGCTACCTGCGCGGCCACATGCGCCGCACCGGCCTTGCGGGCGAGGGGACGCCAGACGCGGTGATCCGCCACTTGCTGCCGGTCGTCGAAAGCGACCTGTCGCACGAGGCCGAACGTCTTCACGACATGGACTTCGCGCGCTTCTCCACCATCGCGGCCGGTGCGCCGGAGGAAGCCAATGCCGATGCCATCGCGCGCTTTCTGGATGTTTCGAACGACCTCGCGCATGATCTGGCCCGGACGCCGCATCTGTTCACCGATTGACCACAGGACCACCCCATGGCCTTTGCCTACGACGACACCAACATCTTCGCCCGCATCCTGCGCGGCGAGATCCCCTGCAACACCGTGGCCGAGAATGACCACGCCCTGGCCTTCCGCGACATCGCGCCCAAGGCACCGGTCCATGTGCTGGTGATCCCCAAGGGCAAGTATGTCAGCTTCGACGATTTCGCCGCCAATGCCTCGGATGCCGAGATCGCGGGCTTCCACCGCCTTTGCGCCCAGGTCGTCCGGGCCGAGGGGCTGGGCCTGGACGGCGGCAACGCGGGCTTCCGCGCCATCACCAATGCCGGGCCGCATGGCGTGCAGGAAGTGCCGCATTACCACCTGCACATCATGGGCGGCCGGGTGATGGGGCCGATGGTCTTCTTGCGCGACTAGCCGCGCGTCATCTCGACGAAGACGTCCTCAAGATCCGGCTGCTCGGTCGCGACATCAAGGATAGGGATGCCCGCCCCGCGCAGCGCATCCAGCAGCTGGTCGGCGCGGACCCGCGACGGAGGATAGCTGATCGCCAGCCGCCCGTCGCCCCGCCATTCGGCATGGGCGCCTTCGGGCAGCGGGGGCAGGGCGACGCGTCCGCCCGTGTCCAGCACCAGCGTCTTGCCGTCGGCGCGCGACAGAAGGCTGCGCGTGTCCTGCCGCACCACCAGTTCGCCGTGGTTGATGATGGCGATCTCGTCGCACATCTGTTCGGCTTCCTCCAGGTAATGCGTGGTCAGGATGATGGTCATGCCCTGCCGGTTCAGCGCGCGGACGTTCTGCCACAGCATCTCGCGCAGGGTGATGTCCACGCCCGCCGTGGGTTCGTCCAGGACCAGGATCTGCGGGCGGTGGACCAGGGCCTTGGCCAGCAGAAGCCGCCGCCGCATCCCGCCCGACAGGTTGCGCGCATAGGCATTGGCCTGGTCGCGCAGCCCGACCAGATCCAGCAGCTCGTCCGTCCAGCGTTCCGCCTTGGGCACGCCGTAAAGGCCCGCCTGGACCTCAAGGCTGGCGCGAGGGGTGAAGAACGGGTCCATGTTCAGTTCCTGCGGCATCACCCCGATGGCCGCGCGCGACTGGCGGGGATTCACGTCCTGGTCGAAGCCCCAGATCGTGACGCGGCCCGCCGTCTTGTTGACCAGCCCCGCCAGGATGTTGATCATCGTGGACTTGCCCGCCCCGTTCGGACCCAGCAGCCCGAAGATGCTGCCGGCCCGGATGGTCAGGTCGATGCCCTTCAGCGCGTCCTTGGCGGGCGCGTTTCCCTGGGCGGCATAGGTCTTGCGCAGACCTGCGATCTCGATGGCGTTTGGCATGGCTGTTCTTCCCGGACGGCTTGCGAAGGCGGGCGGCGCTGCGGTATGGGGCGTTAGACCAGATGCCGCCCGCCGCCACAAGAAGGCCAGCCATGACGCGATACGTGATTCCGGAAAACTCGCTCTCGACCGAGCAGACCGACCTGTCCGAACTGAAGCTGCCCGCGCCGGCAACCCAGGTCGTCACGACGTGGAAGGTCGCCTGCGACGGCGACGACGCGGGCGGGCTTGGCCATCCGCGTGTCTGGCTGGCGATCTCGCCCGAGACGGGCTTCGTCGATTGCGGCTATTGCGACAAGCGCTTCGTGATCGACCGCGACCATGCCTCGGGCGACCACTAGGCGCGCGAACGCCTGTCGTCTTTCATCTTGGTCCAAATATCTCGGGGTCCGGGGCAGCGCCCCGGTTCCGACCGCGCCCCTTTGCGCCCTACGCCGCTTTCTGCCAAAACGGTCCCCAAGACTTAGGACAAGGACCGTTCCATGGACAGCTTCGGCGCAACATTCGGTAAGGGCCACCACCTGCACCTGATCGACGGATCGGCCTTCATCTTCCGGGCCTATCACGCCCTGCCCCCCTTGACGCGCAAGTCCGACGGACTGCCGGTGGGCGCCGTCGCCGGGTTCTGCAACATGCTGTGGAAATACGTCAGCGACGAGCGCGGCCACGACGCGCCGACCCATGCGGCGGTGATCTTCGACTATTCCTCGAAGACCTTCCGAAACGAGATCTACAACGCCTACAAGGCCAACCGCCCCGAACCGCCCGAGGATCTGCGCCCGCAGTTCCCGCTGACCCGCGACGCCACCCGCGCCTTCAATATCGCCTGCATCGAGACCGAGGGCTACGAGGCCGACGACATCATCGCAGCACTCTCCTGCAAGGCGCGCGACGCCGGGGGCGTGGTCACGATCATCAGCAGCGACAAGGACCTGATGCAGCTTGTGGGCGACGGCGTGCAGATGCTGGACCCGATCAAGGGCAAGCCCATCGACCGGGACGAGGTCTTCGCCAAGTTCGGCGTCTACCCTGACCGCGTGGTCGACGTTCAGGCGCTTGCGGGCGACTCCGTGGACAACGTGCCGGGCGCGCCGGGCATCGGCATCAAGACCGCAGCCCAACTCATAACCGAGTTCGGCGACCTCGAAACCCTGCTGGCGCGCGCCGAGGAAATCAAGCAGCCCAAGCGCCGCCAGACCCTCCTCGATCACGCCGAGCAGATCCGCATCTCGAAGCGGCTAGTGGAACTGGATTGCAACACGCCGCTGGACTTCACCCTGGAAAGCCTGGAGGTGAAGGCCCCCGACGCGCCCACCCTGCTGACCTTCCTGTCCGAGATGGAGTTCCGCACGCTGACCGCCCGCGTGGCCGAACGCCTGGGGGCCGAGGCGCCCGCCGTCGTCGCCGCCCCCGTCCGCGACGCGCCCGCCGCCCCGGACCTGCCGCCCATCGACCGCAGCCTGTACGAGACGATCACCGACCGCGAGGGTCTCGACCGCTGGGTCCAGGCGATCCGCGACACCGGCCAGGTCGCCATCGACACCGAAACCACCGGCCTGGACGAGATGCAGGCGGATCTGGTGGGCATCTGCCTGGCCACAGCACCGGGGAAGGCCTGCTACATCCCCGTGGGCCATGTGGCGGGCGGCGACGACCTGTTCGGCCAATCGGCCCCGGTCGCGGGGCAATTGCCGCTGGCCGATGTCCTGGCCGCGCTGAAGCCGCTGCTGGAGGACCCGGCGATCCTGAAGATCGGCCAGAACCTGAAATACGACTGGAAGATGCTGGCCCGCCACGGCATCCGCATGGCGCCCCTGGCCGACACCATGCTGATGTCCTATGCCCTGAACGCGGGCACGCACAACCACGGCATGGACGAACTGGCCGAGCGCTACCTGGCCCACAAGTGCATCCCCATCAAGGACCTGATCGGCACGGGCAAGGCGCAGATCAACTTCGGCCAGGTGCCCATCGACAAGGCCGCCCCTTATGCGGCCGAGGACGCCGATGTCACGTTGCGCCTTTACAACCACTTCGCGCCCCTGCTGCCCGTCGAACGCGTGACCACCAGCTATCAGCTGACGGAACGCCCGATGGTCCCGGTTCTGGCCGACATGGAGATGGCGGGCATCCGCATCGACGGCGACGTGCTGAAGCGCATGTCGGGCGCCTTCGCGCAGAAGATGGCGGCCTTGGAGGACGAGATCTACGCCCTGGCCGGCCAGAAATTCACCATCGGCAGCCCCAAGCAGCTTGGCGAAATCCTGTTCGACAAGATGGGCATGACCGGCGGCAAGACCGGCAAGACCGGGGCCTTTTCCACCAGCGCCGACGTGCTGGAGGATCTGGCGGCGGAAGGCCATGACCTGCCGTCCCGCATCCTCGACTGGCGGCAGATTTCCAAGCTGAAATCGACCTATACCGACGCCCTGCCGACCTTCGTGAACCCCGACACGGGCCGCGTCCATACCAGCTACTCCATCGCGGGCGCGCAGACCGGGCGACTGGCCTCGACCGACCCGAACCTGCAGAACATCCCCGTCCGCACCGAGGAAGGCCGCCGCATCCGCGAGGCCTTCATCGCCGCCGAGGGGCATCGCCTCGTCAGCCTCGACTACAGCCAGATCGAATTGCGGATCCTTGCCCATGTGGCCGACATCCCGGCGCTGAAGCAGGCCTTCCGCGAAGGCATCGACATCCATGCCATGACCGCCAGCCAGATGTTCGGCGTGCCCGTCGAGGGCATGGACCCGATGATCCGCCGCCGTGCCAAGGCGATCAACTTCGGCGTGATCTACGGCATTTCCAGTTTCGGGCTGTCACGCAACCTGCGCATCCCGCGCGCCGAGGCGCAGGAGTTCATCGACACCTATTTCCAGCGCTTCCCCGAAATCCGCGCCTACATGGACCGCACCATCGCGGACGCGAAATCCGACGGCTGCGTGCGCACCCTGTTCGGGCGGCGCATCAACACGCCCGGCATCAACCAGTCCGGCCCGGCGGCGGGCGGCGCGCGCCGCGCGGCCATCAACGCCCCGATCCAGGGCGCTGCCGCCGACATCATCCGCCGCGCGATGATCCGGATGCCCGCCGCCATCGCCCATCTGCCCGCGCGGATGCTGCTGCAGGTTCATGACGAACTGGTCTTCGAGGTGCAGGACGACGCCGTGGAGGCCCTGATCGCCGCCGCCCGCGACGTGATGGAAAACGCGGCCGAGCCCGCCGTGAAGCTGTCGGTGCCGCTGGTGGTGGACGCCGGCCACGGGCTGAACTGGGCCGAGGCGCATTGATGGGCCACGGCCACGACCACGGCCATTCGCACGGGCATCACCACCACGGCGACGGCGCGATCGGCTGGGCCGTCGCCGTCAACCTGGCCCTGACGGCGGCGCAGATCATCGGCGGATACGCCGCCGATTCGACTGCGCTGATCGCGGACGGCATCCACAACCTGTCCGACGCCTTGGCCTTGGTGCTGGCCTTCGGCGCGCGCAGGCTGGCGCGACGGGCGGCCACGCCCGAGTGGTCCTATGGCTGGGGCCGCGCGGAAATCGTCGCGGCCTTCGTGAACTACCTGGCGCTGATCGCCATCTCGATCTGGCTCGCGGCCGAGGCCTTGGGGCGCCTGTCCGATCCCCCGCAGGTCGCGGGCGGTCTGGTCATGGGATTGGCCGCCTTCGCCCTGGTCGTCGATCTGGCGACCGCCGCGCTGGTCTGGCGGGCATCGAAGGACAGCGCCAACATCCGCGCGGCCTTTCTGCACAACCTGGCCGATGCCGGTGTCTCGGTCGCCGTCATCGTCGGCGGGTTGCTGATCTGGGCTTTCGGCTGGAACCTCGCCGATCCGGTCCTGACGCTGGCGATTTCCGCCGTGATCCTGTGGCATATCGGCCTGGAGATCGGCCCGGTCTTCCGGATGCTGATGCTGGCCGCGCCCCCGGGCAGCGACCCCGGCGCGGTCCTGTCGGCCCTGCGCTGCTTGCCGGGCGTCAGCGATGCCCATCACCTGCACCTGTGGCAGATCGACGAGAAACGCACGGCGGCATCCGTTCATCTGGTCATGGCTGTGGGCGATCCCTTCGCCACCACCCGCGCTGCCAAGGAGATGCTGGCCCACCGCTTCGACATCCCCCATGCCACCATCGAGATCGAGCCGCCCGAGGGGTGTGCGGATCACCGGGAGCATCACCACCCGTAGGGTGCGTGCTTGCACGCACCCTCCATGTCACACCGCCGAGGAATGGCTGGTCGGCGCGGCCATGTAGCTGTCCAGCATGTTGGCGACCATGCGCGCCAGCGGGCGGCCTTCGGGGGTGATGCGCAGGCCGCAGGGGCCGACCTCGACCATGTTGCCGAACTGCCCGATCACCGGGTCGAAGACCTGCTGCAACTGGGTGGGCGTCAGGCCGTAGCCGCGCACCATCTCCTCCGCGTCGATCCTGAAATCGCACATCAGCGCCTCGATCATCCGGCCGCGCCAGTGATCCTCGGGGGTGAAGGCGTGGCCCCGGCTATGGGGCAGGCGTCCCTCGCGCACGGCGGCGGTATAGGCGCCAGTCGCGGGCGCGTTCTGGGCATATCCCTGCGGGAAGCGGGAAATCGACGATGCGCCCAGTCCCAGCAGAACTTCGGCCCGGTCGTCGGTATAGCCCTGGAAGTTGCGCCGCAGCTGGCCGGCCTTCTGCGCCACCGCCAGGCCGTCGCCGGGCCGGGCGAAATGGTCGATGCCGATCTCGGCATAGCCGTCGGCCACGAACAGGTCGCGCGCCGTGCTGAACAGCGACAGCCGGTCCTCGTTGCCGGGCAGGGCCTCCTCGGGGATCATCACCTGGCGCTTGGACATCCAGGGCACATGGGCATAGCCGTAAAGCGCCACGCGGTCGGGCGACAGGGCCAGCAGCTTCTGCACGGTTTCCGAGATGCGGGTGCGGTCCTGGTGGGGCAGGCCGTACAGGATGTCCGCGTTCAGGCTGGCGATGCCGTGGCTGCGAATCAGGTCGACAGCCTGGGCCGTCAGATCGAAGCCCTGCAGGCGGCCGATGGCTTCCTGGATCTTGGGGTCGAAATCCTGCACGCCGATGGATGCGCGGTTCATCCCCGATGCCGCAAGCGCCGCCATGCGCGGGGCGTCGATTTCCGACGGGTCGATCTCGACCGAGAACTCGGCCCCCTCGGCCATCGGCACCACGTCGAAGATCGCATCGGCGACCCGGCGCATCTGGTCGGGCGGCAGCAGCGTGGGCGTGCCGCCGCCCCAATGCAGCCGTGACAGGCGCAGCCCGCGCGGCAGGTGGCGGCGCAGCAGTTCCAGTTCGGCCAGAACCGTGTCCACATAGGCGATGACCGGGTCCAGCGTCTTGGTGCCCTGCGTGCGGCAGGCGCAGAACCAGCACAGCCTGCGGCAAAACGGCACATGCAGGTACAGCGAGATCGCCGCGCCCTCGGGTATGGAATCAAGCCAGCCCGAGACCATATTGGCGTTCACGCCAGGTTTGAATTGCGTCGCGGGGGGATAGCTCGTGTAGCGCGGGACGCGCGAATCGAACAACCCCAACCGCTTCAGTTGCGAAACATTGCTCATGACGCTAGGATTTAGATGGAAACGCGCGAGATTGCCTTGACCCAGATCAACCAGAAAGCCCCCAGCCAGGATGGCGGGGAACGCTGTGGCGACTGTCCGATCCGCTATCGTGCCGTGTGCGCGCATTGCGAAACGGACGAGCTTGCCCTGCTGGAAGACATGAAATTCTACCGGGCTTTCGAGCCCGGTCAGCCGATTGTCTGGGAAGGCGACCGGATGGAATTCGTCGGCTCGGTCGTCAGCGGCGTGGCCTCGCTGACGCAGACGCTGGAGGACGGGCGCACGCAGATGGTGGGCCTTCTGCTGCCCAGCGACTTCCTGGGCCGCCCCAGCCGCGAGATCGCCCCCTACAACGCCACCGCCGCCACCAAGGTGGTCATGTGCTGCTTCCGCCGCAAGCCGTTCGAGCAGATGATGCGCACCACGCCTCATGTCGCGCATCGCCTGCTGGAGATGACGCTGGATGAACTGGACGCGGCGCGGGAATGGATGCTGCTTCTGGGCCGCAAGACCGCGCGGGAAAAGATCGCCTCGTTCATCACCATCATCGCGCGGCGCGAAGCGGCCCTGCAAAAGCGCGCGCCAGGCGGACGGATGCGCGTCGAGCTGCCTTTGACCCGCGAGGCGATGGCCGATTATCTGGGGCTCACGCTGGAAACCGTCAGCCGTCAGATCAGCACGTTGAAGCGCGAAGGCGTGATCGAACTGGAAGGAAAGCGCGCCATCATCCTGCCGGACTTCGCCCGGCTGGTCGAGGAATCGGGCGACGATTCGGATGGCGGCTACCTGAGCTAGAGCCAGCCTGCCGGGATCTTCGGCATGGCCGCGACCAGGGCCTTGGTGGAATCATGCCGGGGCGCGTCGATGATCTGGTCCGGCGTGCCTTCCTCGACGATGCGGCCCGCCTGCATGACCAGGATACGGTCCGTGACGCCGCGCACCACCGACAGGTCGTGGCTGATGAACAGGTAGGACAGCCCGTGGACGGCCTGCAACCGCGCCAGCAGGTCCAGGACCTGCGCGCGGACACGGACATCCAGGGCGCTGACGGCCTCGTCCAGGACGATCAGGGCCGGGCGGATGATCAGCGCGCGGGCAATGGCAAGGCGCTGGCGCTGGCCCCCGGAAAACTGGTGGATGAACTTGCGGGCGTCGTCCGGGTCAAGGCCGACCTCGGTCAGGGTCGTGGCAACCCGGTCGCGCCAGTCAGGCGGGCGGCCCGTCAGGTGGAAGGGTTCGGCCAGCAGGCGGTCCACGCGCCAGCGGGGATCGAAGCTGCCGAAGGGATCCTGGAACACCACCTGCATCCGCGCGCGCGCCTTGCGCGGCATCGGCCGGACGGCGGCAATGTCCTGCCCGTCCAGCCGGATATGCCCGCCCTGCAGAGTGTCCAGGCCCAGGATCGCGCGGGCCAGCGTCGATTTCCCGCAGCCGGATTCGCCCACCAGCCCGACGCTTTCGCCGCGCGCGATGGTCAGGTTGACCCCATCCAGCGCGCGCAGGCCGCCGCCCGGCAGGCGGTATTCGCGCACCGCATCCGTCACCTGCACCAGCGGCGTGGCGGGGCCGGGCGGGATGCGGGCGGGAACATGGCGCGATGCGGCGAACAGTTGCCGCGTGTAAGGGTGGCGGCGCTGGCGGAAGACAGCCTCGGTCGGGCCATGCTCCACGACGCGGCCGGATTGCATCACGGCCACGTGGTCGGTCATGCCGGCGACCACCGCAAGGTCATGGGTGATCAGCAGCAGGGCCATGCCCTCGTCGCGCGCCAGGCCGGACAGCAGGTCCAGGATGCGCGCCTGCGTGGTGACGTCCAGGGCCGTGGTGGGTTCGTCCGCGATCAGCAGGCCGGGACGCAGGGCGATGGCCATGGCGATGGCGACACGCTGGCGCTGCCCGCCCGAAAGCTCGTGGGGGTAAAGGGTCAGGGGAAAACGGGGCTGGGGCAGGCCGACGCGGTCCAGCCGCTCGCGCGCCTGGGCCAGCGCGGTGCGGCGGTCAAGCCCCCGGTGGAGGCGCAGCACCTCGGCCACCTGGTCGCCGATGGTCATCAACGGGTTCAGGGCCGTCATCGGTTCCTGGAAGATCATGCCGATGCGGCTGCCCCGGATGCGGCACATGGCGGCCTCGGGCGTCTCCAGCAGGTTGCGGCTGTCCAGCAGCACCCGCCCGGATGCTCGCGCCCGGTCCGGCAGCAGCCCGGTGATCGCCAAGGCGGTCATGGACTTGCCGCTGCCGGATTCGCCCACCAGCCCGGTGACGCGGCCCGGCGGCAGGTCCAGCGACACGCCCTGCAGGACAGGCCGTCCATCGATAGCGACGGACAGGTCTTCCAGCCGGATCATCGCACCACCCGCAGGCGCGGGTCCAGCGCGTCGCGCAGGCCGTCGCCCAGCAGGTTCAGCCCCAGGACGGTCAGCACGATGCAAAGACCGGGGATGATCGCCACATGCGGGGCAAGCGCCATCATGGTCTGCGCCTCGGCCAACATGCGGCCCCAGCTTGGGGTGGGGGGCTGCGCGCCAAGGCCCACATAGGACAACCCGGCCTCGGCCAGGATGCCCAAGCTGAACTGGATGGTGGCCTGCACGATCAGCAGGCCCGCGATGTTGGGCAGGACATGCTGCAGGCTGATGAGCGCCGTGCCCTTGCCCGCCACGCGGGCGGCGCGGACATAATCCAGCACCCAGATCGGCAGCGCGGTGCCCCGCGTGACGCGGGCAAAGACCGGGATGTTGAAGATGCCGATGGCAACCATCGCGTTCACCGCCGACGGTCCCCGGACCGCCGTGATCAGGATGGCGATGACCAGCGAGGGGAAGGCGAAGACCAGGTCGTTGCCGCGCATCACGACCTCGTCCATCCAGGTGCCGCGCCGGGCAGCGGCCAGCAGGCCCAGCGGTACGCCCAGGGCCATGCCGATCGCCACCGCCACCAGGGCCACTGCCATCGAAGTCTGCGCCCCCAGCATCGCCATCGACAGCATGTCGCGCCCGAAGTGATCGGTCCCCAGCCAATGCGCGCCCGACGGCGGCAGAAGCTTGTCGGCAATCGCCATCCGGGTGATGTCATGGGGTGTCCAGAACGCCGACACGGCGGCAGCGCACAGCGCCAGCCCGGCCAGGACGGCCCCGAGGATCAGGCCGGTCCTCATGGGCGGCGCAGCCGGGGGTCCACGGCGCCGTATGCCAGATCGACCAGGAAGGTCACGGCGATCACGGCGGCAACCAGCACCAGGACCGCCGATTGCACCACGATCAGGTCGCGCTGCGTGATCGCCTGGAAGATCATCCGGCCCAGACCCGGCAGGTAGAAGACGTTCTCGATGATGATCGCGCCCGCCAGAAGGAAGCTGAACTGCATCCCCAGGATGGTCAGGACCGGGATCAGCGCATTGCGCAGGGCATGGCGGCGCAGCGCCTGGCCCGCGCTCAGCCCCTTGGCGCGGGCGGTGCGGACATAGTCCTGGCCCATCGTCTCGACCAGGGCCGAGCGCAGCACGCGGGCCAGGATCGCCGCCTGGGGCAGGGCCAGCGCGATGGCGGGCAGGATCAGGGACCGCAGGGCGGCGGCGGGCGCGGACCAGCCGGGAAAGCCGCCCGCAGGCAGCCAGCGCAGCCTGACCGCGAAGACCAGAACCAGCAGCATCGCCAGCCAGAAGTTCGGCAGCGCGATGCCCACATGCGCGGCCCCCATGACCAGCCCGTCGCCCGCCTTTCCGCGCCGGGCCGCGGCAAAGGTTCCGACCGGAAGGGCAATGGCAACCGCCAGCGCCAGCGCCATCAGCGCCAGCGGCAGCGAGACCTGCAGACGTTCAAGGATCATTCCGGCGATGGGGGTCTTATAGGTGAAGCTGGTGCCAAGATCGCCCTGAAGGATCGCCCCCAGCCAGGCCGCGTAGCGAAGGGGCAGGGGCTGGTCCAGGCCCATCTGCCGGCGCAGCGCCTCCACCGTCTCGGGCTGCGCGCCGGTGCCCAGCATGAAGCTGGCCGGATCGCCCGGCACCAACTCCACCACGGAAAAGACCAGCGCCGAGGCGACCAGCAGGCTCAGCCCCAGGGACAGTATCCGTGACGACAGGTAACGCAGCATGGCCGGACGCTAGCCTGCCGGGGGCCGGCGGTAAAGGCGCCGTCAGCCCGCCTCGCCGCGCGGGTACCAGTTGGCGATCACGACAAGGCTGCCCGCGTCCGTGGCCTCGACCAGGCGGGCGAAGTCCTGAACGTCGCTGCCCCGGTGGTGATAAGGAAAGACCGTGACCGGCTTGAAGTCCGCGACCGCATCGGCGGCCTGCTGGACCGTCATGGTGTAGGGCAGGTTCATGGGCAGGAAGGCGACCTCGATATCCTCCAGCGCGCGCATCTCGGGCGTGTCCTCGGTGTCGCCGGCGATGTAGAAGCGCTTGGCCCCGATGGTCAGCACATAGCCGTTGTCGCGGCCTTGGGGATGGAACTGCTGCTTGTCGGGGCTGGTGTTGTAGGCGGGCACGGCCTCGATCCCCATGCCCATCGCCTGGGCCTGATCCCCGTTCGCCATCGCGGTCGCCCGCGCCTGCATGTCGGCGGGCAGCATGCCGTGGACCGCCGGGTTGGCGATGATGGCGACAGGGGGCAGGGCCTGCAGCGTCGGCAGGTCGAAATGATCGCCATGTTCATGCGTCAGCAGGATCAGCGCGGGCTGCGGCATCCCCGCATACAGGTCAGCGCCCCCCACGGGGTCGACATAGATCACCCCGCCCGGCGTCTCGACCACCATGGAGGCATGATCGACCGGGTGGAACACCACCTGGCCGCCTTCGACCGGATAGGCAAAGGAGGTCGGAACCGCCGTCTGGGCGAAGGCAAGGCGGGGCATGACGGCGGCGCTGGCGGTGGCAAGGCCCAGCATCAGGCTGGCGCGGCGGCTGAGGATCATCGGTTGGCTCCGGGCACGGGAATGGGTCGGATGCGGAACACCTGCGGCACCAACGGGTTCCCTTGCCGCTGCCCGGTCGCGGGGACTAGATGGCGGCGCAATGACGAAACCAGGAGTGGCGATGACACATCTATGGGTGCGGGCCGAAAGCCGCCCGAACGAGGATCGGGTCGGCATCACCCCCGACGGCGTAGGGGCACTGGTGGCCCAGGGGTTCGCCGTCACGGTCGAGGACAGCCCCCGCCGCGTCCTGCCGACCGACGCCTATGCCCGCGCGGGCGCCACCGTCGTCCCCGAGGGAAGCTGGACCACCGCGCCCGACGACGCCATCGTCTTCGGCCTGAAGGAACTGCCGGACGACGGCACCCCCCTGCGTCACCGCCACGTCATGTTCGGCCACGCCTTCAAGGGGCAGCCCGCGGGCCAGGCGCTGCTGCGCCGTTTCGCGGAAGGCGCGGGGCAGCTGTACGATCTGGAATACCTGACGGACGACAACGGCCGCCGCCTTGCCGCCTTCGGCTACTGGGCCGGCTATGCCGGGGCGGCCGTGTCGCTCAAGGCATGGGTCGCGCAGCAACGGGGCGAGTTGTGCGGGCCGATCCATGCCTATCCCGACAAGGCCCTGCTGCTGGAGGAGTTGCGCGCCCAGTTGGACGCCACGGGCCGCCCCCGCCCGCGCGCGCTGGTGATCGGCGCCAAGGGCCGCGTGGGCAGCGGTGCCGCCGACCTGCTGGTCGGGATGGGCGTGCCCGTCACCCGTTGGGACATGGCCGAGACCGCCGGCGGCGGCCCCTTCCCCGAGGTTCTGGCCCATGACCTGTTCATCAACGCGATCCTGGCCCAGCCGGGCGCGCCGGTCTTCGTTCCCGCAAGCGCCACGGCGCCGGGTCGCGCGCTGACGGTGATCGGCGACGTGGCCTGCGACCCGTCCAGCGACTTTTCCCCCGTCAAGGTCTATGACCGCACGACGACCTGGGACCAGCCGGTGCTGCGCGTGGCGGATCATCCGCCGCTGGACGTGATGGCCATCGACAACCTGCCCTCAATGCTGCCGCGCGAAAGTTCGGAAGATTACGCCGCGCAACTGCTGCCGGTGCTGGCGCGTCTGGATCGGATGGACGACGGTCCCTGGGGCCGGGCGGGGGCGCTGTTTCGGGACCACCGGGACCGGCTGACACAGACGTGAAGCCCTGCGGGGGAACGCGGGCCGATCCGGGGTGTTCGGCCAGCAACCGGCAGCATCACCCGACGAGGCTCGCATGATCCCCCGCCATCTTCTTGCCCTGACCACCGCCGCAGGCCTTCTGGCCGGAAACGCCACCGCGCAGGGTTTCAACGACGCGCCCCCGAATGCCCCGGACCAGCAGCCCGCCTTTGAAAACCAGACGCGCGCGCCAGCGCTCGCGGATGACGTGGCCCTGAACCAGACGGTCCTGGCCGACGGGCTGGATCATCCCTGGGGACTTGCCGAACTGCCCGACGGCGGCTGGCTTCTAACGGAACGGTCCGGCAAGCTGCGGATGGTCGGCGCCGACGGTGCCCTGTCCGACCCGATCGGCGGCCTGCCCGAGATCGACACCCGCGGACAGGGCGGGCTTCTGGACGTGGCGGTGCGCGATGATTTCGCCCAGACCCGCCGCGTCTGGTTCAGCTTCGCGCAGCCGCGCGAGGGCGGCAAGACCGCCACGGCGGTCGCCACGGGCACGCTGTCGGCGGATGGAGGCACGCTGGAAGGAACGCAGGTGATCTGGCAGCAGCAGCCGGCCTGGGATTCGACCAAGCATTACGGCTCGGTGCTGGTGTTCGATGGCCAGGGCGGGCTTGTTGTCACGACCGGCGAACGCTCGAACCCCGACTCGCGGGTTTATGCCCAGAACGTGACCACGACCTTGGGCAAGGTGGTCCGCATCGACCCTGAAAGCGGCGCGCCCCTGGGCGACCCCGGCGTGGCCGAGGCGCTGCCGGAAATCTGGTCTTGGGGCCATCGCAACATCCAGGGCGCGGCCCTGGACGGCCAGGGCCGCCTTTGGACCATCGAGCATGGCCCCAAAGGCGGGGACGAGCTGAACCGCCCGCAGGCGGGCCGCAACTATGGTTGGCCCCGCGTGACCTACGGGATCGACTACAGCGGCAAGCCCATCGGCGAGGGCCTCACCCGGCTGGAGGGAACCGAACAGCCGGTCTATTACTGGGACCCGGTCATCGCGCCGGGCCAGATGACCTTCTATGACGGCGCGATGTTCCCCGACTGGCAGGGCGACCTGCTGATCGGCGGGCTGAAGGCGGGCGCCCTCGTGCGCCTGGAACTGGATGGCGGCCGGGTGACGGGCGAGGCGCGGCACCTGCAAGGCATCGGCCGCGTCCGCGAGGTGGAGGTCGCCCGGGACGGCGCGATCATGCTGCTGACCGACGACGGAAACGGCAAGCTGATCCGCGTCACCCCGGCCGGGGACGCGTCCTAGACCGGCCGCGTCAGATCGTCCTCGGCATCCTCGGGCGAGATGCCCAAGGCATCAAGCCCCGCTTCCAGCAGGTCGGCCAGGCGCGGCTCTCCCATCAGGTAGTCCTCGGTGGGGGTGGTGCGTTCGACCCGCGCGGTCTCGATGGCTTCCTCCAGTTCCTCGGGCTCGAAGCTTTCCCGGCCGATCCACATGACGGCGACCAGGCTGGCCTGCTCGTCCTCGTTCAGGTTGGCGATGAAGTCGCGCAGTTCGCTCTGGACACCGCGCTGCGGCCTGCCGCCCGAATGCGCCCAGGGGTTGACGCCGCTGTCGTATTCGCGCGCGCGGATGATGATATGGGCGATCTTTTCAGGGCTGATCTGCAGCATGGCACGGCTCCTTGACTGGGCCGACTGTCGCGCCGTTGAAATCCGCCGTCAATCCTGCCTGCCGAACAGCCGCTCGATATCGGACAGGCGCAGCTTGACCCAGGTCGGGCGGCCGTGGTTGCACTGGCCGGATTTCGGCGTGCGCTCCATCTCGCGCAGCAGGGCGTTCATCTCCTCGGCCGTCATGCGTCGGCCCGACCGGACCGAGCCGTGGCAGGCCATCGAGGACAGCACCGCGTCGATCCGCCCGCGCAGCCGGTCGGACGCGCCCTGGTCCGCCAGATCGTCCAGGATGTCGCGGACCAGCGCGCGCGCGTCCAGCCGCGCCAGCATCGCCGGGGTTTCCCGGACGGCAATGGCGCCGCCTCCGAAAGGTTCGATCACAAGGCCAAGTTCGGCCAGATCGCCCGCGATCGCCAGGATGCGGCCGGCGTCGGAAGGGGACAGGTCCACGATCTCGGGGATCAGCAGCGCCTGACGGGCGATGCCGGTGGCTGCCGCCTGGGCCTTCAGCCGCTCATAGACCAGCCGTTCATGGGCGGCGTGCCCATCGACGATGACCAGCCCGTCGGCGGTCTGGGCGATGATGTAGTTCTCGTGGACCTGCGCCCGCGCCGCGCCCAGGGGGGCGTCCACCGGCACGGCCGCTTCCTCGACGCGGGCCGAAGGCGCCTCGGAAAAGCCCGGAGCGGGGGCTTGCAGGTCCAGGCTGGCGCGGATCGCCGTCGCCGAGGGTCGGTAATCCATCTGATAGGCACGCGGCGCCACGGGTTCCGCCCGGAACGCCGCCAGCGTCGCATCGCCCACCGTCGACGAGGCACGATGTCCGGCGCCCGCCATCCCGTGCCGCAGGGCGCTGACCAGCAGCCCGCGCGCGCCCTGCGGGTCGCGGAAGCGGACCTCGGCCTTGGCGGGGTGGACGTTCACGTCCACAAGCTGCGGGTCGCAGGACAGGTACAGCACCGCCGCCGGGTGTCGGCCCGCGGCCAGGACGTCCATGTATCCCGCCCGCAGCGCCCCGGTTAGCAGCCTGTCCCGCACCGGACGGCCGTTCACGTAAAGATGTTGCGCCACCGCCGCGCCGCGCGAATAGGTGGGCAGGGCGGCAAAGCCGGTCAGCGCCAGCCCGTCGCGTTCCGCGTCGAGGGAGATGGCGTTGTCGATGAAGTCGCGGCCCATGACGCGGGACAGGCGGATCTGCAGGGCGTCGAACAGCTCGCCCTGTTCGGCGTCGGCGCGGAAGATCTCCTTGCCGTCGGCGGTCAGGGTGAAGCCCACGTAAGGCTCGGCCATGGCCAGGCGGCGGACGCATTCGGCCACGGCCATCGTCTCGGCCCGGTCGCCGCGCAGGAACTTCAGCCGGGCAGGCGTGGCAAAGAACAGGTCGCGCAACTCGACCACCGTGCCGCAATTCGCCGCCGCCGGACGCACCGGCGCCACCTTGCCGCCCGCGACCGCGATCACCGCCCCGTCGCCGCCCCGCATCCGCGAGGTGATGGTCAGCCGTCCCACCGCGCCCAGCGACGGCAGCGCCTCGCCCCGAAACCCGAAGGACCGGATCGCCAGCAGGTCCGTGCCGTCGATCTTGCTGGTGGCATGACGCGCCAAGGCCAGCGGCAGGTCGTCCGGCGCCATGCCGCAGCCGTCGTCGCAGACCCGGATCAGCCGCTTGCCGCCGTCCTCGATGGCGATGTCGATCCGCGTGGCCCCGGCATCCAGCGCGTTTTCCACCAGTTCCTTGACGGCCGAGGCAGGCCGTTCCACCACCTCGCCCGCCGCGATGCGGTTGGCGGTGGCCTCGTCCAGTTGCCGGATGACAGGCCGCATATTGGGGGCGTGGGTGTTCATGCACCCAAATCTAGCAAGAGCGAAGCCGTGTCGCCAGCGATTCCTGCCAATCCCAAGGGCCGGGCTTTGCCTTGGTTCAAATATCCCACAGGGGGTCCGGGGGACGTGAAGTCCCCCGGCTGTCTCAGTTCACGACCTCGGCCGCTTCCGGAGTGTCCGTGGCCTCGATCCCCTCGGGACGACCCACCAGCACGAAGCGCAGCCCGTCCGCGTCCAGCAGGCGCCCTGCCACGCGCTTCACGTCATCGGCCGTGACCGCCTCGACCTTGGCGTTGCGGGTGTTGATGTAGTCGATGGGAAAGCCGATCAGCTGCATCCCGGCCAGGATGCCCGCGATCTTGCCGTTGCCGTCGAAGCGCAGGGGGTATTCGCCCGTCAGGTAGGTCTTGGCGTCGGTCAGTTCCCGGTCGGTCACGCCTTCCGCCATGCGGTCCCATTCCGCCTTGATCAGGTCCACCGCCTGCCCCGTGGTGGCGTTCGATCCCGCCATGCCGCCTTGCCAGGTCTGGCCATAGACGCCCGTCGCCAGCGTGGTGCCCACGCCATAGGTCAGACCGCGCTTTTCGCGGATCTCCTCCATCAGGCGGGAACTGAAACCGCCGCCGCCCAGGATGTGGTTGGCGACATAGGCGGCGAAGTAATCGGGATCGTCGATGGGCAGCCCCGGCCCGGCAAAGCTGACGACCGTCTGCGGGCTGTCCCAGTCGACCACCGTGACGCCGCCGGTCAGTTGCAGGTCCGCGGGTTCGGGCAGCGGCGCGGTGCCCTGTTCCGGCAGCCCGCCCAGAACCTTGTCCAGCAGAAGCCCCAGTTCCTCGGGCGAGATGTCGCCCGCAGCCCCCACCACCACCCGGTCGCGGGCCAGCACGCGGTTCTTCGCGGCCACCAGATCCTGCCGCGTCAGCGCCGCCACGGAGTCCAGCGTGCCGTTGATCGAGGTCGCATAGGGGTGATCCCCCCAAGCCTGGCGCGACATCTCCTTGGCGGCGATGGCCTGCGGGTCGGTTTCCTCGGACCGGATGATCGACTGCACCTGGGCGCGGACGCGTTCCACCGCCGCGTCGTCGAAGCGGGGCTGCGTCAGCGCCTCGGCCAGAAGGGCGGCGGCCTCGTCGCGGTTCTCGGACAGGGCACGCATCCCGACCGACAGCGAATCGTCGCCCACGTCAAAGGAAAACTGCGCGCCCAGATCCTCGACCGCCTGGGCAAAGGCCACCGAATCGCGGCTGCCCGCGCCTTCTTCCAGCGTGCCGGTCATCAGGTTGATGGCGCCGCGCTTGCCGGGCGCGTCCAGGCTGGCGCCGCCCCTGAAGGCGAATTCCACCGCGACAAAGGGGATGCTGTCGTCCTGGACCAGCCAGGCCTTGACGCCGCCGGGCGAGGTCACGGCCTGGATGTCGATGGCATGGGCCGGGACGGCCAGGACGGCGAAGAGGACGGCGATGGCGGCGCGGATCATCCTTGCACCTCGGGGGTTGGGGTGGCTGCGGGGGGCGTGTCGGCGGTTTCCGCCGCGGGGGGTGGCAGCAGCCAGCCGGTCACGGTGGCCTTGCTGCCCAGCACGTCGCGGGCGACGGCCATCACGTCCTCGGCCGTGACGGCGGCCAGGATGTCGGGCCAGTCGTTCACGTCCTGCACCGACAGCCCGGTCGCCAGCCCCTGCCCGTAATCGTAAGCCCGGCCATGCGCGGAATCGAGCGTATAGACCCGGGCGGCCTCGATCTGGGTCTTCACGCGGTCCAGATCGGCGGGGTCGGGCCCCGTTTCCAGGAATCGCGCCAGAACGCGATCCAGTTCGGCCTCGGCCTCCTCGGGCGCCATGCCGTCGGCGGGCACCAGCGAGATGCCGAAGCTGGTCGGGTCGACGGAAAAGCCGTCATAGCCCGCGTTCACCCACAGCGCCTTGCCCTTCATCGCCAGTTCGCGCCCCAGGACCGAGGTCTGCATGGACCCGCCCAGCAGTTCCGCCAGCACGGTCAGCGCGGCGGCGTCCTTCTGGTCGCCCGGATCGCGTTCGGGCGCGACATAGCTGCGCGTCATCACCGGTTGCGGCACGCGGGGGTCGGTCATCTCCATCCGGCGCGGCGACCGCTGGGTCGGTTCCTGCGGGCGGAGGCGCGGCTCGGCCTCGCCCTTGGCGGGGATCGGGCCGTAATACCGCTCGGCCAGTTCGCGGGCCTTCTCGGGCGTGACGTCGCCCGCGAGGATCAGGATCGCCTCGTTCGGGGAGTAATGATCGTCATACCAGGCCAGCGCGTCGTCACGGGTCAGCCCCTCCATTTCGGCGCGCCAGCCGATCACCGGGCGGCCGTAGGGGTGGTTGTAGAACAGCGTGGCATTGCGCTCCTCGGCGAACAGCGAGGCGGGGTCGCTGTCCACCCGCTGCGCGCGTTCCTCCAGCACGACCTGGCGTTCGGCCTGCCAGTCGTCCTCGCCGATGCGCAGGTTGGCCATGCGGTCGGCCTCCATCTCCATGACCAGGGGAAGGCGGTCGCTGGCGATGCGCTGGAAATAGGCGGTGTAGTCGTAGCTGGTGAAGGCGTTGTCCATGCCGCCGTTGGCGGTGACGGTCTTGGACAGTTCGCCCGGCTCCAGCTTCTCGGTGCCCTTGAACATCAGGTGTTCCAGATAGTGGGCGATCCCCGACTTGCCGGGCTGTTCGTCGGCGGAGCCGATCTTGTACCAGACCATCTGCACGACCACGGGGGCGCGGTGATCCTCGATCACCACGGTTTCCAGCCCGTTCGGCAGGGTGAAATGGGTGATTCCCTCGGGCATCTCGGCCGCGGTCTGGGCAAGTGCGGGCGCGGCGCCGAGGGTCAGGGCCAGCAGGGCAGGCAGGGCGGGGCGGTGCATGGGGGCGGGACCTCCTTGGGCTTGGTGTGAAATCTGACCAAAGCCGGCGGCCTTCGCAACGGGTCACACGCTAATGTGTCGCCACGGTGATGGGCAGCGACAGGGGACCATGGGCCTGGAGGCCGGTCTTCCACGCCACGGGACCAGCCGGTTCGATGCGGCGGGTGCGGGCCAGAAGGGCGGTGAACAGGACCTCCATGTTCAGCCGCGCCAGGTTGTTGCCCAGGCAGACATGCGGCCCCGCGCCGAAGGCCAGGTGCAGGTTCGGCTTGCGCGCGATGTCGAAGCGGTCCGGTTCGGGAAAGGCGGCCGGGTCACGGTTCGCGCTGGCATAAAGCAGCCCGAACCTCGTGCCCCGCGCCCAGTCCTGTCCACAGAGGAACAGGTCTTCGCCGGCAAAGCGGTGAAAGAAGATCAGCGGCGGGGCGAAGCGGAACATTTCCTGCACCGCCAGGGACATCAGGCCGGGTTCGGCGCGAAGCCGCGCCATCTGGTCCGGATGCGCCAGCAGCGCGTGAAGCCCGCTGCCCATCGCGTCGATGGCCGATCCATGGCCCGCATGGAGGATCTGCATGACCGTCGCGATCAACTCGTCACGGGACAACAGGCCTGCGCCTTCGGCCCCGATCATCGCCGACATCAGGTCATTGCGGGAACGAGCCTTGCGTTCGGCATACAGGTCCTGCAGCGCGTCATGGAACAGGCGCACCGCCCGTTCGGCCCGTTCCTTGCGGTCGGGGGCGCGGCGGCTGATGTCGAAATAGCTGACGGTGTCCTCGGACCATTGGGTCATCTGCGGGGCAAGCGCCGGATCGGTGCCGATCAGGTGGCCGATGACCTGCCCCGGCAGATGCGCCGCCAGATCGGCGATGAAGTCGAAACGGCCCTGCGGGACCAGCCGGTCCAGCGCGGCATCGACCCAGGCCGCGACAAAGGGCCGCAGGCTGTCCAGCCGGGACTTCGTGAAGAACGGAAACACCGCGCGCCGCAGCCGGTCGTGGTCCGGCCCGTCGATCTCCAGCATCGAGCACTGCACGAAGCGTTCGTGGAACGGCATGTCGTGGAAGTTCTCGGCCCGCTGCAGGTCCCGGCGCTGCCCGTCGGAAAAGATCGCCGTGCCCCGCACCATCCGCCGGTCCGAGGCGATGGCCTGCACATCGGCAAAGCGCGAGGCAAGCCGGAAGTCCTGCCACAAGGGCAGGCCCGGCACGGTCCTCAGCCACGCATAGGCGGGCCAAGGGTTTTCGCCGAAATGGGGTGCAGCGGGATCGAAGCCCCCGGTCATTCCTCGGGCGGGGCGGGCGAGGTCTGGGTGATCGCGCCCGCGCGCTGCCAGCGTTGCTGCTCGGTCCGCGAATCAAGGGCCATGGGGCGATAGGCGCGCTGATAGACGGTGGTGCCGAACAGCGCCTCCAGCGGGCGACGCTTGTTGCGCGAGCGCCATTCCGCGTCGGCCTCGGCCAGCGTCTGGCGGATGGCGGGGTCGGTGCCGCGGCGGGCTGCATGGGCGACCAGAGCGCCATCGGCTGCGGCGATGCCCTGGTCGCTCAGCCGGGCGGGGTTGCCGCCAAGGGCCGCCACGGCATCGGCATTCGGGTTCGGATCGGTGATGTTGGCCCCGCCCGGCGTGGGCGCTGGCAGCAGCGCCAGGTCGGGCGGCATGGACAGGGGCCGGGTCGGCAGAATGGCGAATTCGTCCGGGCTGTTCTGGCCGGTCTCGATATTCATCAGCTGGTTGCTGCCGCAGGCCGAAAGCCCCATGACGGCCGCTGCCGCGATGCCCCTGACGAAAGCCTGCATAGAACTGCCCCTTGCCTTTGTTGCGCCCGTTCTAGCCGGATTTGCCGGCCCCGTCACGGGTCTTGTCGTGGTGGTTGTCGGCGGGCTTGCTGCGCGGCTTGCGGGCGGGTTTTTCCGGTTCCTTCTTCTGCGGCACCAGGACCAGCCCGATGGCACCCGCGAAGATGGCGATGTCGGCCACGTTGAAGCTGTAGGGGTTCTGCCATCCGGGCAGCGACATGTTCAGGAAATCCGCGACCGCGCCGTAGAGCAGCCGGTCGATCACGTTGCCAAGCGCGCCGCCGATCAGCAGCCCCGCGGCGATGCGGGCAAACCGCCCGGCATTGGACCGCCAGATCCAGATCCAGACCCAGGCCACGATGACGATCGCCACCCCGATCAGAAGCCATTTCGTGACATCGGTGTCGGATGCCATCAGGCCGAAGTTCACGCCCTGGTTCCAGGCCATGCGCAGGTTCAGCCAGGGCGGCAGCACGTCGATTTCGCGAACGCGGTCCAGTTGCAGCACATGGACCACCCAGTATTTCAGCGCCTGGTCCAGCAGGAAGACCAGCCCTGCCGTCCAGGCCACCGGACGCATGTTCGTGCGCAGGGGCGGCACGGGCTTTTTCGGCGCGCGCGGCCGCCGCGCCTTGGGCGCCGCCGGTTGAGCCGGTGCTGGGGGCGGCTGGTCCAGGGGCAGTTCGTGCTGCATCAGTGCCGGAAGTGCCGCTGGCCGGTGAAGACCATCGCCAGGCCCAGGCGGTTGGCCGCCGCGATCACCTCGTCGTCGCGCATGGACCCGCCGGGCTGGATCACCGCGCGGGCGCCCGCCTCGGCCAGGGCCTCGATCCCGTCGGCAAAGGGGAAGAAGGCGTCCGAGGCCACGACCGCGCCGATGGTCAGGGGCTGGGCCAGCCCCAGCGCCTCGGCCATGTCCTCGGACTTGCGGCGGCCGATGCGGGTGCTGTCTACGCGGCTCATCTGGCCCGCGCCGATGCCCACGGTGGCCATGTCCTTCGCATAGACGATGGCGTTCGACTTGACGTGCTTGGCAACGGTCCAGGCGAACAGCATGTCGTTCAGTTCCGCATCCGAGGGCCGGCGGTCGCTGACCACCCTCAGGTCGGACAGCATGACATGGCCGTTGTCGCGGCCTTGGACCAGGAACCCGCCCGCGACCTGGCGGAAGGCCAGCCCCGCCGCCTGCGGATCAGGCAACCCGCCGGTGGTCAGCAAGCGCAGGTTCTTCTTGGCGGCGAAGATGCGCTTGGCGTCCTCGTCGGCATCAGGCGCGATGACCACTTCGGTGAAGATCTTGGCGATCTCCTCGGCGGTGGCGCCGTCCAGCGTTCCGTTCAGCGCGATGATGCCGCCGAAGGCCGAGGTGCGGTCGCAGTCGAAGGCGCGCCTGTAGGCCTCCAGCGCCGTTTCGCCCCGCGCCACGCCGCAGGGGTTGGCGTGCTTGATGATCGCGCAGGCCGGGCCTTGCGCCGGGTCGAATTCGGCCACCAGTTCGAAGGCCGCGTCGGTGTCGTTGATGTTGTTGTAGGACAGTTCTTTGCCCTGCCACTGCTTCGCGGTGGCGACGCCGGGGCGGTTGTCGCCCGTGACATAGAAGGCCGCCTGCTGGTGCGGGTTCTCGCCATAGCGCAGGGGTTGCGCCAGCGTGCCCGCGAAGGCGCGGCGGCGGGGCGTTTCCTCGCCGATGGCGCCCGCCAGCCAGGTCGAGACGGCGGCGTCATAGGCGGCGGTGCGCGCATAGGCGATCTGCGCCTGGCGCTGGCGGAAGGCCAGCGTGGTGCGGTCGTCGTTGGCGTCCAGTTCGGCCAGCAGCGCGTCATAGTCCTGCACGTCCACGATCACGGTGACGAAGCCGTGGTTCTTGGCCGCTGCCCGGATCATCGCCGGGCCGCCGATGTCGATGTTCTCGATGCAGTCGTCATAGCCTGCGCCCTGGGCGACCGTTTCCTCGAAGGGATACAGGTTCACCACCAGCAGGTCGATCGGCCCGATGCCGTGGGCCTCCATCGCGGCAATGTGTTCGGCGTTGTCGCGCAGCGCCAGCAGGCCGCCATGGACAACGGGGTGCAGCGTCTTGACGCGGCCGTCCATCATTTCGGGAAAGCCCGTCACATCGGCCACGTCCACCACCGTCAGCCCGGCCTCGCGCAGCGACTTCGCGCTGCCGCCGGTGGACAGGATCTCGATCCCCCGCGCGTCCAGCTTGCGGGCGAAGTCGATCAGCCCGGTCTTGTCGGAAACAGAGATGAGCGCGCGTCGGATCGGCACGGGATGGGACATGGGGGCCTCGCATCTGGTTTGCGGCCCAACTACCCGCCCTGCCGCGCAAGGTCCAGAACCCCGCGTGGCAATCCGCCATTTCTCCGTTGCGCAAATACCCCAGGGTGAATTGGCCGCAGGCCAAGAGGGGCAGCGCCCCTCAGCCGCCCCGGCCCGCCTTGTGCAGCCGCGCCATGAAGAACCCGTCCATGCCGCCCCGGCCGGGCCAGCAGTCGGGCCGCGTGCGCAGCCCGCCTTCCGGCGTGATCCACGAAGGCTCGGTCCCCGGCAGATCCGGCGTTTCCACCACCAGGCCCGGATGGCGGGCCAGGGCGGCGGCGACTTGGGCCTCGCCCTCGTCGGGCAGCAGCGAGCAGACGGCATAGACCATCCGCCCGCCCGGCGGCAGCAGGGACAGGGCATGGTCGATCAGCCGCGCCTGCACGTCGATCAGGGCCGGGATGCCCGACCCGTCCCGCAGGAAGGGCAGGTCGGGATGGCGGCGGATGGTGCCCGTGGCCGAGCAGGGCGCGTCCAGCAGGATCGCGTCCAGGGGCGCGGTGGGGCGCCAGTCCAGGGCATCCGCCGCGACCAGTTCGGCGGACAGCTTGCAGCGGCGCAGGTTCTCGGCCACGCGCCGCAGGCGGGCGGGGCTGATGTCCACGGCCGTCACCTGCGCACCCGCCGACGCCAGTTGCAGCGTCTTGCCGCCGGGCGCCGCGCAAAGATCGGCGATTCGCTCGTCCGGTCGGGGGTCCAGCAGGCGGACGGGCAGGGCGGCGGCGGCGTCCTGCACCCACCAGTCGCCCGTCGCGAAGCCGGGCAGGGCGGACACTTGCGCGGGGCCATGGATGCGCAACGATCCGGTCGGCAGCACGTCCGCGCCCTCGACCGACACGCCCGGCTTGGGTGTCAGGTCCAGCGGGGCGCCCGCCCCATGCGCGGCCTCGATGGCCCGCGCGGCGTCCTCGCCATAAGCGGCAGCGACAGGTTCGCGCAGCCAGTGCGGCATCGGCTGCGGCGGCAGGTCGGCCCAGCCCTTGTGGCCCGCCACCTTGCGCAGCACGGCATTGACCATGCCCGAGGCAGCCTGGCCCTTCTTGCCCAGGCTGCGGGTCAGGCTGACGGCCGCGTCCACGACGCCGTGCGGTGCGCCGCCGCCGTCCAGCATCTCGACCACGGCCAGGCGCAGCACGTCCGCGACGGGCGGGCTGGGCTTGCGGCTGACATAGGCGCGGATCACGGCATCGGCGCGCGCTTGGTGGCGCAGCACGTCGGCGGCAAGGCGCCCGGCGCGGGCCTGGTCGGCCGGCGGCAGGGCCTTCAGCGCGCCCGCCTGGTCCGCCAGCGACAGCCCTG
>NZ_JAFNAW010000119.1 GCF_017356265.1 Paracoccus fontiphilus | reverse complement strand
TACACGAAAAGGCCACCCTCGCCTTTGTCGCGGATGCCACGGGCCTTGGCACGATCAGGGAGTTCCACTCAGGGGCCTTTGAAAGGTCTAACGTAAGTTCAGACATCAGGCTTAATGGAATTTTAAGCATTGATCTGATCAACTACAAAGGTACCAAAGCCACAACGTGGACATTGATGAATGCCGATCGTATCACGGGTAACTTAGATGACATTAAGATCAATGGCTTGGAAGAAAATAGGGATGCTAAAGTCTATCTGGATTCCTTGTCTGGAAAACTTATGCTGTCGATCTCTGAGTCTGGTCGTGGCAGCGGAAGCCTTGTTTCAACTGGCATTGGCGAGAACATCATCCAAGGAACAGTCGGGCGAGACATTCTGACGGGGACCAATGGCAGGGATCTATTGATTGGTGGAGGCGGAAATTTTGATCAACTGACAGGTGGAGATGGCGCAGACGTCTTTTACTTTGGCCAGGAAGCGCTGGATGGCGTACGTGCAAGAACGAGCATTATGGACTACGAAGTTGGGGTAGACAGCCTAGCTTTAGCGAAGGGTGTAGCTGTAGCTAGCATACAACAGGCTGGCAGCACTGTTGTCTTGTATCTGGATGATCCTGCGGGCTACGACGACGCAATTTACGTTCGAGGTGATGGCGTGAGTATAGACAACCTCTCAATTTTGAATGACTACTACTTTTAGGTGCATGATCACCTAAGTATCAATCGGAAGGTTACTCAATGTTCAAACGCCTTGTTGCTGCTTGTCTACTCTCCATCTTGCCCTTTGGCGCGTTCGCGGCGCCTGTTACCTCTCCAGTCGTTGATGTTCCGCTTGCAATAGGGGAGTTCACCAGTTTTGACGGTCGAGGCGAGTTTCTTAGCTTCGATGCCTTTGCGACGAGCCAGGACTTCCCGTTTGAAAGTGACCTGCTGGCAGATCTTGGGCTGACCTTTGATCTGAGCAATCAGTACTCAGATGTGAGTGGCTTCTTTACCTTGCATAGCCAAAGTAAAACTTTGCTAACTGGTGTTCTGAGCACCATTATGCCCAAGACGGGCTTACTCTATTTGTCCTTTACGGAGCTATCTGGAGATCTGGCACCAATCTTTGGAAGCGGACTGGAAATAGAACTTTCTTTCTTTGACATATTCGGTGAAGACCCTCTATCAGCGCTGACCATAGGTAAAACGAATTATTTCGCCTATATGATAGAAAGCAGTCATCAGCCGGCATCTGTTCCTCTGCCTACTGGAGCAGCACTCCTGATCTCGAGTCTCGGTCTACTTTCCTTACGGCGGAAGAAGTTCTGAAGATTAATAGCAGGGTAAGTAAGGCAACTATCTCCAAGTTGTTTTTTTGGCACTGCATCAACTAGGGACGTTGACGTTCACTGGAGCGGATGAAGGCTGCTGTATGGCTGATGAAGGTGTAAAGCTTTCATCAGTCTTGCAGCAGCGCATGCCTCATAGCTAATCCGCTTTCCTCTCTCAGGCAACCTTACAAGAATGTCGGCCATTGACCTGCTTGAACTGGCCCCCCTTTCGACCGGACACTCAGGCCTAAAGATGGAGGCTTAGGCTTATGCCTGAGCACATGCTTATGGCTAACGTAGAGATCATCACTGATGGCGGCCGTCGTCGGCGCTGGAGCGCGGCGGAGAAGCTGCGGATTGTCGAAGAGACGCTGGAGGATCACGCCAGCATCTCGATCGTGGCCCGGCGCAATGGCGTGGCGCCGAACCTGTTGTATCGTTGGCGGCGTCTGATGCTCGAAGGGGAAAGCGTCGCCGTAACCGAGGACGACTATGTCACCAGCAATCGCGTCGTGCGCGAGATGGAAAGCCGGATCCGCGAGCTGGAACGCCAGCTGGGGCGCAAGACCATGGAAGTGGAGATCCTGCGCGAAGCGCTGGACAAGTCGCGGGTAAAAAACCGACCTTGCTCGTGCGGCCGCCGTTAAAGGGCGATTGCCAGTGAAGGTCGTGGCAGAGACGCTGGGCGTGGCGCGGTCGAACCTGATCGACCGCCTGCAGGGTCGCAGCAGGCCGCAGCGGGGCTATCACAAGGCCAAGGATGCGGAACTGATGCCGCAGATCATGGCTCTGGTCGCTCCGCGGCCAACCTGCTGTTGGTGCGTAAGTATTCCGAGCGGCCCGATCATGCCCTCCACATCATGCTCCGTCAGTGTCTAGAGCACAGCCTGGGTCACTGCGCGCAGGAAGTCGCCCTCATCATGCTTTTGCAAAAGCTCGATCATGGGCATGTTGGTCTCGGTCATCGGGGTTCTCCTCGGTCCGTGGTTGAAGCTCGCAACTCCACAAAAAACCGAAGCCCTCGATGACCACCTCGATTACACCGCCAGCGCGGCGTGTAAGTCCACCACGTCCTCGGACACTACCCGTCGTTGATTGATGTCGATCTTGGCCGGAGCAGTGTGCGCGCGACGCATCGTAGTGGTTTCAAGCAGCTTGTCGATCAGGTTGAGATCTAGGAAGCGGGATTAATCCATTTGATCAGTGTATGCAAAAACCTTTGCCGCAGGGTGAAACGACTTCGCGCTCCAGATCCTTTCTAACAAGGAGCGTTTCTATTCCGTTTGCGCTGATGTCACGAGGTAGCATGATAGAATTCAAGCCCGGCCTTAACTGCTGGCGCATTGAGACGGCGGATCGGCTGGCCGTCATCGTCGATGGCCAAGCCTATTTCCGTGCCCTGCGTGAGGCGCTTCTGAAAGCCCGGCGCCTGGTCATGATGATCGGCTGGGACTTTGACTTCGAGATCGAGATGCTGCCCGGCGAAAGCGACGCGGACGGGATGGCGCCGGACGGCTTTCCGAACCGGGTCGGTCCCTTTCTGGATGCGGTCGTTGACAGGCGCCCCGGCCTGGACATCTACCTGCTGAAATGGAGCGGGGGCGCGCTGATCGCGCCGGGCGGCATCCTGCCCGCCCTGCAGGTCAAGCTGATGTCGCCCGACCAGATCCACCTGGCTTTCGACGGCCGCCATCCGATCGGCGCCTGCCACCACCAGAAGATCGTCGCCATCGACGACAGCCTGGCATTTTGCGGCGGCATCGACGTGACCGACGGCCGCTGGGACGACCGCGATCACCTGGACGACAATCCGCTGCGCTGCTTCAAATCCGGGGATTGCGCCCAGCCCTGGCACGACGCCTCGACCGTGATGGCGGGGCCGGCTGCGGCGGCGCTGTCGGAACTGGCGCGCGCCCGCTGGCGCCATGCCCACGATGCCGAGGTCGAGGAGGACTTCGCCCCCGGCAGCGACATCTGGCCCGACAGCATCAACCCCGCCTTTTGCGACATCCCCGTGGCCATCGCCCGCACCGCCCCGCCCACGGCCGACCGGCCCGGCATCCACGAGATCGAGGACCTGTACTTGGACGCCATCGCCGGCGCCCGGCACAGCATCTACATCGAATCGCAGTATTTCTGCGCCGACAGCATCACCCGCGCCGTCGAGCGCCGCCTGGCCGAGCCCGATGGCCCGGACGTGGTCGTCATCAACCCCCATGCCGCCCAGGGCGCCATCGAGGACCAGGCGATGCATGTCACCCGCAGCCGCATGATCCGCCACCTGCGCGCCCGCGATCCCCATGGCCGGTTCCGCATCCTTTATCCCGTGACCGAGCGGGGCGAGCCGATCTATGTCCATGCCAAGATCATGATCGTGGACGATGTGCTGCTGCGGGTCGGATCCAGCAATATCGACCGCCGCTCGATGGGCTTCGACACCGAATGCGACGTGGCGATCCTCGCGCCGGATGACGCGACGCGCGCCCTGATCGAGAACTTCCGCGACGGGCTGCTGGCCGAGCATCTGGGCCTCGACCCGGCCGAGGTTTCGGCCGCCATCGCCCGGGAGGGCGGCCTGGTCGCCGGACTGGACCGGCTTTGCCAGGCCGGGGGTCGCGGTCTGCGCCCCCTGCCCCTGCGCCGGGAAACCCTGCTGGGCGGCATCCTGGCCGATACCCGCTTCTTCGACCCGCGCTATCGCCGCAGCGCCCAGGCAAGGCTGGGAATCAGCGCACGCCATCTGCTGATCGGCGGGGCGGTTCTGGCGGGCGGGGTGTTGCTGTGGCGCGGGCGGCGGCAGGGCTGAGCCATGGGCCGGCGCATCCCTGTCGCACCATGACGGGAAGCGCGCCGGCCGCAGCGCCATCCGGCTGATCCCGCGAGGGAAACCCGGATCAGGCCCCGGTGGCGAGCCCTTCGCGATGGCCAAAGCCGCCTCACGGCACCGGCCGCAGATCGGCAGGATCAGATTTCCTGCCTTTTTCACAAGCCAATGCAACGACTTCCGCTGCCCTCCTTCGGCAGAGGGCTTGCCGAGGCATTGTGCCGCAGGCAAAGAATGCCATGGGCGCGGCAACAGGTTGCCGCGCTTGACGGCAAGACTACCCCGACGTGCAAATCCTTCCTGCACGCCCGCCTGCCTTTCCAGTTTTGAACAGTTAAGTTCATTTTAGACAGCCGA
This sequence comes from Paracoccus fontiphilus, assembly GCF_017356265.1. Classification (GTDB taxonomy): domain Bacteria; phylum Pseudomonadota; class Alphaproteobacteria; order Rhodobacterales; family Rhodobacteraceae; genus Paracoccus; species Paracoccus fontiphilus. The sequence continues at coordinate 407 of NZ_JAFNAW010000119.1, read as the reverse complement.
AGGAACAGAACAGATGCTGCTTCGCGATCTTCTTGTCGCCTTGCCCGGGTTGATCGCCTCTCCGGGCTCGCTGACCAGGACCGACGACATCACCTTTGACAAGCTGCAGGGACAAACATCCTTCCAGATCGTGAGCCCGGTCCTGACGGTATCGGATACCGGGGCGATCGCCCTGCTTCCGTTCCTTGATCCGACCGCCAACTTCTTCAGGAACGCCCTGACCGACTTCTTCCAGCAGATCGGTTTCCAGCCCCCTGAAGCTCCCGATTTCGGCACGGTCGCACCTCCCCCTCTTCCGCTCCGCACGGACAACCTCGGCGCCGAAGCCGGTCGCGTCGTATCCATCGGCCTGGATGACAGCGGCCCTGTCGAAAGCGTCCGCATCCTGTCCCAGTCCAGCCATGGTC
>NZ_JAFNAW010000118.1 GCF_017356265.1 Paracoccus fontiphilus | reverse complement strand
CAGGTCTGCGATCTGTTCTCCGACGAGGAATGCTACAACTACTTCAAAGCCGCAGGTTATGAGGTCGATTGAGTGCAACAGGCTCTAAACGCATGTTCAATTTGCAGTCGTCCAGGGGAGGGATGGAGGCATGGACTTTTCCTTGACCGAGGAGCAGGCGGCCATCGTGGACATGGCCCGCGACTTTGGCGCCGACCGCATCGCCCCCCATGCGCGGGCGTGGGAGGCCGACGGCACCATCCCGCGCGACCTGTGGCCCGATGTCGCTGCCCTGGGCCTTGGCGGGCTTTATGTGGCCGAGGCATACGGGGGCTCGGGCCTGTCGCGGCTGGACGGCGTGCTGGTGTTCGAGGCTTTGGCCGCGGCCTGCCCCTCGGTCGCGGCGTTTCTGTCGATCCACAACATGTGCGGCGGCATGATCGACAAGTTCGGGTCCGACGACGCGAAAGCCCGCTGGCTGCCCGGCCTGTGCAGCATGGACACGGTGTTCTCCTATGCCCTGACGGAACCGGGCAGCGGGTCGGACGCAAGCGCCCTGCGCACCCGCGCCGACCGCACCGACGGGGGCTGGCGGCTGAACGGCACCAAGGCCTTCATCTCGGGCGGGGGCTATTCGGACGCCTATGTCGCCATGGTCCGCACCGGAGGGGACGGCCCCAAGGGTATCAGCGCGGTGATCGTGCCGGACGGCACGCCCGGCCTGTCCTTCGGCGCGCCCGAGGACAAGATGGGCTGGCGCGCCCAGCCAACCGCGCAGGTGCAGTTCGACGACTGCGAGATCCCCGCCGACAACCTGCTAGGGCAGGAAGGCCGGGGCTTTGCCTATGCCATGGCGGGGCTGGATGGCGGGCGGCTGAACATCGCGGCCACCGCGCTTGGCGGGGCGCAGGCGGCGCTTGACGCGACGCTGGCCTATATGGGCGAACGCCGCGCCTTCGGCCAAAGCCTGGACCAGTTCCAGGCCTTGCAGTTCCGCTTGGCCGAGATGGAAACGGCGCTGCAATCATCGCGCGTGTTCCTGCGCCAGGCGGCGTGGAAGCTTGACACGGGCGCCCCGGATGCCACCAAGTTCTGCGCGATGGCCAAGCTGCACGTCACCGACCGCGCCTTCGAGGTGGCCAACGGCTGCCTGCAACTGCATGGCGGATACGGCTATCTGGCCGACTACGGGATCGAGAAGATCGTGCGCGACCTGCGCGTGCACCAGATCCTGGAAGGCACCAACGAGATCATGCGCCTGATCGTGTCCCGCGCGATGCTGGCCGAACGAGGGTAGGAATGGACGACCTGAACATCCGCAAGTCCGGCCGCGCCGGGCGCATCACCTTTACCCGGCCCAAGGCGCTGAACGCGCTCAGCCACAACATGGCGCTGGCGATCCACCGCACGCTGGACGGTTGGCGCGACGATGGGGACGTGGCCCTGGTCATCATCGACGCCGAGGGCGAGCGAGCCTTCTGCGCGGGCGGCGACATCGCGGCGGTTTATCGCGCAGGGCTTGCGGGCAATCACGCGCTGGGGCAGCGCTTCTTCGCGGACGAATACCGCATGAACGCGGCCATCGCCGACTACCCCAAGCCCATTGTGGCCTTCATGAATGGCTTCGTGATGGGCGGCGGCGTGGGCGTGGGCGGGCACGCCAGCCACCGCATCGTCGGCGACACCACCCAGATCGCCATGCCCGAATCCGGCATCGGCCTGATCCCCGACGTGGGCGGCACCTGGCTTCTGTCGCGCGCGCCGGGGCGGATCGGCGAATACCTGGCCCTGACCGGCGCGCGGATGGGCGCGGGCGACGCGATCCACGCGGGCTTTGCCGACACCTACATCCCCGAGGAGCAGTGGCCCGACCTGATCGCCCGGCTGGAAGCCACCGGCGACGTCGCCCTGATCGAGGGCGGGGACGCGCCCTCGGCCCCCCTGCGGACGCTCGACCTGTCGCCCTTCGCCAAGGACACGGTGGCCGACATCATCGACGCGCTGGAGGAGGATGGCAACGCGCAGGTGCTGAAGGTGCTTGCGGGCAACTCTCCCCTGTCGATGGCGGCGGGGCTGGCGATGGTGCGGGCCGCGCGGGACGACACCCGGATGCAGGATTCGCTGGCGCGCGAATACCGCTTCACCCATCGCGCCACGCAGGAAACCGACTTTCTGGAAGGCGTGCGCGCGCAGATCATCGACAAGGACCGCAAGCCCCGCTGGATGGCCGATGCCAGCCCCGACCATGTCGCGGCGCTGCTGGCGTCCCTGGGCCCGCATGAACTGACCCTGGAGGAAACGGCATGAAGATCGCATTCATCGGGCTTGGCAACATGGGCGCACCGATGGCCCTGAACCTGACGCGCGCCGGGCACGGCGTCGCGGGCTTCGATACCGCCGCCTGCCCCGAGGGGCTGGACCTGGCCCCCAGCGCGGCGGCTGCGGCGGCGGATGCCGACGTGGTCATCACCATGCTGCCCAACGGGGACATCCTGCGCGCCGTGGCGGCTGAGGTCATCCCGGCGATGAAGCCCGGCGCGGTCTTCTGCGACTGTTCCACCGTCGATGTGGACAGCGCCCGCGCCGTGGCGGACCAGGCACGGGCAGCGGGACTGGGGGCGCTGGATGCCCCTGTCTCGGGCGGCATCGGCGGGGCGCAGGCGGGCACGCTGACCTTCATGGTGGGCGGGCCGGACGACGCCTTCGCGACCGTGAAGCCCTTGTTCGACATCATGGGCCAGAAGGCCGTCCATTGCGGCGCGTCCGGCGCGGGCCAGGCCGCGAAGATCTGCAACAACATGATCCTGGGCGTCACCATGATCGCCACCTGCGAGGCCTTTGCCCTTGCCGACAAGCTGGGCCTCGACCGCCAGAAGATGTTCGACGTGGTGTCCACCTCCTCCGGCTACAGCTGGTCGATGAACGCCTATTGCCCGGCGCCGGGCGTGGGTCCGGCCTCGCCCGCCGACAACGGCTACAAGCCCGGCTTCGCGGCGGAGCTGATGCTGAAGGACCTGAACCTGTCGCAGGCCGCCGCAGCATCCGCCGGGGCCGACACCCCGATGGGGGCGCTGGCCCGGCAGCTTTACGACCAGTTCGTCACCCACGAGGACGGTCGCGGCAAGGATTTCTCGGCAATGTTGCCACGGTTCGTTGAAAAAAACCGCTAGAAGCGCGGAACCTTTCACTTCGCAGGGAACTTGGGCATGTCCCGTCAGGTTTTGCCCTGACAAGGACAGACAGCGCCGGACCAGACGACCATGAAGCCCAAACCCTCCCTGATCGCGACCGCCATGGCGGCTGTTATCGCGATAGCGCTTTCAGCCAGCTATGGCCTGCAAGCTCAGGGCACGCTGGAGCAGAGTGCTGCCAAGGCCATCGACCCCCTGCTGCCGGGCGACGTTCTTCCGGCGGGCGATGTGCATTTCATCGAACAGCCCGGCCGATACGGTCTGGGATCCGACCTGCGCGGCAGCCGCTATGCCATCGTCGATGGCCATCTGGTCCGCGTGGACCGCGAAAGCCTGCGCGTCCAATCCGTCCTGCGCAGCAACGTGGCGGTCCGATCCACCGACTGATCCGGGATAGGGTGGAGCGGGTGATGGGAATCGAACCCACGTATTCAGCTTGGAAGGCTGCTGCTCTACCATTGAGCTACACCCGCGTCGGGGATGGTTTAGCCGAGGCGCGCGCAGGGTGCAACCGTCATCGGCGCGTCTGGAAGAAGCCCTGCAACAGCGCCCTCGCCCTGTCCGCGCCGATCCCGTCATAGACCTGCGGACGGTGGTGGCATTGCGGATGGTCGAACACCCGCGCGCCATGTTCGACCCCGCCCATCCGCACGTCGCTCGCGCCATAGTAAAGCCGCCCGATCCGCGCGGCCGAGATCGCCGCCGCGCACATCGGGCAAGGCTCCAGCGTGACCCAAAGGTCGTGGCCGGGCAGCCTTTCGGAACCGGCGGCGGCGCAGGCGGCACGGATTGCCAGGATCTCGGCATGGGCGGTCGGGTCCGACAGTTCGCGCGTGCGGTTGCCCGCCGCCGCCACCACCCGCCCCTCGGGCGACACCACGACGGCGCCCACCGGCACCTCGCCACGCCGGGCCGCGGCCCTTGCCTGATCCAGCGCCAAGGCCATATGTGATGTGAAGCGGCTCATGCGCCGCTTGTCGCAAGGGCGGTGATGCCGCGCAAGTCGCCCTTTCCACCGGCTCGCGCACCCGCTAGAAGCGCGGCTTTGCCACCGCAGCGATGCGCAGGAGATCGCCATGACCGACGACAACACCCCCGCCCCCCAGGACAAGCCCGAACAGTCCCCCGACCGCATCGCCAAGGTGATGGCCCGCGCGGGCGTCGCCAGCCGCCGCGAGGCCGAGCGCATGATCATGGAAGGCCGGGTCACGGTGAACGGCAAGAAGATCGACAGCCCCGCCCTGGACGTGCTGCCCAGCGACCGCATCACCGTGGATGGCAAGAAGCTGGACGAGCCGCAGGAAACCCGGCTGTGGCTGTATTACAAGCCCCTGGGCCTGGTGACGACCGAATCCGACGAGAAGGGCCGCCAGACGGTATTCGACGCCCTGCCCCGCGACCTGCCGCGCGTGATGACGATCGGGCGGCTGGACCTGACCTCGGAAGGGCTGCTGCTGCTGACCAACGACGGAGAGTTGAAGCGGCGGCTGGAACTGCCCTCGACCGGCTGGCTGCGGCGTTACCGCGTGCGGGTGAACGGGACGCCCAGCGACATGACCTTCGCCCCCCTGCGCCGGGGCGTGACCATCGAGGGCGAGGATTTCGCGCCCATGGAGATCAAGCTGGACAGCCAGCAGGGCGCGAACGCCTGGCTGACCGTCGGCATCCGCGAGGGCAAGAACCGCGAGATCCGCCGCGCGATGTCCCATGTGGGCCTTCAGGTGAACCGCCTGATCCGCATCGGCTATGGCCCCTTCAAGCTGACCGGCATGGAAAAGAACGAGGTGGTCGAGGTCAAGCGCCGCATCCTGCGCGACCAGCTTGGCGGGCTGCTGACGGGCGAGGAGACCACCCCCAGGGAACGCGAGATGCGCCCGCGCGGCGCCGAAGGCCCGCGCAAGCCGCGCCGCGACGAGGGCGACGCCCCGCGCCGCACCTTCCGCTCGGCCGAGGGCGGGGAAGGCGAAGGCC
>NZ_JAFNAW010000117.1 GCF_017356265.1 Paracoccus fontiphilus | reverse complement strand
TGGGAATAATGGTGAGACGTAGCACCACTTGGCCATACCTCCAACTGGCCTGCACCCTTTCTGACAGTGCCATGATCCTCTTGCTTGTAATCTCTTCGCCAGCATACTCTCGTGGCCACGACAAGGCTTCGCCTTGCCTTGACCACTCGCGCTGTTGAGGGGGCGTGCCGCCCCCTTCAAACCCCCCGGTCCGCACCATTGGCACGGCGGGACCAGCCCCGAACCGGCAGGGGATACCCCTGCACCCCTCTGGAGCCTGCCTGATGGCCAACGACCCTTCCGCCACCCCCGAGCCTGCCCGCTGGATCAAGCTGCGGGCCAGCGCGGCAGAGCGGGCGCGCTGGCAGGCGCTGGCGGCGAGCCGGGGCATGTCCCTGTCGGAGCTGATCCGGACCTCCCTGGGCGGTCTGCGGCTGCGGACGCGACGGGAGCCGCCGCCGGTCGCCCCGGAGCTGCTGCGAGAGCTGGCGCGGATCGGAAACAACCTCAACCAGCTCGCGCGGGCCGCCAACCGGCAGGAGCCGGTGACGGCCACGGCGTTGCTGGCGCGGCTGATCGAGATCGACCGGGATCTTGGGGCGCTTCGGGCGGCGCATACGCGGGCCAACCCGCCGGAGCGCGGCTGATGCTCATCAAGTTCACCAGCGGCGGCCGGGGCGGCGGGGGAGTAGTGTGCGGCTACCTAGTCGATGCGGAGCGCGTGGGCCGGGAGCATTGCCCGCCGGAGGTGGTACGCGGCGATCTGGTGCGGACGCAGGAGCTGATCGACAGCATCGAGCGGCAATGGACCTACACGCACGGGGTGCTGTCCTTTGCGCCCGAGGACGCGCCCAGCGTGGCCGAGCAGGAAGCGGCAATGGATGCCTTCGAGGCCTTCGCCTTTGCCGGCCTCGATGCCGACCAGTTCGACATTTCCTGGGTGCGCCACCAGCACACCGAGGCGGGCCGGGTGGAGCTGCACTTCGTGACCCCGCGCCTGGAGCTGGCCTCCGGGCGGGCGCTCAACATCGCGCCGCCCGGCTGGGAGCGGAGCTTTTCCACCCTGCGGGACGCGCTGAACCTGGAGCATGGCTGGGCACGGCCGGACGATCCGGCGCGGGCGCGGGAGGTGGCCTTCGAGCTGTCACCGCCCTGGGCGCAGCACGGATTCCACCTGAAAGAGGGCAAGGAGGCCGTCCACGGCTATGTGGCGGCGCTGATCGAGCGGGGGGCGGTGCATGATCGTGCCAGCCTGGTCGATGCGCTGACCGAGGCGGGGCTGGAGGTCACGCGGGCAGGCAAGGACTACGTGACGGTGCGCGATCCCGACACCGACGAGCGCCTGCGGCTCAGGGGCCGCATTTACGAGAAGGACTGGAGCGATGACACGGAGCTTGGCCGAGCGGCTGCACGAGAGATTGGAGAGCCAGACGGCCGAGATCGCGGCCTTGACCGAGAGCGAGCTGCAGAAGCTGTCGCAGCGTGTGAGCGCGAGCGTGAGCACCGAGCTGACCGAAATCGAGATCGCTATCGCCCGAGCCACACATGGGATCAGGAGCGCGCTGCCACAGCTGAAATGGATCATAGGACTGACCTGGGGCGCGCTGATCGTGAGCTTGATGCTGACCGGCTTCTTGCTCTGGCGCTCGAACCAGCCCTTGAGGGTAGTGGAGGACATGCCCTTGGAGACGTTCCAGAGCGAGGGGCAGAGCTACCTGGTCGTGCCCGAGAACGCGACACCGCTGCAATGCAACACACCCTCGGGGCGGAAGGCGATCTGTTTGCACATGACGAATGGGGACTGAGCCATGGACCAGCTCACGGCATTGGAGCGCGCCTTGCTCGAACAGTTCAGGCTCTTGGCGAACGAGTTCGATCAATCGGAGAGCGCGTCCGAGGAATATTCGAAGAAGGTGGGCGCATGGTCGCAGCGCATCTCGCAGCGACAATCGGCGATCGAGGCCCGCTTGTCGCAGATCGAAGCCACGCAGCAGCGCTTGAGCGCGGGCTTGGAGAACTTGAACGCGGCCTTGGCCAAGCAGACCGCCTCGACCACGCACTTGGTGCAACAAGTGAACGCATTGCTGAAAGAACTCTGACGCTGGTCCAGGAGCGCAAAGCGCATGAATGGGAATTGGAACGGGCCGCAAGGCGGGAGCGCGACAGGGGCCACGATCACGAGCTTTAGGATATGGCAGCTATGCGGACGAAGCTGCCATTGTCCAATTTACAGGAAGCGGTCGCGGCAATAGCGTTTATGCAATCCTCGCCGGGGTTGGAGACCTGAATCATGAGCCTCGAATACCTGCTGACCGCCTTCATTATCTGTCTCTCGCCGGGCATCGGCGTTGTCTATACGCTTTCGTCAACGCTCGGCGGCGGCGTCCGAGCCGGTTTCTGGGCCGCAATTGGCTGCACGATTGCGACGGTTGTTCACCTTGTTGTCGCTATGGCCGGTCTGGCGGCAGTCCTGCATACCAGCGCCGTCCTGTTCCAGATGATCAAATTCGCTGGCGTAGCTTATCTGATCTGGATGGCCTGGGCCGTGCTAAACGACCGGGGCGGGTTGTCGGTGCGCCCGTCCACGCCGGTGCCGCCAGGGAAACTGGTCTGGCGCGGCATCCTTCTAAATATCTTGAATCCGAAAATCCCGCTGTTCTTCGTGGCGTTCATCCCGCAGTTCGTGCCGGTCGGCAGTCCGGTCGGGCTGTTGATCGAACTAGGACTTGGCTTTACCGTCATGACCTTTGTTGTGTTCATGGGCTATGTCGTCGTTGCAGCGACCGGCCGCCAGCGCCTGCTGCAAAGCGAGCGAACGATGAACTGGCTGCGCCGCACCTTCGCCGCTTCCTTCGCGGCGCTTGGGCTGAAACTGGCCGGCGAGGGGACACAGGGATGATCAATAAGATGAATGGCAGCAAAGGGCTCAAGCCACGCCCCCTTTGGCCTTGCAGGGCGCCAAGCTGATTTATCGGCCAAGGAGGCGCTGGAATAGGCTGCGAGATTCCTTGGGCCGCTTGTCTTCTAGGAGCGCCTGCTGGCGCTCGGCCATCGCGCGCCAATGGTCGGCATTGGCTTCAGCCTTGGCCAGCATCTCGCGCAGCAACTCGACCTCGCGTTCCAGGCCCCGGTCGGTCGGAGTGGTCGAGTGGTTCTCAAGGGTGGTCGGTTGCGGTTCCGGGAACCGGTCGGCCGACCGGTCGGGGACTTGAAAGGGAAATGCGCGGTGCAACTCGGCCGGGTCGATGGCGTAGCGACCCCGATCATCCTTGGGCGCACTCATGCGCCCACTATTGATGGCGTTCAGCAGGGTGGACTTGGAGCGGCCGCAAGCCTTGGCAGCCTGGTTCAGCGTCAGCGCCACAGTGGTTCCTTGGGTGGTCGGTTCCGGTCGGCAAGGTGGTCGGTATCGGTTCCTGGAACCGGTAGCCGACCGGTCGGCTGCTATTCGGGGGTCTGGTCGGACTTGCCGCCCTCGATCACGTCCAGCTTGTAGCGTTCAACAGCTTGCGCGTGGCTGTTCACGTTACCCCGGAACGCCCCTTCCGGCGTCACGGTGATGATCTTCACCCGCCCGCGCTTCATCCGCCGAATGGCCCCCACCTGCTCCAGAAGGTCCAGAGCACGAGCCATATCCCCTTTGTCGGTCCGCATCACCTCGCAGAGGTCTGCGGCGGTCTTGGTGCATTCGTAGGACTGCCACGCGAGGTTTCGGGTGATCTGCCAGAGCACCGCCTGCGCATGGAAGGCCTGCGCAGGAGTCTTCGCCGCCGCAAACAGGCGTTCGGTCACGGCGTCCTGATACTGGAATGCAATGGACACGTTGCCTCCTCCGAAGAAGTCAAACTCAATCTGATTGCTGACGGACAGTTCCTTGGCCGCCAGAGCGGCCTTCCTCGCCAGTGCGGCGCGTTCGGGGCTGTTCTCCCGGAGAGCCTGCTGATCGAGCAGGAGCGCTGCTTGGTCATAAGCACCGCGCTTGCGCATCGCCCGAGCGGTTAGGTCGGCAGGCGGATTCGGGTTTGTGCGTGGGCGCGGCTCTGCTGCCCCGACAATGACGCCGATGGACTGCACTGGAGATCCTGTCCGGCGCTGCGCCAGTTGCGTGACCTTTGCCGCCTCGATGTCCTCCACAGACACCCCCATCCGCCGCAGTTCGTGAATTGAAATCCTGCCCATCCCTCGCCTCGATAGTTGGCCACCAACCAACTTAAGTTGGCCACCAGCCAACTGTCAATTTCTGTTTTTCTCAGCCCAGCAAGGCTGAAACGGCCAAAATGCACCAGCGTATCCATATATCCTTAAGAATCTTAGAAGCACCGACACACGCAGATCGGCCGTTTGGTTGCGCTGCACGGTCGGGACATGCTGGGGAAAAAGAAAGTGAAACGGCTGCGCTAGAGAAGGCCACAGAGAGCGCCGGTGCCGTCCTGTAAGGCCAGACAAGGCCCAAGGGCCTAGAGGGGCCCTAGAAGGCGCTGTGGCGCTCTCACGCCTGCTTGCGTGGCCTGCCGCCCTTGGCGCCATTGGTCCGTGCGGCCGCGGCCTTGGCGGGGGAGGACGACTTGCCCCCTTCCGCGCCAAGCAGCGCGGCCATCCAGCGGCGCGTTCCATAGATGCCCTTCATGAAGCCGGGAACGTAGACGTCCGCGTCCAGGCGGGGCCAGTGCAGCCCAAGGCCCGACGGGGTGATCTCGATTTCGGCGAGATCGGCGGGGTCGGCTCCGGCCAGGTCTTCCACAAGATGCACCGGAACCATGATGGTAACGCCGCTGCTCAGGCCCACCACGAGGCGGTTCTGGCGGGCGTCATATTCGGCACTGACGGCATAGCCGTTGCGGCGCAGCTCCTCGCCCTGGCGGACGGCAGACTGAAACTCTTGCTCAGAAATCTCCATGGATGGCGCTCCATTGCGGGCAGAGGGTGGACAGGTGCGCAGCCAGATCCTTCTGGATGCGCAGTTCTTCGCGGCGCGAGAAACCATAGCTTTCCCGCAGGCTTGGCGGACCATCAGGACAGTTCAGCACGAACACGGCCTCCCCCTTGGCCCCAATAACGTGGACATGGGCGGGGCGGTGATCGGCAGGGTAGATCACCACCCGCAAGCCATCGAGGCGAAGAACAGTCGGCATGGCGCACCTTAGCAAAAACCCAAGCGCTTGGGAATAATGGTGAGACGTAGCACCACTTGGCCA
>NZ_JAFNAW010000116.1 GCF_017356265.1 Paracoccus fontiphilus | reverse complement strand
GGCCGCCGGCGGCGCGCGCGGTCCTCGCCCTCGGGGGCGGGCAGCTCCAGCAGCCCCGTGGCGATCGCGCCGGCCAGGTTCTCGGCAAAGGCCGCGTGCCGCGCGGGGTGCGACACCTCGTCGACCAGCAGCCCGGCCAAGGCGGCGATGGCGGGGGCGTCCTGGACCTCGACCGGTCGGCGCATCACGGACCGGGCCTCGGAGATGCCCAGGGACGGCGCAAGGCAGCGCAGCAGGCGGTCGCCGTGGATGTGCAGGTCGAGGTGAGAGAACCGGTGCTGCCCGGTGAAGCGGGACCACAAGGGCAGGCCCGCAGGCACATAAAGCGCGCGCAGCATCGGGCGGCCATGCGCCGTGACATTCCCGTCCCGATTCGAGACAAGGATATGGCCCGACACGTCGTCGAAGAAAAACATGATGCGCGGATCGGGGGACAGGTAATAGCCGTGCGCGGTGGCCTGTCCCTCGGCCTGCCAGAAGACCCCCACCATGCCGTCGAACCCGCGCCAGCGGACCGGGTCGGTCGTCCGGATGCCCTCGGTCTGGCAGGTCATCGTGTGGCGATAGCCCATCGCGATCCCGTTCCTGTCGCCTGCCTGTGTTATCAAGCAGTTTCCACATTGTTGAGTGATTTGGTTTAGTATAAGAAACCCGCAACCATGGAAAGGGTCGCGCCATGTCGCTTTTGCGCAGCCACCGGAACTTCGGCACCATTCCCCGCGCCTCGGGCGCGGCGGCAGCGGCCCTGAAGGCCCGTGCCGCGGCCTGGGACGTGCCCTTGGTCGAGACGACCGAGGCCATGAGCCTGTTCGTCTGGGGCTGCGAGTTGCGCCTGGTGCCCGACAGCGACGCCGTGCGGGTCGAGCTTTCGGCCCCCGAATCGCGGCTGATCGGCACCCTGCAGGACAGCGCGACCGAGCTTTTCGCCGAAGCCGGGCTGGAGGTCAGCTGGGACCGCGTCGATGCGGGCGCGCTGGCGCCGGGATTGTCGCTGATGCAGGTGGTATCGGTCACGCGGCGTTCTCCCGGCTATGTCCGGGTGCGACTGGCGGGCGCGGACGCGGCGCGCTTCGGCATCGGCAGCCTGCATTTCCGCCTGCTGCTGCCGCCTGCGGGCCGCGCGGCGGTCTGGCCGCGAATCGGCGCCACGGGGCGGACCGAATGGCCCGGCGGGGCGGACGCGCTGCATCGGCCGGTCTATACCGTGGCCGGCCAGGGCGGCGACTGGCTGGACTTCGACATCTTCCGCCATGATGGCAGCCCCACCTGTGACTGGGCCTTGTCGGACCCGGAGGGAACGACGGTCGGCATCATCGGCCCCGGCGGCGGCTGGTGCCCGGATGCGGAACGGCTGCACCTGTTCGGGGACGAAACCGCATTGCCGGCAATGGCGCGGATGCTGGAACTGGCCAGGGGCACGGTGACGGCCCATGTCCGGGCTGCCCATTCCGACCTGGGGCCGCTGGCCGCCGATCCCCGCGTGGTGCACTGCGCCGACCTGATGGCGGCGCTGTCCACAGCCGCGCCGGAACGGGACGCCTTTGTCTGGTTCGCGGCCGAGGCCGGGCTGGCCCGCCAGGCCCGCCAGCATCTTCTGGCGCGCGGAATGGACCGCAAGAACTTCATGGCCGCCGCCTATTGGGGCTGAGGGCGAGGCGCTGCCCCGCCCTTGTCCGCTCAGGCGTGCTTGCGCCGCCGTGCGAGCAGGCCTGCCGCGCCGACCGCCGCCGCCAGCAGGGGCAAGGTCGCGGGCAGGGGCACCGGGGCCGGGGCAGGAACATCCTCGACGTTCAGGCTCATCCTCACGTCGCCGCCCAGTGCCCAGATCCCGGCCACGAAATCGAGGCCGAGGCCCAGATAGCCCAGATCGACCGAGGTGGTTTTCATCGCCGTCAGCTTGACGCCGCCGCCCAGCGTCTCGATCAACTGGCCGATCCCGCCATCGACTTCGGCAAAGACATAGGCGGCGCTGCCCAGGTAGTTGGGGCTGAACCACAGCCGGCCCTTGCCCGAGAAATCCAGCGTATAGTCGCCCGCCTGGTTGATTTCATGCACGATGGCGCCGAATTGCGTCCAGGGCACGTCCACGCTTGCGACGGTTGCCGCATCGGCGGCATGGCCAAGCCCAAGGCTTGTCACGGCGGCAAGCGCCGCGGCTTTCAAGGCTGTCGTCATCAATTCACTCCTTAACGCTGCAACACGGAAAATGTCCCAAAAGGGAAGGCAGACGAAACAATCGGCCGCGCTGGAACCTTAGGGCAATTTGCTCCAAGTTGGCAACGGTTAACAATTTCTTAGTGTATTTTTGCCTGTGGCGGGGCGAAGGGACGGCGGCCGGGCCTGCCTGCCGCCCACCCTGACCGGGGCAGTGCGTCAGGCTGCAAGCCGGGCATAGATGCCGCCTTTGGCGATCAGGTCGGCATGGCTGCCGATTTCGGCGATGCGCCCCCCCTGCATGACGACGATACGGTCGGCGTTGCGGATCGTGCCCAGCCGGTGGGCGATGACCAGCGTGGTGCGGCCGACCGCCAGGGCATCCAGAGCCTGCTGGATTTCGCGTTCGGTCTGGCTGTCCAGCGCGCTTGTCGCCTCGTCCAGGATCAGGATCGGAGGGTTCTTCAGGAAGGCGCGGGCAATGGCTACCCGCTGCTTCTGCCCGCCCGACAGCATCACGCCGCGTTCGCCGACAACCGTGTCCAGCCCGTCGGGCAGCGATTCGATCATCGAGGTCAGTTGCGCCTGCGCGGCGGCCTGGCGGATTTCCTCGTCGCTGGCGCCCAGGCGGCCATAGCCGATGTTCTCGCGCAGGGTGCCGCCGAACAGGAACACGTCCTGGCTGACCAGGCCGATCTGGCGGCGCAGACTGTTCAGCCGCATCTGGGACAGCGCCAGCCCGTCCACGGTGATCCGGCCCCGCGTCGGTTCATAGAACCGGGGCAGCAGTGCCAGCAGCGTGGTCTTGCCCGCGCCGGACGGCCCGACAAAGGCAACCGTTTCCCCCGCCTTCACCGCCAGATCGACGCCGTCCAGGATGGTGCGGCCTTCCTCATAGGCGAAGCTGACATTCTCGAAGACGATGTCGCCGCGCAGGGCCGGGGCCTCGATGGCGGCGGGGGCGTCGGTGATCTCGGGCTCGGTCGCCAGCAGTTCCTGGTAGCGGCGGAATCCGGCGATGCCGCGCGGATAGGTCTCGATCACGGCGGCGATCTTTTCCAGCGGCCGGTAGAAGACGCCGACCAGCAAAAGGAAGCCCACGAAGCCGCCGGTGGTCAGTTCGCCCGACAGCACGAAGCCCGCGCCGACGACCATCACGATCACCTGCACCAGTCGCAGGCCCATGTATTGCAGGGCCGAGGACACCGCCATCACCTTGTAGGCTTCCAGCTTGGTGGTCCGGTAGCGCTGGTTGTCGTGGCCGAAAAGCTCCGTCTCGTGCGCCTCGTTGCCGAAGGCCTGCACGACGCGGACGCCCCCCAGCGCCTCCTCCAGCCGGACGTTGAAGTCGCCCACGCGGGAATAGATGGCGCGCCAGGTCCGGGTCATGCGCCCGCCATAGACGATCACCAGCGCCAGCATCGCGGGCACGATCAGCGCCACGATCACCGCAAGCTGCGGGTTGACCCAGAACATCAGCCCGAAGGCGCCCACGAAGGTCATCAGCGCAATGAACGCATCCTCGGGGCCGTGATGGGCGACCTCTCCGATCTCCTCGAGGTCGCGGGTCACGCGGGCGACCAGCTTGCCAGTGCGCGCGCGGTCGTACCAGCGCCAGGACAGCCGCGTCAGGTGGTCGAAGGCGCGGGCGCGCATCTCGGTCTCGATGTTGATGCCCAGCTTGTGGCCCCAGTAGATCACCACCGTCAGCAGCCCCGCGTTGATCGCATAAAGCGCCAGCAGGCCCGCGGCGGCGGCGACGGTCAGCGTCCAGTTGCCCTGCGGCAGCAGGTGGTCGATGAAGGCGGTTATCGCCAGCGGAAAGGCCAGTTCCAGCAGGCCCGACAGCACCGCGCAGCCGAAATCCAGCCAGAACAGCCCCATGAAGGGGCGGTAATAGGAAAAGAACTGGCGCAGCATCGGGTTGTTCCTTCAGGCGGGGATGGCGACGGGACTGCCACCCGGGCGTGTCAGCACCTGCATGGGCAGGCCATAGATGTGTTTCAGCGCCTCCGGCCGCATCAGGTCGGACGGCCCGCCCTGCAAGGCCAGTCGCCCGCCCTTCAGCGCGACCACATGGTCGCAGAATCGGGCGGCCATGTTGACCTCGTGCAGGACGATCACGGCGCTGCGGCCCGTCTCATGGCACATGCGGCGGACAAGCGCCAGAACCTCGACCTGGTGGGCGATGTCCAATGCGCTGATCGGTTCGTCCAGCAGCAGGGTGCCCGCCTGCTGCGCGACCATCATCGCCAGCCAGGCCCGCTGGCGTTCACCGCCCGACATCGTGTCCACCAGCCGGTCGGCAAAGGCGGAAACGCCGCATTCGGCCATCGCACGGGTCACGGCTGCGTGGTCCTCAAGGCTGAAACGGCCCAGCGCACCGTGCCAGGGATAGCGGCCAAGGGCCACCAGTTCGCGCACGGTCATGCCCTCGGCCGGGGGCGGGTGCTGTGGCAGGAAGGCCAGGCGGCGGGCATAGTCCCGCGCCCGCCAGTCGCCCAGGGGACGGCTCTCGAAGCTGACAGAGCCGCCGCTGGCCGCGACCTGGCGGGCCAGCACCTTCAGCAGCGTCGATTTGCCCGATCCGTTGTGGCCGATCAGCGCGATCATCCGGCCCTGCGGCAGGTCCAGCGTCAGCCCGTGCAGCAGGCGGCGTCCCGGCACGTCCACGGTCAGGTCGCGAATGGCGAAAAGCGTCATCGGTGAGGTCTCATCATCAGCCAGATCAGCCAGGGCGCGCCGATCAGCGACGCGAACAGGCCCAGCGGCAGTTCATAGGGAAAGCCCGCCATCCGCGCTCCGAAATCGGCCAGAAGCATCAGCCCCGCCCCGATCAGCGCCGCGCCGGTGACGTGATCGCCGGGCCGGGCAAGCCCCAGGCGACGCGCGACATGCGGCGCCATCAGGCCCACGAAGGACAGCGGCCCGACCAGAACGGTCGCGGCCCCCGTCGCCAGCCCGGCAAGCGCGATCAGCAGCATCCGCGCCAGCCGCAGCGGCAGGCCGAGCCCGCCCGCGACGCCCGTGCCCAGCGGCAGCACCGCAAGCCAGCGCTGCGCCAG
>NZ_JAFNAW010000115.1 GCF_017356265.1 Paracoccus fontiphilus | reverse complement strand
GCACGGGCCCAGGCTGCCTCGGCCGCCGATGGCCTGGCCGTCGCGCGCGCCGCGCTGGCCCTGGCCGATGCCGCGCGCCGCATCGCGCAACTGAACCTCGACCGGGCGGAAATCATCGCGCCCGTGGCCGGGGTGGTCGTCCTGCGCACGGCCGAACTGGGTGCACTGGCAGGCGGCGGCACCGACCCGCTGTTCACCCTGCTGGCCGACGGCGCGGTCGAGATGTCGGCCGAGGTCATCGAAACCGCGCTGCCCGGCCTTGCCGTCGGAGATCCCGCCGAGATCACGGTGGCGGGCGTGGGCACCGTGCCGGGAACGGTCAGGCTGGTTCCGGCCTCGGTCGATCCGGTCACGCGGCTGGGCGTCATGCGCATCGCGCTGGATGACGCCGCCGGCGTCAGGACCGGGCAATTCGCCAGCGGCTGGGTCATCACCGACCGGCGGCAGGCCCTGACCGTTCCCGCCGGTGCCGTTCTGGCCGATGACGCTGGCGAACGGGTGCAGGTCGTGCGCGACGGCGTGGTCGAAACCCGCCCCGTCCGTGCGGGCCTGCTGTGGGACGGGCGCCGCGAAATCATCGAGGGCGTGGCGCAGGGCGATCCTGTCATCGCCCGATCCGGCGCGTTCTTCCGCACCGGCGACCAGGTCCGCCCGGTCCCCGCGAAGGGGACCGGGCCATGAACTTCTCTACCCTGTCGATCCGCCATCCGGTTCCGCCGATCGCCATCTTCCTGGTGCTGCTGATCGTCGGGCTTTACAGCTTCACCCGCCTGCCGGTCACGGCGATGCCCAACATCGACCTGCCCATCGTGCAGGTGACCATCGACCAGCCGGGCGCCGCGCCGTCGGAACTGACCACGCAGGTCATCCAGCCGGTCGAGGACAGCATCGCATCCGTCACCGGGGTGCGCCACATCACCTCTACCGCGACGGACAGCACGGCGCAGATCGTCGTGGAATTCGAGTTGGAAACCGACAGCGACCGGGCGGTCAACGACGTCAAGGACGCGGTGTCGAACGTCCGCCAGCAGATGCCCGAGAGCATCAGCGAGCCGCTGGTGCGGCGGCTGGACGTGACGGGGATGCCGATCCTGACCTATGCCGTAAGCGACCCGACCCAATCCATCGAATCGCTGTCGAATTTCGTGGACGACGTGATCGGGCGCGAGTTGTCCACCGTCGATGGCGTCGGCCAGACAAGCCGCATCGGCGGGGCCGCGCGGGAAATCAAGGTAGAACTCGACCCCGACCGGCTGCTGGCCCACGGGCTGACGGCGGCGGACGTGTCGAACCAGTTGCGGGCGCGCAACATCGACCTGGGCGGCGGGCGCGGCGATCTGGCGGGGCGCGAATACTCCATTCGCACGCTGGGGGCCGCCGGCAGCGTGGAACAGTTGGCCGGGGCACCGATCTCCATCGCCGATGGCCGCACGATCCGGCTGGACCAGCTGGGCCGCGTTCTCGACGGCCCGGCCGAGGAGCGCAGCTTCGCCCTGCTGGACGGCCAGCCGGTCGTGGCCTTCGGCATCTACCGGACCACCGGCGCATCCGATCTGGCGGCGGGGGACGGGGCCAAGGAACGGCTGGCCCGGATCGGCGAGCGTTACCCGAATGCCCGCATCACCCTGATCGACGACGCCACGACCTATACCGAGGCCAGCTATCACAGCGCGATGGACACGCTTTATGAAGGGGCGGCGCTGGCAGTGGTCGTGGTGTTCCTGTTCCTGAGGAACTGGCGCGCCACCCTGGTCGCCGCCGTGGCGCTGCCCCTGTCGATCATCCCCACGTTCTTCGTGATGCACTGGCTGGGCTTCACCCTGAACGGCATCAGCCTGCTGGGCATCACCCTTGTCACCGGCATCCTGGTGGACGACGCCATCGTGGAAATCGAGAACATCGTCCGCCACATCGGCATGGGCGTCCCGCCGTATGAGGCCAGCGAGGAAGCCGCCAACGAGATCGGGCTGACGGTGATCGCGATCAGCTTCTCCATTGTCGCGGTCTTTGCGCCGGTCAGCTTCATGGGCGGCATACCGGGGCAGTATTTCAAGCAGTTCGGGCTGACGGTCGCGGTGTCGGTCCTGTTCTCGCTGCTGGTGGCGCGGATCATCACGCCGATGATGGCGGCCTATCTGATGCGCGGCACGGTGCATGGCACCGAGGAACGTGACGGCCTTGTCATGCGGTCCCTGATGCGCGTGGTGGGCTGGACCATGCGCCATCGGGGCCTGACGCTGCTGACCGGCCTGGGGATCTTCGCTGGGTCGATCTACTCGGCCACGCTGCTGCCGACCGAGTTCATCCCGGCCTCGGACATCGGCCGCAGCCAGATCGAGGTCGAACTGCCGCCCGGCGCCACCATCGACGATACCGAGGGCGCCGCCCGCAGCCTGTCCGCCCGGATCGACGAGGTGCCCGAGGTTCAGTCGGTCTTCGTCTACAGCGACGGGTCGGACGTCACCGAGGCGCGGGTGATGATCAACTATGGCAGCAAGGAAACCCGCGAGCGGTCGCAATTCGTGCTGGAGGAAGAGTTGAAGCAACGTTTGGCGGATACGCCCGACATGCGCATCAATTTCCAGAACGAGAACGGCCAGAACGACCTGACCATCAACGTCCTGGGCCAGACCGAGGACGGCGCCGCCCTTGCCGCCGAACGCCTGGCCACCGCCATGTCGGACCTGCCGTCGCTGGAAAGCGTGACGACGACGGCCCGGCTGCAGCGCCCCGAGATCCAGATCACGCCGCGCGCCGACGTGGCGGCGCAGCTTGGGGTGTCGGCCAGCGACATGGCGACGACGCTGCGGGTGGCGACGCTGGGCGATGTCGAATCGAACCTTGCCAAGTTCAACGCGGGCGACGAGCAGATTCCCATCGTCGTGCGCCTGGACGCCGAGGCCCGGGCGGATCTGGTGACGGTGCAGAACCTGCGGGTCAACTCGACCGCCGGCCAGGTGCCGTTGGGAACCGTGGCCGATGTGACGCTGTCGGCGGGCGCGACCGAGATCGGGCGCTATGATCGCCAGTTCCAGACGACGGTAAGCGCGAACCTTGCCGACGGCGCATTGCTGGGGCCGGTCAGCGCGCAGGTGGCCGAGTTGCAGGCCCGGATCGAACTGCCGCCCGGCACCCTCATCCAGCCTTCGGGCGATGCCGAGATCATGGGCGAGGTCTTCGGCGCCTTCGGCACCGCCATGGGGGCGGGGGTGATGCTGGTCTATGTCGTGCTGGTGCTGCTGTTTCACAGCTTCGTCACGCCGGTGTCGATCCTGCTGTCGCTGCCACTGGCGATCGGCGGCGCGATCCTGGCGCTGTTCGTGACCGGCCATTCGATCAGCATGGCGGTGGTGATCGGCTTCCTGATGCTGATGGGGATCGTCACCAAGAACTCGATCATGCTGGTGGAATTCGCACTGTCAGCCATCGAGCGCGGCGTGGCCAAGCGCGACGCGATTCTGGACGCCGTCCACAAGCGCGCGCGCCCCATCGTCATGACCACCATCGCCATGAGCGCGGGGATGATCCCGTCCGCCCTGGCGACGGGCGAGGGGGGCGAGTTCCGCGCGCCCATGGCGATTGCCGTGATCGGGGGGTTGCTGCTCTCCACCGTGCTGTCGCTGCTGTTCGTGCCGGCGCTGTTCTCGCTGATCCATGGCGGGCAGGGACGGCTGACCGGCTGGCTCGCGCGGCGGATCGGGCTGAACCGGCCCCGGCAGGCGGCGGAATAGGCCGGAACTTCGTCAGGGCCGCCGCATTGGGTGGGCTGATGCGAAAGGAGGCCATTCATGGCAAAGGTTCTGATCATGGCATCGGACGGGTTCGAGCAGTCCGAACTGTTCGTGCCCTTGGAAAAGCTGAAGGGCGCGGGCCACGACGTGACGGTGGCGGCGCCCGAGGCAGGCACCATCAAGGCGTGGGACAAGGATGACTGGGGCAAGTCGGTCCCGGCCGACAAGGCCATCGCCGATGTGGATGCCTTGGGCTACGACGCGCTTGTGCTGCCGGGCGGGGTGATCAACCCTGACAACCTGCGCAAGGATGAAACGGCGGTTGCGTTGATCCGCAGCTTTGCCGATGCCGGAAAGCCCGTCGCCGCGATCTGCCACGCACCCTGGCTGCTGGTCGAGGCGGGACTGGCGCAGGGTCGCCGCCTGACCAGTTACGATTCGATCCGCACCGACATGAAGAACGCGGGCGCCGAGGTGGTGGACGAAAAGGTCGTGGTGGATCGGGGCGTCATCACCAGCCGAAACCCGGACGACCTGGACGCCTTTGTCGGCGCCATCGAGGAGGCGTTGCGCTGATTTGCGTCCCGCGGTCGCCGGGGGCGCTTCGCCCCCCGGACCCCCCGAGGATATTTGTGCCAAGATGAAAGAAAGGGGCGCTTCGAGGCGCCCCTTTCAGCAGTCGTATAGGCCTTGGATCAGGCCAGCATCCCCATCGGGTTTTCCAGATGCGTCACGATGGCTTCCAGCAGTTGCGCGCCCAGGGCGCCGTCGATGACGCGGTGATCGACCGAGAGGGTCATCGACATGACGTTGCGGATGACCACCTCGCCGTTTTCGACCACGGGGGTCTGGATGCCCGCGCCGACGGCCAGGATTGCGCCATGCGGCGGGTTGATGACGGCGTCGAAGTTCTCGATCCCGAACATGCCGAGGTTCGAGATCGCGAAGCTGCCGCCCTGGTATTCGTGAGGCGCCAGCTTTTTGGTCTTGGCGCGCTTGGCCAGATCCTTCATCTCGGCCGACAGGGCCGACAGTGTCTTCTGGTGCGCGTCCTTGAGGACCGGGGTGAACAGCCCGCCCTCGATCGCCACGGCGACGGCTACGTCCGAGGGCTTCAGCTTCAGGATGCGGTCGCCCGCCCAGACGGCGTTCGCGTCCGGCACCTGCTGCAGGGCCAAGGCGCTGGCCTTGATGATGAAGTCGTTGACCGACAGCTTCACGCCGCGCGCTTCCAGTTGCTTGTTCAGCATGGCGCGGAACTCCATCAGCGCGTCCAGCTTGGCCGAGCGGCGCAGATAGAAATGCGGGATGGTCTGCTTGGCCTCGCCCAGGCGGGCGGCGATGGTGCGGCGCATGCCGTCGAGCTGGACTTCCTCGGTCTCGCGGTCCGCATACATCTTGAGGATCGCGTCGGACGAAGGGGCCTTCGGTGCCTGCGCGACGGGTGCCGGGCCGGGAGCGGCAGCCGCTGCGGCGGCGGGCGCCGACGCAGGCTTGGCCGCGCCGGGCTGCGCGCCTTCCACGTC
>NZ_JAFNAW010000114.1 GCF_017356265.1 Paracoccus fontiphilus | reverse complement strand
AGGTCTGCGATCTGTTCTCCGACGAGGAATGCTACAACTACTTCAAAGCCGCAGGTTATGAGGTCGATTGAGTGCAACAGGCTCTAGGCCGGGCGCTCCTCCTCCAGGATCTTTTCCGCCTCGTCCACCATCGGATTCCAGTCGAAGCGGGCGACGATGATGCCGTGGTCGTTGTAGCCAAGCCGGTTCCGCTCGGACTCGGTCGCGGTCAGGTGGTCGTTCAGCACGCGCATCTCCCGGAACGACCATTTGCGGATCGACGAATGGTCGTAAAAGGAATCGGACACCATGATGTGGTCGAGCGACTCCATCTGGTTCCTGAAGATGTAGGTGTAGTAGACGTGCCGGAACGACCGGAGCTGCTGCAGCTTCTCGACGGTGTAAAGCCCAAGGTCCGATTTCCGGCCCGCCGTGCTCTTGGCAAAGAAGCGATAGCCCGGATTTCCCGTCAGAAGTTCGGTCGAGACCGCCGTCGTCCCGTCGTTGAGGTCGCCCAGGACCACGACCGGCGTGTCGTTCCGGCGCATCTCGTCGTTCAGGATGGCGCGGAAGGCGCCCGCCTCGACCATGCGGCGGACATGGGACACGACGCTTTGCGCGATGAAGCGGTGCCTGCGCATCACCGGGTTTTCGTCGTCGTCCCGAAGCGTGGTCGGCCCCTTGGATTTCAGATGCGCGACATAGACCACGATGTCGGGCGTGTCCTCGGCCTTGTTCACCAGGACGCGCAGCAAGGGCCGCGAGAACCGGCGGATCGTGACGCTGACCTCCTCCTCGGCATCGCGCGCCTCGCGCAGGTCGGTGAAGCGGGCGTCCTCGGGCAGATCCTCGATCCATTCGGGCTCGCCCTGCAGCATCCCCCTGCGGACGGCCAGGGCGACCTGGATGCCGGGCGGGTCGGTCGTGCGGGCGACCAGGTCATAGCGCCCCTTCAGCGCGGGACGTTCGAAGATGTCGGCCAGGGCGTCGGCATTCCAGCATTCCTGGAAGCCGATGATGTCGGCATCCACATCATCCAGGATGCGTTCCGAAAAGCCGAGCTTCGCCTCGTACTCGCCCTCGGACCAGCCATCGCCGTCATGGATCGGCTGGCCGGGCAGGTTGAGGTTGAGCAGGTTGAAACTGGCGATGCTGATGTCCTTGCGTGCCATCGAACCATCCATCCGAAGGATCATGGGGGCAGGATAGCACAGAAATCCGGGAACGGGCCGGGTTCCCGATGCCCGTCACAATGCCGTCATGCCCTCAGGCCATTCCCGCCCGCATCTCCTGGTGCAGGCGCGGTCCCGCGACGATCATCCCGTCCACCATGGCGCGCGGGCTGTTGAAGCGCATCGGGTGGCCGTGCCGGTCGGTCGCCAACGCTCCGGCCCGCTGGGCGATCAGGCTGCCTGCGGCGATGTCCCATTCCCAGACGCCGCGCACCGACAGCGCGGCATCGAAACGTCCCTCGGCCACCAGGCACAGGCGCCATGCCAGGGAAGGACGGAATTCCCGGCGGAAGGGCGGCGTCCGGCCATCCTTCCAGTGCTCGGGCTCGGTCGCGGACTTGTAGGTCAGGACGCGGGCGTCCCGCAGGCCCGCCGTGCTGGGCCGGATCGGCTTGCCGTCAAGCAGCGCCGGGCCGTCCGCAAAGGCGGTGAAGGTCATCTCCATGGCGGGCAGGTGGACCACGGCGGCGATGATCCGGTCGCCCTCGGCCACGGCCAGCGAATGGGCAAAGCCCTGCTGTCCCGCGATAAAGGCGCGGGTGCCGTCGATGGGGTCGATGATGAAGCAGCGCCGGGCATCCAGGCGCGAGGCATCGGCCTCGCTTTCCTCGGACAGCCAGCCATAGTCGGACCGTGCGCCCGTCAGCATGGTCTGCAGGGCGTCGTTGACCGCCAGGTCGGCCTCGGTCACGGGGCCGGCGTCGTCGGGCTTGTCCCAGGCCTTGGGCTCGGACCGCCAGAAGGACAGGGCGATCGGTCCGGCGGCCTGCGCGGCCCGGACCAGCAGGGCCAGATCCTCCTCAGGCGCCGGCAACGGTCATCCCCCCGACCAGAAGGCTGCCCACCTCGACCCCGCGCCAGGGCAGGGCATCGTTCGCCGCCTCCAGCGTCATCAGCATGTCGCGCAGGTTGCCCGCGATGGTGCATTCGTTGACGGGATAGGCGATGCGGCCCCCTTCCACCCAGAAGCCCGCCGCGCCGCGGGAATAATCCCCTGTCGTCCCGTTGACCGAGGCGCCCAGCATCGAAGTGACGATCAGCCCCGTGCCCATCCGTGCGATCAGGTCGTCTTGCGTGGCCGTTCCCGGCGTCAGGATCACGTTGCTGTTCGTGGGCGAGGGCGCCGAGGACATGCCCCGCGCGGCGGAGGCGGTGCTGTCCATCCCCAGCTTGCGCGCGGTGGCCAGATCCAGGGTCCAGCCCTGCAGCACGCCGTTTCCGACGATGGTGCGCGGGCGCGTCGCCAGCCCCTCGGCATCGAAGGGGCGCGACATCGGATAGCGCGGGCGCAGCGGGTCCTCGAGAAGGTCGAAGCCCTCGGGCAGCACCGGCTGGCCCATGTCCTTGCGCAGCCAGCTTGCGCCGCGTGCCACGGCAGAGCCGTTCACGGCGGACAGCAGGTGCCCGATCAGCGACGACGCGACCCGTCGGTCGTACAGGATCGGAAAGGCCCCGGTCGGCGGCTTTCGCGATCCCGCGCGGGCCAGCGTGCGTTCGGCGGCAAGGCGGCCGATCTCCTCGGGGGCGGGCAGGTCGTCGGCCCAGACGCGCGATTCCCCGGCATAGTCGCGTTCCATCCCCAGCCCCTCGCCGGTGATGGCGACGGTCGAGATCGCGTGCGTCGTGCGCTCGTAGCCGCCCGAGAACCCGTTCGAGGCCGCCAGCCACAGGAAGCGCCGGCTGAAACCGGCATTGGCGGCTTCCACCTGCGAAATGCCCGGCATGTCGCGCGCCGCAGCCTCGGCCCTCAGCGCCATGTCCTGCAACAGATCGGGCGTGGGATCGGGCCGGTCGTCGGCGATCTGCAATCCGTCCGCGTCGCGCTGGCGGGCAAGCTGGTCGGGGTCGGCCAGGCCCAGGGTGTCGTCCACCGGCGCCTCGCGCGCCATGGCCACCGCGCGTTCGGCCATCTCGGCGATGGTCGCGGGGCTGTGGTCGGATGCCGAGACGCTGGCCTGCCGGCCGCCGATCAGCACGCGCAGGCCGATCTCGACCCCCTCGGCGCGGTCGGCATGTTCCAGCACGCCGCCGCGCACGTCGATGCTGGTGGACTGGCCACGGGCCGCCAAGGCGTCGGCCCCGTCGGCGCCCGCCCGCCGGGCCGCATCGACCAGCGATTCGGCCAGCGACTGCAAATCCACGGATGACATCGCTTCTCCTTCATCGGGTGTCGCGAACGAACAGGGCCGGAACGGCTGCCCCGGCCCGCTGTCGAACGGGCTGGCCCTACTTGACCTGCTGGCCGTTGGCAAAGATCGAACCGCCCTCGCGGAACTCGATTTCCGAGGTCAGCTTGTCGGGATTGCCTTCGGCGGGCTTGGCGAACATCGCCAGCATCATGCGCATCCCCATTATCTGTTCCTCGGGGACAAGGCCCATCGCAACCAGCTTGTCCATCAGGCCGTTCACGCCCGCGAAGGTGCCGTTCAGCTTGCCCACGGGCTCGTTCGGGTTGTCGCCGAATTCCAGCTGGCCGGTGATGTCGGCCGTCGCGCCCACCGCGTCAAGCGCCACCTTGTTGACGGTCAGCGACCGGGGCGTGAAGGGAACCTCGGGCGCGGCGGCGGGATCAGGCTGGGCCAGCGCCGGGTCGAACAGGTCCTGCGCCACCACCGCGTCGCCTGACAAGTCGATGGACAGGCTGGCCGGGTCGCGCGGCAACTGGCTGTTCGGGTCGAACAGGTTCCAGATGCTGTCCGCGAAGGTCAGGCCTTCCAGCGCATAGGCGAACCTGAAGGGCTGCGCCGCATCGGCCTTGCTGACCGGGATCAGCAGATCGAACGAGGAATTCACCGCCGCGTAGCTGACGGGGAAGGGCAGGCTGCCGGTCGTCATCTCGACCTTGGTGTCCGCAACGCTGCCCTTGTAGCCGAGACCCTGTTCCGACATCTGCAGCGCCACGTCGGCCGCCCCGGTCGCCACGCTGCCGCTGCCGGTCTGGTCCTGGCCGGCCTCGTCCTTGCCGGCGAAGTCGAAGCGGGTGTCCATCGCCGCATAGGCGAAGGTGCCCTGGAAGTTCAGGCCCGCCGCCAGGGCTTCGGCCATCTGCGTCGCCAGGTCGAAGGACTGGCCGGGCGTCCGGGCGGTCCCCGCAAGAGACAGGTCGGTCAGCTTGGCCTGCACGTCGACCTTGCCGCCGCCCTCGGCGGTCTCGGGGTCGGCGGGCACGTCGGCCACGATCCCCATCGTCCCTTCCGAGGCCTTCATGTCGAAGCTGTATTCCGAAGCCTCGCCCGTGGCGTTGCGCTGCGATCCGGTGACATTCGTCAGCGCGCCGCTGACGGGGATCGTGGCACCGGACTCGGGACCCGCCGGCATGGCGAAGTCGAATTCCACCGAGGGATAGTCGTATTCGTACAGCATGTCCTCGGGCGTGCCCGAGACGACCATTTCATTGCCCGGCGCCTTGATGGTGCCGGTCATGGTCATGTCCACCATCTCGGGCTCGGCGGGGGTGTCGGTTCCCTCGGCGGTGGCGTCCGCCTCGGGCTCGGCCGGGGCGGGGACCTTGAACTTGCTTTCCAGCGCCATGTCGCCGTCGATCACCGCGCGGACCTTGGCGTCGCCGGTTTCCTGGAAGGTCATCTTCGGGATGGTGACGGTGGTCGCGCCGCCCTCGTTGTCCATCGACAGGACGGCATCGGTGACGGTCAGCGTGCTGCCCGCATCCTCGACCGTGCCGGTCACCTCATAGCCGAAATCGGTGAAATACGTTTCCAGGTTTTCCCAGACCTGGGCGGGGGTGACATCGGCTAGGACCGGCGCGGCCCCGACGGTCAGTGCCAGGGCCGAGGTTGCAGCGAAGCGGAACATGCCAGGACCTTTCGAGAAAATCGTTGCTTGTGGGATTTGTGGCACAGTGACCCGGGAACGCCAAGGGAGCAATCGCGGATCTGCCGCGCCGCGCCGGATGGACGTTTTGTGACCGGGCGTGACCGGTGGGCGTGTCCGGCGGGCGACCTAGCCCGGATTATTCGTGAGGGGTTGGTGAGGCTGGCTTAACCACTTGAAGAACTGTAGCTTTATGGTTCCTACGCCAAAAACCGCAG
>NZ_JAFNAW010000113.1 GCF_017356265.1 Paracoccus fontiphilus | reverse complement strand
CGCGCGCGCGCCGGGAAAAGAAAAAGAGGCCGAGCAAAGCGAGGTCATTGCCATGGAAACATCGCAAGCGAGGTTATCCACATCCGCGTCAAACTCCGCTTGCGAAGATTCTTGCCGCTTTCACCGCCAGCGCCTATTATAGAGGAAGAGGTTAGTAGCAAGGTGTAACTTCGCAAGCGAAGTTTACCCGATGACCCACCCCCGCCCTTCGGTTGGTGGATGGTTCATCGCCCCCGCGCCCTAGCGGTTGGGGGGTTGCTATGCCCGGCGCGCGGCGCGCCGGGGCATTCAGGAAGGACAGACGATGACCGCTTACCACGACGACGAGACCCTGCCGCCCGAAGTGGCTGACATCCTGCGCCAGCAGCAGGCCGAGGATGTGCGCCGCTCCGAAATGGAGGCTACCTACCCGGCTGATGTGCGCGCTCTCTATGCTGTCATGATGGAGCGGACTGGCGTCGCCCATGTAATCCGTCAACTCCTCCGCGCAGTGCATCGCAAGCAGGGTCAGCTTGACCTGCACGAGCTGCACCGGCTCGACTTCGACAATCGGGCGCGTGTGCTCCGTCTTGTCGAAGTGATGGCGATGCCGTCGATTCTTCCGGATGCGGGGCTGAGCTGTGACCTGGAGGGCCGCCCGATCCTGACCGCTGACGAGATCACGGTGCTGCTGGCCGATGACGAGTGAGCCTTCCATAAAGCGCCGGCGCGGCCCTAATCCGAAACCTCGCGAGGAGCAGCGCCTGCACTCGGTGTCGTGTCGTTTGACCGACGCCGAGTTTGCGCTTTTGGATGAGCGGCGCGGGAAAGTCAGCCGCGGCGAGTGGCTGCGCCGCGCCGCGCTGGCGCAGCCCCCGCGCATCGTCCCGACACTCAACAAAGAGGCGTGGTCTGAGCTGTCCCGGACCGCGAGCAACCTCAACCAGCTGACCAAGGCCCTCAACGAGGGGCGGTGGCAGCCAGGAGATAAGGCAGCCGCCGAGAAGGCCCTGCGGATGCTGTGGGATCAGCTGAAGGCTGTCCGCGCGCACTTGATCGGTCTGGAGGATCAGCCGTGAAAGCGAAGCTGGAGCGCGGGTCCGGCTTTCGCGGCGCGCTGGACTATGCCTTGGGCAAAGGCGCAGCATGCGAGATCGTAGGCGGCAACATGAACGGCGAGACAGCCCGCGCCCTCGCGGCCGAGTTCGGCCTTTCCCGCCAGACCCGCCCCGATGTGAAAAGACCTGTCTGGCACACCAGCCTTTCCCTGCCGACCGGCGACAGCCTGGATCCTGACCGCTGGGCCGCCGTCACCGCTGACTTCATGGACGGGATGGGGCTGAGTGATCATCAGTATGTTGTCGTGCGTCACCGCGACACAGACCACGATCATGTCCACATCGTCGCCAGCCGGATCGCGCTAGACGGGTTGCTTTACCATGGCGAGTGGGACGCGAAGAGCGCCATTAAAATGACCCAGGAACTGGAAGCGCGGCACGGGCTGACAAGGACGAAGGGCCTTGAGGACGGCCCCGCGCCGCGCGCCAGACCCACCAAGAACGAGATCGAGATGAGCGACAGGACAGGCGAAGCGCCGCCGCGCCTGGTCCTGCAAGAGATCATCGACGCCGCTCTGGAAGAGCCCGGAAGCGTCTTCGACTTCATGGACCGGCTTGAGGCAGCCGGGGCGGTTGCGCGCCCGAACGTGGCAAGAACCGGAAAAATGAATGGGTTCTCATTCGAGATCCACGGCATCCCCTTCAAGGGGAGCGATCTCGGCAAGAGCTACACGTGGAAGGGATTGCAGGAGCGAGGGATCCAGTATGAGCAGGACCGAGATGGCGAGGCGCTCCGCGCAAGAGCAAGCGGAGCCACACCAGGAGCGGGCGAGATCGACAGCGGAAGCCCAAGCGCAACTGATCGACAGGCTAGACCGGATGGCGCTGGACCTGAGCACGATCACCCAGCGATTCGACGGGAGCTTGGCGGAGACGGAGCAGACGCTGGAAGCGGCGACGGTCCGCGCCGAGAAGATCCTGTCCGAGGGTTTGAAATCGATCCGTTCCGCCACCCAGAAAGCCTCGATCTTACCGCAGCAGGTGGAGCGATTCAGGATCGCGTCCTTAGCCCTGGCAGCTGGGACCGGGGCGCTGGCCTCGATGCTGTTTCTGATCGCATTGCTGATCTGGCAGCCCCCGCTGATCCAAGCCCTCTGGAAGATGGCCCACGCCCTGCGCTGACGAAGGCCCAGCAGGCCAAGGTGAAGGCTTGGGAGACGCTGAGCGGGGCGCTTGCCGCCCCCGAATACCGCCTGACGCTGACCGCACGGCGGGATCACCTGCAAACCTTCAACCTGGGTAAGGAGAAGGGCCAGGACCGCGGCGAACGATTCTATTCCCCGGAGGCGGTTCGCGACCTGATCCCATATCTCAGCCGCCAGAACCTCCTGGGGTATGACATCTACATCACGCCGATCGACCGGCAGCAGCACTTTATCCTGGTTGATGACACGACCCCTGAAAAGGTCGAGGACATGCGTGCGCGGGGGTTCGCGCCCGCCCTGGTCCAGCAGTCCAGCGAAGGTAACTTGCAGGCGGTCCTGCGCCTACCGCGCCAGGACGAGAAGCAGGAGCAGAAGGCGGCGAACATGCTGATGGGGATGCTCAATCGAGAATGGGGCGACCCGAAAATCAGTGGCGTCGTTCACGCTTTCCGAATGGCGGGATTCTCGAACAAAAAGGCCGGGCGCGGGGACGTGTTTACGCGCGTGATCGACGCTGCGGGTGTCATCTGCGGCAAAGCGACGGACATGCTCGAACGCGCCCGTGAGAAGCTGCGGGAGGCCATGGCGGAACGGAAGGCGCGCCAGCAGAAGCCTGCGCCGAAAGCTATGGAGCGACGGCCTGCAGATGCCTTGCCAGCCCCCGACGAAGGCGCAGAGGCGCGGTTCGATGCCTTGCGGAAGCGGGAGGTCGGGCTTGCGAAAAGCAAAGGCTGGACCCTGAACGACAGCGCCTTGGACTTCAGGGCCGCGAAGATCATGGCCCAGGAGGGCTGGACGACAGACGACATCGCAGCCGCGATTGTCGCCCGGTCGCCTTTTGTTGTGGACAGGCACAAAGACGCGGTTGGTTACGCGACCCGGACCGCAGAGAATGCCTCTATCGAGCGAGCAGATCACGAGGCCCAGCAGGGAGAGCAGCCGCCAGAGGCGGATGATCGACCGAAGGGGCCTGGGGAGATGTGAGCTTTCTTCTTTTCCCCGGCGCGGCGCGCGGCGGGGGGTGTGTGCAGGGAGCGGGTTGCAGCCGCCCCCTGCGAAACTTGGCAAACCGAAAGGACCGGATATGCCTACTGCTACCAATACCATCAACGCTTCGGCGTTGCCACGGTTGAACATCCGTGAGGCTTTTAATGTCGCCCCGCCTCCGCTCGACTTTGTGCTTCCGGGCATGATCTCGGGCACGGTGGGTGCCCTTGTCGCACAAGGCGGCGCAGGCAAATCTTGGGCGGCGCTTGAGCTTGCTATCGCTGTGGCGGGCGGCCCCGACCTTCTGGAAATGGGGATCGAGCAGCATGGTCGAGTGGTCTATCTCCCAGCGGAGGACCCGACTCTGGCAGTATCGCACCGGCTTTATGCTGCGCGCGGAGCCGTAGAACCCGAGGCCCTGGACCGGCTTGTCGAGAACATGGAGATCGTTCCGCTGATGGGGCGGTCCGTGGACCTGATGACGCCAGAATGGGCCAGTGCCATTGAGGAGCTGAGCGATGGCGCGCGGCTGCTGGTCATCGATACCCTGCGGAGGTTCCACCAGGCCGACGAGAACAGTTCTAGCGACATGGCGCGGCTGCTGGGCGTCCTGGAGGCCATCTGCACGCGCACTGGGGTATCGGTGCTGTTCCTTCACCATACCGGCAAAAGCGCGGCCATGAACGGGGCAGGAGACTCGCAGCAGGCATCCCGTGGCTCCTCCGTGCTGGTGGACAACGTGCGAGGAGGGCAAATTAACCTCATCGGCATGACCGAGGCCGAAGCTCGCGCTCATCGCATCGACCCAGCCGACCGCAAGATGTTCGTTCGCATGGCCCAGGCGAAGGCGAACTTCGGCCAGCCCATGGCCGACAAATGGCTCCACCGTGTGGAGGGCGGGCTTCTAGTCCCCGCTGCTATCGAGAGGATCGAAGATGCCAAAGGGGCAGAAGCCCAAGGCCAGCAAGAGGGCCGCCCAGCGCGGAGGCGCGCGCATGGTTGATCTTAGCTATGCTCTTCACGACAGGGCGCATGTGCTGTGCCCTGGTCTCTTCAGGTCACTGGCACCCGGCGACCGCAAGCGCCTGAAATTGGATATCATCTACAACTACGGACAGGACGAGCGCCTGGAGTTCGGCGGGAAAGAACCGCTCGGGGTGCTGGAGATGAGAGTCTTGCAGGGCATCGTGGCCATGGCTGGCCCCGAGGGCCTGCTTCTGGAAAATGAAGACGAGGCCAGCCCCGGAGCCAGGCAACTCATGCTGTCTCTGTTTGAGCCGTCCAATGCGATTATACAGGCCGCAAAAGATCGCCCGACGAGCCTCATCGTCAGGGATAGCTTGCGCCGCTTGGCGCGTGAGATCGGCCTAGTTGAGAGCGGCAATAACCTGCGGAACATCCGACAGGCCGTCGAACGTCTGTTCGGTGTGACTGTGATGGTCCGAAAGGGAGGGCGCAGCGAGGGGTTCCGCCTTCTGTCGAGCTATGCGAGCGACGAAGAAACGGGCGATCTGTTCGTCGCCCTAAGCCCTCGCATTGCATCTGCGATCTTGGGCCGCATCCCTCATGCCAGGATCGACTTGATCGAAGCTCGGGCCTTGGAAAGCGATCCAGCCCGCCTGATCCACCAGCGGCTTTCGGGATGGGTTGATCCCGGGAAGGGGGCTGAGGTGGGGGTCGATAAGCTGGCCGAGTATGTATGGCCCGAGGAGGCCACGGAAGCGCAGGCTAGGTGGCGGAGGACGAAGGTGCGCAAGGCCGTAGCCGAAATCGGTGCTGCAGGATGGCGCATAGAGGAGCTGCGGAAGGACTTCTGGCGCTTCACCCGACCTAGGCTCCCGAGGTGAGCACTATTGCCAACGGAAGTGAGCACTATTGCCAACGGAAGTGAGCACTATTGCCAACGCGGCCGAAGTGGATTTAGCCAGTCCAGCTTGGCTGAACCCCCCCTTTCCGAAATGTCGTCTAAGATTCCTCTAGGACTTCTCAAAAAGTCCTAGAGGAAGCTTAGAGCTTCCTCTGGTGTGGGGCAGCTAAAGCTGCACACACCCCGGCCGCGCGCGCGC
>NZ_JAFNAW010000112.1 GCF_017356265.1 Paracoccus fontiphilus | reverse complement strand
GGGGCGCACAGGCCGGGCAGGCGCCGCGGCGGCAGGACGCGGGCGGCCGGGCGCCGTCTGCGGCACCACGTCAAAGCGCAGGCGCTCGACCGGCTGGCCGTGGCGGCTGAGGACGCCCATGATGTCCTTGGCGAAATGCCGGTTCACCCAGTCCGAGATGAAGCGGGTCGGGCTGGCGAAATGCGCGATGCCGGAATCAAGTCCGGTCAGTCGCAGGGGCTTGATCCAGTGGTTGAAGTTGTTCGGCCCCACGCTTGTTTCCAGCGCGGCGCATGCCTGTCCCCAAAGATCGTCCATGGTCTTGCCCTATCTTTCCTGTCCCCAGCCTTCGCCGGACACCCGGCGAAACAGGATTCCCGGCGCGTATCGGACGGCAGATCCGCGACAATACCCCACCTTGCGGCCCCCGAGGGGACGCATGACGGGGCTTGCACCCAAGATCCATTCCAAGACACGGATTCCAGCGCAGCCGGTGGCAGCCGCCTGCAAGAAACCCGAGGACAACCGGGGCGCCTGAAGCCCCATTGCCTGACCCGTCGCCGGCGTTGATATCCGCCTGGCCGGCCCGTCCCCAATACAACGACGTGAATCGCCCCATCAGGTTAGCCATGGCGCGAAGGGCGCTGCAACCGAACTATGCGCTTGACAGAAGCTTTGCCAAATCGAATCTGCGAGCCCGTTGACTCAAAAGGAAAGATTCCTGAAGGCCTTGATATGTAGGCATTTTTGCAACATTGCGCAGGTGCAGAAACGCAAATCGGGCGCGGACAGCCGTCCGCACCCGAGCCGATTCCGGGGCCGCCGGAACCACGATTTCAAGCAGGTTCGCCCCGGAAGGGGCGCAGGGGTCAGGCCGCCGACAACGCCTTCACGCGGGCCGCCAGACGCGAGATTTTCCGCGATGCAGTATTCTTGTGGACCACGCCCTTGGTCACGCCGCGCATCAGTTCGGGCTGGGCCGCCTGCAGGGCTGCCTTCGCCGCATCGGCGTTGCCCGAGGCGATGGCTTCCTCGACCTTGCGGATGAAGGTGCGGATGCGCGAGCGGCGGGCCTTGTTGACGTCGGTGCGGCGCTCGATCTGGCGGGCGCGTTTCTTGGACTGGGGCGTGTTGGCCATGGGTCTTGTTCCTATCGGTCTTCAGCGTTTCGATCGCGCAAAAGACCCAAGACACCGCCTTCCGGGAAAGCGGTCATGATTCTTGCCTAAGCGGGCCCACGCGCATGTAAGCCGTGGCCTATAGTCCATGCGGACCCGAAAGGAAAGCCCGAAATCAGCGGTCGCGGAACTGCGGTTCGCGCTTTTCCAGGAAGGCGGCCATGCCTTCCTTCTGGTCCTCGGTCGAGAAGAGGGCCTGGAAGGTCCGCCGTTCGAACAGGATGCCCTCAGTCATGGTGGTCTCGAAGGCGCGGTTGACGGCCTCCTTGGCGGCCTTGACCGAAAGCTGGGACTTTTCCGCGATCTTGCGGGCGGCGGCCATGGCCTCGGGGATCAGCTTGGCCGCCGGCACGACGCGGCTGACAAGGCCCGACCGCTCCGCCTCGGCCGCGTCCATGAAGCGGCCGGTCAGGTGCATGTCCATGGCCTTGGACTTGCCCACGAAGCGGGTCAGGCGCTGCGTGCCGCCGATGCCCGCGATGACGCCCAGGTTGATTTCCGGCTGGCCGAACTTGGCGGTGTCGGCGGCGATGATGAAGTCGCAGATCATCGCCAGCTCGCAGCCGCCGCCCAGGGCATAGCCGGACACGGCGGCGATAAGGGGCTTGCGGAAGCGGGTCAGCGCGTCGATCCGGGCGCCGAACAGATCCTCGTCATAGGCATCGACGAAGGACTTGTTGGACATCTCCTTGATGTCGGCCCCGGCGGCAAAGGCCTTTTCGCTGCCGGTCAGCACCACGCAGCGGATCTTGTCGTTGCGGTCGGCATCGGCCAGGGCCTGGCCAAGTTCGGTGATCAGGGCGGTGTTCAGCGCGTTCAGCGCCTCGGGGCGGTTCAGCCGGATCAGGGCAACGCTGTCCTCGATCTCGACGATGATGGTTTCATAGGCCATGGACTGCGTCCCCGTTGCAAAGCTGCGTTTGGGGCGGACCCTAGCAAAAGCCGGATCGGAAAGCCAATCGGCCTAGCGCTGGCACTGCGGACAGTAAAAGCTGGACCGCCCGCCCTGCACGATGCGCCGGATGGTGCCGGTGCAGCCGGGCGTGGGGCAGGGGGCGCCCTCGCGGTCATAGACGCGGAAGCTGTGCTGGAAATAGCCCAGTTCTCCGGTGGCCTGCCGGTGGTCGCGCAGGGACGATCCGCCCGCCGCAATGGCGTCCGTCAGCACGTCGCGGATATGGCCCACCAGCGCCGCGATCCGCGCCGCGCCGATGCGCCCCGCCGCCCGGCGCGGGTCGATGCCCGCGCGGTGCAGCGCCTCGGAGACATAGATGTTGCCAAGCCCCGCGACGATCCGCTGGTCCAGAAGCGCCTGCTTGACCGGCACCCTGCGCCCCGCGAAGGCCGCGGCCAGATAGGCGGGGGTGAAGCCGTTGTCGAAGGGTTCCGGCCCCAGGTGATCCAGCAGGGGATGGGACACCCCCTCGCGGATCAGGTCCACCATGCCAAAGCGGCGGGCGTCGTTGAAGGTGATGGTGGTGCCCGCCTCGGTCACAAGCACCACATGGTCGTGGCGCGCCAGGATCGCCGGGTCGCGGTGGAAATCGCCCAGGGACGCGTCCTCGACCAGCATCCGGCCCGACATTCCCAGGTGCATCAGCACCGTGCCGCCCCGGTCCAGGTCGGCCAGCAGGTATTTCGACCGCCGCCGCAGCGCCGTCACGGTGGCGCCCGTCAGGACCTGCACCAGATCCATGGGCAGGGGCCAGCGCAGGTCGGGGCGTCGAACCTCGGCGCGCGCGATGCGTTGACCCTCCAGGTGCGGCAACAGGCCGCGGCGCACGGTTTCGACTTCGGGGAGTTCTGGCAATTACGGTCCTCTCGCTGCATTGTGCGCGCGGCGCGTCGGGCTTATCTGGCGATGAAACAGGTGAACGGCAAGCGGCATGAGCGACAAGAAGCAGACCCATTTCGGTTTCCGGACCGTGGACGAGGATGCCAAGGCCGGAATGGTCCACGGGGTCTTTTCATCCGTCGCGTCCCGGTACGACCTGATGAACGACCTGATGAGCGCGGGCATCCACCGCGTCTGGAAGAACGCCATGATGGACTGGCTTGCCCCGCGCGACGGCCAGCATCTGCTGGACGTGGCGGGCGGCACGGGCGACGTCGCCTTCCGGTTCCTGGACCGCGCGCCGGGCGCCCGCGTGACCGTCTGCGACATGACCGAGTCGATGCTGGTCGAGGGAAGGAAGCGCGCCGATGCGGTGGAAAAGGGCGACCGTCTGGCCTGGGTCACGGGCGACGCCATGGCGCTGCCGTTCGGGGACAACAGCTTCGACCGCTACACGATCTCCTTCGGCATCCGCAACGTCACCCGCATCCCCGATGCCCTGGCCGAGGCCTATCGCGTGCTGAAGCCCGGCGGGCGGCTGATGGTGCTGGAGTTCAGCCAGATCCCCGTGCCTGCGATGCAATGGGCGTATGACCGCTATTCCTTCAACGTCATCCCGGCCATGGGGCAGGCGGTGACGGGGGATCGCGACAGCTACCAGTATCTGGTGGAATCGATTCGCAAGTTCCCCGACCAGGACGCCTTTGCCGACATGATCCGCGGGGCGGGCTTCGGCCGCGTGCAATACCGCAACCTGTCGATGGGCATCGCCGCGCTGCATTCCGGCTGGAAGCTGTGATGCGCGGTCCCCACAACCTGCTGCGCCTGATCCGTACGGGCGCCACCTTCGAACGCACGGGCGCCATGCGCGCGGTCCTTGACGCGGTCGAGGCGCCGCCCCGGCTGCGGATCGCCGCCCGCGTGCTGGGATGGCCGTTCCGCTGGCTGGGCTACAAGGGCGATCCCGCCCTGCCGCCGATCACGCGGGCGATCACCGCGCTGGGCCCGGCCTACATCAAGTTCGGCCAGATCCTGTCGACCCGCGCCGACGTGGTGGGCGTCGAGATGGCCGACCAGTTGCGCATGTTGCAGGACCGCCTGCCGCCCTTTCCCACCGACATCGCCAAGGACGTCATCCAGGCCGACCTGCGCCAGCCCGTCGATCTGCTGTTCTCGGAGTTCTCCGAACCCGTGGCCGCAGCCTCGATCGCGCAGGTCCACCGGGCGCGGGTGCGCGAAACCGGGCGCGAGGTGGCGGTCAAGGTTCTGCGCCCCGGCATCGGCCCTGCCTTCCGGCGCGACATCGACGCCTTCCACTTCGCCGCCGGCATCATCGAGGCCCTCGCGCCCGGCAGTCGCCGCCTGCGGCCCCGCGACGTGGTGCGCCATTTCGAAAGCACCGTGACCGCCGAACAGGACATGCGGCTGGAAGCGGCCAACGCGTCCGAGTTCGCGGAAAACACCAAGGGCGATTCGGGCTTTGCCATTCCCCATCCGCATTGGGAACTGTCCTCGCGCCGCGTGCTGACCTCGGACTGGGCCGAGGGGCTGCCGATGGGGGACCGCGCCGCCCTGGTGGCGGCGGGCCATGACACCGGCCGCATCGCCACGCGGGTGATCCAGCTGTTCCTGCAGCACGCGCTGCGCGACGGCTTCTTCCATGCGGACATGCATCACGGCAACCTGAAGGTCGCGGCCAATGGCGACGTTCTGGCCTATGACTTCGGCATCATGGGCGAGATCGACGAATACACCCGCCGCATCTATGCCGAGATCCTGTATGGCTTCATCCAGCGCGACTATCGCCGCGTCGCCCGCGTCCACTTCGAAGCGGGCTATGTTCCCCGCGACCGCGACGAGGCCGCCTTTGCCCGCGCGCTGCGCGCCGTGGGCGAGCCGATCTTCGGCGCCAATGCCAGCCGGATTTCCATGGCGAACCTGCTGGCCTACCTGTTCGAGGTGACGGAACGCTTCGGGATGCAGACCCAGACCCAGTTGATCCTGCTGCAACGCACCATGGTCGTGGTCGAGGGCGTGGCCCGGTCGGTCGATCCGCAGCTGAACATCTGGGACGCGGCCAAGCCCGTGGTCTCGGACTACATCCGCTCGAACATCGGGCCCAAGGCGCTGGCGGGCGACGTCGCGCGCGTGGCCCAGACCGTCGGCCGCTATGGCCCGCTGCTGCCCCGCATCGTCGAGCAGGCCTTGTGGGAACGCGCCCACCCCGAGGACGCCCGCGCCGTCCAGCCGGTCCTGGTCCGGCGCGGCGCGCCCGTCTGGCTTGCCGTGGTGCTGGCGCTGGGGGCCGGGGCGGCCTTCGGGATGGCCTTCGTCTAGAGCATGTCGCGGGCATCGAGATTCAGGATTCCCAGCTAGCCTATGATGTGCTTCCCTTCTGCTGAGGCAGGTATGGGGGGT
>NZ_JAFNAW010000111.1 GCF_017356265.1 Paracoccus fontiphilus | reverse complement strand
GCTCGGTATACCCGTCACAGAGGCCGTGGGATAAGTCCGTCCGGGGAAGGGGGACACTGGCCATCAGCCGATTTGGGCAACAGAGCCCGTATTTCAGCTTCAGAGCCAAAACGCGACCGTCGCGGCGACAGCGACAGCAGAGAAGAAAGCTTTAGGCTTCATAACGCATGGCGGCCCGTCACCAGTCCCCAAGCCGCACGAGTATGATTTCGATGCGGCTGCACTGCTTGCTGTAGTGACAGGCTCCAGTCTCAGTTATCGTCCCAAGCGATCCTGCAATCGTGACCATGCCACAGTAGCGATCACGGCGGGCTTTCGCATGAAGTGGAACGGAATGGGGCGCGGCGGGGTCACAGGATAGTCGAGCTCGTCGTTTGGCGTGCCTGTTGCCCAGTCTGCCAGAACCTTGCCCATGACTGATGCCACCGCGACACCACGACCGTTGTACCCCATTGCCGCCATCACGCCTGGCGCGACAAGGTTCAGGTGGGGATAATGATCCGCGGTCATCGCGACGTAACCGCCCCACGCATACCGCCAGGGGATATCGCGCAGTTGGGGATAGAGCTTGATTGAGGCGTCGCGCAGGACCTGCATCTGACGATGTGTCGCTGCGGCCGAGTAGTTTCCGCGCCCGCCCATAACGAACCGCCCGGCAGCGTCCTTGCGGAAATAGACGAGAAGCCGGCGGCTGTCCGAGGCCGAGTGGCCTTGAGGCAAGATCCGGCTGCCTATCTCAGGGGGAAGGATGTCGGTCGCAACCTGGATCGAACGGATGGGAACCACCGTGCGGTCCATCGGAGGAACGACGGACGATGTATAGCCGTTCGTGCAAACCAGCACCTTGCGGGCCAGAACCTGGCCGCCTTCGGTGCGGAGCAGGTGATCAGATCCATGCACTTCATGCGCAGTGACACGGCTGCCGCCGTGGATGACCGCTCCGGCCTGGAGCGCGGCATCAGCCAGACCCAACGCATAGTTCAGCGGATGCAGGTTACCCCCGCGCTCGTCGATCATTGCTCCGCGATAAAGTTCGGTGCCCAGAAGCGCCACCGTCGTATCACGATCCAGCATCCGCAGCGGAGCACCGCGCCGAGACCATTGCTCAACACGGCGACGGACTACCGCATCTGCTGTCTCATTGTGGACCGGCTGTATCCAGCCGGTCTGCCGTGCGTCGCAGTTGATGTTCAGGCGGGAGATGAGATCGAAGACGAACTGCCCTGCCCCGCCTGACATCGCCACCATGCGACCGCCGACCTTCTGCCCGAACTGCGCCTCGATCGTATCGGGCTCCTCCTTCAGCCCCGGATTGACCTGACCGCCGTTGCGCCCGGAGGCGCCCCACCCAGGAGAATGTGTATCCAGCACGACGACCCGCTTTCCTCGTTCGGCCAGATGGACAGCCGCGGACAGTCCCGTAAAGCCTGCCCCGATCACGGCCACGTCGCACTCGACCTTTCCCCGCAAGGGCGGGCAATCTGGCGCGGGATTGGCCGTTGCCGTCCAAAGCGAGTTGGCGATCACGGCTTCTTCGTTCTGGATCATCTCAAGCGTTCCTTTCAGTAGACGGCCGGTGTGACGACCCACAAGACCTCGGCGGCCTCGCTGTCTTCGCACCAGAAGCGGATCATGCATGTAGCGTCGAAGGCAAAACTGTCACCAGCAGCCAGACGGCGGGTATCGCCATCAACCTCGAGCATCAGATGGCCCGACAGAACGGTGCCACATTTTGCTCCGCTGGGATGATTGTAGGGCGTGTCGCCGGTTGAACCGCTTGGCCGGATCACCAGCCGCATCATCTGGATGCCGGTGCAGCTGTCGGGCGTCATCAGTTCCTTGACCATGCCCTTCGCGCCAAGATCCAGCACCCGCCGCTGATGACGCCGCACGACCAGATCGTCCACCTCGTCTGTATCAGCGGTATCGAACAGCCAGCCGACCGGCATCTCCAATGCGCTGCAGATCGCCCCAAGCGATCGCACGGAAGGCATGGTCAACCCGCGCTCTACCTGGCTGATCAACCCAATCGAAACCTCGGCACGCCGCGCGACCTCTTTGAGTGAGAGACCACGAACCTTGCGCCGCCGCCGCAGCCGGGTGCCGAGATCGGCCCGGCCCGTTTCATCTGCCGCATCTGCGGGCGTCTCGTCGGTAGGGATATTGGCCGGCAGGGACATGCGTTGACAACCCGATGTTTGTTCGACCACAGTGAAACAACCTGCACGAAGTTTCAATCCAGATAAACTTGTATAGGCCGGGGAGGCTGACCAATGAACAAAGTGACTCAGATGATGCGCGGTGCCGTGCTGGCGCTGACCGCCAGTGTTGCCTTTACAGGACAAGCCTTGGCGCAGGAAACCTTCAAGGTGGGCTCGACGCCATCAGGCGTGCCGTTCACGTTTCTTGATGTCAAAACGAACGAGATCGACGGCGTGATGGTCGATATCATCAATGCAGTCGGCGCAGAGGAAGGCTTCTCGACCGACATTGAAGCCACCCAGTGGAGCGCGCTGATCCCGTCGCTGACCTCGGGCAAGATCGATATCATTGCGGCCGCCATGTATGCGACCGAGGAGCGGGCCAAAGTGGTCGCTTTCACGGATCCGGTCTATTCCTATGGCGAGGGACTGTTCGTCCCCAAAGACGACACGGCAGACTATGCCACGCTGGACGACCTTGAAGGCAAGGTCGTCGGGGCGCAGGTCGGCACCGCGTATGTCGCGCCGCTGCAAGCCAATGACAAGCTGAAGGAGGTCAGGGTCTACGACACCATCGCGGACATCATGCGCGATGTCTCGCTGGGCCGGATCGACGCGGGCTTCGGTGACCGCCCGATCGTCGCCTATCAGCTGTCGCAGGGGGCATCCGACGTGCGGCTCGTGCCTGAATATGAAAGCACCATCGTCGGCGATGTCGCCATTGCAGTGCGTCAGGACGAACCCGAACTGCTCGCGCGGCTGAACTCTGGCATCGCCAAGATCAAGGAAGCCGGCAAGCTTGACGAGATCATCGCCGAGTGGGGCATCGAGTAACACCTGCCGGAACGGCGATGATGGTCGCCGTTCCACCCTGCTGCCACTGAACAGGACATTCGCCGATGGGATTTTGGGAACGGGCTGCCGATTATCTGCCGCTGTTGATGGAAGGGGTCTGGCTGACGCTGGTCGTGACGTTCTTTTCGGTCTTGCTCAGCACGCTGCTGGGATTTGTCTGGGCGGTGATGACTTGGACACGCATTCCGATCCTTGTGGGGATCAGCCGCGGGTTTGTGACGATCATCCGCGGCATCCCGATCATCGTGCAGCTGTTCTACATCTACTTCGTAATGCCCGAGATTGGGATCAATCTTTCTGCCATGCAGGCCGGCATCATCGGGTTGGGCATCGCCTATTCGGCTTATCAGGCCGAGAATTTCCGCGCCGGGATCGAAGCCATCGACAAAGGCCAGATCGAAGCCGCCCATTCGATTGGTATGACGGATCAACTTGTGATGCGACGCGTGATCATTCCTCAGGCCATTCGCATCGTCCTGCCGCCCTACGGCAACACGATTATTATGGTCCTCAAGGACTCATCGCTGGTCTCCACCATCACGGTGGCCGAGCTGACGCGGCAAGGACAACTGATTGCAGCCTCGACCTTTGACAACATGACGGTCTTCACGCTCGTGGCGCTGATCTATCTGGCGCTCAGCCTGCCGCTGACCTTCCTTACCCGGCACCTCGAGAAAAGGTATTCGCAGGCATGATTCAGGTTCAGGACATCCACAAATCCTTCGGCAAGCTGAAGGTCATTAAGGGCGTATCGTTCGATGTCAACAAGGGCGAGGTGGTTTGCATCATCGGCCCCTCCGGTTCGGGCAAATCGACGATCCTGCGCTGCATCAATGGACTGGAAACCTATCAGCGTGGCGCGATCCTGATCGAGGGTGCCAAAGTCGATCCCGCTGACCGCTCGATCACAAGCATTCGCACACAGGTGTCGATGGTGTTTCAGCGCTTCAACCTGTTTCCGCACCGGACCGCGCTGGAAAACGTCATGGAGGGGCCGGTCTTCGTGAAGAAGGTCAGCCGGACAGAAGCGCGCGACGAGGCGGCAGAGCTTCTGGACAAGGTTGGATTGGGGGACAAGCTGGGGGCGTATCCAGGCAAGCTGTCAGGCGGGCAGCAGCAGCGCGTGGCCATTGCACGGGCGTTGGCGATGAACCCGAAGGCGATCCTGTTCGATGAGCCGACATCAGCCCTTGATCCCGAACTGGTGGGCGAGGTGCTGGCTGTCATGCGAGACGTCGCGGCCGAGGGAATGACCATGGTTGTCGTCACCCATGAGATGGAGTTCGCGCGCGCTGTTGCCGACCGCGTCCTCTTTCTCGAGGGCGGTGCGATCGTGGAGCAAGGCTCCCCGCAAGAGGTGCTGCGCAACCCGCAGCATCCCCGCACCCAGGACTTCCTGCACCGCGTCATCCATCCGATGGAATAGCCATGGGCAAGCTGGTCTATGTGGACGCGACGCCGCACAGCGTGCGGCTGCTTCAAGATCTGGACTGCCCTGATGACATGGTCATCCATGAAGGCGATCCCGAGCCAGAAAAGCTGCGCGGCCTGATCGCGGAGGCGGAGACCGTCTGGAACGGGCATACCTATATGACCGCGGCTGATCTGGACGCAGCACCTTTGCTGCGGCGGATCATCTTCCTGGGCACTGGCGCATCCTCCTATATCGACATGGAGGCCGCCCTGGCTCGCGGCATCTCGATTGAGACGATCCGCGGCTATGGTGACCGGGCGGTGGGCCAGCATGCCATCGCCCTTGCACTGGACGCGCTCCGCCAGATCGCGACAATGGACCGCAGCATACGCACCGGGCATTGGGAGCCACTCGCTGGACGGGAGTTCCAGGATCTCACATTTGGCGTCGTCGGCATGGGCGGGATTGGCCGCGCGACAGCCAGGCTGGCTGCTGGCCTGGGTTTCCAAGTGGCGGGATGGAACCGCTCCCCCGTTTCTGATGAGCCCTGCCCCT
Organism: Paracoccus fontiphilus; assembly: GCF_017356265.1. Lineage (GTDB taxonomy): Bacteria > Pseudomonadota > Alphaproteobacteria > Rhodobacterales > Rhodobacteraceae > Paracoccus > Paracoccus fontiphilus. The sequence goes on along the minus strand of NZ_JAFNAW010000111.1, from coordinate 498 downwards.
TGGTATCACTTGATGATCTGCTGGAGACCGCAGATGTAATCAGCCTCCATCTGGCACTGAACGCAGAAACCAGTGGCCTGATTGATGCAACAGCGCTGGGCCGGATGAAACGCGATGCAGTGATCGTCAATACCGCGCGCGCGGGACTCCTCGACACCCCCGCGCTCGTCGCGGCCTTGTCGGAAAATCGATTGGGCCATGCGGCACTGGACGTCTTTGATGAAGAGCCACTGCCTGTCGATCATCCCCTGTTGCTTCTCCCGAACGTGACCGTAACAGCACATGCTGGTTTTAAGACCGACGCAGCTCTGCGTCGATTGCTGGCAGAAGCCTTGGCGCGGGTGCGGTGAGAACGTGGCCAGTTTGCCTGGCAGCCTGCGGGGCCAGATCAGTCTCACACTAAGAACATTTAACAAAACCGTTTGATCTGGTTTAGGCAGATGAGGGCGCAGCCGAGGATCACGAAAGCCTCGTGGATGTCGGCGCGCCGCTCGTAGC
>NZ_JAFNAW010000110.1 GCF_017356265.1 Paracoccus fontiphilus | reverse complement strand
TCAATTGGCATGTCGAAGTTTACCTTCAACAAAGGCCTGAAGGAGTTACTTGAAAAACAGTTTCTGTTTCCTCGCTCACCAAACGAATACTGGGTTAACCCGGCACTCTTCTTTAAGGGAGATAGAGTAGCTTTCCTTCGTGAATATCGCATTCGAAGCAAAGAAGCTTTTGACCGGGCAAACTATACCACTATTGGCCAGAAAGATTGAGAGGTTTCTGGTGGTAAACTTATCCCTTAGAGAGGCTGTAAAACACTTCGATGTTTCCCGGCCAACACTACAGAAAGCATTGAAATCAGGTAAGATTTCTGGTGTTCAGGACGGGCAAGGACATTGGACAATTGACCCCTCTGAAATAGCAAGGCTGTACAAGCCACGTTCTAAAGAGCCGGTTAAAGATCCTACTCAAGATGCTCCAAGTGACAATAGCTATTCTAAAGAAATAGCTCACCTCAAAGCACAACTTGCCGAGGCTGAGCAAAGAGCTGCGGTGGCGGAAGCCCTTGCCGAAGAACGAGAGAAGCATATCAACGATCTTCGACGAATATTACCAGCACCAAAGCCTGTAAAAAAACCTTGGTGGCCTTGGTCTAAGTGAATGAGAAAATGTAGAAATTGGAGGGATAGCGTTGCCACAACGCTTTATTTTTCGCCAGGTAGATTATCGCGATGTATCTCGCTTTATTGCTGATGGAGCAATTAGAGCTAAGAATTATGCGCCAGCTCAGTTATGCCACCAAGCCTCATATGGGGAAATTGTGGACAGACGAAATTCTAATGTTTACACGATGCCTTGCGGCGGAGTGGTGAACGATTACGTTCCGTTCTATTTCAGTCCCTTAACATCATTCACATATACTATCGCCCAAGGAAACGTGACGGTCAGAGCACCGGATGGAACTGCTCTAGGTAACTCAAATGAAGACGACAGGATCTTCTTTGTTGGACATCCAGAAAGGATCCATGCCGCAGGGTTGACGTACTGCTTTAGCGACATTGCCTTGAATGCTAACGCTCCTATCCCAACGTTAGAGCAGAACCTTGATCGCCTTGAGCATCACGTCAACTGGGCAGTGTTCGATGATCCACCTCTCAAGGCAGCGATCAACGAATTAAGCTACCCTGGTGTGTGTCGGTACTTCAAAGACGCCGCCGTACAGGGTCGTATGAACCGTTCTAAGCAACGAATGGCCGAATTTCTCGTTCATCACGAAGTTCCGCTGAGTGTGCTAGACTGCATTGTTGTCAAGACCGACAACATGAAACATACACTACAGCCTCTCATCAACGCAGCCAGGCTCGCCCTGCCGATCTATGTCAAAAGGGATTGCTATTGGACATGACTGTAAAATTCAAAAATGGCGACATGTTCGCAGAGCCGGTAGAAGCCCTTGTGAACACGGTCAACTGTGTGGGCGTTATGGGCAAGGGCGTTGCCCATGAGTTCAAAGTCAGATGGCCAGATAATTACAAAGAATACAAAACGTTATGCGCCCGGAAAGGGTTGCGTCCTGGCCAAATGTTTACCTTCCAGAACATGCACATGTTCGGGAGTACTGGTCCTCGTTACCTGGTCAATTTTCCCACGAAGGACCACTGGAAAGCAAAATCCAAAATTTCCTATGTGGAAGACGGGCTCGATGCACTAGCTACTGAGATTGAGCGACTTGGTATAAAGTCTATTGCCATGCCTCCTTTAGGGTGCGGAAATGGAGGATTAGATTGGTCGGAGGTGAAGCCTCTTATCATGCAAAAGCTCGGCCATCTTAATGATGTAGATGTCGTAGTATTTGAACCTTTGAATGCCGCAGAAGCCCCAGAATTTACGGAAGCTACGCTCAACATGACAACGGGGCGCGCAATTCTTTTGAAGGCACTCGGCGACCTCGAAAAATATTTCGATGGTGCCTTTGATCGTGTTTCGTTGCAGAAAATCGCCTACTTCATCCAAGCGCTTGGGGTAAATCTGAAGCTGGACTTCTCTCGCAATCTCCACGGCCCTTACTCGGAGACCCTAAGAAAATCGTACATCTCTCTCGAAAAACATGGAATGATCAAAGGTTTTGTTGAGGGAGATCGGCTATCAAAAGTTACACCTACAGGATACGCTATTGCTGACGAATATCTGACCCATCATCCTGAGGTCGACATCAAGATTATAGAACGTTTGGATCATCTGATCCAAGGATATGAAAGTCCTTATGGCTTAGAGCTTCTGTCTTCGGTGCATTGGCTGGCAAATCACGAGAAACATTCACCGATCGAGAAAATTATTTCGGAAATGGCGACCTGGAACGAAAACAAACGCAATCTGTTCCAAGAAAATGCCATTCGTGAGGCATATAAACGTTTGGAAGAAGACGGCTTGCTAAATTGAGAAGTTTAAAAGTAAGCCCCTGAAGTTGGGGCTTACTCCCTCTCTCAATTCTTCTTTAGAATTTGGGGTTGCATTAAGCACCTGAAGCCAAGCAGCCCACTGGCATAATGATCCAGAAGCGGGCCAAACAATACCGTGGGCCGGTTACCATGGCTTCAATTTCATTTAGGCGTTCATGAATGAACTGTCTGAGGAAGTAACAGTCCAGTTGCGAAGGCGCAGGTTTGGTTAGCAGGGCTAACTGAGGCCGAATAGAAACGCCGCCGCGAACACTTCCTCAACGCGAGACCCTCTGCAGGAAGGTTTATGTGGCCCTTCCCCGTGTTGCGGGGCGAGCGGACAATTTGGCCTTGTGCCGAATTGTCTAGTGAGTACACATAAACCTTCCTTCAGAAGGTCGGTTCATGGGCGCGCGAGACGATGAGGAACGGTTGCACTTCGATCGCCGCATCGGGGGCAGAATGCCCCATATCGGCGCCTCGCGCAGCTTTGCGATCCTCCGCTGCGCCAAGATCAAGACCTTGGGCAACATGGGCGCCAGTCTCCAGCACACCTTCCGGGAACGCGACACGCCCAATGCCGACACCCGGCGCACCCCCGACAACACCGTCCTGGTCGGCGGCGACACCAGCCAGGCCGTCCTCGATGCCTGGAAGGACCGCGCCCCCGAGAAGATCCGCAGCAATGCCGTTCACGGGCTGGAATACTTCGTCGGCGGCTCTCCCGAAGCCCTGAAGGCCATGAGCCGGCAGGAGCAGGATGCCTACTTCAGCGATGCCCTGAACTGGCTCAAGGCTCGCCACGGGGCCGAGAACGTCCTTTCCGCGGTGATCCACCGGGATGAGACCACGCCGCACATGACGGTGATGACCATTCCCCTCGACGAGCGCGGTAAGCTGAACGCCCGCGCCATCGTCGGCAGCCGGGAAAGGCTCTCGGCCATGCAGACCGACTTCGCGGAGCGGGTCGGCAAGGTGCATGGGCTGGAACGCGGCCTGCAAGGCTCTCCGGCGCGCCACGAGCGGGTCCAGAGGGCCTATGCCCATCTCAGCGACCCGGACGCCGCTGTGAGCCTCCCAGAGCGCCGCAAAGGGGCCATTCTGGGCATAGGCGGTGAGACGGACGCGGAATGGCGTCAACGGGCCTCAGAGGCCGCCTCAGACGCTCTCAGAGGCGTCCAGGCGGCTCGGCATCGGGAGAACCGCGATCACGCGGCCGAGGTCTTCGCCCTCAAGCAGCAGATCACCGGCACGCCGAAGATGCAGACGGAGTTGAGCAAGCTTCAGCACGAGAACCGCAGGCTGCAACGCGATCTGAAAGCTACCGAGACCCGGGCCGAGCTGATTGCCCAGCAGAACCGCCGTCTGGGCGCGATCCAGGACGGCATGGTGGCAGGCGGCCGCGCCTTTGCCCGGGAAAACGGTCTGGATGAGAAAGCCTTCATGACCCGCCTGCAGACGGCGGCCAAGGAGGCCCTGGAGGCGCTCGATGCTCCGGCGGCACAGCCCACCGTCAAGGCAAAGGCTCCCACCAGAACCAGAATACAGCTCAAGCCTGCAATCGAGCATGCCCCGAAGGCGAAACCGGTCGTCCAGGAGCAGGTCAGGGACGAACCCGGGGTTGAGCATCGGATCAAGCCGAAGGACGACGCCTGGGATGACGGGCACTAGCCCGTCCGGCCAGACTGCCAGACTGCCACTGAGAGGACGGACTGTAGCAGGAAATGCAATTTGGCATCGTTACACTGCCAAATGCGGGAATTGGGCCTGTCCTGGCTGGCCGAGCGGGCTGTTTGGCGAGCGTTACAGATCTCGGCGGGAAGACAGAGCATCTTGGACCCGCTTCCTTCAAGCGCAAAGCCGCCGCAGATTGCTGCAGCCGGTTCGCCCTAACCATTTGCCCGAAGGGCGGGCCGCAGGCCCGGTCCACCTGGGGAACGCCCCTAAGTTGCCGGTGCCGCCCTGTGGTGGAACGGCAGCGTTTCGTGAGCCTGGGCTCCTCCAAGCTTTTCATAAAGGGCGCGATAAACCTCGTTGTGCTGATAGGCGCTCAAGGCGTCCATAATCAAGCTCCCATTCATCGGCCGTCAGTCGTTTTTTAGGCTCATGAAATGGGGAAGAAGATGGGTGCTGACGAGAATACATCTTTTGCCTTTTGATAAGCAAACAGGGACATTTTCAATAAACTGCGTGAAAGGAGTGTATTCCGGAAGCCGGGGTCCGTTGTGTCAACTGCTTGACACTTCCCTTTCCTGCCACTCTGACAGGTCGGACAGACTATTGAGCCAGCCTAGGCTGGCCGAATGGTCTGTTTGGCAAGCGTTACAGATCGTAGACGCCAAACAGCCGGCTTAAGGATGGCAAAGTCGCAATCCCGACGTGATCTTTCGCCCTGTCAGGCCTGTGGCCGGTTAGCGATCGAGGCCGGCGGCCTTGCGCAGCGTCTCGTCGATGCGGGTCTGCCAGCCAGGGCCGCCGGCCCGGAAATGGGCCAGGACCTCCGGGCTGAGCCGGATCGTCGTGCTGATCTTCGGGCTCTCGGATCTTGGCCGGCCGCGCTGCACGGGGGCCTTGGCAAAGGCCGCCTGCCATTCGGGCGCCGACAGGTCCGGCACCTCGTCATCGAAATCGCGGGGCATAGGCTTTCTGTTCTCGGTCATTGGCTTTCCTCATGCTGATGATGCGGCGGGCGCCGTTGCGCAGGGTCCAGGCGAGAACCACCATCCGGCCCCCCAGAAACCCGATCGTGATGTGGCGCGTCTCGCCATAATCGAACCGGGCATCCTCCACCGTCAGATGATCGCCCTCGAACACCTCGGCGGCGTCGGCCATGTCCAGACCCCGGTCTTCCAAGGTTTCTTGCCGCTTGGCGGAGTCGAACTCGATCTGCATGCTTATATGTTACTACGCAAAAGGGCTGCGTCAATTCCTGTAGTAACATTTATTAGGGAAGCGCGGTTATCTGAACCCTCTCTGCCTCACAACCCCTGGCTGACCCCGCACCCCCGCCTCAGCCGCACCATAAAACCTCATATCGGCCGGCGTGCAGCTTGGGGTTGAAGCGCAGCCTCTGCACCGCGTCCCTTCTCAGCAGATCCTGTCCGCGCCACAGGTGTGACGTCCGAAGCTTTCCCTCCCCCGGACCCCCACCCGCCGCGCGCGCATCCGCACGCGGAGTCGTCCGCTCAGCCCACAAGGGGCTTCGCGTCCGACGGCATTCAAAAACCCCACAGCCCGTCCATTCGGCGGGGGGTCGCCAGCGTCCTGGCGGGCGCGCCCCCCCGGCGCGCAAGCGCGCCCGGACTGTGGATTTTTTGCCTGCTTAAGTAAGAGTGAGAAGAGAAAAACACCTAAGCTAGCGCGCCCGGACTGTGGATTTTTTGCCTGCTTAAGTAAGAGTGAGAAGAGAAAAACACCTAAGCTATTGATTTTACTAGACCCGGATCAAGTAACTCTGCTAGATCAATCGAGCAGAGTCTCTCGATGTATCTAGTAAATTTTCAGGATTTTTGCTTGATATGGCTAGAAAGCCTAGATAGATTGATCGAGTAAAAAATTGGAAAAAATTGTAGACCATCGTGGGCTACAACAAGGGGAAACCTATATGAGCTTTGATCTTAGGGCCCTGCCGTTCAAACCTGATGCCAACCCCTTTGTTGCTGGCAGCGAGATCACGACCAAGCATAAAACCGTGCGCACTAGATCCACCCCTAAGGATCTGCTTGATCCAGATACAGGTGAAGTTGTTGGGTCCTCTATTATCCATGTCATTGAAGAGAAGGATGAAGCACACTTCGTCAAAGTATTTGCCGATGGTGTAAAGGCGGCCTTTGATCTGAGCCATACAGGAGCCAGAGTGTTCCAAGCTGTTCTGATGGAGTACCAAAAGGCTAAAATGACCGGAGGATTCTCTGACAGTGTTAGGCTCTATTGGTTTGGAGAGGGATTAGACGGCCGTTCAATTGGCATGTCGAAGTTTACCTTCAACAAAGGCCTGAAGGAGTTACTTGAAAAACAGTTTCTGTTTCCTCGCTCACCAAACGAATACTGGGTTAACCCGGCACTCTTCTTTAAGGGAGATAGAGTAGCTTTCCTTCGTGAATATCGCATTCGAAGCAAAGAAGCTTTTGACCGGGCAAACTATACCACTATTGGCCAGAAAGATTGAGAGGTTTCTGGTGGTAAACTTATCCCTTAGAGAGGCTGTAAAACACTTCGATGTTTCCCGGCCAACACTACAGAAAGCATTGAAATCAGGTAAGATTTCTGGTGTTCAGGACGGGCAAGGACATTGGACAATTGACCCCTCTGAAATAGCAAGGCTGTACAAGCCACGTTCTAAAGAGCCGGTTAAAGATCCTACTCAAGATGCTCCAAGTGACAATAGCTATTCTAAAGAAATAGCTCACCTCAAAGCACAACTTGCCGAGGCTGAGCAAAGAGCTGCGGTGGCGGAAGCCCTTGCCGAAGAACGAGAGAAGCATATCAACGATCTTCGACGAATATTACCAGCACCAAAGCCTGTAAAAAAACCTTGGTGGCCTTGGTCTAAGTGAATGAGAAAATGTAGAAATTGGAGGGATAGCGTTGCCACAACGCTTTATTTTTCGCCAGGTAGATTATCGCGATGTATCTCGCTTTATTGCTGATGGAGCAATTAGAGCTAAGAATTATGCGCCAGCTCAGTTATGCCACCAAGCCTCATATGGGGAAATTGTGGACAGACGAAATTCTAATGTTTACACGATGCCTTGCGGCGGAGTGGTGAACGATTACGTTCCGTTCTATTTCAGTCCCTTAACATCATTCACATATACTATCGCCCAAGGAAACGTGACGGTCAGAGCACCGGATGGAACTGCTCTAGGTAACTCAAATGAAGACGACAGGATCTTCTTTGTTGGACATCCAGAAAGGATCCATGCCGCAGGGTTGACGTACTGCTTTAGCGACATTGCCTTGAATGCTAACGCTCCTATCCCAACGTTAGAGCAGAACCTTGATCGCCTTGAGCATCACGTCAACTGGGCAGTGTTCGATGATCCACCTCTCAAGGCAGCGATCAACGAATTAAGCTACCCTGGTGTGTGTCGGTACTTCAAAGACGCCGCCGTACAGGGTCGTATGAACCGTTCTAAGCAACGAATGGCCGAATTTCTCGTTCATCACGAAGTTCCGCTGAGTGTGCTAGACTGCATTGTTGTCAAGACCGACAACATGAAACATACACTACAGCCTCTCATCAACGCAGCCAGGCTCGCCCTGCCGATCTATGTCAAAAGGGATTGCTATTGGACATGACTGTAAAATTCAAAAATGGCGACATGTTCGCAGAGCCGGTAGAAGCCCTTGTGAACACGGTCAACTGTGTGGGCGTTATGGGCAAGGGCGTTGCCCATGAGTTCAAAGTCAGATGGCCAGATAATTACAAAGAATACAAAACGTTATGCGCCCGGAAAGGGTTGCGTCCTGGCCAAATGTTTACCTTCCAGAACATGCACATGTTCGGGAGTACTGGTCCTCGTTACCTGGTCAATTTTCCCACGAAGGACCACTGGAAAGCAAAATCCAAAATTTCCTATGTGGAAGACGGGCTCGATGCACTAGCTACTGAGATTGAGCGACTTGGTATAAAGTCTATTGCCATGCCTCCTTTAGGGTGCGGAAATGGAGGATTAGATTGGTCGGAGGTGAAGCCTCTTATCATGCAAAAGCTCGGCCATCTTAATGATGTAGATGTCGTAGTATTTGAACCTTTGAATGCCGCAGAAGCCCCAGAATTTACGGAAGCTACGCTCAACATGACAACGGGGCGCGCAATTCTTTTGAAGGCACTCGGCGACCTCGAAAAATATTTCGATGGTGCCTTTGATCGTGTTTCGTTGCAGAAAATCGCCTACTTCATCCAAGCGCTTGGGGTAAATCTGAAGCTGGACTTCTCTCGCAATCTCCACGGCCCTTACTCGGAGACCCTAAGAAAATCGTACATCTCTCTCGAAAAACATGGAATGATCAAAGGTTTTGTTGAGGGAGATCGGCTATCAAAAGTTACACCTACAGGATACGCTATTGCTGACGAATATCTGACCCATCATCCTGAGGTCGACATCAAGATTATAGAACGTTTGGATCATCTGATCCAAGGATATGAAAGTCCTTATGGCTTAGAGCTTCTGTCTTCGGTGCATTGGCTGGCAAATCACGAGAAACATTCACCGATCGAGAAAATTATTTCGGAAATGGCGACCTGGAACGAAAACAAACGCAATCTGTTCCAAGAAAATGCCATTCGTGAGGCATATAAACGTTTGGAAGAAGACGGCTTGCTAAATTGAGAAGTTTAAAAGTAAGCCCCTGAAGTTGGGGCTTACTCCCTCTCTCAATTCTTCTTTAGAATTTGGGGTTGCATTAAGCACCTGAAGCCAAGCAGCCCACTGGCATAATGATCCAGAAGCGGGCCAAACAATACCGTGGGCCGGTTACCATGGCTTCAATTTCATTTAGGCGTTCATGAATGAACTGTCTGAGGAAGTAACAGTCCAGTTGCGAAGGCGCAGGTTTGGTTAGCAGGGCTAACTGAGGCCGAATAGAAACGCCGCCGCGAACACTTCCTCAACGCGAGACCCTCTGCAGGAAGGTTTATGTGGCCCTTCCCCGTGTTGCGGGGCGAGCGGACAATTTGGCCTTGTGCCGAATTGTCTAGTGAGTACACATAAACCTTCCTTCAGAAGGTCGGTTCATGGGCGCGCGAGACGATGAGGAACGGTTGCACTTCGATCGCCGCATCGGGGGCAGAATGCCCCATATCGGCGCCTCGCGCAGCTTTGCGATCCTCCGCTGCGCCAAGATCAAGACCTTGGGCAACATGGGCGCCAGTCTCCAGCACACCTTCCGGGAACGCGACACGCCCAATGCCGACACCCGGCGCACCCCCGACAACACCGTCCTGGTCGGCGGCGACACCAGCCAGGCCGTCCTCGATGCCTGGAAGGACCGCGCCCCCGAGAAGATCCGCAGCAATGCCGTTCACGGGCTGGAATACTTCGTCGGCGGCTCTCCCGAAGCCCTGAAGGCCATGAGCCGGCAGGAGCAGGATGCCTACTTCAGCGATGCCCTGAACTGGCTCAAGGCTCGCCACGGGGCCGAGAACGTCCTTTCCGCGGTGATCCACCGGGATGAGACCACGCCGCACATGACGGTGATGACCATTCCCCTCGACGAGCGCGGTAAGCTGAACGCCCGCGCCATCGTCGGCAGCCGGGAAAGGCTCTCGGCCATGCAGACCGACTTCGCGGAGCGGGTCGGCAAGGTGCATGGGCTGGAACGCGGCCTGCAAGGCTCTCCGGCGCGCCACGAGCGGGTCCAGAGGGCCTATGCCCATCTCAGCGACCCGGACGCCGCTGTGAGCCTCCCAGAGCGCCGCAAAGGGGCCATTCTGGGCATAGGCGGTGAGACGGACGCGGAATGGCGTCAACGGGCCTCAGAGGCCGCCTCAGACGCTCTCAGAGGCGTCCAGGCGGCTCGGCATCGGGAGAACCGCGATCACGCGGCCGAGGTCTTCGCCCTCAAGCAGCAGATCACCGGCACGCCGAAGATGCAGACGGAGTTGAGCAAGCTTCAGCACGAGAACCGCAGGCTGCAACGCGATCTGAAAGCTACCGAGACCCGGGCCGAGCTGATTGCCCAGCAGAACCGCCGTCTGGGCGCGATCCAGGACGGCATGGTGGCAGGCGGCCGCGCCTTTGCCCGGGAAAACGGTCTGGATGAGAAAGCCTTCATGACCCGCCTGCAGACGGCGGCCAAGGAGGCCCTGGAGGCGCTCGATGCTCCGGCGGCACAGCCCACCGTCAAGGCAAAGGCTCCCACCAGAACCAGAATACAGCTCAAGCCTGCAATCGAGCATGCCCCGAAGGCGAAACCGGTCGTCCAGGAGCAGGTCAGGGACGAACCCGGGGTTGAGCATCGGATCAAGCCGAAGGACGACGCCTGGGATGACGGGCACTAGCCCGTCCGGCCAGACTGCCAGACTGCCACTGAGAGGACGGACTGTAGCAGGAAATGCAATTTGGCATCGTTACACTGCCAAATGCGGGAATTGGGCCTGTCCTGGCTGGCCGAGCGGGCTGTTTGGCGAGCGTTACAGATCTCGGCGGGAAGACAGAGCATCTTGGACCCGCTTCCTTCAAGCGCAAAGCCGCCGCAGATTGCTGCAGCCGGTTCGCCCTAACCATTTGCCCGAAGGGCGGGCCGCAGGCCCGGTCCACCTGGGGAACGCCCCTAAGTTGCCGGTGCCGCCCTGTGGTGGAACGGCAGCGTTTCGTGAGCCTGGGCTCCTCCAAGCTTTTCATAAAGGGCGCGATAAACCTCGTTGTGCTGATAGGCGCTCAAGGCGTCCATAATCAAGCTCCCATTCATCGGCCGTCAGTCGTTTTTTAGGCTCATGAAATGGGGAAGAAGATGGGTGCTGACGAGAATACATCTTTTGCCTTTTGATAAGCAAACAGGGACATTTTCAATAAACTGCGTGAAAGGAGTGTATTCCGGAAGCCGGGGTCCGTTGTGTCAACTGCTTGACACTTCCCTTTCCTGCCACTCTGACAGGTCGGACAGACTATTGAGCCAGCCTAGGCTGGCCGAATGGTCTGTTTGGCAAGCGTTACAGATCGTAGACGCCAAACAGCCGGCTTAAGGATGGCAAAGTCGCAATCCCGACGTGATCTTTCGCCCTGTCAGGCCTGTGGCCGGTTAGCGATCGAGGCCGGCGGCCTTGCGCAGCGTCTCGTCGATGCGGGTCTGCCAGCCAGGGCCGCCGGCCCGGAAATGGGCCAGGACCTCCGGGCTGAGCCGGATCGTCGTGCTGATCTTCGGGCTCTCGGATCTTGGCCGGCCGCGCTGCACGGGGGCCTTGGCAAAGGCCGCCTGCCATTCGGGCGCCGACAGGTCCGGCACCTCGTCATCGAAATCGCGGGGCATAGGCTTTCTGTTCTCGGTCATTGGCTTTCCTCATGCTGATGATGCGGCGGGCGCCGTTGCGCAGGGTCCAGGCGAGAACCACCATCCGGCCCCCCAGAAACCCGATCGTGATGTGGCGCGTCTCGCCATAATCGAACCGGGCATCCTCCACCGTCAGATGATCGCCCTCGAACACCTCGGCGGCGTCGGCCATGTCCAGACCCCGGTCTTCCAAGGTTTCTTGCCGCTTGGCGGAGTCGAACTCGATCTGCATGCTTATATGTTACTACGCAAAAGGGCTGCGTCAATTCCTGTAGTAACATTTATTAGGGAAGCGCGGTTATCTGAACCCTCTCTGCCTCACAACCCCTGGCTGACCCCGCACCCCCGCCTCAGCCGCACCATAAAACCTCATATCGGCCGGCGTGCAGCTTGGGGTTGAAGCGCAGCCTCTGCACCGCGTCCCTTCTCAGCAGATCCTGTCCGCGCCACAGGTGTGACGTCCGAAGCTTTCCCTCCCCCGGACCCCCACCCGCCGCGCGCGCATCCGCACGCGGAGTCGTCCGCTCAGCCCACAAGGGGCTTCGCGTCCGACGGCATTCAAAAACCCCACAGCCCGTCCATTCGGCGGGGGGTCGCCAGCGTCCTGGCGGGCGCGCCCCCCCGGCGCGCAAGCGCGCCCGGACTGTGGATTTTTTGCCTGCTTAAGTAAGAGTGAGAAGAGAAAAACACCTAAGC
>NZ_JAFNAW010000011.1 GCF_017356265.1 Paracoccus fontiphilus | reverse complement strand
GCCCCCGGCCGCCCGCGCAGGCCCGCCCGCCGGTGCCGCCCGCGCCGAAGGCCCCACCCGCGCCCGGCACCCGGCAGATGCTGGAGGAAAAGGGCGCGCAGGCGGTGGCCGACTGGATGGCCGCGCAGTCGCGCCTTCTGATGACCGACACCACCATGCGCGACGGCCACCAGTCGCTGCTGGCGACGCGGATGCGGTCCATCGACATGATCCGCGTGGCCCCAAGCTATGCGGCGAACCTGCCCGGCCTGTTCTCGGTCGAATGCTGGGGGGGCGCGACCTTCGACGTGGCCTACCGCTTCCTGCAGGAATGTCCCTGGCAGCGGCTGCGCGACATCCGCGAGCGGATGCCGAACCTGATGACGCAGATGCTGCTGCGCGCCTCCAACGGCGTGGGCTACACCAACTATCCCGACAACGTGGTCGTGTCCTTCGTGAAGCAGGCGGCAGAAAGCGGCGTCGATGTGTTCCGCGTCTTCGACAGCCTCAACTGGGTCGAGAACATGCGCGTCGCCATGGACGCGGTGATCGAGACCGGCAAGATCTGCGAAGGCACGGTCTGCTATACCGGCGACATGCTGGACCCTGATCGGTCCAAGTACGACCTGGCCTATTACGTCAGGACCGCGCAGGACCTGAAGGCCGCGGGCGCGCATGTGCTGGGCCTGAAGGACATGGCGGGCCTTCTGAAGCCCGCCGCCGCGCGCATCCTGATCAAGGCGCTGAAGGAGGAGGTGGGCCTGCCCGTCCACTTCCACACCCACGACACCAGCGGCCTTGCCGGGGCGACGATCCTGGCTGCGGCCGAGGCGGGGGTGGACGCGGTCGATGCGGCCATGGACGCCTTCTCGGGCGGCACCTCGCAGCCCTGCCTCGGCTCCATCGTCGAGGCGCTGGAGGGCACCGAGCGCGACACCGGCCTCGACATTGCGGCGATCCGCCAGATCAGCAACTACTGGGAGCGCGTGCGCGAGAACTACGCCGCGTTTGAAAGCGGCCTGCAGTCGCCCGCCTCCGAGGTCTACCTCCACGAGATGCCGGGCGGGCAGTTCACCAACCTCAAAGCGCAGGCGCGCTCCATGGGGCTGGAGGACCGCTGGCACGAGGTGGCGCAGGCCTATGCCGACGTGAACCGCATGTTCGGCGACATCGTGAAGGTCACGCCGTCCTCGAAGGTGGTGGGCGACATGGCGCTGATGATGGTGGCCCAGGGGCTGACGCCCACGCAGGTGATGGATCCGGCCACCGAGGTCAGCTTCCCCGACAGCGTCGTGGACATGATGAAGGGCAACCTGGGCCAGCCCCCCGGCGGCTGGCCCGCCGACCTGCAGCGCAAGGTCCTGAAGGGCGAGGCGCCCATCACCGACCGGCCCGGCGCGCATCTGGAGCCGGTGGACATCGAGGCCGCGCGGACCAAGCTGTCCGCCGACCTGGGCGTTCCGATCGACAACGAGGACCTGAACGGCTGGCTGATGTATCCCAAGGTCTTTTCCGACTACATGGCGCGGCATCAGATCTATGGCCCGGTCCGCACCCTGCCCACCAAGAACTTCTTCTACGGCATGGAGCCGGGCGACGAGATCAGCGTCGAGATCGACCCCGGCAAGACCCTGGAGGTGCGCCTGCTGACGCTGGGCGACACGGACGAGAAGGGCGAGGTCAAGGTCTTCTTCGAGCTGAACGGCCAGCCCCGCCAGGTCCGCGTGCCGAACCGCAAGGCCACCGGCACCAAGGCTGCCCGCCCCAAGGCCGATCCGGCCAATGCCGGCCATGTCGGCGCGCCGATGCCGGGCGTGGTGGCCTCGGTCGCGGCAACGGCGGGCGCGAAGGTCCACCAGGGCGACCTGCTGCTGACCATCGAGGCGATGAAGATGGAAACCGGCCTCCATGCCGACCGCGACGGCACCGTCAAGGCCATCCACGTCCGCCCGGGCGAACAGATCGACGCGAAAGACCTGCTGGTCGAGGTCGAGTGAAACGGAGCGCCGCGGCCCTTATAGAAGGGCCGCGGCGATCAGCACCCACAGGGTCAGCGCCGCACCCGTCGCCAAGGCGTAAAGCCCGTTCCACCGCGCGCCCGCGTGGCGCGCCTCGACCCCGCCCAGCTTGCCGACCAGCAGTACCGAGGCCGTAAAGGGAGAGGTGTTGCCGCTGATGGCCCAGCCGCCTGTGATGGCGACCACCATGGCCGTGGGGTGGATGCCGAGCGCCTCGGGCGCGGGCAGCAGCGGCACCAGCAGCGACACGGCCAGGATCGGGTTCATGCCCACCTGGCCGGACAGCGGGATCACCCAGACAAGCGCCGCCAGGATCAGCAGCGGCGGGAATGCCGACAGGTCCGGCCCATGCGCCTGCATGATCGGCACCAGAAGCCAGGACCCGAGGCTGCCGATGAAGCCCGCCATGAACAGCAGGATGATCTCTCCGCGATAGCCGGCCAGTTCCCGCGTGGCGAACTGGCCGATCCGCATGGCAAGCGAGGCCAGCGGTCCGCCCGGCGCGGGTCGCAGGATCAGGAGCCAACCCGCCGCGACCAGCGGCACCACGGTCATCACCGCGCCCGTCACGGCGACGCCGGTCGCCAGGTGCAGCGCGAAGACGCTGCCGACGACGATGGCCAGCAGCACCAGCAGCGGGCGCAGGCGCAGCCACCAGCTGTCGGTTTCCGCCGCGCGCGGTGGAGGCGGCGCGCTGAGATGGGGCTTGAAGACCGTATCCAGCAGCCAGCCGATCCCGATCATCAGGGCGGAACTGACAAGGCACAGCCCGACGGCCCCGGCCCAGGACGCCCCCTGCACGACCGACATGGTCACGGCCATGGACAGCGCCATGGGCGACCAGCAGAGCGTCGAGGCAAACCCCCGCTGGATCGCCACCAGCATCCGGCGCAGGCGATGGCGGCGCAGTTCCTCGTTCGCCTCGCGCGCGGTGCTTTCGGCGGCCAGCGAGCCCAGCAGCGAGATCGAGCCGTAAAGCAGGATCAGGCCGAACAGGTGCCCTCCCAGCGTCAGGGCCAGATAGCGCCGCCCCGGCGGCTGGCGGGCCAGGAAGCGCCCGCAGTCCAGGATGGCCTGCGAGCCGATCGCCGCGCTGCGCAGCGCCGACAGGGCGGTGAACAGCGCGATGATGAAGGCACCGCGCGACAGGGCGGTCAGCGTGGCTTCGGCCCAGCCCGCACGCGTTGCGGCGGCCCAGGCGATCAGGACAAGGCCCAGGGCCACGAAGGCCAGCCGCGACAGGCGCGCGGTCAGCGAGAACAGCGCCAGCGCCAGCGTCAGCAGCGCCGCCGCCGTGATCGCGAAGCCTTGGCCGCCGCCGTATTCATGCGGGATGGTCGCCAGAAGCGCGAGGGCGGTCAGGATGCCGCCGATCCGGGCACTGATGGGGGGCATGGCCGAGTCCGTGATCAGGATCGCCCTGCCATAGCGCCCGGTTGCAGGATGCGCAATTCGTCAGCCGCCCGCCACAAAGGGCAGGCGATAGCTGATCGCCTCGGCCAGGTGGGGCGCGCGCACTGCCGCCGATCCCGCCAGGTCCGCGATGGTGCGCGCCGTGCGCAGGATGCGGTGATAGCCACGCGCGGTCAGGCCCAGGCGTTCCGATGCCTTCAGGATCAGCGCCCGGCCTTCGTCGTCCGGCGCGGCGATCCGGTCCAGCAGGCTGCCCGAGGCCTCGGCATTCACGCGGACCTGCGGATGGTCGTTGAACCGCGCGGCCTGCACGTCCCGCGCCGCCGCGACCCGTGCGGCAACCTGTGCCGAGGTGTCCCCGCCCGAGGGCAGTTCCAGGTCCATGAAGCTGACCGCCGGAACCTCCAGCCGCAAATCGAAGCGGTCCATCAGCGGACCCGAGATCTTGCCCATGTAGTCCCCGCCGCAGGCGGGCGCGCGGGAACAGGCGCGGGCGGCGTCGGCCAGATAGCCGCAACGGCAGGGATTGGCGGCAGCGACCAGCAGGAAGCGGCAGGGATAGCGGATATGGGCATTGGCGCGGGCCACGACGACCTCGCCCGTCTCGATGGGCTGGCGCAGGGTTTCCAGCACCTGCCGGGGAAATTCGGGAAATTCGTCCATGAACAGGACACCATTATGGGCAAGGCTGATCTCGCCCGGCTTGGCGCCGCGCCCGCCGCCGACGATGGCGGCCATGGACGCGGTGTGGTGCGGTTCGCGGAACGGCGCACGGCGCGAGATGCCGCCGTCGTCCAGGGTGCCCGCAAGCGAATGGATCATCGAGGTTTCCAGCGCCTCGGCCGCGCCCAGCGGCGGCATCAGGCCGGGCAGGCGGGCCGCCAGCATCGACTTGCCCGCGCCGGGCGGGCCGACCATCAAAAGGTGGTGTCGGCCAGCCGCCGCGATCTCCAGGGCGCGCTTGGCGCGTTCCTGGCCCTTCACCTCGGACAGGCAGCCCCGCGCCACGGCGCCGTCGATCATGCCGGGTTGGGCGCGGGCGATGGGGGCGCGGTCGGTCAGGTGGTCGATCACCTCGCGCAGCGTGGCAGGGGCAAGCACCGGAACGGCGTCGACCCAGGCTGCTTCCGGGCCGCAGGCGCGGGGGCAGATCAGCGCGCGGTCATCCTCGGCCGCGGCCATGGCGGCGGGCAGGGCGCCCGTGACCGCCACCAGCCGCCCGTCAAGCGCCAGTTCCCCAAGCGCGACGCAGCGCGACAGTTCCTCGGCCGGGACGATCTCCAGCGCGGCCAGGATCGCCAACGCGATGGGCAGGTCGAAATGCGAGCCTTCCTTGGGCAGGTCGGCGGGCGACAGGTTCACCGTCAGCCGCCGGTTCGGCATGGCGATGGACAGCGCGCCGAAGGCGGCCTTGACGCGTTCACGCGCCTCGCTGACGGCCTTGTCGGGCAGGCCCACGATGGCAAAGCCCGGCAGGCCCGCCGCGACGGAACACTGAACCTCGACCAGCCGCGCCTCGATCCCCTCGAAGGCGACGGAATAGGCGATGGCGACCATGACTTCCCCTTTTCGTTCCCATGATGGTTAACGGGACGGGGCTTAAGGAAAGGTTAACGGGTGGCGATTGCTTGCGGCACGGGGGCCGGGTGGCTATGTGTCTGATGCGGAACGCCAAGGGGGCAAGATGAACGGCAAGCGCATCCTGTTGATCGTCGGCGGCGGCATCGCGGCCATGAAGGTCCCGCACCTGATCCGCCTGATCCGGGCCGAGGGCGCGTCGGTCACCCCGGTCCTGACGCAGGCGGGCGCGCAGTTCACCACGCCGATGACGCTGTCGGTTCTGGCGGGCGAGGCAGCGCAAGACAGCCTGTGGAACATCGCGTCCGAGGCCGAGATCGGCCATATCCAGTTGTCGCGCAATGCCGACCTGGTCGTCGTCGCCCCCGCCACGGCCGACCTGTTGGCGAAGATGGCGCATGGGCTGGCGGACGATCTGGCGTCCACGCTGCTGCTGGCGACCGACAAGCGCGTGCTGGTGGCGCCCGCGATGAACGTGCGGATGTGGCACCACCCGGCGACGCAGCGGAACCTGCGTGTGCTGCGCGACGACGGCATCCTGTTCGTCGGCCCCGAGGACGGCGACATGGCCTGCGGCGAATACGGCACCGGGCGCATGTCGGAACCTGAAGCCATCGTCGCCGCGATCCGGGATGAACTGGCCCCTCAGGCACCGCTGAAGCTGCTGCCCGAGGCTCAGGTCCGGTCGGGGGTGCTGTCGGGGCGGCATGTCATCGTGACCTCCGGCCCCACGCATGAACCCATCGACCCGGTGCGTTATATCGCCAACCGATCCTCGGGCGCGCAGGGGACGGCCATCGCCGCCGCGCTGCGCGACATGGGCGCGCGGGTCAGCTTTGTCACCGGGCCGGCCGACGTGGCCCCGCCCGAAGGCGTCGAGGTGATCCGCGTCCAGACCGCCCGGCAGATGCGCGACGCGGTAGAAGCCGCGCTGCCCGCCGATGCGGCGGTGATGGCGGCGGCGGTGGCCGATTGGCGGATCAGGAACTCGTCCGCGCGCAAGATCAAGAAGGACGGCTCGGGCAAGGCGCCCCTGCTGGAAATGACCGAGAACCCTGACATCCTGGCCTGGATCAGCCAGACGGACACGCGGCGCCCCCGGCTGGTGGTGGGCTTTGCGGCGGAAACCAACGACGTGGTGGCCCATGCCACCGACAAGCGGCTGCGCAAGGGCTGCGACTGGATCGTCGCCAACGATGTCAGCGAGGGCACCGGCATCATGGGCGGGACCGAAAACGCCGTGACGGTCATCACCGAGGAAGGCGCCGAGGAATGGCCGCGCATGGCCAAGGATGCCGTGGCCCGCAGGCTGGCGCAGAAGATCGCCGGGGTGATCGGATGAGAACCTATCTGGACTGGAACGCCACCACCCCCCTGCGCGACGAGGTCAAGGCCGCGATGCGTGACGGGATGGAGATCGTCGGCAACCCGTCATCGGTCCACAGCGAGGGTCGCGCGGCCAAGATGGCGATGGAGCGTGCGCGGGAACAGGTGGCGGCGGCGCTGGGGGCGGAAGGCGCGGACGTGATCTTCACCTCGGGCACGACCGAGGCCGCGGCGATGGTGCTGGCGGGCAGGGGCGTCCATTGCGCCGTCGTGGAACACAGCGCGGTCAAGGTCTGGTGCGAGCAGGATCTGGCGGTGGACAGCAACGGCATCGTGTCGGTGCCCGATCCCGCAAGGGCCAGCCTGCAACTGGCCAACAACGAGACCGGCGTGATCCAGGATTTGCCGCAGGGGCTGGGGTCCAGCGACCTGACGCAGGCCTTCGGCAAGGTGCCCTTCGCCTTCAACTGGCTGGGCATCACGGCGGGTTTCGTCAGCGCCCACAAGCTGGGCGGTCCCAAGGGCATCGGCGCGCTGATCGTGAAGCGCGGCACCGATGTCGAGGCGATGATCCGCGGAGGCGGGCAGGAACAAGGGCGTCGGGGCGGGACCGAGAACCTGCTCGGCATCCTGGGGTTTGCCGCCGCCGCGTCCGCTGCCCAAAGGGAGTTGGAGGCGGGCCTATGGGACGAGGTCGCCGCCCGGCGTGAAGCGCTGGAGGATAGACTGCTGGCCGCGGCGCCCGGCGCAATCGTCGCAGGAAAAGCGGTCAAACGCTTGCCGAACACGACCTGTCTTCTTACATCGGGCTGGAAGGGTGAAACCCAGGTCATGCAGATGGATCTGGCGGGCTTTGCGATCTCGGCGGGGTCGGCCTGTTCCTCGGGCAAGGTCCGGGCCAGCGGGGTTTTGCAGGCCATGGGTTTCGACGACAAGGCCGCGCAATCGGCAATTCGGATCTCGATAAGCCCGGCTTTGGGCGACGATCAGGTGAACCGATTTGCGGATGCGTGGGAAAGCGCGTATTCACGCTGGCGCGACAGGAATGGCTAGGTTCCCACCCGGCCTATGGAAGGACAAAGGATGAACGCAACCATCGATCTTGACGTGCGCGAAGGCGTCGACCGCGAGACGGTCGAGACCGTGCAGAACATGGGCAGCTACAAGTACGGCTGGGATACCGAGATCGAGATGGAGTATGCCCCCAAGGGGCTGAGCGAGGACATCGTCCGCCTGATCTCGCAAAAGAATGAAGAGCCGGAATGGATGCTGGAATGGCGGCTCGAGGCCTATCGCCGCTGGCTCACCATGGCCGAACCCAAGTGGGCGATGCTGAACTATCCCGAGATCGACTACCAGGACCAGTATTACTACGCCCGCCCGAAAAGCATGGAGGTGAAGCCCAAGTCGCTGGACGAGGTCGATCCGAAGCTGCTGGCGACCTATGAAAAGCTGGGCATCCCGCTGAAGGAACAGATGATCCTTGCCGGGGTCGAAGGGGCCGAGGACGCGCCCGCCGAGGGCCGCCGCGTGGCCGTCGACGCCGTGTTCGACAGCGTGTCCGTGGGCACCACCTTCAAGGACGAGCTGGCCAAGGCCGGCGTCATCTTCTGTTCCATCAGCGAGGCGATCCGCGAGCATCCGGAACTGGTGAAGAAATACCTCGGCTCGGTCGTGCCGCAGTCCGACAACTTCTTCGCGACGCTGAACAGCGCGGTCTTTTCGGACGGCAGCTTCGTGTATGTCCCGAAGGGCGTGAAATGCCCGATGGAACTGTCCACCTATTTCCGCATCAACGCCGAAAACACCGGCCAGTTCGAACGCACGCTGATCATTGCCGACAAGGGCGCCTATGTCAGCTATCTGGAAGGCTGCACCGCGCCCAAGCGCGACACGAACCAGTTGCACGCCGCCGTGGTCGAGATCGTGGTGCTGGAAGACGCCGAGGTGAAGTACTCGACCGTCCAGAACTGGTTTCCCGGCGACGAGAACGGCAAGGGCGGCATCTACAACTTCGTCACCAAGCGCGCCGACTGCCGCGAGGCCCGCGCCAAGGTGATGTGGACGCAGGTCGAGACCGGATCGGCGATCACCTGGAAATACCCGTCCTGCATCCTGCGCGGCGACGAGTCCCAAGGAGAGTTCTACTCCATCGCCATCGCCAACAACTTCCAGCAGGCCGACACCGGAACCAAGATGATCCATCTGGGCAGGAACACCCGGTCGCGGATCGTGTCGAAGGGGATCTCGGCCGGTCAGGCGCAGAACACCTATCGCGGCCTGGTCACGATGCACCCGCGCGCCACGAACAGCCGCAACTATACCCAGTGCGACAGCCTGCTGATCGGCGACAAGTGCGGGGCGCATACCGTGCCCTACATCGAGGTCAAGAACACCTCGAGCCGCGTCGAGCACGAGGCGACGACCTCCAAGGTTGATGACGACCAGCTTTTCTATTGCCGGTCGCGCGGCATGGACGAGGAGGAGGCCGTGGCCCTTGTCGTCAACGGCTTCTGCCGCGAGGTCCTGCAGGCTCTCCCGATGGAATTCGCGATGGAGGCGCAGTCGCTGGTCGCCATTTCGCTGGAAGGTTCGGTCGGCTAAGGGCCGCAGGAACAAGATGATGGTGCCGCAGGCACCGCCGCCACCATCCGATGAGGAAAAGATGCTGAAAATCGACAACTTGCATGTGAAACTTGAGGAAGAGGACAAGCAGATCCTGAAGGGTCTGTCCTTGGAGATCCCGGCAGGTCAGGTCCATGCGATCATGGGGCCGAACGGATCGGGCAAATCGACGCTGTCCTATGTCCTGTCAGGCCGCGACGGCTATGAAGTGACGGAAGGCAGCGCCACGCTGGACGGCGAAAGCCTGCTGGACATGGAGCCCGAGGAACGCGCGGCCGCGGGCCTGTTCCTGGCCTTCCAGTATCCGGTCGAGATCCCCGGCGTCGGCAACATGACCTTCCTGCGCACCGCCGTGAACGCGCAGCGCAAGGCGCGCGGCGAGGAGGAGCTGTCCTCGGGTGATTTCCTGAAGGTCGTGCGCGCCAAGGCGGCCGAACTGCAGATCAGCCCCGAGATGCTGAAGCGTCCTGTCAACGTGGGCTTCTCGGGCGGGGAAAAGAAGCGCAACGAGATCCTGCAGATGGCCATGCTGGAACCGCGCATGTGCATCATGGACGAGACCGACTCGGGCCTGGACGTCGATGCCATGCGGCTGGTCAGCGACGGCGTGAACGCGCTGCGTTCGCCAGACCGCAGCTTTCTGGTCATCACCCATTACCAGCGGCTGCTGAACCACATCCAGCCAGACGTGGTCCATATCATGGCGAACGGACGGATCGTGAAGACCGGCGGGCCGGAACTGGCCCTGCAGGTCGAGGAAGAAGGCTACGGCGACCTGCTGGCGGAGGCCCGCTGATGGCGGACACGGCAGTCAAGGCGAAGGACCAGACCCCGACGATCGAGGGCACGGCCAAGCCCGTCAATGCGCTTGACGCGCGGCTTGCGGCGCTGAGCCTGCCGCAAGGCGGGTTCACGGCGGCCGCGCGGCAGGATGCGATGTCCCGGTTGCGGGACATGGGCCTGCCCGGCCCGCGCGACGAATACTGGCGCTATACCGATCCGCGTCCCTTCAACGCGCCCGCTCCGCAAGCGCTGGCGATCCCGGATGGGCAGGAAACGCCGCTGTTCGACGGGCTGGACAAGCTGACGCTGGTGTTCGTCGATGGCGCCTTCGACGAGGCGGCGTCGGACGATCTGGCCCTGAATGGGGTAGAGATCGCGACCCTCGCGCAGGCCGAGGCTGGCGCAAGCTGGGCGGCCGACCTTTACGGCGTGCTGGAAGCGGCGGGCCAGAAGCCCGTGAAGCGGCCCTTTGCGGTGCTGAACACGGCCGCCGCGCAGGATGGCTTGCTGATCCGCGTGACCGGGACCCCCGCCAAGCCGATCCATGTGGTTCATCGCCGCGCCTTGGACAAGGCCGATGCCATGTGGCACCACGTCATCCGCGTCGAGGAAGGGGCCGAACTGACCCTGCTGGAAACCGGCATGTCGGGCGCGCGCTCGAACGGCGTGATCGAGGTCGATCTGGCCCGGGGCGCCCGGTTCCACCACATCGCATCCAAGCGGGCGGTCGATGCCAAGGTCGGCATCGGCCACATCTTCGCCCGCGTCGCGGCCGAGGCGCAGTTCAAGTCCTTCACGCTGTCGGTCAATGGCACGACCATGCGCAACGAGGCCGTGATCGACATCGCCGGCGACGATGCCGTGGCCCATATCGCCGCCGCCGTTCTGGGCGATGGTGGCAAGGCGCCGTTCCACCAGGACGACACCGTCTTCATCACCCACGGGGCCGAGCGTTGCGAAAGCCGCCAGGTCTTCAAGAAGGTCCTGAAGAACGGGGCCGAGGGCGTGTTCCAGGGCAAGATTCTGGTCAAGCCCGGCGCGCAGAAGACCGACGGCTACCAGATCAGCCAGGCCCTGCTGCTGGACGAACGCAGCCAGTTCCTCGCCAAGCCGGAACTGGAGATCTATGCCGACGACGTGAAATGCTCCCACGGCTCGACCACCGGCGCGATCGACGAGGAGGCGCTGTTCTACCTGCGCTCTCGCGGGGTGCCGAGAGAGCGGGCCATCGTGTTCCTGGTCCTGTCCTTCCTGGCCGACGCCCTGGCCGAGATCGAGGACGAGGCCATCCGCGATTGCATCTATGAACGGCTTGACGTGTGGCTGACCTTGAACGCGGTTCAGTGACGCCGCCGGGCGGGATCGCCCCGCGTGTGTTGCAAAGCTGGTGGGCCCCGCGCCGGGTGGTGCGGGGCCTTTCGGCCATGCCGGAACGGGTCAAGCTGGTCGTGTTGATGCTGGCGATGCTGATCTTCCTGGTGGCGCAGGCCCCCGCCAACGCGCGGCTGGCGCAGCTTGACCCCTCGGTGCCCTTCGATGCGCGAATGGGCGGCGCGCTGCTGGCGGTGCTGTTCCTGATGCCGTTGCTGGCCTATGCCCTGGCGGCTGTCGTGTCGGCCCTGTCGCGGCTGACGCCCTGGCGCCTGACGCCCGAGGATTCGCGCCTGGCGCTGTTCTGGGCGCTTCTGGCGGTTGCGCCCGCCATGCTGCTGGCGGGTCTTGTGGCTGGACTGATCGGGCCCGGACCGGCGCTTGCTGTCGTGCAGGCGGTCTGCGGCGCAGGCTTTCTGATGATCTGGGGGGCCGGACTTTCCGCCCTGGCGAGGCGAGCATGACCTTCGACGACTTCAAGGCCCTGATCGGGCTGTCCTTCCGCAATCCGCAGGGCGCGGCGCACGCCCTGATGCGGCAGGACTGGCCGGTGCAGGCGCGCTGGATGGCGCTGCTGGCCGCCGTCTCGATCTCGGCCCTGCTGGCTTGGGTCGCGGGGGCGATGTTCAGCGCCCCTGCCGAAGACGATATCCAGGTCGTCATGCTCAGCCAGCAGCCCATGGTCCTGGCCGTCATGCAGATGGTGGCGATCGTTCTGGCGGCGGGCCTGATGTCGGGCGTCGGCCGTGCCTTCGGCGGTCGGGGCCGGTTCGAGGACGCCTTGCTGCTGACCGTCTGGATCGAGGTCCTGCTGCTGCTGGTCCAGGCCATCCAGATCGTGCTGTCGCTTGTCATGCCTGCCGTCGCCGGGCTGCTGGGGATCGCGGCGATGGCGCTGTTCCTGTGGCTGACCGTGCAGTTCACCAAGGCGCTGCACGGCTTTTCCAGCACGCTGAAGGTCACGATGGGCCTGATCGGCACCGCCATCGCGGCGGGCTTCATCCTGTCCATCCTTGCCGCCGCCCTTGGAATCATGCCGGAGATGCCGCAATGAGCTTTGACGTCGATGCCGTCCGCGCCGATTTCCCCATCCTGTCGCGGCAGGTGAACAACCGTCCGCTGGTCTATCTGGACAGCGGCGCCAGCGCGCAGAAGCCGCGTCAGGTGATTGACGCGATCACCCGCGCCTACGAGGGCGAATACGCCAACGTCCACCGAGGCCTGCATTTCCTTTCCAACCTGGCGACCGACAACTATGAACGCGTCCGGGCGATCATCGCCCGCTTCCTCCATGCCCCGCATGAAGACGAGGTGATCTTTACCAGCGGCTCGACCGAAGGGATCAACCTGGTCAGCTATGGCTGGGCCGCGCCCCGGATGCAGGCGGGGGACGAGATCGTGTTGTCGGTGCTGGAACACCATGCCAACATCGTGCCTTGGCATTTCCTGCGCGAACGGCAGGGCGTGGTGCTGAAATGGGTCGAACCCGAACCCGACGGCAGCCTGCCGCCGGAAAAGGTGCTGGCGGCTGTGGGACCGAAGACCAAGCTGATCGCCGTCACGCATATGTCGAACGTCACCGGCACCATCGTCGATGTCGGCGCCATCGCGCGCGGCACCGACGTGCCGGTCCTGGCCGACGGATCGCAGGCGGCGGTGCACATGCCGGTCGATCTGGACGCGCTTGGCGTCGATTTCTACTGCATCACCGGGCACAAGCTTTACGGCCCCTCGGGGTCGGGCGCGATGTGGATCCGCCGCGACCGCCAGGCCGAGATGCGGCCCTTCCTGGGCGGCGGCGACATGATCCGCACCGTCACACGCGACGCCGTGGACTATGCCGACCCGCCCCTGCGGTTCGAGGCGGGCACCCCCGGCATCGTCAACCAGATCGGCCTGGGCGCCGCGCTGGAATACATGATGGACCTGGGGATGGAGAACATCGCCGCCCACGAACGGTCCCTGCGCGACTATGCCCGCGACCGGCTGCGCAGCCTGAACTGGTTGCAGGTCCAGGGCGATGCGCCGGACAAGGGGTCGATCTTCTCGATGACCATGCAGGGCGCCCATGCCCATGACCTCTCGACCATCCTCGACAAGCGCGGCATCGCCGTGCGCGCGGGCAGCCATTGCGCCATGCCGCTGATGGAGTTCTTCGGAATCACCGCCAGCGCGCGCGCATCATTCGCGATGTACAACACGAAGCAGGAAGTAGATGATCTGGTCGAAGGTTTGACCTTCTGCCGAGAGCTTTTCGCCTAAATCTTGCAAAGTTTTTTCGCCTGGCCGAAGATCGTGCGATAATCCTTGCCGAAAAATCGGAATGTCTGCATCCCTGACCGAAACACGGTCAGGGTACGGATATGGCTGAGATTCTGGTTCTGGGTGCGGGCATGGTCGGGGTTTCGACCGCCTTGGCCTTGCAGGCGCGCGGGCACGACGTCACGATCATTGAACGCGGCGTGCCGGGGCGGGAAACCAGCTACGGCAACGCGGGCCTGATTCAGACCGAGGCGGTCGAACCCTATGCCATGCCGCTTGCGCCCGGCGCGCTGCTGCAGATCGCCATGGGGCGCGGCTATGACGTCAAGTGGAACGTCGGGGGCCTGCTGTCGCAACTGAACGCGGTCTGGACCTATGCCATCAACTCGCTGCCTGCCGGGCACCGCCGGGCGACGCTGACCTGGGGCAAGCTGATCCGCCAGTCGACCGACCGCCACGCGCCCCTGGTCCAGGCAGCGGGCGCCGACAACATCATCCGCCGCGACGGCTATATCGAGGTGCACCGAACGCCCGCCCGCATGGAAAAGGCCCGTGCCACCGCCAAGCGGTTCCTGGATGAATTCGGGGTCGAGGCCAAGCTGATGGACGGCAAGGCCCTGCGCACCCTGGAACCCGCCATCAAGATCGAGGTCGAGGGCGCGACCCACTGGGCCGATGCCTGGGCCTGTTCCGATCCCGGCGGCCTCGTGGCGGCCTATGCCGCGCTGTTCGAACGGCGCGGCGGTCGGATCGTCAACGCCGATGCGGGCGACCTGCACCGCGCGGGCAAGGGCTGGCGGGCTGGCGAGGCCGAGGGAGAACACGCGGTCGTGGCGCTCGGCCCCTGGTCGCCGATGCTGCTGCAGCGCTTTGGCCTGACGGTGCCGATGGTCTTCAAGCGCGGCTATCATCGCCATTACCGGATGGAAACGCCGCCGAACCACCCGATTGCGGACTTCGGCAACTCGGTCGTGCTTTCGCCCATGCGGCGGGGCCTGCGCATTGCCACGGCGGCCGAACTGACCAGCCACCCGCGCCTGAGCCCCCCGCAGTTGAAGCACGGCGAAAAGGCCGCGCGGGAACTGTTCAACATCGGCGCCCCGGTCGAGGCCGAACCCTGGACCGGCCGCCGCCCCTGCATCCCCGACATGCTGCCGGTGATCGGCCGCGTGCCGGACCAGCCGAATCTCTGGGCGCATTTCGGCCACGGCCACCAGGGCTTTACCCTTGGCCCGGTCACGGCCGAGATCCTGGCCGAGGAAGTGGAGGGCAGGCAGGGATGGGCCGAATTGCAGCCGTCACGTTTCAAGCGCTGACCGTTTCTTCTTCGTTGTCGAAATACCCTCGGGGGTGAATTGGCCGCAGGCCAAGAGGGGGCGCGAGCGCCCCCTGCTGCCGCAATCCGTCAGCAGCGCCGGTTGACTTTCCCGCGCGGGGACACACCTTCTAGGCTCTGCCGCATGAAGGTTGCCTGATGGGTCACAACAACACCAACGCGCCGGTCGCGCGCCCGATCGAAGTCACCCGCCCCAAGCTGGAGGGCGGTCGGCGCTTCGTGATGAAAAGCGAATTCCAGCCCGCGGGCGACCAGCCGACCGCCATCGTCGAACTGACCCAGGGCGTGCAGGCGGGCGAACGCGACCAGGTGCTGCTGGGCGCGACCGGCACGGGCAAGACCTTCACCATGGCCAAGGTGATCGAGGCGACGCAGCGCCCCGCCATCATCCTGGCGCCCAACAAGACCCTGGCCGCCCAGCTTTATGGCGAGTTCAAGGGCTTCTTCCCCGATAACGCGGTCGAATACTTCGTCAGCTACTACGACTACTACCAGCCCGAGGCCTATGTCCCCCGGTCGGACACTTATATCGAGAAGGAATCCCAGATCAACGAGGCCATCGACCGGATGCGCCACTCGGCCACCCGCGCGCTGCTGGAACGCGATGACGTGATCATCGTGGCCTCGGTTTCCTGTATCTACGGCATCGGCTCGGTCGAGACTTATTCGGCCATGACCCAGGACATGGTTGTTGGCGACAGCTATGACCAGCGCGAGTTCATCGCCCAGCTCGTAGCCCAGCAGTATCGGCGTCTGGACGCGGCCTTCCAGCGGGGCGGCTTTCGCGTCAAGGGCGACGTGGTCGAGGTCTGGCCCGCCCACCTCGAGGATCGCGCTTGGCGCTTCGACTTCTTCGGGAACGAGCTTGAGGCGATCACCGAATTCGATCCGCTGACCGGCCAGAAGACCGACAACTTCCGCCAGATCCGCATCTATGCGAACAGCCACTACGTCACGCCGCGCCCGACGTTGCAGCAGGCCATCAAGGGCATCAAGGCGGAATTGCAGGGTCGTCTGAAGCAGCTTGTGGACGAAGGCAAGCTGCTGGAAGCGCAGCGTCTGGAGCAGCGCACCAATTTCGACCTCGAGATGCTGGAGGCCACCGGCGTCTGCAACGGGATCGAGAACTACAGCCGCTATCTGACCGGCCGCGCGCCGGGCGAGCCGCCCCCCACGCTGTTCGAGTTCATCCCCGACAACGCCATCGTCTTCGCCGATGAATCCCACGTCAGCGTGCCGCAGATCGGCGGCATGTACCGGGGCGACTTCCGGCGCAAGTTCACGCTGGCCGAACACGGCTTCCGCCTGCCAAGCTGCATGGATAACCGCCCCCTGAAGTTCGAGGAATGGGACGCCATGCGCCCGCAATCGGTCTTTGTGTCCGCGACCCCCGCGCAATGGGAGATGGACCAGACCGGCGGCGTCTTCACCGAACAGGTGATCCGTCCCACCGGCCTTCTGGACCCCGAGATCGAGATCCGTCCGGTCGAGATGCAGGTGGACGACCTGCTGGACGAGATCCGCCGCGTCAGCAAGGCGGGCCTGCGCACGCTGGTCACGACGCTGACCAAGCGCATGGCCGAGGATCTGACCGAATATTTCCACGAACAGGGCATCCGCATCCGCTACATGCACAGCGATATCGACACCATCGAGCGGATCGAGATCCTGCGCGACCTGCGGTTGGGCGCATTCGATGTGCTGGTGGGCATCAACCTGCTGCGCGAGGGGCTGGACATCCCCGAATGCGGGCTGGTGGCGATCCTGGACGCCGACAAGGAAGGCTTCCTGCGGTCCGAGACCTCGCTGATCCAGACCATCGGCCGGGCGGCGCGGAACGTGGACGGGCGGGTGATCCTTTATGCCGACAGCATCACCGGCAGCATGGAACGCGCCATGGCGGAAACCGAGCGCCGCCGCCAGAAGCAGATGGCCTATAACGAGGCCCACGGCATCACGCCCCAGACCGTCCGCAAGAACGTCGAGGATGTGCTGGCGGGCCTGTGGCAGGGCGATACCGACCAATCGCGCGTCACCGCCAAGGTGGACCGCCCCATGGTCGGCGCGAACCTGGCCACCCATCTGGACGCCCTGCGTTCGCAGATGCGCAAGGCAGCCGAGAACCTGGAGTTCGAGGAAGCCGCCCGCATCCGCGACGAGGTGAAGCGTCTGGAGGCCGTGGAACTGGCCGTCGCCGACGACCCCCTGGCGCGTCAGTCCGTGATCGAGGAAGCGGCCGAGGAGGCCGTCAAGGCGTCCGGCCGGTCCACGGCGGGCCGGGCCGGGCAGCGCGGCGGCAACAAGCGGTCAAAGCGGCGACGCTAGCCCGCCGCCTTGCGGGACAGCACGTCGCTGATCTTGCGCGCAAGCTGGTCGAAGCTGAAGGGCTTGGCCAGGAAGTTGCCGCTTGCCTTGACCCGGTCGTGGGTTTCCAGCGACTTTCCGGTATAGCCGCTGGTGTAAAGGACCTTCAGGTCCGGGCGCAGGCTTTGTGCCTGCTCGACCAGCTGGGGGCCGGTCATCTGCGGCATCACGACATCGGAAAACAGCAGTCGGACATCCTGCCGCGCTTTCAGGATCGCAAGGGCGGCAACGCCCGACGCGGCCTCCAGCACGGTATAGCCAAGCTCCTTCAGGGCGGCGACGGTGAAGCTTCGCACGCGATCCTCGTCCTCGACCACCAGGACGACATCCTCGGGCCGGCCCTGGGGCACGTCGACCCGCTGATCCATCGGCACCTGGCCCGCCCCTTCGAGACAGCGCGGCAGCAGCAGGTCGACGACCGTGCCCCGGCTGATCTGCGAGTTGATGGAAACATGACCGCCCGACTGGCGGATGAAGCCATAAACCTGGCTCAGCCCCAGGCCCGTGCCGCGCCCCGTGGGCTTGGTGGTGAAGAAGGGGTCAAAGGCCTTGGACAGGACCTCGGGTGTCATGCCGGCGCCGGTATCCTGCACGCGGATGCGGACATAGTCGCCCGGCTCCATCCCGGCCACGCGGGCCTGGGCGGTGTCCAGATGCGCGTTCGCCGTCTGCAGCACCACGCGCCCGCCATCCGGCATGGCATCGCGCGCGTTCACGGCCAGGTTGATGATGGCGTTTTCCAACTGGTTCGGATCGACCTTGGTTGCCCAGAGATCCGGCTGCAGCAGCGTTTCCAGCACGATCATCTCGCCAAGGGAACGCGACAGCATGTCCGACAGGCCGGTCAGCAAGCCATTGGCATCGACGACCGCCGGTTCCAGGGGCTGCTGGCGCGAAAAGGACAAGAGCCGCTGCGTCAGGGCGGCGGCGCGGTTCACGCCTTCCAGCGCGCCCTCGATATAGGCGCCGACATCGGTATTGCCGCGCGCCAACTGGCGCTGGGTCAGGTTCAACCCGCTGATCACCACGGCCAGCATGTTGTTGAAGTCATGGGCGATGCCGCCAGTCAGCTGACCCACGGCCTCCATCTTCTGCAACTGGCGAAGCTGCCGTTCGGCGGCTTCCCGGCGCTCGAACTCCTCGCGCAGGACGATCTCGCGCTGCGCGATGGTGGCTTCCTGTTCCTCGAGCCGGCGGTTCAGGTTGCGCAGGGCCTCCGCCCGCTCCATCGCCAGCCAGGTCTGCTGCACGATTTCCTTGGCCAGCGTGACTTCGGGTTCGGTCCAGTGGCGGATGGTCGCCTGGTGCAGATAGATGCCCGCCGCCCATTTTCCATCGGTCAGCAGGGGCACGCAGAGGCCGGCCAGGACGCCTTCGTCGGCATAAGGGGCCAAGGCGCCCCTGCTCTCGGAACGGCTGTTGCCGAAGACCAGGGCGCGACCGGCCCGGCGTTCCTGATCCGCCAGAACGCCATAGTGATCCGTCGCCTGGATGCCGATCAGGGCGGCCAGCTTGCCGTCGGTCCAGGAGGCCTCGTGGCAGATGGTGCGCGGACCCGTCAGCCGGTAAAAGCCTACCCGGTTGACGCCAAGGCGCTTGCCCAGCGCCTCGGACGCGCAATGCAGGATCTCTTGCGGGTCGCCCAACATGCGCTGCCGTGCCATGAGGTCGAGGACGAATTCCCTTTCCTCCTTGGCGGCGCGCAATTGCAGTTCGGCCCGCTTCAGTTCGGTAATCTCGTAGCTGACGCCGGGCAGGCGGGCGCAGCGCCCGTCATCGCCGGCGATGCATTGCCCCTGGGCCGAGACCCAGCGGATCGTGCCGTCTGCACGCAGCAGGCGGTATTCGGAACTGAACGTGCCGACCGTGCGAATGGCTTCCGCAACCTCGGCTTCGACCCGCGCGCGATCGTCGGGGTGAATGCCCTCGAAGAAATGGTCGATGGCGGCGCCTTCCGTGGCAACTGCCGCATCGACGCCGTAGAGGCTGGCAAAGCGGCTGTCAGACGTCACCCGGTCATTGACCACGTCCCAGTCCCAGATGCCGACGCTGTTTGCCGCCGACATCGCCAGGTTCAGCCGCTCGTCGGCCTTGGCGCGCGCGCGTTCGGCAAGGATCCGCGCCGTGGTTTCCCCCGTGACGCAAAGCAGCCCCGCGACGCGGCCTTCGTCGTCTTGGACGGGCGAATAGGTGAAGGTCCAATAGCTTTCCTCGGACTCGCCCGTGCGGCTGAGGTCGAGCCGCATGTCCACCATCTTCCGGCTCTGCCCGTGCAGGCAGTCTTCCACCAAGGACGAGATGTCGTCCCAGATGCTGGCCCAAAGATCGCGGAACGGCTTTCCCATCGCGTCCGCCTGGCGATAGCCCAGGATCGGTCGGTAGGCGTCGTTGTAGAACGAGATCAGGTCCGGTCCCCAGGCCAGGTACATCGGCGTCGGGCAGGTCAGCATGGCCGAGAGGATGGCGCGCAGGGAAACCGGCCAGTCTTCCACGGGGCCGAGCGATGTCGCTGACCAGTCGCGAGAGGCGATCTCCTCTGCCGCCCTGCTGTTGGCCAAGGGCAGCCACGAGGTGGGCCGTTCGATGTTCATCTGCAATTCCTGGTCGCGCGTCATCTTAGAATCGTTCCGGCTGGCGAAAAGGTTCCGCAAGGCGGATCGGCCGATACTTGCCTATGGCCTTTCGCGCTTCAAGGGCCTGAAATGATGGACGTCGCGGCGGTTCGACCGGCGATTGCCCGTCAAGGGCGTTCCCGCTGCGGACCAAAGCCGCGCGGAAGGCGGGCACGCCTTGGAAGGACCCGGCGACCCCGGGTCCTTGGTGCGATCCTTACTGCTGCCAGCTTTTCACCAGCTCGTCATAGCTGATGGTTTCCGGCTGCGAGTCCTCATTCTCGAGCTTCAGTTGCGGGGCGAGGCTGCCATTCTCCTTGGCATGGTTGTTCCACCATTCCAGGTCATGCTCCTCGGCCAGCTTGGGACCGATGTCGCCCTGCACGCCCGCACGCTCCAGCCGTTCCAGCACCTTTTCCTGTTCCGCGCACAGGCTGTCCATCGCCTCTTGCGCGGTCTTTGCGCCGGATGCCGCGTCGCCGATCGCCTGCCACCACAGTTGCGCCAGCTTCGGATAGTCCGGCACGTTGGTGCCGGTGGGCGACCATTGCAGGCGGGCGGGGCTGCGATAGAACTCGATCAGCCCGCCCAGCTTGGGCGCGCGGTCGGTAAAGGACTGGTGGTCCAGCGTGGACTGGCGGATGAAGGTCAAGCCGACATGGCTTTTCTTCACGTCCACCGTCTTCGAGGTCACGAACTGCGCATAAAGCCAGGCCGCCTTCGCGCGGTCGTCGGGCGTCGATTTCAGCAGCGTCCACGACCCCGCGTCCTGATAGCCCAGCTTCATGCCGTCCTGCCAGTAGGCGCCATGGGGCGACGGGGCGAAGCGCCATTTCGGCGTGCCGTCCTCGTTCACCACCGGCAGGCCTTCCTTGACGAAGTCGGCCGTGAAGGCGGTATAGGTGAACATCTGCTGGGCGACCTCGCCCTGGCTGGGGACGGGGCCGCTTTCGCTGAAGGTCATCCCCTGGGCCGCGGGCGGCGCGAACTTGGTCATCCAGTCCAGATACTTCTGGATCGCATAGACGGACGCCGGACCGTTGGTGTCGCCGCCGCGCGCCACGCAGCTTCCGACCGGGCGGCTGTTCTCATCGACGCGGATGCCCCATTCGTCCACCGGCAGCCCGTTCGGGATGCCCTTGTCGCCGTTCCCCGCCATCGACAGCCAGGCGTCGGTGAAACGCCACCCAAGCGACGGGTCCTTCTTGCCATAGTCCATGTGGCCGAAGACCTGCTTGCCGTCGATCTCGCGGCCGGTGAAGAACTCGGCGATGTCCTCATAGGCCGACCAGGTGACGGGCACGCCCAGGTCGTAGCCGTATTTCTCCTTGAACTCGGCCTTGTTCGTCTCGTCGTCGAACCAGTCCTTGCGGAACCAGTACAGGTTGGCGAACTGCTGGTCGGGCAGTTGATACAGGTTCCCGTCCGGTGCGGTGGTGAAGGACTTGCCGATGAAGTCGTCGATGTCCAGGTTCGGGTTCGTCACGTCCTTGCCCGCGTTCGCCATCCAGTCCGTCAGGTTGCGCGCCTGCTGGTAACGCCAATGCGTGCCGATCAGGTCGCTGTCGTTGACATAGGCGTCATAGATGTTCTCGCCCGACTGCATCTGCGTTTGCAGCTTTTCCACCACGTCGCCTTCGCCGATCAGGTCATGCGTGACCTTGATGCCGGTGATCGCCGTGAAGGCGGGGGCGAGGGTCTTGGATTCGTATTCGTGGGTGGTGATGGTTTCCGACACCACCTTGATTTCCATCCCGGCCATCGGGGCGGCCGCGTCGATGAACCATTGCATCTCGGCTTCCTGCGCGGCGCGGTCCAGGCTCGACATGTCGCCGATTTCCGCATCCAGGAAAGCCTTGGCCTCCTCGATCCCGGCCATTGCCAGGTTCGGTGCGCCGGTGGCCATCAGCGCAAGCGCCATGGCGGTCGTCAGATGAAGTCTCATTCGTGTCTCCTCCCCAGGATGGGCCTTTGCGGCCCGTTTCACACCCAGCGGAACACCGCCGCGGCGTAGATCAACGACAGGATCAATCCTCCCCAGGTCGGGACTCCTCCAAATCCCAGCCAGCCGAGGTTGATGAAGGCCGAGCCGAGCAGGCTGATGAACAGCCGGTCGCCCCGGGTGGTCCAGATCCGCAGGACGCCCTTGCGCGGCGTCTCGGGGGATCGGATGGCGGCCCAGGTGAACACCAGCAGCAGCGCGGCGATCACCCAGAAGAACAGCGCGGTCGGAAAGGTCCAGGCCATCCAGCCGCCGGGGTTCAGGCTGCCGCTCCATTCGCGGACGCCGTCCTCGGCGGGGACCAGCAGGACCAGCCAGGCCAGCAGACCCAGCATCAGCAGGGCGGCGAGGGTGAAGCCGGTGGTGACGGCGCGCCGGTGCATCACACCCTCCCCAGGGCAAAACCCTTGGCGATGTAGTTCCGCACGAACCAGATCACCAGCGCGCCGGGCAGGATGGTCAGCACCCCCGCCGCCGCCAGAACGCCCCAGTCCAGGCCGGATGCGCTGACCGTCCGAGTCATGGTCGCCGCGATGGGCTTGGCGTTCACCGAGGTCAGCGTGCGCGACAGCAGCAGTTCCACCCAGGAAAACATGAAGCAGAAGAAGGCCGCGACCCCGATGCCGCTGGCGATCAACGGCATGAAGATCCGCACGAAGAAGCGCGGGAAGGAATATCCGTCGATATAGGCGGTCTCGTCGATCTCGCGCGGGACGCCGGACATGAAGCCCTCCAGGATCCAGACCGCCAGCGGCACGTTGAACAGGCAATGGGCCAGCGCCACGGCGATGTGGGTGTCGAACAGGCCCACGGCGGAATAAAGCTGGAAGAAGGGCAGCGCGAAGACAGCCGGCGGCGCCATGCGGTTCGTCAACAGCCAGAAGAACAGGTGCTTGTCGCCCAGAAAGCGGTATCGGCTGAAGGCATAGGCGGCGGGCAGGGCCACGGCCAGCGACAGCGCGGTATTCATCACCACATAGATCAGGCTGTTGACATAGCCCATGTACCAGCTCGAGTCCGTCAGGATCACGCGATAGTTGTTCAGCGTCGGGTTCAGCGGATACAGGCTGAAGGTGCCGGTGATCTCGGCATTGGTCTTCAGGCTCATGTTCACCAGCCAGTAGATCGGCACCAGCAGGAACAGCAGGTACAGGGTCATCACCACTGCGGATCCGCGGGAGGCCATCACAGCGCCTCCCTTTGCGCGGTCATGACGGTGTAGAACACCCAGGAAATCAGCAGGATCACGAGGAAGTAGATCAGGCTGAAGGCCGCCGCCGGGCCAAGATCGAACTGCCCGATCGCCATCTTCACCAGGTCGATGGACAGGAAGGTGGTGGCGTTGCCGGGACCGCCGCCGGTGGCGACGAAGGGCTCGGTATAGATCATGAAGCTGTCCATGAAGCGCAGCAGCACCGCGATCAGCAGCACGCCCGACATCTTGGGCAGTTCGATGTATCGGAACACGCCCCAGCGGCTGGCCTGGTCGATGCGCGCGGCCTGGTAGTAGGCGTCGGGGATGGATTGCAGCCCCGCATAGCAGAGCAGCGCGACAAGCGACGTCCAGTGCCAGACGTCCATCACGATGATCGTGGCCCAGGCGTCTATGGGGTCGTTGACATAGTTGTAGTCGAAGCCCAGCGCCGCCAGCGTATGCCCCAGCAGTCCGATGTCCACCCGGCCGAAGACCTGCCAGATGGTGCCCACCACGTTCCACGGGATCAGCAGCGGAAGCGCCATCAGCACCAGGACAAGGCTGGCCCAGAAGCCGCGTTTGGGCATGTTGAGCGCGATGAAGATGCCCAGCGGGATCTCGATTGCCAGGATGATGGCCGAGAACAGAAGCTGGCGGCCCAAGGCTGCGTGGATGCGGTCGCTTTCCAGCACGTCCTGGAACCAGCCGAGGCCGTTCCAGAAGAACTGGTTGTTCCCGAAGGTGTCCTGCACGGAATAGTTCACCACCGTCATCAGCGGGATCACCGCCGAGAACGCGACGATGACCAGCACCGGCAGGACCAGGAACCAGGCGCGGTTGTTGACGGGCTTGTCCATCACGCGGCCCTTTCGGCGGGTTCGATGCGCCAGTCATCCACGAAGACGCCGATGCGGGCGGGGTCCAGCGCCACCCGGTCGAAACCGGCGGGGATCGGTTCATCCTCGGGGACGACCATGTTGAAGGGCGCGCCCGCGATCTCGCCGCGCAGGATGCGGTGGTGTCCCACGTCCTCGGTGCGGAGCAGGCGGAAGGGCAGGCCCTCGGCGGCGGGGCGGGCGGCGTCGGGGCGGATGCCGATCTGCACGCGGCCCTTCGGCGCGGCATAGGGGGCGGCCAGCGGGATCGCGGTCCCGGCGACAAGGGCCGTGGCGCCCTGGACCTGCGCGTCCAGCAGGTTCATGCCGGGCGAGCCGATGAAGTATCCCACGAAGGTATGTGCGGGCGCGTCGAACAGCGACTGGGGTGTTCCCGCCTGGAGGACGCGGCCCTCGGACATCACCACCACCTCGTCGGCGAAGGTCAGCGCCTCGGTCTGGTCGTGGGTGACATAGATCATCGTGTGGCCGAACTCGCGGTGAAGGGCCTTCAACTGGGTGCGCAGTTCCCACTTCATCTGCGGGTCGATCACCGTCAGCGGCTCGTCGAAGAGGATCGCGTTCACGTCCTGCCGGACCATGCCGCGCCCGAGGCTGATCTTCTGCTTGGCATCCGCCGTCAGGCCCCGCGCGCGGCGGTCCAGCGTGTCCACCATCCCGATCATGCGGGCGACGGCGTCCACCCGCGCGGCGATCTGGGCCGCGGGAAGGCCCCGGTTCTTCAATGGAAAGGCCAGGTTCTGGCGCACGGTCATGGTGTCGTAGACGACCGGGAACTGGAACACCTGCGCGATGTTGCGGTCCGTCGTGGGTAGGTCCGTCACGTCGCGGTCCCCGAACAGCACCCGCCCGCGCGACGGCCGCAGCAGGCCCGAGATGATGTTCAGCAGCGTGGTCTTGCCGCAGCCCGACGACCCCAGCAGCGCATAGGCGCCGCCGTCTCGCCAGGTCAGCGACATGGGCTTCAGCGCCCAGTCGGCATCGCCCTTGGGCGCGGCGCTGTAGCTGTGGGCAAGGCTGTCGAGCGTGATGCGGGCCATCAGGCTGCCCGCGAAGAAGGGGCAGGGCGGGCAAGCCGACCGGCTTCATCGAAAAGATAGACATGGGCCGAGTCCAGCCAGACCGTCAGGGGCGCTCCTGCGGGCAGCTTCCTCACGCCGGGCACCAGCCCGACCCAGCGGTCCTGCCCGTGCAGCAGGTGCAGGTAGGTCTCGGCGCCGGTGATCTCGGTCGCGTCCAGCCGTGCCTTCAGGGGCAGGGCGCGCCGGCCCTGCTCAAGCGTCAGGTGCGGGGCGCGGAAACCTGCGGTATAGCGGCCATCACCGACATCGACGGACCAGCGGGCGCCGTCCAGTTCCGCCTCTCCGCCCGTCACCCGGATCGCCTTGAAGTTCATCGGGGGATCGCTGAAAACCCGGGCGGTCACGGCGTCGCAGGGCGCGCGATAAACCTGCGGTGTCGGGCCGAACTGCGTCACGCGCCCTTCCCACAGGGTCGCGACATGGCCGCCCAGCAGCAGCGCCTCCTCGGGCTCGGTCGTGGCATAAACGAAGATCGCGCCCGAGGCTTCGAAGATGCGGGGGATCTCGGCGCGCAACTCCTCTCGCAGCTTGTAGTCGAGGTTTGCCAGCGGCTCGTCCAGAAGCACCAGCCCGGCACCCTTGACCAGCGCCCGCGCCAGGGCCGTGCGCTGCTGCTGGCCGCCGGACAGCTCAAGCGGCCGCCGGTGCAGAAGCGGGGTCAGCCGCATCATCTCGGCCGTCCGGCGAACGCGGCTGTCGATCTCGGCCCGCGCGATGCGTTGCAGGCGCAGGGGCGAGGCGATGTTGTCATAAACCGTCATCGACGGATAGTTGATGAATTGCTGATAGACCATCGCCACGCGGCGGTCCTGCACCCGACGGCCGGTGACGTCCTGCCCCTGCCACAGGATGCGGCCCGTGCCCGGTTGATCCAGGCCCGCCATCAGGCGCATCAAAGTTGTCTTGCCCGAGGAGGTCGGCCCCAGAAGCACGTTCATGCTGCCCGCCGCCAGCGCCAGATCGGTGGGATGAAGCCAGATCTGGCCCGCGACCTCCTTGCTGACGCCACGCAGTTCCAGCGTCATGCCGCAATTCCTTCGCCGGGT
This sequence comes from Paracoccus fontiphilus, assembly GCF_017356265.1. Classification (GTDB taxonomy): domain Bacteria; phylum Pseudomonadota; class Alphaproteobacteria; order Rhodobacterales; family Rhodobacteraceae; genus Paracoccus; species Paracoccus fontiphilus. Next base: position 65,186 of record NZ_JAFNAW010000011.1, on the reverse strand, counting down.
GGGTAATCCTGTTTCTGTCCGGGGACTGATCCCGTCAGGGCGGACCTGAGGGACGGGGCCGCCCCCTTGCCGGGAACTGTTGCCGGGCGGGGGAACACAGCGTCACGGGATGCGAAAAGACCAGTTTCCGCGGCATTTCGGGTCAGGCCCGTGCCGCCGTGTCTGTCACCGATGACGAACAGAACAGTCGCCGCCGACATCGCCAAACCTCTCTCCCCACGGTCAAGTCGAACATCGGGGCGCGCGTTCTGTCAACATCGATGTTCGTTTCGGCTCATCTGTTTTCGCTTGACATGCGGTCGGCGCGCGTTCTGCTGGAAAGGAACGACTTCCTCGGCGCGAGACGAAGCGGATGAACATCAGGCAGATGCAGATCCTCGAATTCGTCCGCGCCTCGGGGCGCGCCAGCGTCGAGGAACTGTCGGCGCGTCTGGAGGTGACGCCCCAGACCATCCGCCGCGACCTGGCCGAACTTGCCGACCAAGGCGTGCTGGACCGTGTCCATGGCGGCGCGGTGTTGCGCAGCGGCGCCAGCAACATCGCCTATGACGAACGGCGGCGCATGAACGAAGGCGCCAAGGCCGCCATCGGCCGTGCCTGCGCGGCGCAGATCCCCGACAACAGCTCCGTGATCCTCAACATCGGCACGACGACCGAGGCGGTGGCGCGGGCGCTGCTGCGCCACCGCAACCTGACGGTCGTGACCAACAACATGAACGTGGCGAACATCCTGGCCGCCAACGACAGTTGCGAGGTGCTGCTTGCCGGCGGTCTTCTGCGCCGCTCGGACGGCGGCCTGATCGGGGACCTGACCATCGAGTTCATGGCCAACTTCAAGACCGACTATGCCATCATCGGCTGTTCCGCCCTGGACGAGGATGGCGACATCCTTGATTTCGACCTTGCCGAGGTCCGGGTCAGCCGCGCCATCCTGCGCCAGGCCCGAGAGCGCTGGCTGGTCACGGATTCGGCCAAGTTCGCGCGGAAGGCCCCGATCCGGGTCGTTTCCCTGCGACAGATGGATGCCCTCTTCATCGACCGCCCCGTGCCGGAGCCCTTGTCCGGCATATGCGCGGAATCGGGAACGCGGGTGATGGTGGCCTCCGCCACCTGAGACGCCTCGCGAAGACCTGGTCACGGCTGTTCTTCGGGTGCGACCGGCCCCGCACCGGCAACCGACCGGAGGAAGGCCCGGGCAGGGGACTTGGCAGCCTTCCGGCGGTGTGTTGCCCATGCGCCGACAAAGGATCGCTCTGGTTGAGAGCTGCTTTCACTTTCTTGCGGAAGATGGCAAGGACCGGGAACCTGACGGAGAAACTGAGGATGCAGATCAAGGAAAGACGGCGCCCGGACCGGTCACCTTCTTGCTGCGCCGATCCTCGTCCGCAGCCCGAACGGACCCCGCTTTCGCCAAGCGCCCTGGCGCCTCAACGTCGTCCGGGAAGGGCCGCGCATCAATCACGGACCAACGAAGATAGTCTGTCGAACGGAGAAATGCTCCCCTGCATCGACGGCGTCCTGACAAACGCAATTTGAAAGCACGAGATCGCTAATGCTCAGTAAAGACGCGGAAACGGTAGATTTCTCCTCCAGCGAGGGAATCGAGACGAACAGTGGCGCGCAACAGCGCGACCTGCTCAATGCCGAGGGCTTCGTCGAGCAGGTTGGCGACGGCGTGATCTAAGGCTGGGTCATCGACACGGAACCGTCCGGACAGTTCGCCGTCTTCTACAACGGACACCAGGTGCCGGTCACCATCAAGCGTCACGAGCGGGTGGATGTCCGGGTCAGCTATCCTCATGCGCCCGAGAAGGCCGGTTTCCTGGCGACGATCAACTCGGGCTTGCTTGAATCCGGCGCCCCGGTCAGCCTCGCGGGCTTCGATGTCCGGTATGGCGGCTTGAGGATTCCTTTCGCAGACAGCCTGAGAGAGCTTGCCGATGCGGCGCAGCCCCAGGCGCCGGGCGAGGGAAAGGCTCAACCTACTCCTCCCGGACAGCCCGACATGGAAATCGGCGGCGCCACCCCGGACAGTGTCGCGACCGCGCCCTCTGATGCGGAAGCGCCTGTTGTCGAACAGCCTGCCTCTGTCCGCCATCCTGATACGCATCTGATTGACGAACTGTTCGATGCCGAGTTCTACCTCAGCGGATTTGCCGCGGACCAGCGTCCTTCGGACCCGGCGTCGCATTATCTGACGGAAGGGTGGCTGCAGGGACGCGACCCGACGCCCTGGTTTTCGTCCTGGCATTACCTGTCGATGAACCCCGATATTGCCGCCGCGAAGATGAACCCCTTCCTGCACTACTGCATTGCAGGCCACCTTGAAGGGCGTCTGCTGCCCAAACTTGGCCGGCAGGCGGAAGGAGACGTCTTTGCCGCGCATTCGTTCGCCGTCTCGCCAGGGCCGCATTTCGAAGAGTTCGACCCCACGATCGCAGTTGGCCGACGCAAGCGCGCCAAGGTTCTCGCCTATTACCTTCCGCAGTTCCACACGGTCGAGGTGAATGACGAAAGCTGGGGCAAGGGCTTCACGGAATGGCGCAATCTTCCGCGCGCGCTGCCGCGTTTCACCGGACATGTCCAGCCGAGAATTCCGCGCGACCTGGGTTGCTATGACCTGTCAGAAGGCGACGTCATGCGCCGCCAGATCGAGATGGCAAAGGCAGCCGGCATTCACGGCTTCTGCTTCTATCACTACTGGTTCGACGGCCAGCGTGTGCTTGAAAAGCCCATGGAGCGGCTGCTTGCTGACCCCAGCCTCGATTTCCCGTTCTGCCTGATGTGGGCCAACGAGAACTGGACACGGACGTGGGACGGGTCCGACAAGGAAATCATCCTCGCGCAAAACTATCGCGAAGAGGATGACGGCGCGTTCATAGATGACCTCGCCCGGCACATGAAAGATCCGCGCTATGTCCGCGTCGGAGATCGTCCGCTGTTCTTCATCTATCGGCCGGGACAAATTCCCGACGCGAGCACGACCGTCCAAAAATGGCGGGACTTGATGCGGTCGCGGCATGGCTTGAATCCGGTCATCATGATGGCTCAGGGATTTGGCGACCTCGACCCTCGGAAATACGGCCTGGACGGCGCGATCGAGTTTCCGCCGCACAAGATCTGCCAGAACCTGCCGCCCATCAACGCGCAGGTCCAGATGCTCGACTCGAAGTATGTCGGCGGCATCTTCAGCTACGATGCGGCGGTGGATCGTTCCGTCAGCGAGACCTCTGCCGATTTCCCGCTGATCCGCACGATCACGCCGACGTGGGACAACGAGGCGCGTCGGCCCGGCCGGGGCATGGTGCTACATGGATCAACCCCGGCGAAGTTCGAAGCCTGGGCTGACCAGATGCTGGAGTTCGCCCGCCGGAACCCGGTGCATGGCGAACAGTTCCTTTGCGTGAACGCCTGGAACGAATGGCTGAAGGCGCGGTTCTTGAACCCGATGTGCACTACGGGGCCGCTTACCTGAACGCGCTGTCGCGGGCGCTTCATCATGCTTCGGCGGCTCAGAGGCGGACAGATGCGAAGATCGTGATCGTCGGGCACGATGCGCACATGAACGGCGCGCAGGTCCTCGCCCTCAACATCGGGCGGACGCTGAGAAACCGGTTCGGCGTCAAGGTGTCGTTCATCCTGGGCGATACCGGCTTCTTGCTTGACCGCTATCATGCCGTCGGAGACGTCCATATCGTCCGCGGGGGCGAGGCAAGATCGATCATCGGCCGTCTGGCGAAGAACGGGCACACGCTTGCGATCACCAACACGACACCGGCGGGGCGCTTTGTCCCTGCGCTCAAGGCGGCGGGGTTCACGGTCGTCTCCCTTGTCCATGAACTGCCGAATCTGCTGAAAAGCTGTGGGCTCGATGGACCCGCAGGCCATATCTCGGATGAAGCCGATCACGTCATCTTTCCGGCGGAACGCGTCCGGCAGGGCTTCGAGTCCTTCGCGGGCGAGGTCAGGAACTCGGCCGAGATCTTCCCCCAGGGGCTCTTCAACGCCGACGTCCTCGAGATCGCTCGGGGCGACCACGGGGTTCGCGCCGAACTGGGGCTCGAGAGCAATACCCGGATTGTGCTGGGCATCGGATATGCCGACCTGCGCAAGGGGATTGACCGCTTCATCGCCACGGCTCTCTCGATCTGCTCGAAGCACGATGATGTGGCCTTTGTGTGGATCGGCTCTCCGGCCAGCGAGACGACGCACTGGTTCCAGCCCGAGATCGAGGCATCGGGGCTTGGCAACCGGATACAGATCCTGACGCCCCGCAAGCTGGCGCGCTACTATGCCGCCGCGAACGCGTTCTACCTCGCCTCGCGCGAGGACCCGTTCCCCTCGGTCGTGCTGGAGGCCCTGGCCAGCGGCCTGCCGATCATCGGGCACGAGGGCACGGGCGGCTGCGACGACCTGATCCGCAGGCATGGCGTGCTTGTCCCGCAGACCGATCCGATGGCCGTCACGGACGCGATCCTAGACGTCATCAGCGGCCAGGACCCCAACGCGGTCGAGGCGCGCCGGCAGGAAATCGCCAGGAACTACGACTTCCCCGACTATGTCTTCGGCCTTATCCGGCGGCTTGCCCCCCATACGGCGACGGTCTCGGCGGTCGTGCCGAACTACAGGTACGAAGCCTATGTCGGCGAACGGCTGCGCAGCGTCTTCGACCAGGACTACCCGCTGCGCGAGGTGATCGTGCTTGACGACGCCTCGCCCGACAACAGCGTGGCCGAGATCGAGCGCACGGCCGAGGCGGCGGGCCGGATCATCGACCTGCACGTCAACGAGACCAACAGCGGCTCGCCCTTCCCGCAGTGGCGCAAGGGCGTGGAGCTGGCGCAGGGAGGCGCAGTCATGGCTTGAAAGCATTCGCCCCCGCTACGGACAGACAGAGGCATTCCAGGCTTTGGAGCGCAGGATCGCCCTTCTTCCCCGGTCCGGCGGGACCCAACCCTAGAGCTTGCGCGGCAGCGTCAGGTTTCCGGCCGGAGCCGGCAGGCCCCTGTAGCTGGCTGGGCTTGACCTGTCGCGGGATTTCTCCGCCGCCTTTGGATCGGAAGCGAACGGAATTCACCTCCGAACAGGAGGCATGAGCAACGGGCGCAACCCCCTGCCGGAAGCACGGCATGTCGGAAGGCGGCTTTTGCAGCCGGACCTATCGCTTGCCATGGCGGTTCGAAGGACCAAGACCGCCGGTCGCAGGGCACAACCCCAAGCCCGTGGGCCCTACAAGCCCGTTTCCCCGAGCGTCGCTTCAATGATGGGCGCCAGGCGCGCGGCCCATTCCGATTGACCCTTGTCATCCGCGATCAGGTCGTTGCGGACTTCGACCAGGATATTGGGACGGCCGTGTTTCAAGGCATGGCGGTCGATCGAATCCCCTTCCAGGTGGCCGTCATAGGGCTGGTTCTCGCCCGTGACCCAGCCGGCGCGGCGGCAGGCCTGAACCAGCGGCGGACCAAGCCGGACATCCTGCCAGGAATACAGGATCCCCACCTGCCATGGCCGCAGGGGGCGGCCCCGCAGTTGCGGCGTGAAGCTGTGGATCGCGCAGATGCAGCGGTCCGGATGCCTGGCCGCCAGGCGCGCCAGGGCATGATGGTAGGGTCGATGCAGCCCGTCCAGGCGGCGCTCGCGTTCCCTTTGATCCGCGCTCTTGTTCGCAGGGATCACCGTGCCGTCGTAAAGCCGCATCAGCAGGGTCGGATCGTCCTCTCCCCGGTTGGGATCGATCACCAGACGCGAGAAGTCCGAGAAGATCGCCGGCGCATTCATCAGCGCCGCCAGGTGCGAGGCAAGTCCCGCCGCGCCCACGTCATAGGCGATGTGCCGGGCCATGTCCTCGGCCGCGATGCCCAGGTCGCCACCGCCCACCCAGGCCGGCACGCGATTTGTCGCGTGGTCGCAGGTGACCAGCCAGCGGGACGGACGATCCTCGCCCTCGGTCCAGAAGGCACGTTCTGTCATCGGTCGGTCATCCTTCATCTTGCAGGATGTCTATGCCATGGTGCGGCGGGACGCCAGTTGCGGCTGCCCGCAATCTGGATCATAGTTAGCGCTAAACGCCAAAGGCACTACGGCACGGCAGGATGAAAAGGGCGACCGGATGAGACGACATCGCAACGTAAAGATCGTGGCAACCCTTGGCCCGGCATCCTCGACCCGCGAGATGATCCGCGCGCTGTTCGACACCGGCGCCGACGTGTTCCGCCTGAACATGAGCCATGGCAGCCACGAGGATCACCGCGCCCGCTACGACGCGATCCGCGCGGTCGAGGCCGAGACGGGCCGTCCCATCGCCATCCTGGCCGACCTGCAGGGGCCCAAGCTGCGCGTGGGCCAGTTCACGGCAGGTGCCTGCGACCTTGAGGAAGGCAACCGCTTCCGCTTCGACCTGGACCCGACGCCGGGGGATTCGCGCCGGGTGCAGTTGCCCCACCGCGAGATCTTCGCCGCCCTGGTTCCCGGCAGCAACCTTCTGGTCAACGACGGCAAGATCCGCCTGCGTGTCGATGAATGCGGTCCCGACTTCGCCGATTGTACGGTGACGGTCGGCGGCACCATCAGCGACCGCAAGGGCGTGAACGTACCCGACGTGGTGCTGCCGCTTGCCGCGCTGTCCGACAAGGACCGATCGGATCTGGAGTTCGCCTGCCAGCTTGGCGTGGACTGGCTTGCGCTGTCCTTCGTGCAGCGCGCCGCCGATGTCGAGGAAGCGCGCGCCTTGGCCAAGGGCCGGGCGGCGATCCTGTCCAAGATCGAGAAGCCTGCCGCCGTCGATGCTTTCGAGGAGATCCTTGCGGCCTCGGACGGGATCATGGTGGCGCGGGGCGACCTGGGGGTCGAACTGCCGATCCATTCGGTGCCGCCGATCCAGAAACGGCTGGTCCGCAAGTGCCGGTCGGCGGCCAAGCCGGTGATCGTGGCGACCCAGATGCTGGAATCGATGATCGAAAGCCCGATGCCCACGCGGGCCGAGGTCAGCGACGTCGCCAACGCGATCTACGAAGGTGCCGACGCCGTCATGCTGTCGGCCGAAAGCGCGGCCGGTTCGTATCCGATCGAGGCGGTGCGCACGATGGACAGCGTCGCCCGCTCGGTCGAGGCGGACAGCAACTATCGCGCCATCATCGAGGCCTCGCGCCAGAACAAGCTGCACAGCGTGGCCGACGCCATCGTGACCGCCGCGCGCGAGATCGCGGAAACCACCGACATCGCCGCGATCTGCGCCTTCAGCCAGTCGGGCAGGACCGCCAGCCTGGTGGCCCGGGAACGCCCGCGGGTGCCGATCATCGCGCTGACTCATGTCGAATCGGTCTTGCGCCGCATGTGCCTGACCTGGGGCACGCACTGCGTCATCACCCCGCAACTGGGCCGCTTCAAGGAGGCGGTCGTCAACGCCACCCGGGCCGCGCGCGAGTTCCACTTTGCCGACGAGACCCGGCAGGTGGTGGTGATCGCCGGGGTGCCCTTCAACGTGCCGGGCAGCACCAACATCGTGCGCATCGCGCCGTGCGACGAACGCTTGATCTTCGCCTCCGATCCAGAATAAGCGCGGATCAGACAAATCACTGCGGGAATTCCCATGTCCGATCTTCTGCTGCTGGGCGGCATCGCGCTGTGCCTGATTTCTGTCGTCGTCGCCGTCGTGCAGTTGCTGCAGACGCAGCCGCCCCGCGCGGCTGCGATCATGCTGGTGCTGGGGATCGCCGCGGTCTTCGCGGCGGCCTACCTCGGGCCGCAGCCGTTCAGCCTGGAGCAGATCCCGCAGGCTTGGGCGCGACTGTCAGGCGGCGTGACAACAACGCCCTGAAGCCCTTGCCAAAACCCTTGGGCGCGCTTATACGGCGCGCTTCCTACCCGTGCGTCCGGCCACCATGGCATTGCCGAGTCGCGCGTTCACTCTGATGAAGGAGATGAAAATGCCGAAGATGAAGACCAAGTCGGCCGCCAAGAAGCGGTTCTCGTTCACGGCCTCGGGCAAGGTGAAATCCGCCCAGGCCGGCAAGCGCCACGGCATGATCAAGCGCACCACGAAGTTCATTCGCGACGCGCGCGGCACCACCGTCCTGTCGGACGCTGACGCCAAGATTGTCAAGAAATACATGCCCTACAACCGCTGATCGCGAGGACTGAACAATGGCACGAGTTAAATCCGGCAAGGTCACCCACGCCCGCCACAAGAAGGTTCTTGACGCGGCGAAAGGCTATTACGGCAACCGGTCGCGCAACTTCCGTACCGCGACCCAGGCCGTGGACAAGGCGAACCAGTACGCCACCCGCGACCGCAAGACCCGCAAGCGCAACTTCCGCGCGCTGTGGATCCAGCGGATCAACGCCGCCGTCCGCCTGGTGGACGCGGAAATGACCTATTCGCGCTTCATCAACCTGCTGGCGAAAGCCGGGATCGAGGTTGATCGCAAGGTTCTGGCCGACCTGGCCGTGAACGAGCCCGAGGCATTCGGCGCGATCGTGGCGCAGGCGAAAGCCGCCGCCTGATTTCAGGCAGGGCGACAGAACGGGGCCAGCGCGTCGGGCGACGCGCTGGCCTTTTTCGTTGCCGCCGTTGTCTGGCGGCGGCAGGCTTCCTATCCTTTCGATATGAACGCTCCAAGCCCGTCCAGCCGTGCCGTTCCCGAACCGGTCAAGGTTGCCCTTGCCCGGCGGCCCTTGGGGATCGTCGGCACGGCCCTGACCGCGCGGCGCAACCTTCTGGAACTGATCCCCGAGATCGCGACCCGCCAGCCCATCGTCTCGGGCAAGACCGGCATCCGGTTCCACATGGTCATGGACCCGGCCAGCCTGCGTTATATCCTCAAGGACCGGGTCGAGGACTATCCCAAATCCAACGTCACGAAACTGATCCTGGAACCCGCGATCGGAGACAGCCTTTTCGTGGCCGAGGGGGCGCAGTGGCGATGGCAGCGCCGGGCCGTCGCGCCTGCCTTCGCCCTGCGGCATGTCCAGGCGCTTGGCCCCATCATGACCGCCGCGGCCGAGGCGTCCAGCCGCCGCCTTGCCGCCGCCCGCGGCCCTGTCGATCTGCTGGAGGAAACGGTCGCCGCGACCTTCGAGGTGATCTCGGACGTGACGCTGTCGGGTGACAAGGCCTTCGACCGCGGCGCCGTCCACCAGGCCATCGACGGCTATATCGCGCAGACGGCCAAGGTTTCCTTGCTGGACGTGATGGGCCTGCCCGGCTGGCTGCCCCGTCCGGGCCGCATCTTCTCTCGCGCCGGCCTGAACCGGATGAAGCAGGTCGCGGACCGCGCCATCGACGCCAGGGCGGCCGCGCCCCGCACGGACGGGGTGCCGGACCTTCTGGATCTTCTGCTGGACGCCGCCGACCCCGAGACCGGCCGCACCATGACCCGCGACGAACTGCGGGACAATCTGCTGACCTTCATCGTGGCGGGCCACGAGACGACCGCGCTGACGCTGGCCTGGGGCCTGTATCTGTGTGCCTTCGATCCCGATGTGCAGGACCGCGCCGCGGCCGAGGCGCAGGCCGTGCTGGGGGATCGCTCCGCCACCGCAGCCGATCTGCCCCGGCTGCCGCTGATCCAGCGCATCGTGAACGAGACCCTGCGCCTTTACCCCCCGGCAGCCTTCCTGTCGCGCACCGCACGGGTGGCGGACCGGCTGTGCGGCCGTGAGGTGCTGCCCGGCGATACGGTCATGCTGCCCATCTATGCGCTGCATCGTCACCACCTGCTGTGGGACCGCCCCGACAGCTTCGACCCCGAGCGTTTCCTGACGACGCCCGACCGCTATGCCTTTCTGCCCTTCGGCGCGGGCGCGCGCATCTGCATCGGCGCCAGTTTCGCGATGCATGAAGCGGTGGTCATCCTTGCGACGCTGCTGGCGCGGTTCCGCTTCCGGTCCGTTCCGGACCGCGCGCCGCAGCCCCGCGTGATCCTGACGCTGCGTCCCCATGGCGGCGTCTGGCTGGAGGTGTCGCCCCGCTAGGCGGTTTCCGGCGAATGCGGGCAACACCGCCGGGACAAAATGGCGACCCAGCGGCTCCAGTTCCTCACGAGCGTGTTACAGTTCCAGCGGTTGTTGCCTGGGAGCGCGCACATGAATTCCATCATCGACTTTCTGAACACCATCTTCTGGGGCTATATCCTGATCTACGGGCTGATCGCGGTGGGCATCTACTTCACCGTGTCCCTTGGCTTCATCCAGTTCCGCCATTTCCCTGAAATGTTTCGCTGCGTCATGGGGTCGCGCGCGGGTGACCGGGACGGCATCTCGCCCTTCCAAGCGCTGACGGTGTCGCTGGCCAGCCGCGTCGGCACCGGGAACATCGCCGGGGTGGCGGTCGCGCTGACCCTGGGCGGGCCGGGGGCGATCTTCTGGATGTGGGTCGTTGCAACCGTCGGCATGGCGACCGCCTATGCGGAATCCACGCTTGCACAGCTCTACAAGGTGCATGGGCCCGACGGCATGTATCGCGGCGGTCCGGCCTTCTACATCGCCAACGGGCTGCGCCAGCCCTGGCTGGCCGCCATCTTCGCGGTGTCGCTGATCCTGGCCTTCGGGATGATCTTCAACGCCGTGCAGGCGAACTCGATCGCCGAGGCGATGCAGGGCGCGTTCGGCATCAACAAGTGGATCGTGGGCCTTGCCACCGCCGCCCTGACGGCGGTGATCATCTTCGGGGGCATTCCCCAGATCGCCCGCGTGGCCGAGTTCGTGGTGCCCTTCATGGCGGGCGCCTATCTGCTGGCCGCGATCATCGTCATCTTCATGAACCTGTCCGAGGTGCCGGGCGTCCTGGGCCTGATCATCGCCAACGCCTTCGGCCTGCAGGAAGCGGCTTGGGGCGTCACGGGCGGGATCATGGCCGCCGCCCTGAACGGCATCAAGCGCGGCCTCTTCTCGAACGAGGCGGGCATGGGCTCCGCCCCCAACATCGCGGCGGTCGCCGTGCCCGACCCGCACCACCCCTCCAGCCAGGGGTTCGTCCAGGCGCTGGGGGTCTTCATCGACACGATCCTGGTCTGCACCGCCACCGCCATCATGATCCTGCTGTCAGGGGCGATCCCCTCGGCCGAGCTGACGGGCACGGCCCTGACCCAAAGCGCCCTGACCGAGCATTTCGGGTCGTGGGGCGGCGTCTTTGTCGCGGTCGCGATCTTCTTCTTCGCCTTCACCTCGATCATCGGCAACTACAGCTATGCCGAGAATTCGGTCGTCTATCTGGGCGGCGGCAGGACGGGTATCCTGATCCTGCGCTGCGTGGCGCTTGCCATGGTGGTCTGGGGCTCGATCCAGGCGGTTTCCACGGTGTTCAACTTTGCCGACGCCAGCATGGGACTGATGGCCACGATCAACCTGGTGGCCATTGTCCTGCTGTCCAGGACCGTCATCAAGGTCACGCGGGACTATGTCGCGCAGCGCAAGGCAGGGCGGCAGCCGCAGTTCCACATCGCCGAACATCCCGACCTGGATCACGGCGTCAGCCGGGAAATCTGGAAGTGATCCCCGGCCTTGGCCGCGCCTGGTGCGGCCAAGGCTTTTCCCGCGCCGCCACAAATGCTAACGCAACCTCCGACAAGGACGCCGAGGCATGACGATGGACGATCTGAACCCGCTCCGCCAGCAATGGCTTGACCGCATCAATGGCGCGGCCGACCCCGCCGCGATCGAGGAAGTGCGCCTTGCCGCCCTGGGCAAGAAGGGCGAGATCAGCCTGAAGATGCGCGAACTGGGCCGCATGACGCCCGAGGAACGCCAGACCACCGGCCGCGCCCTCAACGAGTTGCGCGACGAACTGGACGCCGCCCTGCGCGCCCGCAAGCTGTCGCTGGAAGACGCGGCGCTGGAGGCGCGGCTGGCCGGCGAATGGCTGGACGTGACGCTGCCCGGCCGCCCGCGTCCGCAGGGCACGATCCACCCGATCAGCCAGGTGACCGAGGAAGTGACGGCGATCTTCGCCGACATGGGCTTTTCGGTCGCCGAAGGCCCGCAGGTGGAATCCGACTGGTACAACTTCGATGCGCTGAACATCGCGCCCGAACATCCCGCGCGCCAGGAACACGACACGTTCTTCATGCGCCGGGCGCCGGGCGACAATCGCCCGCCGCATGTGCTGCGCACCCATACCAGCCCCGTCCAGATCCGCGCGATGCAGGACCATGGCGCGCCCATTCGGGTGATCTGCCCCGGCCGCGTGTACCGCATGGACATGGACCAGACCCATACGCCGATGTTCCACCAGGTCGAGGGGCTTGCCATCGACCGCGACATCAGCATGGCGCAACTGAAATGGACGCTCGAGGAGTTCTGCCGCGCCTTCTTCGAGGTGGACGAGGTCGAGCTGCGCTTCCGCGCCAGCCACTTCCCCTTCACCGAACCCTCGGCCGAGGTGGATATCCGCTGCGACTGGTCCGGCGGCCAGTTGAAGATCGGCGAGGGCGACAGCTGGCTGGAGATCCTTGGGTCCGGCATGGTGCATCCCAACGTGCTGCGCGCCGGTGGCATCGACCCGGACCAATGGCAGGGCTTCGCCTTCGGCATGGGCATCGACCGGATCGCCATGCTGAAATACGGCATCCCGGATCTGCGCGCGTTTTTCGAAAGCGACCTGCGCTGGCTGCGCCACTATGGCTTCGCCGCAGGCGATGTGCCAAGCGTGGCGGGCGGGCTGAGCCGGTAACGGTCAGCCGCCAGCCATCTTCTTTCAGGAACCTGCAACAGGGGCGCCGTGAATGGCGTCCATTGTCAGGCGCTGACGCATCTGTTCCTTTTCCTCGCGGATCATGCCGGGGATGAGGAAGATGTCCACGAACGTCCAGATGCCGACGGCAAGCAGCAACACAAAGCCGACCGCCAGGATCGCTGTCGCGATGCCCAGGATCGTCAGGATCAGCATCGTGATCGCCGTGCCTGTCTTTCCCAGATAAAAGCGGTGCGCCCCGAACATTCCCAAGAAAATGAGAAGGAGATAGGCGACAACGGGCGATTTGACGTCGTTCTGGATCCGCTGCTCGATCAGGATTTGCTTCTGAACATCCAAGGTCATTTCTTCTTCCTGCAATAAACGATGCCATTCCGTCGCAGGAAAACGTTGAGCATCGGTTAACAGGACAGGACTTTATGGCCCGTCAGCAAAGGCAGAACGGGCTTGACGCTTTACCGCCGCAGCGTCACCACATTGCTGGCGCTGGTGATCTCGACCGCGACGATCCGCGACAGTTGCACCGAGGACAGCGACATCGCCGCGGTGATCTCGTCCACGCCGGGACGGGCGGGCAGGGCGGCGCTGCCCTGGACGGGTGGCAGACCCACCAGCCGCAGGCGCAGGACGCCGTCCGCATCGGGCGAGATGCGGTCGCCCGGCATCGGGCGCGCCGTGACCAAGGCAACCGAAGAATAGCCGCGCACCGGCGCAAAGCCGTTCACCACCAGCAGGCGCCCTTCGTTCAAGGGCTCCCACCGGGCCGAGGTGATCTGCGGGATGTCCGGGCGATCGTCCGAGACTTGGGCATAGCCCCCTTCCGGTTCCAGCGACCGGGCCGGGGCGCTGCCCCAAGACAGCGGGTTCCAGTTGCTGTCGCCAAGGCGCCCGCAACCCACAAGAACCATCGTGGCAATCAGCAGGGGCGCGGTCAATTTGGTCATGTCACCATCCCTTGGGCGTTTTCGGTTTGTTAGGCGAAATCGGCTGCGGGATAAAGGCACTTTGACCTTGCCGCCTTGGCGCGCTAACCACGGGTCAAAAGGACCGCGCCATGGCAACCCAAGCGTTTGAAGACATCGCCGACACCTTTGACTTCCTCGACGACTGGGAGGAACGCTATCGCCACGTCATCGAGCTTGGCAAGGCGATGCCCCTCATGGACCCGGCCCTTCAGGTGCCCGCCACCAAGGTCGAGGGCTGCGCGAGCCAGGTCTGGATCATGCCGATGATCGAAGGCGGGCGTTTCGACTTTCAGGGCGACAGCGACGCGATGATCGTGCGCGGGCTGATCGCGGTGCTGCACGCGCTCTATTCGGGCGTCCCGGTCGCCGAGGTGGGCAAGATCGACGCCCAGGCCGAACTGGCGCGCCTCGGCTTGGACGAGCACCTGTCGTCGCAGCGGTCGAACGGCCTGCGCGCCATGGTGCAGCGGATCAGGCTGCTTTCCGCCGACGCAGCGTAATCCAGCCGCCGCCCAGGACGCGTGTGCTGTCCGGCTCGTAGAAGACGCAGGCCTGGCCAGGGCTGACGCCTTCCTCGGCATCCAGCAGTTCGACCTCGGCGCGCGTCGCGTCGATCGGGCGCAGGATCGCCGGGCGCGGCGGCCGGGTCGAGCGGATGCGGACCATGACCGGGATCTCTCCGGCAAAGGGCTGATCGCCCAGCCAGTTCACCTCGCTGATGGGAACGATGGTGGTCGCAAGCGCCGCCTTGGGCCCGACCACGACGCGCCGCAGGTCGGGGTCGAGCCGGACCACATACAGCGGATCGCCCAGGCCGCCGATGCCCAGCCCGCGCCGCTGGCCGATGGTGTAATGGATCACGCCGCGGTGCCGGCCCAGGACGTTGCCCTCCATGTCCACGATCTCGCCCGGATCAGCGGCGCCGGGGCGCAGCTTCTCGATCACGGCGGCATAGTCTCCGTTCGGCACGAAGCAGATGTCCTGGCTGTCCGGCTTGTCGGCGACGGCAAGCCCGTATTCGGCGGCCAAGGCGCGCGTCTCGGCCTTGCTGGCCAGGTGGCCCAAGGGAAAGCGCAAGAAATCAAGCTGCTCCTGCGTGGTCGAGAACAGGAAATAGCTCTGGTCACGGTTCGGGTCGGCGGCCATGTGCAACTCGGCGCGGCTGTCGCCGTCCTTGCGCTGGATGTAGTGGCCCGTCGCCATGCAATCGGCATCCAGGTCTCGGGCCGTTTCCAACAGGTCGCGGAACTTCACCCGCTCGTTGCAGCGGATGCAGGGCACAGGGGTCGCGCCGGCCAGGTAGGCGTCGGCGAACTCGTCGATGACCGATTCGCGGAACTTGTTCTCGTAGTCCAGGACGTAATGCGGGAACCCCATCCGCTCGGCCACGCGGCGGGCGTCGTGGATATCCTGCCCGGCGCAGCAGGCACCCTTCTTCGCCAGGGCCGCCCCGTGGTCGTAGAGCTGCAGCGTCACCCCGATCACGTCATAGCCCTCGGCCTTCAGCTTCGCCGCGACGACCGAACTGTCGACGCCGCCCGACATCGCGACCACCACCCGCGTCTGGGCGGGCGGCTTGGCAAAGCCCAGGCTGTTCAAGTCGGAAGCGCGCGCCGGGGCGCGGTGGTGAAGCGTCATGGCATGTCTCGGGCAAGGATTGCATCGAAATATAGGCAAATGCCGCCTATTCTCAACCCACGAACAGACCCAAAAACCTGACATCCTCAATTCGGGCTTAAGGGATTTGGGCCAATGTCGGCGAACGCGACATGGGACAGGTGGGATGTTCTTGAAGAAAACCGACGCTCCTCGCACTGTGGTGCTGCCCGACGGCAGGGTCCTGACGGTGGCCGATCTGCCGCCAGAGGATACCCGATGGGTTGCAAGCCGGAAGGAAACGGTGGTCAACGCCGTGCTATACGACCTGATCCGAAAGGACGAGGCGCTGCGCCGCTACGGTCTTTCCGAGGAGGAATTCGACAGCTGGGTCAAGGCCGTGCAGAAACATGGCCGGGCCGCGCTGAAAGTGACCGCTTTGCAGAGATTTCGGCAACCTTAGATTGCGTCGTTCCGAATCTGGATTAAGGTAACCACATATTAACCCTTTGGGTCGATGGTTGACTTGTTAATACGAATCGGGGCGAACTTTCATGCGAATTCTGTTGGTTGAAGATGATCCCAGCACGGCGCGGGCGATCGAGTTGATGTTGACCGCTGCCAGCTACAACGTCTTTCGAACGGACATGGGAGAAGAGGGCATCGATCTTGCCAAGCTGTATGACTATGATCTGATCCTCTTGGACCTTGATCTTCCCGACATGCACGGGATGGAGGTCCTGCGCCACCTGCGCCTGGCGCGCGTCGACACGCCGATCCTGATCCTGACGGGCTCTGACGACACCGAAAGCAAGCTGCGCGGCTTCGGCTTCGGGGCGGACGACTACATGACCAAGCCCTTCAACCGCGAGGAATTGCAGGCCCGGATCCAGGCGATCATCCGTCGTTCCAAAGGCCACAGCCAAGCGATCATCAAGACCGGCGAGATCATCGTGAACCTTGATGCCCGCTCGGTCGAGGTGAAGGGCAAGGCGGTGAACCTGACCGGCAAGGAATACCAGATCCTCGAACTTCTCAGCTTGCGGAAGGGCACGACGCTGACGAAGGAGATGTTCCTGAACCATCTTTATGGCGGCATGGACGAGCCTGAACTGAAGATCATCGACGTCTTCATCTGCAAGCTGCGCAAGAAGCTGTCCGAGGCGATCGGAGGCGACAGCCATATCGAGACGGTCTGGGGCAGGGGCTATGTCCTGCGCGAGCCGACGCCGAATGCCGAACGCATGGCCATCGGCGCATGACGCCCTGACTGCGGCGAACCGTGCCGCAGCCTCTGGGAAATCCTCCGCCGGCCGTTGTATGGAACGGATGACGAAAGGCGGAGGCGGCGATGACGGGGCAGATGCAGGATGAGGACGCGCAGGCTCGGCCGGACGTGGCTGAGCTGGATGAACGGCGCGCGGGCGACGAGATCAGCGACCTGGTCGCCCGGATCGTCCAGGCCAACGAGGATTACCATCGTCACGACGCCCCGGTCCTGTCCGATGCCGACTATGACGCGCTGAAGCAGCGCCTGATGGCGCTGGAGCGTGCCTTTCCCCAGCTTGCCTCGCCTGACAGTCCTACCCGGAAGGTCGGGGCGGCCCCCGCCGAAGGCTTTGGCAAGGTCACGCACGCCCAGCGGATGATGTCGCTGGAAAACGGCTTCACGGCCGAGGACGTGGCGGATTTCGTGTCCCGCGTCCGCAGCTTTCTTGGCATGCGCGACGGACGGCTGGACTTCACGGCCGAACCAAAGATCGACGGCTTGTCGCTGTCCCTGCGCTACGAAGACGGGGTCCTGGTGCAGGCCGCGACGCGTGGCGACGGCACCGTGGGCGAGAATGTCACCGCCAATGCCCGAACCATTGCTGACATTCCCCATCGGCTGCCGAAAGACGCGCCCGCCGTCGTGGAAGTCCGCGGCGAGGTCTACATGAGCCACGCCGATTTCGAGCGACTGAATGCGGCCGAGGATGGCCGCGTCTTCGCCAACCCCCGCAATGCCGCTGCGGGATCGCTGCGCCAGATCGATCCGGCGGTCACCGCGTCCCGTCCGCTGCGGTTCTTCGCCTATGGCTGGGGCCAGTTGAGCGCACCCCTTGCCGACACGCAGATGGGCGCGGTCGAGCGTCTGGCCGCCCTCGGCTTCCAGGTCAATCCCTTGACGCGCCTGTGCCAAGATGCCGAGGGGATGATCGCCGTCTGGGCCGAGATCGAGCAGCAGCGTGCGACGCTTGGCTATGACATCGACGGCGTGGTCTACAAGGTCAACGATCTTGCGTTGCAAACCCGTCTCGGCTTCCGCTCGACCACGCCCCGTTGGGCGCTGGCACACAAGTTCCCGGCCGAGACGGCGTGGACCCGTCTTCACCGCATCGACATCCAGGTTGGCCGCACCGGCGCGCTGTCCCCGATCGCACGGCTGGAGCCGGTCACGGTCGGCGGGGTGGTCGTCTCGAACGCGACTTTGCACAACGAGGATTACATCGCCGGCCGCGACAGCACCGGCACCCCGATCCGCGAGGGGCGCGACATCCGCGAAGGGGATTGGGTCAAGATCTATCGCGCAGGCGATGTCATTCCCAAGATCGCCGACGTGGACCTGTCGCGCAGGCCGGATGGCAGCCAGCCCTACGCTTTTCCCGAAACCTGCCCGCAATGCGGGTCCGACGCGATCCGCGAGCCGGGCGATTCGGTGCGCCGCTGCACCGGCGGCATGGCCTGCCCCGCCCAGGCGGTCGAGAAGCTGAAGCACTTCGTCAGCCGCGCGGCCTTCGACATCGACGGCCTGGGCGCCAAGCAGATCGAGATGTTCTTCGCCGACGCCACCCTGCCGATCCGCGAACCCGCCGACATCTTCACCCTGGCCGAACGCGATGCCGCCAGCATTGCCCGGCTGAAGAACCGCGAGGGCTTCGGCGCCCGCTCGGTCGAGAAGCTGTTCGCCGCCATCGAGGACAAGCGCCGCATCCCGCTGGAACGCCTGATCTTTGCGCTGGGCATTCGTCATGTGGGAGAGGTCGCGGCAGGCATCCTGGCGCGGCATTTCGGCACATGGGATGCGCTGATCGCGGCCATCGACGCCGCGGCGCATGAACCCGCCTTTGCTGCGGATGACAGGTCGCGACGCTTGGCGATGGCCGACAGCCCGCATTGGGCGGAACTGACCACGATCAACGGGATTGGCGCCGTCCTTGTCCAATCCCTTGTCACGACCCTGACGCAAGAGGCCGAGCGTGCAAGCATCGACCGCCTGATCGCCCGGATCGAGGTAATCCCGGCCGCAGCGCGCCAGGCGCAGGAAACCGCCATCAGCGGCAAGACCCTTGTCTTCACGGGTACCTTGGAGCGGATGACGCGGGCCGAGGCCAAGGCGCGGGCCGAGGCCATGGGTGCCAAGGTCGCGGGATCGGTCAGCGCCAAGACCGACCTGCTGATCGCCGGGCCGGGTGCCGGGTCCAAGGCCAGGAAGGCCGCCGAACTGGGCGTCAAGGTCATCGACGAGGATGAGTGGCTGCTTATCGCGGGCGGCTCATGACGCAGCCCAAGGGTCGTCCGCCGGCACTTTTTCCGCTGTTCTCGGACGTCGACACCTTGCCCGGGATCGGTCCGAAAAGCCGTGCGTCCTTGGGGCAGATGGGCATCGAACGCCCGCGTGACCTGATCCTGACGCTTCCGGCAAGCGGCGTCACCCGGCGCCGCATCGCACGCATCAGCGATGCCCGCCCGCCCGAGGTCGTCACCATTGCTGTAACGGTGGGCCGCCATCATCCGCCGACGACGCGCGGCCGTCCTTGGCGCGTGCATTGCAGCGACGGGACGGGCGATCTGACCCTGGTGTTCTTCCATCCCCGCAAGGAGTGGATCGAAAGCCAGCTTCCGGCAGGCGCCCGCCGCATCGTCAGCGGCAAGGTCGAACTGTTCGACGGCCTTGCCCAGATGGTCCATCCCGACCATGTGCTGCGAGAGGATGATCCCACCTTGCCCGAGTTCGAGGCGGTCTATCCCCTGGCCGCGGGGTTGACGCGAAAGGTCATGGCGAAGGCCGTCGAGGCTGCGCTGACCCGCCTGCCGCCTGTCGGCGAGTGGATCGACCAGCAGCTTGTGGCCCAGCGCGGCTGGCCCGATATTGCGACCGCGCTGCGGCAGGCGCATGATCCGCAGTCCGTTCGCGACCTGTCCCCGGATGCTCCGGCGCGCGCGCGATTGGCCTATGACGAGTTTCTGGCGCACCAGATGACCCTGGCCCTGGTGCGACGGGAAAAGCGGCGCCTGAAAGGGCGGCCCAGCCGAGGCAACGGGCGGCTGCGCCGGGCGGTTCTGGAAAGCCTGCCCTGGCCGCCCACGAACGCCCAACGCGGCGCGGTCGAGGAGATCGCGGCCGACATGGGTAGCGACCGGCGCATGAACCGGCTGCTGCAGGGCGATGTCGGTTCGGGCAAGACACTGGTTGCCATGCTGTCAGCCCTTGTCGCGGTCGAGGCGGGCGGGCAGGCGGTGCTGATGGCCCCGACCGAGATCCTCGCCCGCCAGCACGCGCGAGCACTGGAGCCTCTTGCGCGCGCGGCCGGCATCAGGCTTGCGGCCCTGACCGGCCGCGACAAGGGTGAATTGCGTGCGCAAATCCTGGAGGATCTGGTTGAAGGGCGCATCGACATCCTGGTCGGCACCCATGCGGTGTTCCAGAAGGACGTGCATTTCCACGACCTGAGGCTGGCGATCATCGACGAACAGCATCGCTTCGGCGTGGGGCAGCGGCTGGAACTGTCGGCCAAGGGCGAGGTGCCGCCCGACATGCTGATCATGACCGCGACGCCCATCCCGCGGTCCCTGGCGCTGACGCAATATGGCGATCTCGACATCTCGATCCTGGGTGAAAAGCCGCCGGGACGGCAGCCCATCACCACCGTGATGATCAGCGACCAGCGGCTGGACCAAGTGACCGCGCGGCTGCGTCATGCTTTGGATCAGGGCGCGCGGGCCTATTGGGTCTGCCCCCTGGTCGATGAAAGCGAAGTGACCGACCTGACCGCCGCCGAAGCCCGGTTCCAGTTCCTGCGCGCCCAGTTCGGAGAGGCCGTGCGCCTGGTCCACGGACAGATGCCGGCCGATCAGCGCGACGCGGCCATGGGCGATTTCGCCAGCGGCCGCGCCCGGCTTCTGGTGGCGACCACGGTGATCGAGGTCGGCGTGGACGTTCCCGAAGCGACGATCATGGTGATCGAGCGCGCCGAGAGCTTTGGCCTGGCCCAGTTGCACCAGCTTCGCGGACGGGTCGGTCGGGGCAAAGGCGCCTCGACCTGCCTGCTGATGTACCACCCGCCGCTGGGCGAGACGGGCGCACAACGCCTGACGACCCTGCGCGATACCGAAGATGGTTTCCGCATCGCGGAAGTGGATCTTGAGATGCGCGGGGCAGGCGACGTGATCGGAACCGCCCAGTCGGGCCTGCCCCGCTTCCGCATCGCTGATCTGGAACATCAGGCGGGGCTGATGGCGGTGGCACGGCAGGATGCGCGGGCCTTGCTGGACCGCGACCCCGGTCTGGAAAGCCAGCGCGGACAGGCGATTCGCATGTTGATGTGGCTGATGAGCCAGGACGAAGCCATCCGCCTGATCTCTATCGGCTAAGAAGTTCTTAAAATGTTCTTTACAGAACGGCGCGAGTATGAGAACAAAAGGGCAACAAACAGGAGTTGCCCATGTCTCGTGAATTCGCTTCTGATCTGCTCGGTGTTACCGCCCTTGCCGTCACGACGCTGATCGTGCTCTGGCTGCCTGCCATTCTGCAGGCCTGAACTCTGCCCCGCGTTGCTTTGACGGCGCTCCGCCTGTGCGTCCGTCAGTCCCCCTGCACGCGCAACTACCGGCCCCTGGTGGGCCGGTTTTTTTAGGCCTCGGCCTGGGCGATGGCGTCCAGGGTGGCATCCCAGGCCAGCAGGATCGAGGCATGACGATTGGGATAGTCGCGGGCGGGCAACAGCGCCTCGAGATCGGCGAAAGGAACCTGTGGCGGCTCACCGGACGAGGTCAGCATGGCGCGCAGGGTGTCGCGGGTCGCGGCGATCTCGTCACGGCTGCGACCGATGACCGCCTGTCCCAGAACCGAGGCCGAGGCCTGGCCCAGCGCGCAAGCCCGCACCTCCTGCGAAAAATCGGCGACCCGATCCCCGTCCATCGCGACATAGGCCGTGACCGACGAGCCGCATTGCGGCGACCGGCGCATGGCCTTGCCGTCGAAGTTCTGCAGCGTGCCGAGATGCGGGATGGCCGTTGTCAGAGCCAGGATGCGGCGAGAGTAGAGTTGCATGAGATCGCTGTCGGCCATCGGTCTTTCCCACGGGCTGCCTTGGGCCTAGATAGGAACCCGATCTGCGAAAGGAAACCCGATGTTCGACCCTGCCAGCCTGAAATATGATGCGAACGGCCTGATCCCGGCCATTGCGCAGGATGCGGACAGCGCAGAGATCCTGATGATGGCCTGGATGAATGCCGAAAGCGTTGCGCGGACCTTGCAGACCGGCCGCGTCACCTATTGGTCCCGGTCGCGGCGGGCCTTCTGGGTCAAGGGCGAAAGCTCTGGACATGTGCAGGAGCTGGTGGACCTGCGGGTGGATTGCGACCGCGATTGCCTGCTTGTCCTGGTGCGCCAGCATGGGCCCGCCTGTCACACCAACCGGCGTTCATGTTTCTATACCGC
Source organism: Paracoccus fontiphilus (assembly GCF_017356265.1). Taxonomy (GTDB): domain Bacteria; phylum Pseudomonadota; class Alphaproteobacteria; order Rhodobacterales; family Rhodobacteraceae; genus Paracoccus; species Paracoccus fontiphilus. The sequence continues at coordinate 43,234 of NZ_JAFNAW010000011.1, read as the reverse complement.
GATCCGCGACGGGGTCGAGGTCGGGATCATGGAGCCGATGGCGTAAAGGGGGCGCTGCCCCCGTCGCGCGATGCGCGACTCCCCCGGGATATTTGGAGTCCAAAGCAGGTCAGAGGGCGAGCATCCGGCGGATGTCTTGCGGGGTGGCACCATCCTCGCGGTAATGACGGATCGCGCGGGCGTCGTCGCGCTTGGCAAGCCGCTTGCCTGCGTCGTCGCGGATCAGGCGATGGTGATGATAAAGCGGCGTCGGAAAGTGAAGCAACTTCTGAAGAAGAACGTGGATATAGGTTGAATCGAAAAGATCTTTTCCACGCGTCACCACCGTGATGCCTTGGTCGGCGTCATCCACCACGACGGCCAGGTGATAGGACGTGCCCATGCCCCGCCGCGACAGGATCGCATCGCCGATGCCGCCCAGGAATTGGTCGCGGGTCAGCGCATGGTCGTGGCCGGGCATGATCGCCTCGTCGCGGAAGGCGATCCAGTCGATGCCCAAGGCGTCGAAGGCCCGGGCGGCATCCAGGCGGATCACGTCGTCCGGCCCGGCATCGGCCAGGCTGCGGCCCCGGCAGGTTCCGGGATAGACCAGCCCGTCCGGACCGGCGGGCAAGCCACCCTCCTGCGGGGCCGAGAGTGCCGCGCGGATGTCGCCACGGCGGCAGCGGCAAGGATAGCTGTAGGGTGCAAGCCGGGCCAAGGCATCGCGATAGGCGCCCATGCGGTCGGACTGGCGCATGACCGGGCGTTGCCATTGCACGCCCAGCCAGATCAGGTCCTGATAGATCGCGTCCTCGTATTCGGCACGGCAACGATCGCGGTCTATATCCTCGATCCGCAGCAGGAACTGGCCGGACGTGGCTTCGCGTTCCGCCAATAGCGCGGCATAGGCATGGCCCAGGTGCAAGAGCCCGGTAGGCGAGGGCGCAAAGCGGGTTCGTCTTACTGCGCCGCTAGCCATGCCGAAAAGTCGTCCTTGGCACGTTGCGTATAGGCGGGATAGCGGTCCTTGCGGCCCTTCCGTCCGCCGCGCATCTCGTCGAGCGGGGGAAACAGGCCGAAGTTCACGTTCATCGGCTGGAAGGTCTTGGCCTCGGCCCCGCCGGTGATGTGGTTGACCAGGGCGCCCATTGCGGTGGTCAGGGCGGGCGGCGGCAGGTCGCGGCCCAAAGCCTGAGCGGCGGCCATCCGGCCCGCCAGCAGCCCCATCGCCGCGCTTTCGACATAGCCTTCGACGCCTGTGACCTGCCCGGCGAAGCGCAGGTTTGGACGCTGGCGCAACCGCATACGGTCGTCCAGCAAGGTGGGCGAGTTCAGGAAGGAGTTCCGGTGAATGCCGCCCAGCCGCGCAAAGCTGGCATTCTCTAGCCCAGGGATCATGCGGAACACCTGGGTCTGCGCACCGTACTTCATCTTGGTCTGGAATCCTACGATATTGTACAGCGTTCCCAATGCATTATCACGCCGAAGTTGAACCACTGCATAAGCTTTTTCATCCGGCTTATGCGCGTTGGTCAAACCCACGGGCTTCATCGGTCCGTGGCGCAGCGTTTCTCGGCCGCGTTCGGCCATGACCTCGATCGGCAGGCAGCCGTCGAAGTAGCCCGCCGTCTCGCCCTCGTGGAACTCGGTCTTGTCGGCGGCCAGCAGGGCGTCGATGAAGGCCTCGTACTGCTCGCGGTTCATTGGGCAGTTGATGTAGGCCTTCTGCTCGGCCTCGGTCTCGCCCTTGTCGTAGCGGCTTTGTTCCCAAGCGATCGTCATGTCGATGGTGTCGGCATGGACGATCGGCGCAATCGCGTCGAAGAAGGCAAGCGAGTCGGTGCCCGTAGCCGACCGGATCGCCTGCGCCAATGCGTCCGAGGTCAGCGGACCCGTCGCGATGATCCAGTTGCCGTCGTCAGGCAACTCCGTGATCTCGCCGGGGACGATCTGGACAAGCGGTTCGGCTTGCAGCGCCTCGGTCACCGCGGCCGAAAATGCGTCGCGGTCGACGGCAAGGGCACCGCCTGCGGGCAGCCGGTGGCGATCGGCAGTGGCCATGATCAGCCCGCCTGCCGCGCGCATTTCCCAATGCAACTGCCCCACGGCGTTCATCACGTCGTCGTCGGAGCGGAAGCTGTTGGAACAGACCATCTCGGCGCAGTCGCCGGTCTTGTGGGCGAAGGTGCCCTTGGCGGGGCGCATTTCGTGCAGGACGACCGGAACGCCCGCACGGGCGATCTGCCAGGCAGCCTCGGACCCGGCAAGGCCCGCGCCGACGATATGGACTGGTTCCATGTGACCTCCTGCGAATGGGCTAGCAAAGCGGCCCTCAAATGGAAAGGGCGGTGCCAGCGGCACCGCCCCGATGATTGCGCAAGGCGGAAAGGATCACTCCTCCGCTGCGGCCTCGGCTGCTTCGCCGCTGTCGTCGCCCGAACGCAGCGCCGACGGCGCGGCGATGTTGGCGATGACGAAGTTGCGGTCGATGGTCGGCTTGACGCCTTCGGGCAGCTTCACGTCGTTGATGTGGATGGTGTCGCCGACGTTCAGGCCTTCCAGATCGACGGTGATGTGATCGGGAATGTCACCGGCGGTCACGACCAGCTCGACCTCGGGGCGCACCGTCACGAGGGTGCCGCCGCGCTTCAGGCCGGGGCATTTCTCGTGGTTGATGAAGTCCACGTGGATGAACAGGTTCACCTTCGAGGTGCGGCGCAGGCGCATGAAGTCGATGTGGATCGGCAGATCCTTCACGACGTCCTTCTGCACACCGCGGCAGATGACGCGCACGTCTTCCTGGCCTTCGACCTTCAGGTTGAACAGCGTGGACATGAAGCGACCGGCACGCAGTTGCGTCAGCAGCTTGTTGAAGTCGAACTGGATGTTGACCGCATCCTTGTGGTCACCATAGACGACTCCGGGCACCTTGCCTTCGCGGCGAGCTTGGCGGGCGGCCCCCTTGCCTGACCCCGCGCGCGGCTCGGCCACCAGATCAGGGATCTCTTTGGCCATGATATGTTCCTAACTTGGTTGTTGACGCCGCCATCCTCCAAGGGTGCATGGCGACAGGTCGCGGCCTATACGGCAAGCGGGGTGATTTGTGAAGGCCTGATCGGCGCCTGGATATCATATTCGTCCAGGAAGCCGCGCGGGATCATCACGTTCTGCGGGCCGATGTTCTTGACGTCCCGTTCGCCGCAAAGAGCCATGCTGATGTCCAGTTCCTTGCGGATCACCTGCAGGGCGGCGGTGACGCCGGCCTCGCCCATGGCGCCCAGTCCGTGCAGCCAGGCGCGGCCGATCCAGGTCGCGTGCGCGCCAAGCGCCAAGGCCTTCAGCACGTCCTGGCCCGACCGGATGCCGCTGTCCATGTGGACCTCGATCTGGTCGCCCACGGCCTTGACGATGTGCGGCAGCATCCTGATCGAGGACAGCGCCCCGTCAAGCTGCCGGCCCCCATGGTTCGACACGATGATCGCATCCGCGCCGAAATCGGCGGCTATGCGTGCGTCGTCGGGGTCCAGCACCCCCTTCAGGATCAGCTTGCCGCCCCACAGGTCGCGGATGCGGGCGATCTTGTCCCAGTCCAGCTTCTCGTCGAACTGCTCGGCCGTCCAGCTCATCAGGCTGGAGGGGTCTGCCACGCCCTTGGCATGGCCCACGATGTTGCCGAAGAAGCGCCGCTTCGTTTGCAGCATCCCCATGCCCCACCGCCAGCGCATCGCCAGATCCAGCATCGTCGGCAGCGTCAGCTTGGGCGGCGCGGACAGACCGTTCTTCAGGTCCTTGTGTCGCTGGCCCAGGATCTGCAGGTCCAGGGTCAGCACCAGGGCGCTGCATCGCGCCTTTTTCGCCCGCTCGATGATGGCGGCAAGGAAATCCTGGTCCTTCATGACGTAAAGCTGGAACATGAAGGGCTTGGTCGTGTGTTCCGCCACGTCCTCGATGGAACAGATCGACATGGTGGACAGGCAGAAGGGCACGCCGAACTTCTCGGCCGCGCGGGCGGCGTGGATCTCGCCATCGGCGTGCTGCATCCCGGTCAGGCCCACCGGCGCCAGAGCGACCGGCATGGTTGCGAGCAGGCCTGCGATGTCCGATGCCGTGCTGCGGTTCGACATGTCCACCGCGACCTTCTGGCGCAGCTTCAGCCTGGCGAAATCGGTCGTGTTCTCGCGGAAGGTCTGTTCGGTGTAGCTGCCCGATTCAGCATAATCATAGAACATCTTGGGCGTGCGGGCGCGGTGCATCCGCTTCAGATCTTCGATCGAGGTGATGACGGGCATGGAACTCTCCCCCAATTTGGTCAAAAGTTTTTACCAGAGTGGAGGACGGTCCGCAATCAATCCCGTTGCCGCATGCGCGACAGCGCCTCCGGCTCGATCACCGGGCCGCGAAGGGCATCGGCGCGACGGCGCAGGTCGGCGGCGCGCCCCTCCGCCTCGGCATTGGCGACGACGGGCGAGGATGCCGCGTCCGGCGCATGATCGGGCAGGGTGGGTTCGGCCAGGATCTGCTCGGTCGGCAGCAGGCGGGGGTAGGGGTCGGCATCACCGCCGCAGCCCGAAAGCAGGCTGGTGCAGGCGGTCAGGATCAGGACGTGTTTCATGGCGCGAAGCCTAGGGCGCGCGTGGCTGCGGGGCAACGGGCTTTCCCGGCCCAACGGTGCGCGCTAGAAGATGCCATGGCCCGCACGCAAGGTTCCCGCGCCGAGATCACCGGCCCCCTGATCCGCGACCAGGCCCGCCGCCTGTTCGCGCGGCAGGGTTATGCCGCCGTGTCGATGCGCCAGATCGCCTCCGCCGTGGGGGTGCAGGCCGGGGCGCTTTACGCCTATACGCCCGACAAGCAGGCCTTGCTGCTGGACCTGATGGAAAGCCACATGCAGGACCTGCTGTCCGCCTGGACGGACGTGCCGGGTGATCCCTTGCAAAGGCTGGAACATTTCGTCCGCTTCCACATCGACACCAGCCTGGATCATCCAGACTCGGTGTTCCTGTCCTATATGGAACTTCGCAATCTCACGCCCGAGAACTTTGCCCGCATCACCGCCCTGCGCAGCCGGTACGAGGCCGCATTGGAGACGATCCTGCGCGACGGGGTAGCGGCCGGGCTGATGCGCCTCGACGACGTCAAGCTGGCGACGATGGCGCTGATCGCGATGCTGACCGGGGTGACGAACTGGTATCGCGAAGGCGGCCGACTGGACCGGCGCCGCATCGGCGACATCTACTGGAGCCTGGCGCGCGGTGCGGTCGGGGCGGATTGACCGCAGCTTCTTCGTTGTCCAAATACCCAGCTCCCGACGCTTGCCGCGCAGCGCCTCCGCCCCGATAATTGCCCCATGAGTCTTCCTCCCGGCTTCCTTGACGAGATTCGAAACCGAGTTCCGATCAGCCGCGTGATCGGGAAGAAGGTCGTTTGGGATCTGCGCAAGTCGAACCAGGCGCGCGGCGACTGGTGGGCGCCCTGTCCGTTCCACCAGGAAAAATCCGCCAGTTTTCATTGCGATGACCAGAAGGGCTATTACTACTGCTTCGGCTGTCACGCCAAGGGCGACGCCATCAAGTTCCTGCGCGACGCCGACGGGATGGAATTCATCGAAGCGGTCAAGCTTCTGGCCGCCGAGGCTGGGCTGCAGATGCCGGAACCCGACCCTCGTGCCCGCGAACGCACTGACCGGCGAACCCGCCTGCTGGAGGTGACCGAAGCCGCCTGCCGCTGGTTCCGCCTGCAACTGCAGACCGGTGCGGCGGCCGAGGCGCGCGACTACCTGCTGCGCCGCGGCCTGGACCGCGGGGCCGAGGACCGGTTCGAGATCGGCTTTGCCCCCGACAGCCGTACGGCGCTGACCCAGGCCTTGCGCGACAAGGGTTACGACGAGGCGCTGATCGTCGAATCGGGCATGTCGGCCAAGCCCGACGATGGCGGCGCGGCCTATGACCGTTTCCGGGGCCGCATCATCTTCCCCATCCGGGACGGGCAGGGAGGTTGCATCGGCTTTGGCGGGCGGGCGATGGACCCGAACGCGCGGGCCAAGTATCTCAACAGCCCCGAAACGCCGCTGTTCGACAAGGGGCGCAATCTTTACAACCTCGGCCCCGCGCGCTCGGCGGTGGCGAAGGGGCAGCGGCTGGTAGTGGCCGAAGGCTACATGGACGTGATCGCGCTGTGCCGCGCAGGCTTCGAGGGCGCGGTCGCCCCCCTTGGCACCGCCATCACCGAGGACCAGTTGCGCCTGATGTGGCGCGTCTCGCCCGAACCCGTGATCGCCCTGGACGGTGACGCGGCGGGGCAGCGCGCGGCGCAGCGGCTGATCGACCTGGCCCTGCCGATGACCGGGCCGGGCCAGGCGCTGCGCTTTGTCATCCTGCCCGCGGGTCAGGACCCCGACGACCTGATCAAGGCTGCGGGGCCCGGCGCGATGGGCGCGTTGCTGGACGGCGCGCGCCCGCTGGTTGACCTGCTCTGGTCGCGCGAAACCGAAGGTCAGGTCTTCGACAGCCCGGAACGCAAGGCGGCGCTGGACAAGCGACTGCAGGATGCCATTGCGAAGATACCCGACGAGCTGACCCGCAACCATTACGCCGAGGAACTGCGCCGCAAGCGGTGGGAGCTTTTCGGCGGCGGTCCGCGTCGGAACGCGCGGCAGGGCAATGCGCGGCAGGCCGACCGCAAGTCCGCGCCTCGCGGCCGTGGCCAGGCGCCGCGCCCCCTTCCGGCGGTGGCCGCCAATCCCTTGACCGCCGCCGCGCTGCTGGAGGGTGCAAGCCTTCTGATCTGCGCGCTGCGTCCGGAACTGGTGGCGCAGGCCGAAACCCGGTTGGAGCGGCTGTCCCCGCCGGATCCCGACCGCGCGGCATTGCTGTTCGACCTGCTGTCGCACGGCGAAAGCCCGGCGGGTCGGCGCGGGCTTGAAACGCTGCGGCGCGACGCCCATCTGGGCCTCACTCCGGCGGTGATCGGCTCGCAGGATGCGGAAACCGCCCTGGCGATATTGAACAATCTTCTGGATCGACTCGAGGCGCAGCGCGCGGCCGGAACCGAGCTTGCGCGTGCCGAGGCCGAGATCCAGGGCGAGGCGGATGAAGGACTGACCTGGCGGATGCAGCAGATCGCGCGCGCCCGCCATCGCGCCGAAAGGCCCGAACTGGAAGGCGGCATGGACCTGAACGAGGATCGCGACGCGCTGTCGGCGCAGTTGTCGCAGTTCGTGGATGGCCAGATCTGGCGCAAACCGCCGCGCCGATGACCAGACGGCGACTGATTCGGGCAAGACCGAATCAAGTCAATCGCCTGCCCTTTGATTCGGAGGGAGGGCACGCTAGATATACGACGACTTTCGGTGATTCGCGTCGGTGGCGAATCACTGCCTGACAAAGGGAGCCCTGGATGGCCACCAAGGACGACGATCACGACAAGTCTGACAAGGACGACAACGCCCATTCGCTTGACATGAGCCAGGCGGCCGTCAAGCGCATGATCGCGGATGCGCGCGAACGGGGCTACATCACCTATGATCAGCTCAACGCCGTCCTGCCGCCCGAGCAGGTCAGCAGCGAGCAGATCGAGGACGTCATGTCGATGCTGTCCGAGATGGGCATCAACGTGATCGAAGACGAGGACGGGGCCGAGGAACCCGAGGGCGGCGCCGTGGCCGTCGTCGGCTCGTCCTCTCGCGAGGTTGCCGTCGCCACCTCGGAAACCGAGAAGCTGGACCGCACCGACGACCCCGTGCGCATGTACCTGCGCGAGATGGGTTCGGTCGAACTGCTGTCGCGCGAGGGCGAGATCGCCATCGCCAAGCGGATCGAGGCCGGTCGCAACACCATGATCGCGGGCCTGTGCGAAAGCCCGCTGACCTTCAAGGCCATCACCATGTGGCGCGAGGAGCTTCTGGACGAGGAGATCCTGCTGCGCGACGTCATCGACCTTGAAACCACCTTCGGCCAGTCGCTGGACGAGGAGGAGGGCGAGGAAGAGGAGTTGTCCGAGGGCAGCGTCCAAGCCGAGGCCTCGCAGAAGCGCGAGGAACTGGATGCCGATGGCAACCCCATGCGCAGCGAGGACGATGACGAGGAGGACGACGGCACCAACCTGTCGCTTGCCGCGATGGAAGCCAGCCTGAAGCCCAAGGTCCTAGAAACTCTGGAACTCATCGCCCACGACTACGAAGCGTTGGCCGCGATGCAGGACCAGCGCATGTCGGCCACCTTGAACGAGGACAACAGCTTCTCGGCCACGGCGGAAAGCGACTACCAGGTGCTGCGCAGCCGCATCGTCGGGCTGGTGAACGAGCTTCACCTGAACAGCAGCCGGATCGAGGCCCTGGTCGACCAGCTTTACGGCATCAACCGCCGGATCGTGACCATCGACAGCGGCATGGTCAAGCTGGCCGACGCCGCGCGCATCAACCGCCGCGAATTCATCGACGCCTATCGCGGGACCGAACTTGACCCGACCTGGGTGGACCGTATGTCCCAGCAGGCGGGCCGCGGCTGGCAGGCGCTGTTCGAACGCTCGCGCGAGAAGGTCGAGGATCTGCGCAACGAGATGGCGCAGGTCGGCCAGTATGTCGGCGTCGATATCGAGGAATTCCGCCGCATCGTGTCCCAGGTCCAGCGGGGCGAGAAAGAGGCGCGCCAGGCCAAGAAGGAAATGGTCGAGGCGAACCTGCGCCTCGTGATCTCCATCGCCAAGAAGTACACGAACCGCGGCTTGCAGTTCCTGGACCTGATCCAGGAGGGCAACATCGGCCTGATGAAGGCCGTGGACAAGTTCGAATACCGGCGCGGCTACAAGTTCTCGACCTATGCGACCTGGTGGATCAGGCAGGCGATCACCCGGTCCATCGCGGATCAGGCCCGCACGATCCGAATCCCGGTCCACATGATCGAGACGATCAACAAGCTGGTCCGCACCGGCCGCCAGATGCTGCACGAGATCGGCCGGGAACCGACCCCGGAAGAACTGGCCGAAAAGCTGCAGATGCCGCTGGAAAAGGTCCGCAAGGTGATGAAGATCGCCAAGGAGCCGATTTCCCTCGAAACCCCCATCGGGGACGAGGAGGACAGCCAGCTTGGCGATTTCATCGAGGACAAGAACGCCGTCCTGCCGCTGGACTCGGCCATTCAGGAGAACCTGAAGGAAACGACGACGCGCGTTCTGGCCTCGCTGACCCCGCGCGAGGAACGGGTTCTGCGGATGCGCTTCGGCATCGGCATGAACACCGACCACACGCTGGAGGAAGTCGGCCAGCAGTTCAGCGTGACCCGCGAACGCATCCGGCAGATCGAGGCCAAGGCGCTGCGCAAGCTGAAGCACCCGTCGCGCAGCCGCAAGCTGCGGTCGTTCCTGGATCAATGACGAAAGACCGCCTTCGGGCGGTTTTTCATTGCGCATCGCGTGACGTAGGTTCAGTCCGCCGTGCAATCGTCATGATCCTTGCAATCTTGGGGTAAATCATGAACGCTGCACGAAAGTTGCGCGAGGTTCCTTCATGTCCGCCGATACGATCCTGATCGTTCTCTGCCTGCTTCTGGCGGCGGTCGTGCTGTTGCTGGTCGTGACCATGCGGCGTCCGTCGAACGACGGCAGGGCGTCCGAACTGGAACGCAGGCTGGCCGAGCAGGCGGGGCTGCTGGACGAACAGCGCTTGAAGGCGGGCCGGCTCGAGGCGCAGGCGGAGCATCTGGAAAAGCGCCTGGCCGAGATCGGGTGCGAGCGCGACGACCTGTCGGACGCCCTGCAGATCGGAAGGCGCGACATCGCGCGTCTGGAAGGCGAACTCGCCTCGGCCCGGCTTGCCGCCGAGAAGGATTTGGCCGCCGAACGGCGCGAGATCGCGCGCCTGCACGAATTGCGCGACCAGGGGGATGATGTCGTTGCCAGGCTGACAGCGGATCGCGACGGCCTTGCCGAAGCCCTGCAGGCCGAGCGCCAGACCGTCGCACGGCTTGAACGCGACTTGTCCGAGGCTCGGCTGGCGGCCCAGAAGGATCTGCTGGCGGCGCAACGCGAGATTGCGACCCTCAAGGAACTGCGCGAGGAGATGACCGGGCACTTCAAGCTGCTGGCGAACGAGACGCTGAAGACCCAGGGCGCCGAGATGCAGAAGGCGCACGGCGACCAGCTGAGCGCCTTGCTTGCGCCCTTCCGCGATCAGGTGGACCGCTTCCAGAACGAACTGCAGGCGCGCAACAAGGCCACTGACGAGGAACGGGCCCGCCTGCGCGAACAGATCGAAGGCCTTTACCGCCGGTCCGAGGCGATCTCTCGCGAGGCGGTCAACCTGACGCGCGCCTTGAAGGGCGACAGCCAGAAGCGCGGCGCCTGGGGCGAGATGATCCTTGAACGCATTCTCGAGGATTCGGGCCTTCTGTCGGGCACGCACTACACCACCCAGACCAGCCGCCGGGACGAGGATGGCAAGACCTGGCGCCCGGACGTGATCATCAAGATGCCGCAGAAGAAGGTGCTGGTGGTGGACAGCAAGGTCTCGCTGGTGGCCTATGAGGAAGCGGTCAGCGCCGAAGACCCGACAATCTGCGACAGCGCGCTGCGCCGGCACGTCGCGGCGATCCGTACGCATATCGCCTCGCTTTCCGGCAAGGGCTATCACGCGCTTGAGGAAGGCTCGGTCGATTACGTGCTGATGTTCATTCCGATCGAAGGCGCGTTCTCCGAAGCCCTGCGCGTCGATCCCGACCTGACGCGGCACGCCATGGAAAACCGCGTGGGGCTGGCGACGCCGACCACGCTGATGCTGACCCTGCGCACCGTCGATCACATCTGGACGGTCGAGCGGCGCGAATCCAACGCGGCGGCGATCGCCAACCGGGCGGGCATGCTTTACGACAAGCTCCACGGCTTTGTTTCCGCGATGGAGGATGTCGGCGCGGCGCTGGACAAGGCCCACAAGAGCCATGCGACAGCCATGGACCGGCTGTCCCGCGGGTCCGGCAATGTCATCCGCCAGGCCGAATTGCTGCGCCAGCTTGGCGCCCGCAACCAGAAGCGCCTTGCGATCGGGCATGACGGCGACGACGAACTGCCCCTGCTGGGCAGCCCCGAGGCTGCGGAATGATCACGACCCTTTCCGTCGAGACCCGTGGCCCGGCCTGCCACGACATCACCCGGCAGGTCGCCGCCTGGCTGCGCGACGGCGGGGCGGCGGACGGTGTCGTCACCCTGCTGGTCCGGCATACATCCTGTTCCCTGCTGATCCAGGAAAACGCCGACCCGGATGTGCAGGCCGATCTTCTGGGCTGGCTTGACCGCATCGCGCCCCAGGCCGACCATCCCTCGATGTCCTGGCTGCGGCACCGGGACGAGGGACCGGACGACATGCCCGCGCATCTCAAGGCCGCCGTCCTGCCGGTCAGCCTGCAGGTCCCGGTCTCGGCCGGGCGGATGATGCTGGGGACGTGGCAGGGCCTCTATCTGGTGGAACATCGCCTTGCCCCGCACCGGCGCCAGGTCGCCGTGGCGTTTCAGGTTTTCTAGCGCGCGACATTCCGGTCACAGAGTACGCGGCTAATATGTTGTGCCTTGGGGATAAAGCTACCCAATCCCTGCCAAGCTGCCTATAGTGTTGGTGACCGGAGGACCGAAGGGGACAATCGGATGCGCTGCCCGTTTTGCGGAAACGTCGATACGCAGGTCAAGGACTCGCGCCCCGCGGAAGACAACGTCGCCATCCGCCGCCGCCGGTTCTGTCCCGCCTGCGGGGGCCGCTTCACGACCTATGAACGGGTGCAGCTACGCGATCTGGTGGTCGTGAAGACCAGCGGCCGGCGCGAGGATTTCGACCGCGACAAGATGGCCCGGTCTATCCGCATCGCCATGCAGAAGCGCCCGGTCGAGCCCGAGCGGATCGAGCAGATGATCAGCGGCATCGTGCGCAGGCTGGAAAGCACGGGCGAGACGGACATCCCGTCGAAGATGATCGGAGAGATCGTGATGGAAGCGCTGTCGCGCATCGACAACGTCGCCTATGTCCGGTTTGCCAGCGTCTACAAGAACTTCCAGGACGCCGACGACTTCGACAAGTTCGTATCGGAATTGCGGCCCGGCGCGGCCAACGACTGACGTGACCGCGCAGGACGACCTTCGCCACATGGCCCATGCCTTGCGGCTGGCGCGCCGCGGTCTGGGCAATGTCTGGCCCAATCCCGCCGTGGGCTGTGTCATCCACCGCGACGGCCATGTGGTTGGTCGCGGATGGACCCAGCCGGGCGGCCGCCCCCATGCCGAGCGGATGGCGCTGGACCAGGCAGGACCGCTGGCCAAGGGCGCCACCGCCTATGTCACGCTGGAACCCTGCGCCCATCACGGCCGGACGCCGCCGTGTGCCGAAGGGCTGGTCCAGGCCGGGATCGCCCGTGTCGTCTCGGCCCTGACCGATCCTGACCCACGGGTTGGCGGGCGCGGGCATCGGATGCTTCGGGACGCCGGCATTGTCGTGACCGAAGGCATCCGAGAAGCCGAAGCGCGCGAGTTGCAGGCCGGGTTCCTGTCGCGCATCCAGCGGGGGCGGCCCTTCGTGACGCTGAAGCTGGCGACCAGCTTCGACGGCCGCATCGCCACGGCCAGCGGCGAAAGCCAGTGGATCACCGGCCCCTCGGCCCGGCTGCATGTCCACGCGCTGCGAATGACGCATGACGCGATCCTGGTGGGGGGGAACACGGCCCGCGCCGACCGGCCGTCGCTTAACGTCCGCGGCATGACCACGCCGCGCCAGCCGGTGCGTGTCGTGCTTTCGTCCCGCTCGTTGCCCGACCTGCCGTCCGAGGGTCCGGCGCACGGTCCCTTGTGGCAGATCGACGCCTCGCCGTCGGAAGCGATGGAACACCTTGCCCGGCAGGGGATCACCCGCGTCTTCTGCGAAGGCGGTGGGGTGCTGGCGGCGTCCCTGCTGGGCCAGGGACTTGTCGATCAGATCGTCGGCTTCACGGCAGGGGTCGTGCTGGGTGGGGACGGGCTGCCCGCCGTCGCTTCCATGCAGCTTGTCCGGCTGGCCGATGCACCGCGCTTTGCCTTGGCCGAGACCCGTCAGGTCGGCGCCGACCTGTTCCACCGCTGGCGCAGGATCCTGTCCACGGCAGGATAGTGCCGCATCTGCGCCCTGCGAATGTCGGCTTATCCAAGGCCGGCATTTCGCTTGATGCGCCCCCCTCCGCCATGAAACATCGCGACACAGGGGAGAAACATCATGAAAATCCGCGCCGCCGTTCTCAGGTCGTCTCCGGCCGCAGCGCCTTTTGCCGAAAGCAGGCCCTTGGGGATCGAGGAGGTCGAGCTTGACCCGCCCGGCCCTGAGGAAGTCCTGGTCAGGATCGGCGCAGCGGGCCTGTGCCATTCGGACCTGTCGGTCATCAATGGCAACCGGCCCCGGCCCGTGCCCATGGTCCTGGGGCACGAGGCCGCCGGAACCGTGGTCGAGGTGGGTGCCGCCATCCGCGACCTGCGGCCTGGCGACCGGGTGGTGATGACCTTTCAACCGACCTGCGGCGGCTGCCTTCCCTGCGCCGAGGGGCGTCCCGCGCTGTGCCTGCCGGGTGCCGAGGCGAATGGCAGGGGCGTGCTGATGTCGGGCGCGATGCGGCTGCATGGCGCGGGGCATGACATCCATCATCACTGCGGCGTCTCGGCCTATGCCGATCATGCGGTCGTGTCGCGCCATTCCGTCGTCAAGGTCGATGCCGACGACATTCCCTTCGCGGAACTGGCGCTGTTCGGCTGCGCGGTCCAGACCGGGGTGGGTGCGGTGCTGAACACCTGCCGCGTCCAGCCGGGGCAAAGCGTCGCCATTATCGGCCTTGGCGGCGTGGGGCTTGCGGCGCTGCTGGGCGCCGTGGCGGCTGGCGCGACCCAGATCGTCGCCATCGACCTGTCCGACGACAAGCTGTCGCTGGCCCGCGACCTGGGGGCGACGCAAACCCTCAATGCGGCAAGGGATGGCATTGTCGATCATGTCCGCGCCCTGACCGGCGGCGGCGTCGATCACGCGATCGAGCTTGCAGGCGCGGCGCCGGCCTTTCAGCTTGCCTATGCGATCACACGGCGCGGCGGGCAGACGGTCAGCGCCGGGCTGGCGCCGCCCACGGCCGAGTTCCGCATTCCCGCCGTCAACATCGTCGCGGACGAGCGGACGGTGAAGGGCAGCTACATGGGATCCTGCGTCCCCCAGCGCGACATTCCGCGCTTTATCCGCATGTACCGCGCAGGGCAGTTGCCGGTGAACCGTCTGCTGACCCGCACCCTGACGCTGGACCAGATCAACGAAGGCTTCGACATGCTGGACCGGGGCGAGGCGATCCGGCAGGTGGTGCTGTTCGACTGACCTACCGGCCGGCCGGTTGAAGCGTCGTGACCCCGGTGGCCGCGGCACGGGCCAGTTGCGGGTCCAGCGACATGCCGATGTATTCGCCCCGACGCCACAACCCCGCCAGGTCGTCGTAATGGCGCGACAAGGGATGCCCCGATTGCCCGGTCGAGATGATGAAGACCGAGCTGTCGGGATCGGCCAGATCATAGACGCCGCGATAGGCGGGGCCGGTCCCCGCCTCGAACGGCGTGGCGCCGGTCCCCAGCAGCGTGGAATGCGACACGGTGAATGTCCCGCCCGAGATGGATTGCGTCAGGTTCACGATCCAGCCAAGCGCCGTGATCTGGCCCAGCCCCGGATGGACATGCCGCGCCAGATGGGCATCGCCCCATCGCCAGCTGGTCACGTCGGGGCCATAGCGCTGCGCCAGTTCCAGGATGGCGCGGTCCAGCGCCTGCCGGGCAATGGTCGTGCAATCCTCGGAAGGGGCGCTTTGCACGATGTCGCACCAGATGCCGGCGCCGTTGCGGTTGCGAAAGACCGAGTCGATGAAGCCCGGATGCAGGCTGCGGATGTCGTCGGCCACGGGGCCAAGCTCGTCCCGGATCAGGCGGTCCTGCAGCGCACCCATCCAGGCGGAATAGATCAGCGGCTCGGGCAGGTGCTCGCTCATGGCGCCGTCCCATTCGGCCAGCAGGTTCAACGCGTCCTGGCGCTGGCGTTCCGGGGTGCCGGGCGCGGCGGGTTCGCCGGTGAACCACAGATCGGCCCCGACAAGCGGCAGCAGCGCGCGGGCGGCGGGGCTGACGATGTCAAGCTGCGCCGCGATGAAGCTGTCACGGGAATGGACCTCTCGGTCGTTCAGCAGGTGCGAAAGGCGGGCGCGGCGCAGGGCGAGGGGGCCGCGCTCCTCGGTCGCGAAGGCAAGACCGCCGGTCGTGGCGCCATCCTCGGTCATGGGCACGAGGCCGGACCATTCCCCCTCGGCCAGCCAGCCTGGAACGGGCAGCGCGCCGCCGGTCGGGTGGCTTGCCGCGCGTTGCGGCATGGCGCCGACCGTCACCTGCCGGATGCCGTCGGCATCGGCCAGCGTCACCGCCATCGCCGGGGCGACGACACGGCCCAGCGCCGTCGCCGCGCTGCTGGCGTCAGTCGCCCGCATCATGCCGATCAGCGCCGACATGGTCGTATCGGTCCGCGACAGCCCGGTCCAGCGCAGCGCCGCGACATGGCCCATGGGCGTGACATCGGCCAGGCCGGGGTCCAGCAGCGGCACCAGGGGACCGTTGCGGCTGCTGCGCAGGGTGACGGCGCGGTTCGGCTCGTCCAAGACGCGGATCACCTCGCGCCGGGTGGTGAACTCGGTCCAGCCGCCCGCGCCGCGGTAACGGTCCTTGCGGCCCGGCTGGATCTCCTCGATGGCGATGTCGGCGTCGTCGATGGGGGCGGGCGTTATCCCCCAGGCAAGCTGCGGGTTGCGGCCGGAAAAGACCACCGGCATCCCCGGCACCGTGGCCCCGATCACGCCCCCGGATGTCAACTGCATCCGCGCGAGGTAGTAAAGCGAGGGCGCCACGAGCGGCGCCTGCGGGTCGCTGGCCAACAGCGCCCCGCCCGCCGCCGTCCGGTCGGCGGCCGCTGCAAAGCCGTTGGCCCCCAGGCCGCCGTTCGGGCGCAGGAAATCGGTTGCGTCGCGTTCCGGCGCGGGACCCTGCCGGGCCTCGGGCGGAGCAAGCCGGGCGCCGGGAAACAGGTCGGCATAGCGGGGCAGGGCGGGCGCATTGCCTTCGCCCAGAAGCAGGTCCGCGCCCCGCTCTGGCCATGTCAGCGACAGGCGGGCACGCAGGATCTCCTCGGCCGCGGAATTGCTGGACGCGGCGGCCAGCAGCTTCAGGATCGCCAGCGAGTCGGCGGGCTGCCAGTAGGCGATGTCCTGCGGCAGGACGAAGAACTCGGGAGCGCCACGGCCAAGCGCGCCCTTGTTGATCTGGGCGATCCATTGGTTCACGCCGTCGGAATAGGCCCGCAGCGCCGCCTGTGTCGCCTGGTCCTGCGACTCCAGCGAGGCGCTTGCGTTGCGGTAAAGCTCCAGCCGCCGGGCCAGGTCGTCGGCGGGAAAGGCACCTGCGCCATAAACCTCGGACAGGCGGCCTTGGGCCGCGCGGCGCAGCAGGGTCATCTGGAACAGGCGGTCCTGCGCATGGGCAAGGCCCAGGGCGAAGAACACGTCCTCGTCCGTCTGGCCGAAGATGTGGGGCACGTTCTCGGTTGACCGCACGATCTCGACCGGGGCCGAGATCCCTTGGACCTGCAGCGTCGCGTTGTAGTCCGGCAGGGAACGGACGGCGAAATACCAGGCCAGCACCACCGCGACGACCCCCAGCAGGATCAGGCCGATGGTCAGCCGCAGAAGCCAGCGGAAAAGGGTCAGCATGTCGGAAGATGATCCATGGGCCGGTCCGCCGCCTGTTTTTGGGGGTACCGGGTGCTTGACCATGGCACGCCGGGATGTTGGTGTGCTGCATAATGGAGGCGCGGCGCCAGTTCAACGGAGGGCGGGCGCCGGATCGGCAAACGGGGGCTGAATGGCTAGGCTGGCATTTCTGGGGTTGGGCGTCATGGGTGCGCCGATGGCGGGGCATCTGAAGGCAGCGGGCCACGACGTCACGGTCTTCAACCGCACCCGGGCCAAGGCCGAGGACTGGGCCGCCCGCCACGATGGCGCCTGGGCGGGAACCCCGCGCGAGGCCGTTGCGGATGCCGACTTCGTCATGACCTGCGTGGGCAACGACGACGACTTGCGCCAGATCTGCCTTGGCGCGGACGGCGCCTTCGCCGGGATGAAGCCGGGCGCGGTCTTCGTGGATCACACCACCGTTTCGGCGGCCGTGACCCGCGAACTGGCGCAGGCGGCGCAGGCGGCGAGGCTTGGCTATGTGGATGCCCCGGTCTCGGGCGGGCAGGCGGGGGCGGAAAACGGCCAACTGTCGGTCATGTGCGGCGGCGACCAAGGTGATTTCGACCGCGCCGCGCCGGTGATCGGCGCCTATGCCAAGATCTGCCGCCGCATGGGCGACGTTGGCGCGGGCCAGATCACCAAGATGTGCAACCAGATCGCCATTGCCGGGCTGGTGCAGGCGCTGTCCGAATCGCTGGCCTTTGCCAAGAAGTCCGGTTTGGAGGTCGAGAAGGTGGTCGAGGTCATCAGCCAGGGCGCGGCCGGAAGCTGGCAGATGGTCAACCGCCACAAGACCATGGACCAGGGCCAGTTCGAGCATGGCTTTGCCGTGGACTGGATGCGCAAGGACCTTGGCATCTGCCTTGCCGCCGCGGACGAGGTCGGGGCATCACTGCCGGTCACGGCCCTGGTGGACCAGTTCTACAAGGACGTGCAGCAGATGGGCGGCGGGCGCTGGGACACCTCGTCCCTGATCGCGCGGCTGGCCTAGGCGCGCTTCGCCTCGAAGCGTTTCAGGGCGGGCTCGGCGCGCGCCAGGGCGGTCCTGATGTGATCGGGAAAGCTGCCGGGCTTGATCGCCAGCGTGGCCGAATGCGCCGCGCAGACCGTGCGGGTGTCGCGCCAGTCTTCGGCGATGCGCAGCGCCCAAGCCCGGAAATCCTGCGCCGCACCGGGCCGGTCCTGCAATGCCTGCCCCAAGGTGGGATGGAAGCCCAGGCGGGGCATCCGCAGCAGCCGCCTCAGCAAGGCGGGGATCGGCAGCACGTTCAGCGTGTCGTCCACGTGCAGCGTGCCGCTGGCCGGGTGAAAGGCCAGCAGCGATCCGGCGTGGACCCGTTCGTTCTGGCAGATGTAGTCGATGCCGTCCGGCAGCGAAAAGCGAAGGTCGGAAAATCGCGAGGCGACCTTTGGTGATTCGACGGCCTCGGGCTGCCAGGGCAGGTCGGGCCATTTGCGGTGATGACGGTCCGACCCGAACAACTGCGCCTGCGGGAACATCTCGTGCATGGTCTTGCAGTGCAGAGTGTGGAACGGGTGCAGGTTCAGGACCGCCTCGACCGCGCGACCGCCATCGGTCAGCGCCATGACCTGATCCGCCACCTGTTCCCCGAAGGCATAGGAGTCCAGGAACACGAAGCGCCCCGAGGACAGCCGGACAAGCGAGCACTGCGTTCCCACGTTGACCAGCCCGCCGATCCGCAGGTTGCCGCGGATGTTCCAGAAGCCGTTGCCAAGTTCGATCACGCGTTCTGTCATCATGCCCCCGGCGGGTTGCTGTTGTCGCCTGTCGTCAGGTTGGCCTGCCCGCAAAGATCGCGCAGGGCAGGTTTCAGCCCTTCCTCCAAGGTCGGGTGATAAAAGGGTGTCCGCAGAAGATCCGACGCCGTTGCCCCGGCCATGATCGCCGCGACCAGAAGATGCGCCATGTGGTCGCCCCCCGGCACTGCCAGGTCGGCACCGATCAGCGTTCCCGATTCATCGGCGCCGAGGCGCAGCATCCCTTTTGCCTTATGCTCGACACGCGCACGGCCCTGGTCGGAATAGTCGCCATGCGCGTTGAGGGCGCACTTGTCGGGAGGGGCGCCGATGGCCGCGATGGGCGGATCGGTGAAGGTCATGGTGAACAAGGTCGGCCTGTCCCGCGGCTCGACCTCGGGGCAGCGGGCGGCATTGGTTCCCGCGATATTGCCGTCGATCAAGGCTTCATGCAGCACGGGCGCATCGCCATCGGCGTCGCCCGCCATGAAGATGGCGGAATCCCCGCAGCGCATCGTCTTGCGGTCAAGCTGCGGCACGCCCTTGTTGTCAAGGTCCAGGCCCGTAGCCTGAAGGTTCAGGTCCTTCAACGCCGGGGCGCGGCCTGTCGCGACAAGAACGTAGTCGAAATCCTCGGTTTCGCCGTCCCATCGCAGGCGAATGCCGTTGTCGGTAGCCGTCGGTTCCGGCTTGCAGCCAAGCCGCAGGGTGACATCCGCGGCGTAGATCGCGCGATAGGCATCATGGACCTTGTCGCAGCGGATGCCGGCCAACCGGTCGCCGTTGTCGAACAGCACCACCCGGACGCCCAGTCGTCCAATCGCCTGCGCCAGTTCGGCGCCCAGTGGCCCGGCACCGATCACTGCAAGGCTTTGCGGCAGATCCTCCAGTTCAAAGACCGACTCGTTGGTCAGCAGGCGCGCCCCAAGGTCGCGATAGGGCTTGGGGATGACCGGGGTGGAGCCTGTCGCGATCACGACGGTCCTTGCGTCCACATGCCGCCCGTCGTCCAGTTGCAGCCGGTTCGGCGCGACAAAGCGCGCGCGGGCATCAAGGCAGGTTCCCTCGGGCAGATCGGCATAGCTTTGTCTGGTCGCCTGCACGAAGCGGTCCCGTTCCGCCCTGACCCGCGCCATCACCTTGCGGCCATCGACGCGCGCCGGGGGAATGTCGATGCCCATGGCGCGCGCCCTGTCCAGGTCCGCATGGGCGCGGGCCGCAGCGATCAGCAGCTTGGACGGCATGCAGCCGGCGGTGGCGCAAAGCGTTCCCGCAAAGCCGTCGTCGATCAGCAGCGTGCGTGCGCCTGCCGCGCGGGCGGCCCGTTCCGCCGCCAGCCCCGCCGTTCCCGCCCCGATGATCGCCACGTCGCAGGTCAGGTCGGGCGTGGTCTCGGTCATGGCGGTGCTCCTTCGGTGTCGGCAACAGAACCGCAAGCCGCCGCCGGGGTTCCCCCGTCAGAGCATCCGGCGTGCCGCGCGAAATCCGTCCAGCAGCGCCTGCGTGGGATCGGCGGCCGCCGGAACGACCCTCTGCAGGCCCAGGGCCTCGGCATAGCGGTCGGCCAGCCAGCCCGCGCCAAGGATGGTGACGGCTTGGCCCAGCCACCAGGGCCTTGCCGCCGCAAGTTCCGCACCGATCAGCAGGCCTGCCGTCGCCGCATGGGCAGCGGCCAGATCCAGGTGCTCCAGCGCCACCTGCGCCCGGATCGTGGACAGATCGCCTGCCAGCCCTGCCGGGCGGGACATGGCTTGGCGGACCGCCTCGGCAAAGCCGGGGCCGGTGTCCGGCGCGCTGTCGATCAGGGTCAGCCTGTCCAGCAACTCGACCGTCAGGAAGCTGCGAAAGCTGACGATCTCGCCCGCGCCGACATGGGCCCAGACCGTTCCCTCGCCCGGAAGGCACAGAACGCCGTCAAAATCGGGATGGGTCGCCAGATGTCCGGCGATGCGGGCGGCGGCCGTGCCGATCAGGTCTGTCGGCCGGTCCTGCACCAGGCCGGGCAGGCGATGCAGCGTGATCTGCGGATCGATCTCGACCGGGGGCAGGGGCGGCGGGGGTGCGCAAGGCACCCTGGCGGACGCGCTGCCCGGCCAACCCGCCGCGATCACGTCGATCCTGGCCCCGGTCCCCAGCAATGGCAGCAGCATCTCGCGCAGGGCTGCGACGGGATCTGCGTTGTCGGGGGCGGTGATCCCGGCGCCTGCGGCCCCGTCGTGCATCAGCCAAAGACGCAGGGTTCCCCCGGCCGCTTCGACAGCGGCCCAATCGGCTTGATCCATCTCCATCCCTTTCCTGTCGCGGCAGGATGGCAACGCGGCGCCACCCTGTCCAGAGACGCCTTGAAGCGACCGCACTTCGGGCGTAACCACCGGCCATGAGAATTCTCTTTCTTGGCGATGTGATGGGGCGCGCCGGCCGGCGCGCGATTGTCGAGCGGCTGGCCCCCTTGCGGGCCCGCCTGAAGGCCGACCTGGTCGTGGTGAACGCCGAAAACGCCAGCGGCGGGCGCGGTTGCACGGCGGGTCACGCGCAACTGCTTCTGGAATCCGGCGCGGACTGCCTGACGCTGGGCGACCATGCCTTCGACCAGAAGGACATGCTGGCCTTTGTCGATCGCGAGCCTCGCATCGTCAGGCCGCTGAACTATGCGAAGGAAGCGCCGGGCCGGGGCAGCGCCATCATCAGCGACGCGCGCGGGCGCAAGCTGCTGGTCACGCAGGCGCTGGGGCAGGTGTTCATGTCGCGCCCTTATGACGATCCCTTTTCGGCGCTTGACGCGGTTCTGCGCGCGCACCCGCCGGGCGGCATGGTGCAGGCCGCGCTTGTCGATTTCCATGCCGAGGCGACAAGCGAGAAGATGGCCGCCGGCCATTTCTGCGACGGCCGCGCCTCGGGCGTGGTGGGGACGCATACGCATGTGCCCACCGCCGATGCGCAGATCCTGCCTCGCGGGACGGCCTACCAGTCCGACGCCGGCATGTGCGGGGATTACGACAGCGTCATCGGCATGGAAAAGACCGAGCCGCTGCGGCGCTTCATCACCGGCATGACCCGCGACCGCTTCACCCCGGCCGAGGGCGAGGCGACCTTGTCCGGCGCCCTGATCGTGACGGACGACCGCACCGGCCGCGCCACGGCGATCGAATCCGTGCGCGACGGCGGCCGTCTTGCCCAGACGCATCCTGCATAGACCGCTTGCGGTGACGGGGAAAACAATTCTATCACCCGCCTGGGCCGGCCGGTCGTCGGCGGATCGACAGGAAGCTCATGCTTGGATTTGACCTGACCGGAACGAACGCGGCGATCGCGATGCTGGTCATCGTGACGATCACCTTCATCCAGTTCATCCGCGAGAAGCAGCCGCCCGAGGTCGTCGCCATCGGTTCGGCCGCAACCATGCTGGTCCTTGGGCTGCTGCCGGCCGAGGACGCGGCGGGCGTCCTGTCGAACTCGGCCCCCTGGACGATCGCCTTCATGTTCCTGATCATGGGCGGCCTGCTGCGCACCGGCGCGCTGGAGATGATGTCGCGGCTGGTGACGGCGCGCGCGACCACCAACCCTGCCTTGACGATCTGCGCGCTGTTCGCCTTCGTCATCGTCGCCTCGGCGGTGATGAACAACACGCCCGTCGTGGCGGTGATGATCCCCATCTGCATCCAGCTTGCCGCCCGGCTGAAGATGGCGCCCTCCAAGATCCTCATGCCGCTCAGCTATTTCACCATCCTTGGCGGGATGATCACGCTGATCGGAACCTCGACCAACCTTCTTGTGGATGGGGTGGCGCGCGAACAGGGCATGGAGCCCTTCTCGATTTTCGAGATCGCCCCGGTCGGCATCGCGATCACGCTGGCGGGCGTCGCCTATTTCGCCCTGTTCGGACGGCGCCTCTTGCCCGACCGGACCTCGCTGGCCGGTTTCCTGGGATCGCGGCGGGGGATGAAGTACTTCACCGAACTCGCCATTCCCCAGGATTCAAGCCTGGTGGGCCAGAAGGCGGTCGAGGTGGCGCTGTTCAAGCGCGAGGCCGTGCGCCTGATCGACGTTCTGCGCGGCGATGCGTCCCTGCGGCGCAACCTGGCCGAGGTGGTGCTGGAACCCGGCGACCGCGTGGTGCTGCGGTCCGAGATGGCCGACCTGCTGGAGTTCCTGGGCAACAAGAACCTGCAGGTCGTGGACAAGCTGAGCTCGGTCGCCACCGAGACGGTCGAGGTCCTGATCTCGCCGGGCGCGCAACTGATCGGCCGCCGCTTGGGCGACATGCGCCTGCGCCGCCGCTACGGCATCTATGTGCTGGCGGCGCATCGGCGCGACCAGAACATGGGGCGGCAACTGGACGACCTTGTGGTCCGCGTGGGCGACACGCTGCTGCTGGAGGGCGCGCCCGAGGATATTGCCCGGCTGGCGGCGGACATGGGACTGGTCGATGTCTCGCGCCCGTCGATCCGGGCCTATCGCCGCGAACGCGCGCCCATCGCCATCGTCTGCCTGCTGGCCGTGGTGACGTTGGCGGCACTGGATGTCGCGCCGATCATGGTTCTGGCCTTTCTTGCCTCGGCCGTGATCCTGATCACCCGCTGCATCGATGCCGAGGAAGCGTTCTCGTTCATCGATGCCCGGCTGATGGCGATGATCTTCGCCATGCTGGCCGTGGGAGAGGCGCTGGAGCATACCGGCACCGTCCAGTTGATCGTGGACTTCGTCACGCCCTGGCTGCGCGACCTACCGCCCTTCGCGACGCTGATCGCGGTCTATTTCCTGGGTCTGCTGATGACCGAGCTGTTGTCAAACAACGCGGTCGCCGTGCTGCTGACGCCGATCGCCATCGCACTGGCGCAGTCGCTGGGCCACGATCCCCGCGCCTATGTCGTGGCGGTGATGTTCTCGGCCACGGTCGCCTTCGCCACGCCCATCGGCTATCAGACGCACATGATGGTCTATGGCCCCGGCGGCTATCGATTCAGCGATTTCGTGCGCGTGGGCGTGCCCTTGGACATCATCTGCGGCATCGTCGCCTGCCTGGTCATCCCGCTGTTCTGGCCGCTTTAAGCAGATGCAATGCTGCTATGCAGCATTAGCCATTGTTCCGGCCAAGTCATTGGCCGATATGATTGAACAAGGGGGGAAACGGCTTTGTGTTGCAAAGGAGTTTCCAGATGGCAAACACGATCACTTTCGAAAAACCGCGCAGCTCGGTCCTGGGGCTGATCGCCGCGCCTTTCGTTGCCATCGGCAAGGTTCTGGTGCTGATCGCCGAGGCCAGCCCGAAGGTCCGGGAGCTTGAGCGCCTGAACAGCATCAGTGACGCCGAACTGGCCCGCCGCGGCCTGACCCGCGACGGCGAGGTCCGCCGCATCCTGGGCGTTTCCGCCGCGATCTGATCCGCTGCAGCGATACTGTCCTGCGGGCGCCCATCCGGAAGGATCGGGCGCCTTTCTTCTGCGTGGGGCGTCTTGCGATGCGCCGTCCGGCTGGACTAAAAGCGCGCGAATCCTGTGAAGAACTGCGAAGGACGACCGATCATGGCAGGCCATTCCAAATGGGCCAACATCCAGCATCGCAAGGGCCGTCAGGATGCGGCCCGGTCGAAGCTGTTTTCCAAGCTGGCGAAGGAAATCACCGTCGCCGCGAAGATGGGCGATCCCGACCCTGACAAGAACCCGCGCCTGCGCCTGGCGGTAAAGGAAGCCAAGTCGAACTCCTGCCCCAAGGACGTGATCGACCGCGCCATCAAGAAGGCGATCGGGGGCGACGCCGAGAACTACGAGGAGATCCGCTACGAGGGTTACGGCCCGAATGGCATCGCCCTTGTGGTCGAGGCGATGACCGACAACCGCAACCGCACGGCATCCAACGTCCGCAGCTATTTCACCAAGTCGGGCGGCGACATGGGCCAGACCGGATCGGTCAGCTTCATGTTCGACCGCGTGGGCGAGATCATGTATCCGCTGTCCGCGGGCGATGCCGACACGGTCATGGAAGCCGCCATCGAGGCGGGCGCCGACGATGTCGAGACCGATGAGGATGGCCACTGGATCTATTGCGCCGACACCGCGCTGAACGAGGTCTCTCAGGCGCTGGAAGCGACCTTGGGTGAATCGGAAACGGCCAAGCTGATCTGGAAGCCGCAGGCTCCGACCGAGGTCACGGACCTGGAAACCGCGCAGAAGCTGATGAAGCTGATCGACACGCTGGAAGACGACGACGACGTCCAGAACGTGACGGGCAACTTCGATCTGTCGGACGCGGTGGCCGCCCAGCTGTAAGCTGGCCGGCCCTTGTCGGGGACGGTGGCGGGGGGCCAGCCCCCCGGTCCCTGCGGGACTCCCCCCGGGATATTTGGACCAAGATGAAGTGGCTGTCAGGGCAGGAGGGCTGCCTTGGCGGCTTTTCTTATGGCTTCGGTGAGCGGCGACAGTGCAACGGCGGTGATGCGGCTGAACTGCCAGTAAAGCGGCACGTCCAGCGGCAGGTCGGGTGCCAGGTCGATCAGGCGGCCCGTGGCGAGATCGTCGCGAATGGTCGGTTCTGGATTCATGCCCCAGCCGATGCCAAGCCGCGTGGCCTCGGCAAAGCCCTGGGCAGTCGGGATGCGGTGCAGCGGCAGCGACAGGCGTGTCCCGGTCAGCGCCTTGGCCCATCGGATCTGCAGCGCATCCTTGGCATTGAAGCTGAGCGACGGGGTGCGGCCCAGGCTGTCCGCCGTCACGCCGTCGGAGAAGTGACGCGCCGCAAAGTCGGGACTTGCGGTTGCCCGATAGCGCAGGACGCCCAGCCGCAGGCTGTCGCACCCCGCCACCGGGCGGCTGTCGCTGGTCAGCGCGGCCATGACCATGCCGTTTCGCAGCCAGTCCAGGGCGTGATCCTGGTCGTCCATCGTCAGGTCCAGCAACCCCGGCGCGGCAGCAAGCGCGGGCATGGCCCAGCTTGCCAGGCTGTCGGCATTCACCGCCAGGCGGATCACCGGACGGTCCGGCGACAGTGCAAGCGCGGATTCCAGCAGCCGCACCTGATCAAGGTGGGCGGCCAGGCGCAGTCCCTTTTCGGTGGCCAGGACCGGAGGGCCTCGGTCGATCAGGACGGCGCCCATGCGATCCTCCAGCGACCGGATGCGCTGCGAGATGGCCGAGGGTGTCACGTGCAGCGCCGAGGCCGCAGCTTCGAAGGAGCCGCGCCGGATGATCTCGGCCAAGGCGGCGAGGGCGGGATAGTCCAGCATTAGCCTGTCTTCATCTGGGTAAGTTCAAATCACTTTATTTTAGGAGAGATTTAGAGGAAAGCAGCGGCCGGAGGTGACGCGATGATGTCTTACGCTGCCGGGCTTGGAACCGGACTGTCTCTGATCGTCGCCATCGGCGCTCAGAACGCCTTTGTCCTGAAGCAGGGGCTGGTCCGGCACCACATCTTCTGGGTCTGCCTGTTCTGCGCGTTGTCCGATGCCCTGCTGATCCTTCTGGGCGTCAACGGAATGGCCGCGATCAGTTCCGCCGCCCCCTTGCTGGTCGAGGGGATGCGCTGGGCCGGCGCCGCCTTCCTGATCTGGTACGGGGCACGGTCGTTCCGGGCAGCTTGGCAGGGCGGCGGCTCGCTGCGGCCCGAGGGGCAGGGCGCATCACTGGTCCGCACGCTGGGTCTGGTCGCGGCATTGACCTGGCTGAACCCGCATGTCTGGCTGGATACCGTCGTTCTGGTCGGCGCGATCTCCGCGCAATGGCCGCAGCCGGCTGTCTTCGGCGCAGGGGCGATGACGGGGTCGTTCCTGTTCTTCTTTTCGCTGGGCTACGGCGCGCGCCTGCTGGCGCCCGTGTTCGCCCGGCCCCGCGCCTGGCAGGTGCTGGAGATCCTTGTCGGCATCGTCATGTGGACCATCGCCCTCAAGCTGGTCGCAGATTGAGCCTTGCGCCCGCCTTGCGATGCGGTCCAACTGCACGACATGCAAATGGATGCGCAGACACGCCGCGACCTTGCGGGGATCGGCTGGATGATGGCGATGGGCTTCTGCTTCGTCGCGGTCAACGGCATCGTCCGCTGGCTGGACGGAGCCCTGCCGGCACCGCAATCCGCGTTCATCCGGTTCATCTTCGGGCTGGTGTTCCTGGGGCCCGTGCTGCTTCCGGCGCTGCAGACGGGTTTTGCGCCGCGCATCTGGCGGCTGCTGAGCTTGCGCGGCGCGTTGCACGTCCTGGCGGTGATTGCCTGGTTTTACGCCATGTCCCGCATCTCGGTCGCCGAAGTGACCGCCATCGGCTTTCTCAACCCCATCGTGGTTACGGTCGGCGCCGCGCTGTTCATGGGCGAAAGGCTGGCCCTGCGGCGCGTAGCGGCGGTCGGGGTCGCGCTGATGGGGGCGCTTGTCGTCCTGCGGCCCGGCCTGAGGGAGCTTGATCCCGGCCACCTGTCGCAGGTCGTGGCCTCCATGGCCTTCGGTGCATCCTATCTGCTTGCCAAGCGGATCACCGAGCATGTTCCGGCCGCCATCGTGGTCGCGATGATGTCGCTGACCGTATCGATCGGCCTGGCGCCGCTGGCCTGGGCCGTCTGGGTGCCGCCGACATGGGGCCAGGTGGGCTGGCTGGGGCTGGTGGCTGTCTTTGCCACGGCGGGCCATTACACCATGACGCGGGCCTTTGCAGCCGCGCCGCTGACGGTGACGCAGCCCGTCGTGTTCCTGCAACTGATCTGGGCGAGCCTGCTTGGCGTCTTCGTCTTTCACGAACCGCTGGACGAATGGGTGATCCTGGGCGGCGCCATGATGATCGGCGCCATCACCTACATCACCTGGCGCGAGGCGCGGCTGCGGGCCGCCGTCCCGGCTGCCGCGGAATAGGAAGCCCCGCCGCGACGGACGCGGCGGGGCATGGTTCCTGTCAGCCGATCACATCCCGGCGTAAAGCGGGAAGCGCGCGCAAAGCTCGGACACCTCGGCCTTCACCTTGGCCTCGACGTCGGCATTGCCGTCCTCGCCATTGGCTGCCAGGCCGTCCACGACCTCGACGATCCAGCGGGCGATCTGGCGGAACTCCTCCTCGCCGAAGCCGCGGGTGGTGCCGGCGGGGGCGCCCAAGCGGATGCCCGAGGTGACGAACGGCTTTTCAGGGTCGAACGGCACGCCGTTCTTGTTGCAGGTGATGTGGGCGCGGCCCAGGGCAGCCTCGGTCGCCTTGCCGGTCACGCCTTTCGGGCGCAGGTCGGCCAAGCACAGGTGGTTGTCGGTGCCGCCCGACACGATGTCGATGCCGCCCTTCATCAGCTCGTCCGCCATGGCCTGCGCGTTCTTCACGACCTGCGCGGCATAGGCCTTGAACGAGGGCTGAAGCGCCTCGCCGAAGGCCACGGCCTTGGCGGCGATCACGTGCATCAGCGGGCCGCCCTGCAGGCCGGGGAACACGGCGCTGTTGATCTTCTTGGCGATGTCGGCGTCGTTCGTCAGCACCATCCCGCCGCGGGGCCCGCGCAGGGACTTGTGGGTCGTGGTGGTCACGACATGGGCGTGGGGCAGGGGCGAGGGGTGGACGCCGCCCGCGACCAGGCCCGCGATATGGGCCATGTCCACCATCAGGTAGGCGCCGACCTCGTCCGCGATCTTGCGGAAGGCGGCCCAGTCCCAGACGCGGCTATAGGCCGTGCCGCCCGCGACGATCAGCTTGGGCTTGTTCTCCAGGGCCTTCTGGCGGATCTCCTCCATGTCCAGAAGCTGGTCCTGCTGGCGCACGCCATAGCTGACCACGTTGAACCACTTGCCCGACATGTTCACCGGCGAACCATGCGTCAGGTGCCCGCCCGAGTTCAGGTCCAGACCCATGAAGGTGTCGCCCGGCTGCAGCAGCGCCAGGAACACCGCCTGGTTCATCTGCGAACCGCTGTTCGGCTGGACGTTGGCGAATTCGCAATCGAACAGCGTCTTCGCGCGCTCGATCGCCAGGGTTTCCACGACATCGACATACTGGCAGCCGCCGTAATACCGCTTGCCCGGATAGCCTTCGGCGTATTTGTTCGTCAGGACCGACCCTTGCGCCTCCAGCACCGCCTTCGAGACGATGTTTTCCGAAGCGATCAGCTCGATCTCGTCGCGCTGGCGGCCAAGTTCCTGCGTGATGGCCTTGGCGATGTCGGGATCGCTGTTGGACAGCGTTTCGGTGAAGAAGCCGGTTTCGCGGGTGGGAGCGTTCATGGGTCTCGCGTCCTTATCATAGGGCCAAGGGGCGGCGGTTTGGCGCCCTCTTACCCCAGGGTTGACGATGCGGAAAGTCACAAAAGCGACGAGGCGGAACCTGGGCCCGACGGGGGGTTGCAATGGAAAAACGCGCGTCGGATGCTGGCCGCGCGCAGGGGCAGGAATTATCATGACGGCACGGGTCCACTTCACCGCCAGCGAGGCCGAAATCGCGCAGAAGGCGCTGAGGGTGTTGACCGACCGCTATGGCACGGTGCCGCTGGACCAGGCGCAGGTGGTGGTGGCCTTGGGTGGCGACGGCTTCATGCTGCAGACGCTGCACGCGCTGACTGACCGCGACCTTCCCGTCTATGGCATGAACCGGGGAACGGTCGGGTTCCTGATGAACGGCTATTCCGAAGGCAGCCTGCCCGAGCGGCTGGCCGCGGCCGAGGAGACCGTCATCAACCCCTTGCGGATGCGCGCGGTCCGCGCCGACGGGTCGGTCCACGAGGCGCTTGCCATCAACGAGGTCAGCCTGTTGCGCGAAGGCCCCCAGGCCGCCAAGCTGCGCATCCATGTGGACGGCAAGATGCGGATGGCGGAACTGGTCTGCGACGGCGCGCTGATCGCCACGCCCGCAGGCTCGACGGCGTATAACTATTCCGCGCATGGTCCTATTCTGCCGATCAATTCCGAGGTTCTGGCCCTGACCGCCATCGCCCCCTTCCGGCCCCGCCGCTGGCGCGGCGCGCTGCTGCCCAAGGGGGCGGAGGTCGAGGTCGAGGTGTTGACCCCCGAACGCCGCCCCGTCATGGCCGATGCGGATTCCCGGTCCGTCCGCCACGTCGTCCGCGTCGGGATTCGCAGCGCGCAGGATGTGCGTCACCGGCTGCTGTTCGATCCCGGCCATGGTCTTGAAGAACGGCTGCTGCGCGAGCAGTTCGTCTGATCCGGGCTGGAAGCGACGCCTTATTTCTGCTTGAAGGTGGCCGACCATCACAGGACGGCCCGCCATGACCCTGCATATCGACCTGCAAGCCATCGTTGCCAACTGGACCGCGCTTGCCGCAAAGGCTCCGGGTGCCCGTGCCGCCGCCGTCGTCAAGGCCGATGCCTATGGTCTGGGCGCCGCCAAGGTGGCGCCTGCGCTGTATCAGGCGGGCGCGCGCGACTTCTTCGTGGCCCTGGCAAGTGAAGGCCGCGCGCTGCGCCCGCTCCTTCCCGGTGACGCCCGCATCAATGTCCTGTCCGGACACATGGACGGCGCGGACCTGACCGGCCTCGTCCCTGTCCTGAACAGCCCCGAGCAATTCTTCCGTGACCGCGCAATGCGCCCCGGCAAGCCCTTCGCGATCCAGCTTGATACCGGCATGAACCGGCTGGGAATGGAAGCGGCCGAATGGTCCGCCATCCGGGCCGAGGTCCTGGCGGCCAAGCCCGACTTCATCATGTCCCACCTGGCCTGCGCGGACGAGCCGGACCATCCGGCCAATGCCATGCAGCTTGCCGCCTTTCGCGCGATGACCGACGGCTGCACCGTGCCGCGATCGCTTGCGGCGACCGGCGGCATCCTGCTGGGACCGGACTATCACTTCGACCTGGTCCGCCCCGGCATCGGTCTTTACGGCGCGCTGCCGTTTGCGGATGCGCAGCCGGTCGTCCGGTTGTCCCTGCCGGTGATCCAGGCGCGCACGGTCCAGCCGGGCGAGTTCGTCGGCTACAGCGCGACCTGGACTGCCGACGCGCCGCGCCGCATCGCCACGGTCGCGGCGGGCTATGCCGATGGCATCCTGCGCTCGATTTCCTCGAAAGGAGCCAGTCTTTACGCGGCGGGCAGGGCCTGCCCCATCGTCGGGCGCGTGTCGATGGACCTGATCACCGTCGACGTGACCGAGTTGGATGATGTGCCGCGGGATCTGGACCTGATCTGTCCCGAACAGCCAGTCGACCGGCTGG
The DNA here is from genome assembly GCF_017356265.1 of Paracoccus fontiphilus. Taxonomy (GTDB): domain Bacteria; phylum Pseudomonadota; class Alphaproteobacteria; order Rhodobacterales; family Rhodobacteraceae; genus Paracoccus; species Paracoccus fontiphilus. The sequence goes on along the minus strand of NZ_JAFNAW010000011.1, from coordinate 12,592 downwards.
CGGATTTCGCGGGAACCATCGGCTACGAGATCCTGACCTCGCTGGGTCTTCGCTACGACCGGACCTGGCAGTGAACCCAGTCCGCCTGACCGGCCGCGCCGCGCTGTCCCTGACGCGCGGCATCGGTGCTGTCGCCCTGTTCACGGCACGCGGGCTGTTCCGGCTGCGGCCCTTCTACGGCCGCGCCTTTGGCGCGCAACTGGTCCAGATCGGCTGGTTGTCGTTGCCGGTGGTCGGCCTGACAGCGCTGTTCACCGGCGCAGCGCTGGCCCTGCAGATCCACTCGGGCGGTGCGCGCTTCCAGGCCAGTGATGTGGTGCCTGCCATCGTCGCCATCGGCATGGTCCGCGAACTTGGCCCCGTCCTGGGCGGGCTGATGGTCGCGGCGCGCGTGGCAAGCTCCATCGCGGCCGAGATCGGCACCATGAAGGTGACGGAACAGATCGACGCGCTTGTGACCCTGTCCACCGACCCGATGCGCTGGCTGGTGACGCCGCGCCTGTGGGCGGCGATGCTGACGGTGCCCGCGCTTGTGGCGGTCGGCGACATCATCGGCATCCTGGGGGGCTGGCTGGTCGGCACGCAGTCTCTGGGGTTCAACTCGGCGGGTTATCTGGCGAACTCGCGGGCCTACCTGGAAAGCTGGGACGTGGTGTCTGGCCTGTTGAAGGGCGCGGCCTTCGGGCTGATCGTCGCGGTCTGCGGCTGCTGGTTCGGCATCCATTCCGGGCGCGGCGCGGCGGGCGTGGGACGGGCCACGAAATCCGCCGTGGTCGCCGCAGCCGTGGCGATCCTGGCCGCGAACTTCGTGCTGACGGGGCTGTTCTTCGAATGATCCGGATCGAGGGCCTGCACAAATCCTTCGCCGGCAAGCCGGTGCTGGCGGGCGTCGATCTGGCCGTGGGGCAGGGCGAGAGCCTATGCGTCATCGGCCAGTCCGGCACCGGCAAGTCGGTGCTGCTGAAATGCATTCTGGGCCTGACGGCGCCGGATGCCGGGCAAATCCTGTGGCAAGGCCGCCCACTGGACCGCGCGACGCGCCCCGCCTTCCTCGACCGCTTCGGGATGCTGTTCCAGGGCGCGGCGCTGTTCGACAGCGTGACCGTCTGGCAGAACGTCGCCTTCCGACTGCGCCAGCGGATGCCCGACGCGCAGGCCCGTGCCATCGCCGTCGAAAAGCTGGCCCGCGTGGGCCTCGGCCCGGAGACGGCCGACCTGATGCCTGCCGAGTTGTCGGGCGGCATGGCCAAACGGGCCGGTCTGGCCCGCGCCATCGCCGATGACCCGGCGGTGATCTTCTTCGACGAGCCCACCACCGGCCTGGACCCGATCCGGGCACGGCGGATCAACGACCTGATCCGCGGGATCGTCACGGAGACAGGCGCCACGGCCATCACCATCACGCATGACATGGACTCGGTCCGCGCCATCGGCGACCGCGTGGCGCTGTTGCAGGAAGGGCGCATCGCTTGGGACGGCCCCGTCGCGCAGATGCACGATGCCGTGCCCTTGGCGGCGTTTCTTGGCCACGCCAGCGGCCGTCGTGACACAAATGCCACATAAACCTGCAACATGACCTTGTGCGAATCCGCTTGGATCGCCACCATCAAGTTTAAGACGCCTTTGCAGGAGAGAGATTTGGGCCTTACGCCTACGCCACCCGTCGCGACCCCTTCGGCTGAAACCCTGCTGGAATTCCCCGACAACCGGCTGCTGATCGACCTGTGCGGTGCCAATGACCGGCACCTTGCGCGGATCGAGGAGGCGCTTGGCGTCCATATCCTGCGACGCGGCAACCAGTTGGCCGTCGTCGGCGGCCCCGAGGCGCAGGCCGAGACCGCGCTGCTGCTGCGCGGCCTTTACGCACGCCTTGAGCAAGGCCGCCCGGTCAGCTTGGCCGAGGTCGAGGCCGCCTTGCGCATGGGCGTGGACGATACCGTTCCCACGACGCCTGCCGAGCAGATGGAGATGTTCGCGGCGGGCGATTACGAGCTCCGCACCCGCAAGAAGTCGGTCGAGCCCCGCACCGACGCGCAAAAGGCCTATGTCCGGTCGCTGTTCCAGAACGAACTGGCCTTCGGCATCGGCCCGGCGGGAACCGGCAAGACCTACCTGGCCGTGGCGGTCGGCGTGACCATGCTGATCGGCGGGCATGTGGACAAGATCATCCTGTCGCGCCCGGCGGTCGAGGCGGGCGAGCGCCTGGGATTCCTTCCCGGCGACATGAAGGAAAAGGTCGATCCCTACATGCAGCCGCTCTACGACGCGCTGAACGATTTCCTGCCTGCCAAGCAGATGCAGAAGCTGATGGAGGAAAAGCGCATCGAGATCGCGCCCCTGGCCTTCATGCGCGGGCGCACGCTGTCGAACGCCTTTGTCGTCCTGGACGAGGCGCAGAACGCCACCTCGATGCAGATGAAGATGTTCCTGACCCGCTTGGGCGAGGGATCGCGCATGGTCATCACCGGCGACCGCACCCAGATCGACCTGCCGCGCGGGATGCTGTCGGGCCTTGTGGATGCCGAACGCATCCTGGACGGGGTCAAGGGGATCAGCTTCAGCTACTTCACGGCCAAGGACGTCGTGCGGCACCCGCTTGTCGCGCGCATCATCACGGCGTATGACGCCGAGGATGCCGCCGCCTTGGCGCGTGGCGAATCAGAGGAGCCGCGCGGGCAATACGTCCCCCGCCGGGCGATGCGAGGCGATGCCTGACGACATATCCACCGATTGCGTCATCGAGGATGACCGATGGGAGAGCCTGGGGCTTGAGGCCTTGGCCGACCGCGCCGTCGAGGCCGCGCTGCAATGGCACGGCGTCGGAGGCGAGGTCGTCGTCATGGGCTGCGACGACGCCCGCATTGCGGCCCTGAACGCCGATTTCCGTGGCAAGCCCCGCGCGACCAACGTGCTCTCCTGGCCCTCGGTCGAGCATCTGCCCCACGAACCCGGCGCCAGGCCCGACCTGCCGGATGAGGACGAGCTGGGCGACATCGCCATTGCCTATGACACCTGCCTGGCCGAGGCCGAGGCGCAGGGCAAGCCCGTTGCCGATCACGTCACGCATCTGCTGGTCCATGCCACCCTGCATCTGCTGGGCTATGACCACATGAACGACGCCGACGCGGAAACAATGGAAGCTGCCGAGCGTTCGATCCTGGCGCGGCTGAATATCCCCGATCCTTATCAAGAGAAGGTCTGATGAACTCCGAGTCTCGATTACCCGGCCATCACCTTGGTGCCGACGCCGCCTCCGAGGCGGACGGCGTCGGAGGGGAGGGACGGGATCTTCCCAGTTCGCGCGGTTTCCTGGGGCGTTTCTTCGACGCCTTGAAAGGCGCGGACGATGACGCGGAGGACAGCGAAAGACCTGCCGCTGTCGTGCCCGGCATGGTCAACCTGCGACGGATGCGCGTGGACGACGTGGCCGTCCCCAAGGCCGAGATGGTCGCCGCCCCCGAGACGAGCAGCCTGGACGATCTGGTCGCGCTGTTTCGCGAACACGGTTTTTCGCGCCTGCCGGTCTATGACGAGACGCTGGACAGCCCCCTGGGCATGGTCCACCTCAAGGATCTGGCGCTGAAGCACGGTTTCGGGCAGGCGGGCGACTTCAACCTGCGCCCCATGCTGCGGCCATTGCTGTATGTCCCGCCATCCATGTCCATCGGCGTGCTGCTGCAGCAGATGCAGCAAAGGCGCATCCACATGGCGCTGGTGATCGACGAATATGGCGGCGTGGACGGCCTGGTGACCATCGAGGATCTGATCGAACAGGTCATCGGCGAGATCGAGGACGAGCATGACGAGGCCGAGGGCAGCTTGTGGGTTCTGGAAAAGCCCGGCCAGTGGCTGATCCAGGCCCGCGCGCCCCTTGCGGATGTCGAGGACGAAGCCGGCCTGTCGTTCACCGACCCCGAGCAGGGCGAGGATATCGACACTCTTGGCGGGCTGATCTTCGTTCTGGCGGGCCACCTGCCTGCGCAGGGCGAGGTGATCACCCATGCCTCGGGTGCCGAGTTCGAGGTGGTCGACGCCGATCCGCGCCGCATCAAGCGCGTGCGGCTGCGCCTGCCCGCCGCCGCGATGGCCGAGAAGACCCTGCCGGCCCATATCCCCCAGGCCTCTGCCGGCGGGGAGGGCTGATCAGGACGCGCCTTCGAACAGGGTCAGCGCCGCCGACAGGAAGGCGGCGCGCCGTTCGGGGGTGCACATCATGATCTCGTGCCGCGCTTCCGGCACCTCCATCAAGGTTGCGCCGGGCCAGCGGGCCATGCGGTCGCGAATGGCCGATGACGAGACGATCCGTTCCTGCCCGCCAAGGCTGGCAAGTGCCGGAATGTCGGGCGAATCAAGCCGCGACAGGCGCAGGCATTCGTTCAGCGCCTTGCCGACCCAGCCATAGCTGGCCCCGCCAAGGGTCATGTCCGGCCAGGCCGCGGCCTCGCGCAACATGCGGCACCACTCGTCGGGGTCGGCGGTCAGCAGGTTTGCGCTGAAGCTTTCATCCAGGACATAGGTGCCCAGGGCGCTGCCGCTGCCGGGGGCAGGGCGCCCGCCCCGTCCCAGCCTGCCCGCCAGATAGGCGATGCCGATCGCCACGCCATGCGGCATCTGCCGAAGGTTGATCCCCCACATCGGCGCCGAGAACGTGGCGGACGCGACCGGCAGGCCGTCGTGCAGCGCGGCCAAGCCGATGCAGCCGCCCATGGAATGGGAAAGCAGGTGCCATGGCCGGGGCAGATCCAGGTCGGCCGCAGCCACCATGAGTTCGACGACATCGCGCTGATAATCCGCGAACTGGCCGACGTGACCCAGCCGGGCATCCCCTAGCAGGCGACCGGAAAGGCCCTGGCCGCGCCAGTCGATCGACAGCACGCCATAGCCCGCGTCGGTCAGGAACTGCGCGACGCCCGCATATTTCTCGATGTATTCCGTGCGGCCGGGGAACAGCAAGACGCTGCCCCGGCTGCCGGTCGCAGCGGGCCACAGGGCCAGCCGCAGGGTCACGCCGTCATCGGCCTGCGTCCAGAAAGCCTGTGCCGGACGCCTGGGATCGCCCGGCAACTGCCTGAACGGGGCCGGTTGACCGCGCATCCGTGGATCAGGACAGGGCCTGGCCCAACTGCATGGCGACACCCATCGAGCCGTCGATCTTCAGCTTGCCCATCATGAAGGCGGTGGCCGGGTTGACGGTGCCGTTCAGAATGCCCTCGAACGTGTCGCGATTGGCGAACAGCGTCACCTCGGCCTCCTCGTCGCCGGCACGAACACCGTTTTCGTCGATCATGATCGCGCCTTCGTTCTCGATCACGAACTTGGCGGTCGATCCGAAGCTGCCGATCTTCTCGTTCAGCTTCTCGACGGCGGCGTTCACAACATTGCTCATTTCAAGTCTTCCCTTTCCGATGGGACTGGCGCCCGGCGACCGGGCTGTCTAAGATCCAAGATATGCGTCCGGACCGCCACATTATCCATAATGTCGTCGCGGCAATCCGCCACCGAATAGTTACGTTTTTCTTGATTGTTCCCGCAATCGTCTTGGCAACCTTGGCGGGTGCGCAGGAGGCGCCCGACATGGACGCGCTGTTTCGCCGGTTGGCCGAACCCGAGGGTGAATCCTGGCGCATCGCCGAATCGGACATCCTGCGCGAATGGTCGAAATCCGGCTCTGCCGCGATGGACCTGCTGTTGCAGCGCGGCGAGGAGGCCCTGGACGGGGGCGACGCCGTGGCTGCCATCGGTCACCTGACCGCGCTGACCGATCACGCGCCGGACTTTGCCACGGGCTTCTATACGCGCGCCGCCGCCTATGCGACGGCAGGGCAGTTCGGTCCCGCTTTCAGGGACCTGGCGCGCACCTTGCAACTGGAACCCCGCCACTTCCCCGCGCTGACGCAACTGGGCGCCATGCTGGAGGAAACCGGCGACACCGAGCGCGCGCTTGCCGCCTATCGCGAAAGCCTGACGATCCATCCCCACCAGCAAGAGGCGATTGACGGCGTCGCCCGTCTGGAACGCCAGCAAGACGGCACCAATATCTAGGCCCATGACAATCCATGAACGCGGCCGGGTGACGGCCATCCTTGGCCCGACGAACACCGGGAAAACGCATTACGCGATCGAGCGGATGCTGGCGCATCGCACCGGCGTGATCGGCCTGCCGCTGCGCCTGCTGGCGCGAGAGGTCTACGACCGCATCGTCAAGGCACGCGGCCCTTCGGTCGTGGCCCTTGTCACCGGAGAGGAGCGGATCGTCCCCGACCGCGTCCAGTACTGGGTCGCCACGACCGAGGCGATGCCTGACATCGCCGCCGACTTCGTGGCCATCGACGAAATCCAGCTTTGCGCCGATCCCGAACGCGGCCATGTCTTCACCGACCGCCTGCTGAAGATGCGCGGTTTGCACGAAACGCTGTTCCTGGGCAGCGACACCATGCGCCCGGCCATCGCGTCGCTGATCCCCGGCGTCCAGTTCCAGCGGCGCGACCGGCTGTCGGAACTGTCCTGGTCGGGGTCCAAGAAGCTGTCGCGGATGCCCGCTCGGTCGGCCATCGTGGGCTTCAGCGTCGATGACGTCTATGCCATGGCCGAGCTGATCCGGCGCCAGAAGGGCGGCTGCGCAGTGGTCATGGGCGCGCTGTCGCCGCGCACCCGAAACGCGCAGGTCGCCATGTACCAGGCCGGAGAGGTCGATTACCTGGTCGCCACCGACGCCATCGGCATGGGCCTGAACCTCGACATCCGCCACGTCGCCTTCAGCGCTACCCACAAGTTCGACGGCCGCCGCGTCCGCCCGCTGTTCCCGCACGAGATGGGCCAGATCGCGGGCCGGGCCGGTCGCCATACCGAATCCGGCACCTTTGGCGTGACCGGAGAGGCCGAGATCCTGGACGAAGGCCTGATCGACGCCATCGAGAACCATCGCTTCGCCCCGATCCAGCGCCTGACCTGGCGCAACTCGGACCTGCAGTTCGGCACGATGGACCGGCTGGTCGAGAGCCTGGAGGCACCCTCGGGCCATGCGCTTCTGGGCCGGGGCAGGGATGCCGACGACGTGCAGGCGCTGAAATCCCTGCGCGAGATCCCGGAAATCCGCGACCGCGTGCAGGGCGGAAAGGACGTGCGGCTGTTGTGGGACGTCTGCCGGGTGCCGGATTTCCGGGGAATCTCGCCCGCCGAACACACCAGCCTGCTGGCGCGAATCTTCGGGTTCCTGCAGGACGGCGCGATTCCGTCGGACTGGCTGGGCAACGCCATCAAGCGGATCGACCGGACGCATGGCGACATCGACGCCATCTCCAAACGGCTGGCCTATATCCGCACATGGACCTATGTCGCGCAGAGATCCGGCTGGGTGCAGGACGAAAGTCATTGGCGCGGCGAGACGCGCGCTGTAGAAGACCGCTTGTCGGACGCGTTGCACGCGGCGCTGACCCAACGATTTGTGGACCGGCGCACTTCGGTGCTGCTGCGCCGGCTCAAGCAGAAGGAGAGCCTTGTGGCCGAAGTGAACGACAAGGGCGAAGTGACGGTCGAGGGCGAATTCGCCGGCCGTCTTGAGGGATTCCGCTTCCGCCCCGACCAGACCGGATCGGCGGACGAGGCCCGGATGCTGAACCGCGCCAGCTACGAGGCGCTGCGCCCCGAGTTCCACCTGCGCGCCGACCGCTTCTACAACGCCCCTGATACCGAGCTGGACTATACCGAGCAGGGCGGGCTGATGTGGGGCAGTGCCGCCATCGGCAAGCTGGTGCGCGGGTCCGATGCCCTGCATCCCGGCGTCGAGGTCTTCGTGGACGAGGAAGCCGGCCCCGAGATCGCCGAGAAGGTCAAGCGCCGCCTGCAGCACTTCATCGACCGCAAGATCGCCGCGCTGTTCGAGCCCCTGCTGGCCCTGCAAAGGGACGAGGCGCTGACGGGCCTTGCCCGCGGCTTTGCCTTCCGCCTGGTCGAGGCGCTTGGCGTACTGCCGCGCGAGGGCATCGCCAATGAGGTCAAGGAGCTGGACCAGGACGCGCGCGGCGCGCTGCGCAAGCATGGCGTCCGGTTCGGCCAGTTCACGATCTTCATGCCCGCGCTGCTGAAGCCCGCGCCGACCCGGCTGCGGCTGGTGCTGTGGTCGTTGGCCGAGGGGCTGGACACCTTCCCCGAAAGCCCGCCCCCCGGTCTGGTCACGATCCCGCATATCGCGGATGTTCCGGAACAGCATTACACGCTGTCTGGATACCGTCCGGCGGGCGAACGGGCGATCCGCATCGACATGCTGGAACGGCTGGCCGACCTGCTGCGCACCCAGGACACGCGCGGCGGGTTCGAGGCCAATCCCGACATGCTGTCGATCACCGGCATGACGCTGGAACAGTTTTCCCGCCTCATGGAAGGGCTTGGATACGCCGCCGAACGGGGCGAGCGGGCCAAGACCAAGGCTGTCGAAGCGCCTGTTGCGGCCCCTGCGCCCGAAAGCGAATCCTCGGATGCGCCGATGACCGAGGAGGAAAGCGTCCTCGCCGCAGAAACCCGCGCGCGCTGGGAAGCCGAGCAGGCCGAGAAGCGCCGCGCCGAGGCTGAGGCCGCAGGCGAGGTCGTCGAGGAAGCCGCGCCCGAGACGGAGGTCTTCTATACCTTCCGCTGGGCACCCAAGCCGCGTCCGAACCGCCGCCCTCAGGGTGAAGGACAGGGCCATCGCGGGGGACCGCGCCGCGACGGGGCGCAGGACACGCCCCGCGAACCGCGCGCGGACCGCCCGGACCGGGGCGAACGGCAGGACCGTCCCGAAGGCGGCCGTCCCAACCGCGAGCGCCATGAAAAGCGGGAAGGGCGTGACCATGACGGCGGCAAGCCGCGCGGCAAGGACGGTTTCAAGAAGGGCGGCAAGCCGCAGCACAACAAGCCCGCCACCTTCTCCTCGCGTCCCGAGAAGAAGGCCGATCCCGACAGTCCCTTCGCGATCCTGGCGGCGCTGAAGGACAAGAAGTGACGGAAACCCCTGACGGGATTCGTCTGGACAAGTGGCTGTTCTTCGCGCGGGTCTTCAAGTCCCGCGCGATTGCCGTCGAGAGGATCGAGGCGGGCGGCATCCGGGTCAATGACCAGCCCTGCAACAAGCCCGGCAAGCTGGTCAGGCCCGGCGACCGGATCGTCGTATCGGCCCATGGGCAGGTGCGCACGCTGGAAATCACGTCGCTTGGTCAGCGCCGCGGCCCCGCGACCGAGGCGCAGACCCTGTATCACGACCTGACTACCGGCTGAGGACTGGCGTTCGGCCCGCCGGCCTAGTCGCGAACCCCGGTTCGCGCGCATCGCTCTTTGCTGAAACGATGGTCTTTTCCGCCGACGCAGCCTTGAATGATCGCCATGCCGGGCGTAACTAGCGCGGCATACGGAATGGAGCCTGCGATGACCTATGTCGTGACCGATAATTGCATCATGTGCAAATACACCGATTGCGTCGAGGTCTGTCCCGTGGATTGCTTCTACGAGGGCGAGAACACGCTGGTCATCCATCCCGACGAATGCATCGACTGCGGCGTCTGCGAACCCGAATGTCCTGCCGACGCCATCCGCCCCGATACCGAACCGGCCATGGACGAGTGGGTCGAGTTCAACCGCAAGTATTCGGAAATCTGGCCGGTCATCACGCAGAAGAAGGACCCGTTGCCGACGGCTGCCGAGATGGACGGCGTGACCGGCAAGCTTGAGAAGTACTTCTCGGAAGCGCCTGGCGAGGGCGACTGACCTTGCGGATGTGACGCCGCGTCAGGCGTTGCGCGATTCGCCGGACGGCACGGTGCGAATGACGGGTGCTTGCGGGCAAGTGCTCGTTTCCTCATGCCAAATTGTCTTTGCCGCGATGCTCTGGTCGCGGATCGTAGTGCTTTTTTTGGCGCTCATTTTATGTTATGTTCCGGTCACATTCGCATCTGATGGGAGTCAGAGGCCCAGAGGATGTGCGCCCCAAGCTGCCAGTTTCCTGCCCTCTGCCGGGCGGGATCAGCACGACGACAACAAGACAGACCGGAGGCAGTTGTCGCTGCTTGCGGTTCTTTTGTGTCCTTCCCCCGAAGGCACCACCTAGAGGAAGCCAGATGTCCAAGACCAAGAAAAACGAATTCCGCCCCGATGACTTCGTCGTCTATCCGGCCCACGGCGTTGGCCGGATCGTGTCGATCGAAGAGCAGGAAGTCGCGGGGCTGCGGCTGGAAATGTTCGTCATCTCGTTCGACAAGGACAAGATGACCCTGCGCGTGCCGACCTCGCGCGCGACCGAGATCGGGATGCGCAGCCTGGCTAGCCCGGACCTGATCGACCGTGCGCTGGAGACGTTGAAGGGCAAGGCGCGCGTCAAGCGCGCCATGTGGTCGCGTCGTGCGCAGGAATACGACCAGAAGATCAACTCGGGCGACCTGATGTCGATCGCCGAGGTGGTGCGCGACCTTCACCGCAACGACGACCAGCGTGAGCAATCCTATTCCGAGCGTCAGCTTTACGAGGCGGCCCTTGACCGGCTGACCCGCGAAGTTGCCGTTGTCAGCGGCCTGGACGAAGGCGCGGCGCAGAAGCGCGTCGAGGAAGTCCTTCTGTCCCGCGCGGCCTGATTTTCCGATCATGGCGACAAGGGCGGCCCGGGTGGCCGTCCTTCTGCATCCGATTGCCGGGCCTCGCGACGCTTGCTAACCAGTGGCTGACAATCGCGAGGCTGCCATGACGGACCCCCTTTCCTTTGCCTTGGAATCGCCCCTTTCCGATGATCTTGCGTTGCTGTTCCAACGCCACACGGCAGAGATGCAGGCCGATACGCCGCCGGAATCCATCCACATGATGCCGCGAGAGCAGTTGGTGTCGCCCGACATCGAGTTCTTCGTGCTGCGGCAGTCGGACCGGCCCGTCGGCATGGCGGCGCTGAAACGGCTGGGCGAAAGCCAGGCCGAGGTGAAGTCCATGCACGTTCTGGCCGAGGCGCGGGGCCGGGGGCTGTCACGGCTGATGCTGAACCGGCTGATCGCCCATGCGCGCCGGTCGGGCCTGTCGCGCCTGTCGCTGGAAACCGGCGCCCAGGCCAGCTTCGCTGCGGCGCGAAGGCTCTACGCGCAAGGTGGCTTTGCCGAATGCCCGCCCTTCGGCGCCTACCGCCCGGACCCGAACAGCGTCTTCATGACCCTGGCCCTTTGAGGTGCGATGATGCGATCACTGATCCTTGCCGCCATGACCTGCCTTGTTCCGTCGGCATGGGCACAGGCGAACGACCTTGAATCCGTCACCTATGTCTGCGAACGGCGGGTCGAGGTGCCGGTTATCTTCGTGAACTCGGAAGGCGGCGCATCCTATGCCATAGTCCGAATCGACGACAGGTTGCTGGGAATGCGCCAGGTCATCTCGGCTTCCGGCGCAAGGTATCGCAGCGGAGATGGCGCGGAGGACTATCAACTCTGGACCAAGGGCGATACTGCGATGATCTCGGTCGGGCCGGACGGGCAGGACAGGACGCTTTTCGGGGATTGCCGGGCGCAGCAGTGACTTGCGCATCGGCCCGCGATCCCGCAAAAGATCGGCCTGTGGCCCCGTAGCTCAACTGGATAGAGCAGCCGACTTCTAATCGGCAGGTTGAGGGTTCGATTCCTTCCGGGGTCGCCACTCCAAAGTTAAGTAATTATAATCTCTAGAGCGTGTTGCGGCTTTCCCGATTCAGGATATCCCTGCGGCTTGATCTGTGATTCCCTGCCTGCATGACAGGTGGAGGGATGATATGGGCAGACCGCATCCTATGGCACTCCGACAGCGCGTTGTGGCGTTTGTGGAGGAAGGGAACTCGCACCGTTCAGCCGCTGCGCGGTTCCGGGTTTCGGTGAAGTTCGTCAACGACATGGTGATCCTGAAGCGCGAGACGGGCGGGTTAGCTCCGCGTGTCCAAGGCCATGGTGGTGGTCATGGCAAATTGGTTGGTGTGGGGGACTGGATCACCGCACGCATGAAGGCGAAGCCCGATCTGACCCTGAACGACCTGGTCGACGAACTTGCAGATCATCACGGCATCGCCATTCACCGTGTCTCGGTTTGGCGGTTTTTGCGCGGTCTTGGGCTGACACACAAAAAAAGACCTGCAAGCCCTCGAGCAGAAGCGGCCTGAGATCCGGCAGGCACGCCATATCTGGATCACACGACGCCAGCCGTTCATGCGCAGCGCGTTGACGCGCCTCGGTTTCATCGACGAGACGTCGCTGAAGACGAACATGGCCAAGACCACCGGATGGTCTCCAAAAGGCGCGCGCCTTGTCGACCATGCGCCCTTCGGCCACTGGAACACCCAGACCTTCATCGCCGCCCTGCGCCATGACCGGCTGGATGCGCCCTGGGTGATCAATGGTGCCATGAACCGCGAACTGTTCGAACTCTATGTCGAAACCCAACTGGCCCCGACATTGCGACCCGGCGATGTGATCATTCTGGACAACCTGTCATCGCATAAGAGCCCAAAGGCAGCGGCGACCATGAACGCCATTGGCGCGTGGTGTTGATTTCCACCTAGAAGTGACCCAGGCAGGCACATAATTTCCATTGAGATTTGACCCATGTGACCCTTCCCCGACGCGGTGAG
>NZ_JAFNAW010000109.1 GCF_017356265.1 Paracoccus fontiphilus | reverse complement strand
GCACCGGCGGGCGGGCCTGCGCGGGCGGCCGGGGGCGGCCCGCCGTCTCGGGGTGGCCGTTCACGCTGATGTCGGCCAGATAGGTCAGGATCCTGGTGGCCCGGTCCTGCTTCTTGTCGAACTGGAAGAGTTCCGGCGTGGTGTCGATGAACTTGGTGGTATAGGTGTCGTCCAGGAAGGTCGGATGCTTCAGCAGGTTGATCACGAAGTCGATGTTCGTGCTGACCCCCCGCACCCGGAACTCGCGCAGCGCCCGGTCCATGCGCCGGATCGCCCCGTCCGGCGTCTGCGCCCAGGCCGTGACCTTGACCAGCAGCGAGTCGTAGTAGCGCGTGATCACGCCCCCCGAATAGGCCGTGCCGCCGTCCAGTCGGATGCCGTTGCCGGTGGCCGAGCGGTAGGCGGTGATCCGGCCATAGTCGGGAATGAAGTTGTTCAGCGGATCCTCGGTCGTGACCCGGCATTGCAGCGCGTGGCCCGACAGCGTGATCCGGTCCTGCGACGGAACGCCCGTCGCCTCGGCCAGCGTCGCGCCCTCGGCGATGCGGATCTGGGACTGCACGATGTCGATGCCGGTGACCTCCTCGGTCACGGTGTGTTCGACCTGCACGCGCGGGTTCACCTCGATGAAGTAGAACGCTTGCGTGTCCATGTCCATCAGGAACTCGACGGTGCCGGCGTTCTGGTAGCCCACGGCCCGGCCGATCTTCAGCGCCAGAGCGCAGACCTCGGCGCGCTGATCTTCGGTCAGATAGGGCGCGGGGGCGCGCTCCACGACCTTCTGGTTGCGGCGCTGCACGGTGCAGTCGCGTTCATAAAGGTGGTAGAGGCCCCCATGCGTGTCGCCCAGCAGCTGCACCTCGACATGCCGGGCGCGGAGGATCATCTTCTCCAGGTAGCCCTCGCCGTTGCCAAAGGCGGCTTCGGCCTCGCGGCGCCCCTCGCGGACCTTGTCCACCAGCTCCTCGGGACCGGTGATCGGCCGCATCCCGCGCCCGCCGCCGCCCCAGCTTGCCTTCAGCATCAAGGGATAGCCGATGGCCGCGGCCTCGGCCCGGATCGCCTCGAAGTCGTCGCCCAATACCTCGGTGGCGGGGATCACCGGCACGCCGGCCGCGATCGCCACGCGCCGGGCGCTGGCCTTGTCGCCAAGGGCGCGCATGGTATCCGCGCGGGGGCCGATGAAGGTGATCCCGGCGGCCGCGCAGGCGTCCACGAAGTCGGGGTTCTCGGACAGCAATCCATAGCCCGGATGGATCGCGTCCGCGCCGCTTTCGCGGGCCACCCGGATGATCTCGGGGATCGACAGATAGGCCGCGACCGGTCCCAGCCCCTCGCCGATCCGGTAGGCCTCGTCCGCCTTGAAGCGGTGCAGCCCCAGCTTGTCCTCCTCGGCATAGACGGCAACCGTCTTCTTGCCCAGCTCGTTCGCCGCCCGCATCACGCGGATCGCGATCTCCCCTCGGTTCGCGATAAGGATCTTGTTGAACATGCGCGGTCCCCCTTCAACATTGCGCGGGAGACTAGCGATGCCGCAGCGCAGCGCAAGCGGCACGACACCCCAACTGCAACAAAAGGTTTACGCAAGGTCGTGTTCGCTTGTTGTTCCCATTTTGCGGTTGCTTTTTGGAACCATGCCCCTATCTCATGCGCTTGGTCGGCCAGGGACACACCATGGAACAGAAGTTCATCGAGGTTCGCGGCGCGCGCGAGCATAACTTGAAGGGCGTGGATATGGACATTCCGCGCGACAAGCTGGTGGTGATCACCGGCCTGTCGGGTTCGGGCAAGTCCTCGCTGGCCTTCGACACGATCTATGCCGAAGGCCAGCGCCGCTATGTCGAAAGCCTGTCGGCCTATGCGCGCCAGTTCCTGGACATGATGGGCAAGCCCGACGTGGACCACATCACCGGCCTGTCCCCGGCGATCAGCATCGAGCAGAAGACGACTTCGAAGAACCCCCGGTCAACCGTCGGCACCGTCACGGAAATCTACGACTACCTGCGGCTGCTGTTTGCCCGCGCGGGCACGCCCTATTCCCCCGCCACTGGCCTGCCCATCGAGGCGCAGCAGGTCCAGGACATGGTGGACCGGATCATGGAGATGCCCGAGGGCACGCGCGCCTATCTGCTGGCGCCCATCGTCCGCGACCGCAAGGGCGAGTACAAAAAGGAGTTCCTGGAGCTTCGCAAGCAGGGCTTCCAGCGCGTCAAGGTGAACGGCCAGTTCCACGAACTGGACGAGCCGCCGACCCTGGACAAGAAGTTCCGCCACGACATCGACGTGGTGGTGGACCGCATCGTCGTGCGCGAGGGGCTGGAAACCCGCTTGGCCGATTCGCTGCGTACCGCGCTGGATCTCGCGGACGGCATCGCCATCGTGGAAACGGCGGCGGACGAACCCGAGCGGACCACCTTCAGCGAGAACTTCGCCTGCCCGGTCAGCGGCTTCACCATTCCCGAGATCGAGCCCCGGCTGTTTTCCTTCAATGCCCCCTTTGGTGCCTGTCCGGTCTGCGACGGGTTGGGGATGGAATTGTTCTTCGACGAACGGCTGGTGGTGCCGGATGCCGCGCTGTCGGTGGAAAAGGGCGCCATCGCGCCCTGGGCCAAGTCGAAATCGGCCTATCTGACGCAGACGGTCAACGCGCTGGCCAAGCATTACGGCTTCGACAAGAAGACCAAATGGAAAGACCTGCCGGAAGGCGTGCAGCGCATGTTCCTGCACGGCTCGGGCAAGGAGGAGATCGAGTTCCGCTTCGACGACGCGGGCCGCGTCTACAACGTCCGCCGCGTGTTCGAAGGCGTGATCCCCAACATGGAACGCCGGATGCGCGAATCCGACAGCGCCTGGGTGCGCGAGGAATTCGAGCGTTACCAGAACAACCGCCCCTGCGGCGCCTGCCACGGCTATCGCCTGAAGGACGAGGCCCTGGCGGTGAAGATCGCGGACCAGCATATCGGTCAGGTGGTCGAGTTGTCGATCAAGGAGGCGCTTGCCTGGATCGAGGCCGCGCCGAAGCATCTGTCGAAGCAGAAGAACGAGATCGCCCATGCGATCCTCAAGGAAATCCGCGAGCGGCTGGGCTTCCTGGTGAACGTCGGCCTGGACTATCTGACGCTTTCCCGCGCGGCGGGCACGCTGTCGGGCGGCGAAAGCCAGCGCATCCGGCTGGCGTCCCAGATCGGGTCCGGCCTGACGGGGGTACTGTATGTCCTGGACGAACCCTCGATCGGGCTGCACCAGCGCGACAACGACCGGCTGCTGGACACGTTGAAGGGGCTGCGCGACCAGGGCAACTCGGTCATCGTCGTGGAACATGACGAGGACGCGATCCGCCATGCCGACTATGTCTTCGACATGGGTCCGGGCGCGGGCGTCCACGGCGGCACGGTGGTCAGCAAGGGGACGCCGGAAGAAATCGCCGCCGACCCGGCCAGCCTGACCGGGCAGTACTTGTCCGGGGCGCGAGAGATTGCCGTCAGCGACGAACGCCGCAAGGGCAACGGCAAGGCCGTGAAGGTGGTCAAGGCCACCGGCAACAATCTCAAGAACGTCACGGCGGAATTCCCGCTGGGCAAGTTCGTCTGCGTGACCGGCGTGTCGGGCGGCGGCAAGTCTACCCTGACCATTGAAACCCTGTTCAAGACCGCCAGCCTGCGCCTGAACGGCGCCCGCCAGACCCCCGCCCCCTGCGAGACGATCACGGGGCTGGAACATCTGGACAAGGTCATCGACATCGACCAGCGGCCCATCGGCCGCACGCCCCGGTCGAACCCGGCGACCTATACCGGCGCATACACCCCCATCCGCGACTGGTATGCGGGCCTGCCCGAATCCAAGGCGCGCGGCTACAAGCCCGGTCGGTTCAGCTTCAACGTCAAGGGCGGGCGCTGCGAAGCCTGCCAGGGCGACGGCGTCATCAAGATCGAGATGCACTTCCTGCCCGACGTCTACGTCACCTGCGAAACCTGCAAGGGCAAGCGCTACAACCGCGAAACGCTGGAGGTCCAGTTCAAGGGCAAGTCTATCGCCGACGTGCTGGACATGACGGTCGAGGATGCGCAAGGCTTCTTCTCGGCCGTGCCCGCCATCCGCAACAAGATGGACGCGCTGATGGAGGTGGGGCTGGGCTACGTCAAGGTGGGCCAGCAGGCCACCACCCTGTCGGGCGGCGAGGCGCAGCGGGTCAAGCTGGCCAAGGAACTGTCGCGCCAGTCGACCGGCAAGACGCTGTATATCCTGGACGAACCCACCACCGGCCTGCATTTCGAGGACGTGCGCAAGTTGCTGGAGGTGCTGCACCGGCTGGTGGACCAGGGAAACACCGTCGTGGTGATCGAACACAACCTGGACGTCATCAAGACCGCCGACTGGATCATCGACATCGGCCCCGAAGGCGGCGACGGCGGCGGGCGCATCGTGGCCGTGGGCACGCCCGAGGACGTGGCGAAGGTTCACGAAAGCCACACGGGTCGTTATCTTGCGCCCATGCTGCGGCCGGCACGGGTCCGGGCGGCAGAGTAGCTTTCAGTCCACCACGATCCTCTGGACCGTACAGCCCGAGGCGTCTCGATCCGGGATCGGACCGGCAGGCGGCAATTCGAATGCGGCGCACAGGCGGATGCTGTCCGGTGCGACAAGCTCGAGGCGATACGGCGCTTGCGTGAAGGGATCTGCCAGCCGCGGCGTCATGGGGCAGGCCTCGGTCGGGGTCGGGTCGGTCAGGACCTGGCCCGCCTGTTGGGCCTTGCAGAACAGCAGTGACTGGATCTGGGCCAGATCCTGTCCCCTGGTCCGGTCGCGCTTTTCCGCCCTGCCCTGCGCGGGGCCGCCCGTCGCGACGATGCCCGCGACCAGGATCGCCAGCGAAAGCGCCGTCAGCGCCCAGACGGGCCAGCGCCTAACCATCCAGATCCTCGCGATAGCAGGCGGCGACCAGCAGGCCCACCAGCCCCACCAGCGCGCATTTCGCCGCCAGCCTGGGCGTAAGGTCGCCCGACAGGAAGGCGTAGATGGCCGAGACGACATCGCCCAGCAGCACCAGGGCGGCTGCCAGGACAGTGATCGAGGCGAAGATGCGGCGCCCTTGCGAACGCCGTTGCTGCTCGACCCCGCCGATCCTGCGCGCCAGGCGATGATCCAGCAGCACGAACAGCGGCAAAAAGGCGATGATCGCCGCGATGGAAAACCGCATCGACCAGGTGTCGGGCGGCCCCGCCTCGGTCAGATCGGTGATCGCCGCCTCGATGACCTGGAAGCCAAGCCGCACGACATGGAAGCACAGCAGCACCAGCGCGATCATCAGCAGCGCGTAGAGCATCGCCTCGCGTGCCGAGACATAGGGCTTGGGGCGTGGAACCGGCGGCAGGCCGTTTCCGGCGGACCACGCGTTCACCGCGGCGTCGATCTCGGGCAAGGACCAGCCTGCCTGCCGCAGCGCCGCGCGGATGCCCGCATGGTCGTGTCCGCCCGCCAAGGCCTCGCGGACGAAGTCTGACAGCTGATCGGTTGCGGCCAAGGCCTTTTCCTCATGTTTCCGCAGCAAGTTCACGCATGATCGCCGGGTATGTCAACGCTGCCGAATTTTTCGTGCCGAAAGTTGATTTTTCCTCTTGCACCCCCCGGCGCAGTCCCATAAATCACCGCTCACCGAAGGCGAGACGGTAAGACGAAGCGCCAACGGAACGGAGTGCGGGCGTAGCTCAGGGGTAGAGCATAACCTTGCCAAGGTTAGGGTCGTGAGTTCGAATCTCATCGCCCGCTCCAAACAAAAAGGCCGGACCTTCGGGTCCGGCCTTTTTGTTTTTACGATGAAATTTGCGCAGACAAATACTTGCACGACATGCATCAAGGGTGTTACGCTAAGGCTTCGCAGCCCTGGCCTGAAACCTTGCTAGAGCCTGTTGCACTCAATCGACCTCATAACCTGCGGCTTTGAAGTAGTTGTAGCATTCCTCGTCGGAGAACAGATCGCAGAC
>NZ_JAFNAW010000108.1 GCF_017356265.1 Paracoccus fontiphilus | reverse complement strand
GTAAGGAGTCGTCGGCAGCGTCAGATGTGTATAAGAGACAGCTTCGGCGGCAGGCGCATTGCCGGACGCGGCCGCCGCCGCACCGGCACCCGCCGCGGCGGGTGCGGGGGTCGTCGTCTCCTGCGCCAAGGCCGTGGCGGCCAGCGAGGCACCCAGGACCAGCGCCGTCAGGCTGGTGATGGCTTTCATGCTGTCATTCCTCCCAAATTCCAATTTACCCGTCCTCCGCAGGTAAAAATCCCCCCGCAGCTTAACCGCGGGGGGATCGTTTCCCAGTGCAAGTTTACGTTAGCGGGCCGAAAGTATTAGCCGCTGGTGCCGCCTTCGGCCGGGGCGGGTTCCGCCGCCGGTTCCGCCGCGGCCGAAGCCTCGCCCGGCAGTTCGAACACGGTCAACTGGCCGCCCAGTTCGGTATAGTCCGCCAGCGCGGCATAGCCGCCCACGGCGCCCAGACCCTCGTTCGGGTTGGTCAGGCCCGCCGCAAGGCCGATGCCTGCCCAGCCGCCGACGCCCGACAGGATGCCGATATACTGCTTGCCGCCCTGCACATAGGTCATCACGTTGCCGATGATGCCGGACGGGGTCTTGAACTTGTAAAGTTCCTCGCCCGTGTCGGCGTCGATGGCCTTCAGATAGCCTTCAAGCGTGCCGTAGAAGACCACGTCGCCCGCCGTCGCCAGCGCGCCCGACCAGACCGAGAACTGTTCCGGCAGCGACCACTTGATCTTGCCTTCGACGTTGTCCCAGGCGATGAAGTTGCCCATGCCGCCGTGGCTGTCGGGGGCCGGATACATCGACAGGGTGGCGCCGACATAGGGCTGGCCCGCGGTATAGGCGACGCGGAACGGTTCATAGTCCATGCAGACGTGGTTCGTCGGCACGTAGAAGGTCTGCGTCTTGGGCGAATAGGCCGCCGGCTGCTGGTCCTTGGTGCCAAGGGCGGCCGGGCAGATGCCGGTGGTGTTCTCGTCCTCGCCGTTCTGCGCGGTCGAGAATTCGGCGACCACGGCCGGGCGGCCATAGGTTTCCGAATTCGGATCCATGTCCACGCCGGTGGTCCAGTTCACCGCCGGGTCATACTTCTCGGCCACCAGCAGTTCGCCCGACTCGCGGTCCAGGGTATAGGCCAGGCCGTTGCGGTCGAAATGGGTCAGCAGCTTGCGCGGCTGGCCGTCGATCTCCTGGTCGGTCAGGATCATCTCGTTGACGCCGTCGAAGTCCCATTCGTCGTGCGGCGTCATCTGGTAGAACCACTTGGCCATGCCGGTGTCGGCGTCGCGGGCCATGATGGTCATCGACCACTTGTTGTCGCCGGGACGCTGCGACGGGTTCCAGGTCGAGGGGTTGCCGGTCCCGTAATAGATCAGGTTCAGATCCGGGTCATAGGAATACCAGCCCCAGGTGGTGCCGCCGCCGATCTTCCACTGGTCGCCTTCCCAGCTGTTGAGGCTGCTGTCCGCGCCGATGGGCTTGCCCAGATGGGTGGTCTTTTCGGGATCGACCAGCATCTCGGCGTCGGGGCCGGTGGAATAGGCCTTCCAGACCTCTTTCCCGTCGGCCAGGCTGTAGGCCGTGACGCGGCCGCGCACGCCGTATTCGCCGCCCGAGACGCCGACGATCACCTTGTCCTTGACCGGCAGCACGGTCGCGGTGTTCGTCTCGCCGATGGCGGGATCGCCGGTCTTGACCTGCCACTTGACCTCGCCGGTCTTGGCGTCCAGGGCGACCAGGGTGGTGTCGGCCTGGTGCGACAGGATCAGCCCGTCGGCATAGGCCACGCCGCGATAAACGGTGTCGCAGCACATGACCGCGATGACTTCCGGGTCCTGCTGGGGCTCGTAGCGCCACAGGATCTTGCCGTCATTGGCCAGATCCAGCGCGAAGATGTTGTTGGGGAACGGCGTGTGGACATACATCACGTCGCCGATCACCAGGGGGCTGCCCTCGTGGCCGCGCAGCACGCCGGTCGAGAAGGTCCAGGCCACCCGCAGGTCGCCCACGTTCTCGCGGTTGATCTGATCCAGTTCGGAATAACGCGTGTTCGCGTAGTTCCCCATCTGGATCGCCCATTGTTCGGGCTTTGCGGTTTCGGCCAGGACGCTGTCGTTCGCCCACCCAGCCGTCCCCGTCAGAAGCAGCACGGCGACCGTGCTGTTCAGCAATCTTTTCATGAAGTGCTCCTCCGCTGTATGGAAGCGGGCAGCGGGCTCCTCCTCCCGCGCCGTCCTGAGGACACTCTTTGACCGACACCCTCTTGCGTCAATGCGACGCTTTGGCACTTACCCCTAAAGTCTTAGGGTGAATAAACCAGGGCGGTCGGGAATGATCGGCAAACACCTTACAAGAGCCGCTCGGCGTGCCACATCACATGGTCAGCCATGAAGGTTTGCACGAAGAAATAGCTGTGGTCATAGCCCTGCTGCATCCGGAACTGCCCCGGCTGGCGGCGCGCCATCATGGCCTGGGCCAGGGCCTCGGGACGCAGCTTGTCCAGGAACTGGTCGGCGCTGCCCTGGTCGATCAGCACCTCGCGCGGGAAGCCCTTTTCGGTCATCAGGATGGTGGAATCATGGGCGCGCCAGGTGCTGCGGTCGTCGCCCAGATAGGCGCCAAGCTGCTTCTGGCCCCAATCGGATTCGGTGGGATTGGCGATGGGCGCAAAGGCCGACACGGACCTGTAGCGGTCGGGATGGGTCATGGCGATGGTCAGCGCGCCGTGCCCGCCCATGGAATGGCCGGTGATGCCCATGGCGTCGCGGTCGATGGCGAAATTGTCGCCCACCAGTTCGGGCAGCTCGTGGACGATGTATTGCCACATCCGGTAATGCGGCGCCCAAGGGTCCTGGGTCGCATCGACATAGAAGCCCGCGCCCTTGCCCAGATCATAGGCCTCGTCGTCGGCCACGTCGTCGCCACGGGGCGAGGTGTCGGGAAAGACCATGGCGATCCCGGCCTCGGCGCACCATTGCTGGGCGGCGGCCTTGGTCATGGCGTTCTCGTGCGTGCAGGTCAGGCCGGACAGGTACCACAGCACCGGCACGCGTTCGTGGGCCACCAGTTCCGGCATGAAGACCGCGAAGGTCATGTCGGTGCCGGTCGCCTGCGCGCGGTGGCGATACACGCCCTGCGTGCCGCCGAAACTGCGGTTCTCGGAAAGGGTTTCAAGCGTCATCGGCTGCTCCTGTCAGGTCGTGGAACATGACCAGCGCGTCCACATAGCCATGCCGGGGGTGAAGAAACGCGCCGGGCAGGCGGCCGACAATGGCAAATCCCGCCTTCTGCCACGAATGGACGGCATCGGCATTGGTCGAAACGACGAAGTTGAACTGCATGGCCCGGAACCCCTGGCCGCGCGCCCAGTCCTTGGCATGGCCCACCAGCGCGCGGGCGACGCCCCGGCCCCGCGCATCGGGATGGGTGGCGAAGCTGGCATTGGCGACATGGGCCGCCGGACCCGGCCGGTTGCGCCCCACATGGCTGGTACCCAGGATACGGCCCTCGGCTTCGGCGACAAAGGACCGTGAAGGGCGCGGCGAACCAGTCGGCCAGCGCGTCGTCGCGGGAAATGTCGCGCGGGATGCAATAGGTTTCCCCCGCGCGATAGACCGGCCCAAGGATCGCCCAGATGGCATCGTGATCGGCTTGGGTGGCGGGGCGGATCGTCACCCCGCCCTTTGCCGTCATGCCAGTTCGTCCACGCTGCGGATCACCTTGCCCAGAAGGCCGTAATCCAGCGCCTCCTGCGTGTTCAGCCAGAAGTCGCGCTGCGTGTCCTTCTCGATCCGCTCGACCGTCTGGCCGGTCGCCTCGGCGAAGATCTGGTTCAGGCGGTCGCGCATCAGGCGCACCTGTTCCGCCTGGATCATCATGTCCGAGGACGTGCCGCCGATCCCGCCCGAGGGCTGGTGGATCAGAAAGCGCGTGTTGGGCAGGCAGTAGCGGTTTTCCTTCTTCGCGGCCACGAAGATCAGCGCGCCCGCCGATGCCACCCAGCCCGACCCGATGGTGCGCACGGTGGGGCGGATGAACTTGATCACGTCATGGATCATGTCGCCCGATTCCACGTGCCCCCCGGGCGAGGAGATCAGCATGTTGATCGGCCCGTCCCCATCCTCGGCCAGGGCCAGCAGATGCGCCACGGTGCGCTGCGCCAGCTTGTCGTTGATGGCGCCCGCGACGATCACCGTGCGCGACTTGAAGTACAGCTTGCCGATCTTGTCGCCCTCGGGCAGGCCCAGGCCCTCGTCCTTGTCGCCCTTGTGGCGCCGGTCGTCCTCTTCCGGTTCGTCGTCGTCATCGTCCAGCCACTGGTGACCCATCGGCCTGCTCCTTTATTCCTCATGGCGACGGCGGGACCATGGCCCCGCCGTTCTTTTACCTATGCAGGGATGAACGATCAGTAAAGCACCACCGAGCGGATGCTTTCGCCCTTGTGCATGAGGTCGAAGCCCTTGTTGATGTCGTCCAGGGGCATGGTGTGGGTGATCATCGGGTCGATCTCGATCTTGCCGTCCATGTACCAGTCGACGATCTTCGGCACATCGGTCCGGCCCCGCGCGCCGCCAAAGGCCGTGCCTTTCCAGACCCTCCCGGTGACAAGCTGGAACGGCCGCGTGCTGATCTCGGCCCCGGCTGCCGCCACGCCGATGATGACGGACTGGCCCCAGCCGCGATGCGTGCATTCCAGCGCGTCGCGCATCACCTTGGTGCTGCCGGTCGCGTCAAAGGAATAGTCCGCGCCGCCGATCTGGTCGAAGGGGGTCTTGGTCATCTCGACGATATGGGGGACGATGCCGCCGTCGATTTCCTTCGGATTGACGAAATGGGTCATGCCGAAGCGTTCGGCCATTTCCTTCTTGTCGTTGTTCAGGTCCACGCCGATGATCATGTCCGCGCCCGCCAGCCGCAGGCCCTGGATCACGTTCAACCCGATGCCGCCCAGGCCGAAGACCACCGCCTTGGCGCCGATCTCGACCTTGGCGGTGTTGATCACAGCGCCGATGCCGGTGGTCACGCCGCAGCCGATATAGCAGATCTTGTCGAAGGGCGCGTCCTCGCGCACCTTGGCCACCGCGATCTCGGGCAGCACGGTGTAATTCGAAAACGTCGAGCAGCCCATGTAGTGGCGGATCATGGTGCCATCGGGCATGGAGAAGCGCGAGGTGCCGTCCGGCATCAGCCCCTGGCCCTGCGTGGCGCGGATGCGGGTGCAGAGGTTGGTCTTGCCCGACAGGCAGGACGGGCATTCGCGGCATTCGGGGGTATAAAGCGGAATCACGTGGTCGCCCGGCTTCAGCGTCCTGACGCCCGGCCCGACCTCGACCACCACGCCCGCGCCCTCGTGGCCCAGAATTGCCGGGAACAGGCCTTCCGGGTCGTCGCCCGAGCGGGTGAACTCGTCGGTGTGGCAGATGCCGGTGGCCTTGATCTCGATCATCACCTCGCCCTCTTTCGGGCCTTCCAGGTTGACCTCCATCACCTCCAGCGGGCGGCCCGCCTCCAACGCTACGGCGGCACGGGTTTTCATCGTCACTCTCCTATCCGTTCGGACTTTCGGTCAAAGCCATGGGGGCCGCATGGCGGCCCCCTGCGTTCTGTTTGGGGTCGCCGCCGGCGTCAAGCCGCCAGCGCGCCGGACCTTTTGGCCACATGGGTTGCGATGGCATCCATCAGCGGTGGCGACAGGGCATCATAGGGTTCCAGCCCAAGCTCGCGCAGGCGCGACCGGATGCCGTCCATCCGCGACGGATCGACGCCCGATTCGATGACGGAACTGACAAAGGCCGCGAATTCGGGGGCCGACCAGCCGTCCTCGGCCGACAGTTCGGTGTGCACGAAGTCCAGGCCGTAGAACGGGTGGTCCTTGTTCTCGATCCGGCCGTACATGTGGACGCCGCAGCCCTTGCAGGCATAGCGCTGGATCGGCGCGTCCTTGTTGACGACCTGCAGCTTGTCGCCGTTCTCCAGGACCTCGACCGCGTCGCGCGA
>NZ_JAFNAW010000107.1 GCF_017356265.1 Paracoccus fontiphilus | reverse complement strand
CAGCGCGACCTGGCGCCGATCGCCGCCGGGGTGGACGACCTGGCCCAGGCCCTGGCCCAGGCGCAGGCCGACCGCGCCCGCCTGCAACGCCGCGTCGTCACGCGCGGGGACGAGGAACGCAAGGCCGTCGCCCGCGACCTCCACGACGAGATGGGCCCCTGCCTGTTCGGCCTGCGGGTCGAGGCCGATGCCCTGCGCGAGGCGGCCCCCACCCCCGCGATCGCCGGCCATGCGACGGCCATTGCCGCCATCGCCGAGGAAATCGCCCGCGTGAACCGTGCCCTTCTGGGCGACCTGCGCCCCGCCGCCATCGGGCAGTTGCCCCTTTCCACGGTGCTGGCTGACTATGTCGCCGATCTGGCGCGGCGGTTTCCCGACCTGGAGATCGGCCTGGATCTTGCCCCCGGCCTTCCCGAGCCGGACGAGGCGACCGCCCTGACCCTGTTCCGCATCCTGCAGGAAGGCACCACCAACGCCCTGCGCCATTCCGGGGCAAGCCGGGTCTCGGTGCGCCTGTGGACCGATCCCGCCCATTGGCGCATGGAGTTGCGCGACAACGGCCGGGGCATGGCGCCGGGGGCGCGCGAAGGCACCGGCTTGACCGGGATGCGCGAACGGATCACCCTGCTGGGCGGCGATTTGCGCTTGTCCTCGGGCGCGGGCGGCACCACCATCGCCGCCAGCCTGCCCCTCCCGCAGCCGGAAGAGTTGCCATGAAGTCCGCGCTTGTCATCGACGACCACCCCATCACCCATCTGGGCGCCAACAGGCTTCTGCGCGAACTGGGCTACGAGCGCATCGGCCAGGCCATGTCGGGCGAGGAGGCGCTGTCGCAACTGTCCGCCGGGGACGCGCCCGACCTGATCGTGCTGGACATCAGCCTGCCGGGCGCGGGCGGGCTGGATCTGGTCGAGCCGTTGCGCGCCGCCGCGCCCGGCGCCCGCATCCTGATCTTTTCCATGAACGACCAGACGGGCTTTGCCGCCCGTGCCCTCCAGGCGGGCGCGCAGGGCTTCCTGTCGAAGAACGCGCCCCCCGCCGATTTCCGCGACGCCGTGCGGATGCTGGAAGGGGGCGAGTTCTACCTGTCCCCCCGCCACGCCATGGCGCTTGCCACGCTGCGGGCGGGGGCTGCGGCCGATCCGCTGGGGGCGCTGTCGGATCGCGAACGGCAGGTGCTGGCGCTGATCGGCCGGGGCTTCAGCCTGCAGGCCATCGCGGACGAGCTGGATGTCAGCTACAAGACCGCCGCCAACACCTCGTCGGTGCTGAAGAAGAAGCTGGGCGTGGACGGGATCAACGGCTTGATGAAATTTGCGCTGGACAGCGGGGTATGAGAGCGATGCTGGGTTGGTTCAGTCTGAACGACGATGCCCCGCCGGGCGAGGCGGACCGCATTCTTGCGCGGCTGTCGGTCCAGTTGGCCGATGCCGGGCTGCGCGTGGCCGGCGCGGTCCAGACCAACACCGACACGGGGGCCGACTGCGCCTGCGACATGGACGTGCTGGTGATCGGAGAGGAGGACGCGCCGATCCGCATCTCGCAATCGCTTGGCGCTGGCTCGACCGGGTGCCGCCTGGACCCCGGCGCGCTGGAGGATGCGGCGGCCCGCGTCGCCGTCCGCATGGCAGGGGCCGAACTGCTGATCCTGCCCAAGTTCGGCCGGCAGGAGGCGATCGGCCGCGGTTTCCGGTCGGTGATCGCCGGGGCCGTCGCGGACGGTCTTCCGGTGCTGCTGCACGTCCCTCCCGAGCAGCGCGGGGCCTGGGCCGAGTTCTGCGACGGCATGGGCCAGCATCTTGCCCCCGAATCGCTGGCCGAATGGTGCCTGGACCAGGTCACGGGCGTCGCGTGAGCGTTCTGGTCGACGCGCGCGGGCTGTTGTGCCCCCTGCCGGTGCTGCGGTTGCGCAAGGTGCTGCTGACCCAGCCTGCCGGCGCGCGGGTGCGCCTGCTGGCGACGGACGCCATGGCCGCCGTCGATGTGCCGCATTTCTGCGGCAAGGCCGGGCATCGGCTGGCGGGCCAGCGCGAGATGGAGGGCGGCGTGATCGAGTTCATCGTCGAAAGGGGGCTGTCCGCCCCCTCGGCCGCAAGCGGCCTCACCCCCGAGGGTATTTGAGCAACGAAGAAGCATGCTGGCCGTATTCCTGAAGACATTGCCCTTTTTCGGGCTGATCGGCCTGGGCTGGCTGGCCGCGCGGACGCGATTCTTCCCGCAGGAGGCGGCGGCCTGGCTGACCAAGTTCGTCTTCTTCTTCGCCTTGTCGGCCATGCTGTTCCGCTTTGCCGCAGGCCTGGATCTGGCGGCCTTGTTCGACGCACGCTTCGCCCTGGCCTATCTGGCGGGTTCCTTCGCGGTCTGGGCGGTGGGCATGGCAGTGGCGCGCGCCCGCGGCCTGCCCGTGTCGGAGGCCGCGATGGAGGCGCAATGCTGCATGATCGGCAACACGGGCTTTCTGGGGGTCCCGATGCTGGTGGTGCTGCTGGGCGAGCGGGCCATCGGGCCGGTGCTGATGGTGCTGACCATCGACATGCTGGTCTTCTCCACGTTGATCACCCTGATCATCCATGCCGGGCGCAGCGGCGGGATGCGCCTGTCCAGTCTGGCCCCCATCGGGCGCGGCGTCGTCGCTAATCCGATGATCCTGTCGATGGTGGCGGGCCTGTTGTGGTCGCAGATGCGCCTGCCCCTGCCCGCCCCCCTTGACGAATTCCTGGCCATGCTGGGCGCCGCCGCCACCCCCGGCGCGCTTTTCGCCATCGGCGCCAGCCTTGCGGCCCGGCGGATCGGGCGGCTTGCGGCCTCGGGCTGGCTGAGCCTTGCCAAGCTGGTCCTGCATCCGCTGGCCGTCGGGGTGGCCGCCTGGGGCATCGGTGTGGACTCCTTCGCCACCGGCGTGATGATCGCGGCAGCCGCCCTGCCGGTCGCCGGCAACGTCTATATCCTGGCGCAGCATTTCGGCGTGGCGCAGCAACGGGTCTCGGCCGCCATCCTGATCTCGACCGTGTTCAGCATCGTGACCATTCCCCTGGTCATGCTGCTGATCGGGCAGGCCTGAGACCGGCCCGGCGACCGCCTTGCTGCCATGCCCGAGGCGGTTGGCACCCCTGACGGGGCATCCTGCCGTGGCGCAGCCAGTCCCCGGCCCATGGCTCTGGGAAACCCTGTGCCGGATGCAAGGGCGATCCTGTCCAGGGGACCGCCTTTCCGCGCGTGTTGCCCCCATGTCTCGCATCGTTTACCTGCATGGCCTTGACGACCCGGTCCGCGCTGGAAAGAACGGGGCGACCGAGATGGCGATCAGAAGGAAAGCCGATGAAATTCCGTTTCCCCATTGTCATCATCGACGAGGACTTCCGGTCCGAGAACACGTCCGGCCTGGGCATCCGCGCACTGGCCGAGGCCATCGAGGCCGAGGGCTTCGAGGTCCTGGGCGCCACCAGCTATGGCGACCTGTCGCAATTCGCCCAGCAGCAAAGCCGGGCCAGCGCCTTCGTGCTGTCCATCGACGACGAGGAGTTCAGCCCCGGCCCCGACCTTGACCCCGCCGTGGTGAACCTGCGCTCCTTCATCGAGGAGGTGCGCTGGAAGAACGCCGACGTGCCGATCTTCCTGCATGGCGAGACCAAGACCAGCCGCCACCTGCCCAACGACATCCTGCGCGAGCTGCACGGCTTCATCCACATGTTCGAGGATACGCCCGAGTTCGTCGCCAAGCACATCATCCGCGAGGCCAAGACCTATCTGGAGGGCATCCAGCCCCCGTTCTTCAAGGCGCTGCTGGATTACGCCGAGGACGGTTCCTATTCCTGGCACTGCCCCGGCCATTCGGGCGGCGTGGCTTTCCTGAAATCGCCCATCGGCCAGATGTATCACCAGTTCTATGGCGAGAACATGCTGCGCGCCGATGTCTGCAACGCGGTCGAGGAACTGGGCCAGTTGCTGGACCACAACGGCGCCATCGGCGCGTCGGAACGCAACGCCGCGCGGATCTTCAACGCCGACCATTGCTTCTTCGTGACCAACGGCACCTCGACCTCGAACAAGATGGTGTGGCACCACACGGTCGCGCCCGGCGACGTGGTGGTCGTGGACCGCAACTGCCACAAGTCGATCCTGCATTCGATCATCATGACCGGCGCCATCCCGGTCTTCCTGCGGCCGACCCGCAACCATTGGGGCATCATCGGCCCCATCGCCCACGCCGAGTTCGAGCCGGAATCGATCCGCGCCAAGATCCGCGCGAACCCGCTGCTGCAGGGCGTCGATGCCGATGCCGTCAAGCCGCGCATGATGACGC
Organism: Paracoccus fontiphilus; assembly: GCF_017356265.1. GTDB lineage: Bacteria > Pseudomonadota > Alphaproteobacteria > Rhodobacterales > Rhodobacteraceae > Paracoccus > Paracoccus fontiphilus. Next base: position 1,761 of record NZ_JAFNAW010000107.1, on the reverse strand, counting down.
TGACCCAATCGACCTATGACGGCGTTCTCTACAACACCGAGGAAATCAAGCGGATGCTCGACGGCTATGTCGAGAACCTGCATTTCGACGAGGCCTGGATCCCGCACGCGGCCTTCCACCCCTTCTATGGCGCCTATCACGCCATGGGCCGCAAGCGCGGGCGCACGCAGCACTCGGTCACCTATGCGACCCAGTCGATCCACAAGCTGCTGGCGGGGATTTCGCAGGCAAGCCACGTCCTGGTCCAGGATTCCGAGGAGGTGAAGCTTGACCGGCACCTGTTCAACGAATCCTACCTGATGCACACCTCGACCAGTCCGCAATACTCGATCATCGCCAGCTGCGACGTGGCCGCCGCGATGATGGAGCCGCCGGGCGGCACGGCCCTGGTCGAGGAATCCATCCTTGAGGCGCTGGATTTCCGCCGCGCCATGCGCAAGGTCGATGCCGAGTTCGGCGAGGACGATTGGTGGTTCCAGGTCTGGGGCCCCGATGCGCTGGAGGAAGAAGGCATCGGCCGCACCAAGGACTGGGTCCTGCGCCGCACCGACAGCGAGGGCGTGCAGCGCGACGGCGAAGACAGCTGGCACGGCTTCGGCGACATGGCGCCCGGCTTCAACATGCTGGACCCGATCAAGGCCACCATCATCACCCCCGGCCTGGACATCGAGGGGCGTTTCGACGCCACCGGCATCCCGGCCTCCATCGTGTCGAAATACCTGGCCGAGCACGGCGTGGTGGTGGAAAAGACCGGGCTTTACAGCTTCTTCATCCTGTTCACCATCGGCATCACCAAGGGCCGCTGGAACACGCTGGTCGCGGCCTTGCAGCAGTTCAAGGACGATTACGACCGCAACCAGCCCTTGTGGCGCGTCATGCCCGAGTTCTGCGCCAAGCACCCGCGCTACGAGCGCATGGGGCTGCGCGACCTGTCCCAGCACGTCCATGCGCTGTATGCCAAATATGACGTCGCGCGTCTTTCGACCGAAATCTACCTGTCCGATCACCACCCGGCGATGACCCCGACCGAGGCCTTCTCGCACATCGCGCGCCGCAAGACCGAGCGGGTGCCGATCGACGAGTTGGAGGGCCGGATCACGACAAGCCTTGTGACACCCTATCCCCCGGGCATCCCGCTGCTGATCCCCGGCGAGACGTTCAACGCCAAGATCGTTGACTACCTGCGCTTCAACCGCGAATTCGCGCGCGAATGCCCTGGCTTCGAAACCGACATCCACGGGCTGGTGCTGGAAACGGGTCCCGATGGCGTGGTGCGCCACTACGCGGATTGCGTGGCCTCCTGAGATCGGCAGGGCCGTTCTGGCAAAGCGAGGACGCCCTGTGATCCTGCTTGCGGCAATCTGAAAGAATGCCCGTTGGCGATGGCCTGGGGGTTGTCTTGAGGCAGGCGAAGGGCTCGATGCCGTTGATCTTGCATGTCTCGATCAGCGGAGCGTGCGACCACAGGCGATGCCGCCTTCATCTTGGCCTGCGAAGAGTGCATTCTTGCGCTGGAGGGCAATAGGACCGATCAGATTTTCGATCCGATCGGAGCCGATCTCGACGCGACCGTCCGCCAGGAAGGTCTGCAACCCGTCCGAATGGTTGCGAATATGGCCAAGCTTCTCGCCGAGCCGGAACTTGACGGAGATCCTGCGTCGATGAACCGCCCTGGCTTTACCGGAGAGTAAAACACTCAAAGGATGAGCCCTATGTCAAAGGCGAGAATCACCCCCGCCTGTCCGGCCGAGCTTCGCGAAC
>NZ_JAFNAW010000106.1 GCF_017356265.1 Paracoccus fontiphilus | reverse complement strand
CCAGAACCTGAAAGCCGCTGCCTGACATAACCCCCATGCCCGAGCTTAGCGAAGCGGCAAACTGGTCGGAAATTCCGGACCACCTCTCATGTCCTTCAGGTTGCAGCCATGCGGCATGGTCACGGTCAAGGACAGCGACTTGCCCCGCCCGCCATCGGGGCCCGGGTGGAACTTGATGGTGAAGCGCGCACGGGTCACCACCCATTCTGCCACGTCGCCGGTGCCACCCAAGACACGCGCGCCGCCACCGATGTCGAGGCCGATCCGGTGTTCCGCCATCTGCCAGATCGTCCGGTCGGCACCCGACATGGATTCCAGCGTGATACGCTCCTTCGCATCGCCCAGATCCATCAGGCGCAATTCCTTGACGGTTACGCCGGCAATCCCGTCGGTCGGGTCAGTCGGGAAGTCGAAAGGCCGCAGCAGCATGCTGAGATCGTATTCGCGCAATGGCAGATTCTGCTCCTCAGTCAGCGTGATGCCCAGCAGGTCGCGCGCCATGTACCAGGTAAGATCGATCCGATCCTCGCGCGTCTTTGCCACGACCTCGATCACCCCGGTCGCGGCCTCATAGGTCAGCGCCGCCTCGAAGACCGGCTTCACGATCCGACGTGACAGGGTGCTGTTGGCGTCGAATCCCAGCGTGTCCTCGGGACGCCCCTCCCGGTAGACCGCGACCTGGACTAATTCGCATTCCTCGCCCTCGAGGATCACCCGGTGGCGGTCGAAGATGTCGACATGAACGTTCAGCGTTTCGAACCGCTCACGGATCGCGGCCGTGAATGCGGCGAGCGAGACCGGGTCTTTCTTTACCGCGAGATCGGGATCGACGCGGAACCCGCTCCACGACCGCCCCCGGCGGCGCTCGTCATTGTAGCGCACCTCTTCGGCCAGGCGGGACCGGTCGTTCTCGTTGAGGAAAACCCAGAGCGAGCGGTTGTTGGGCCCCTCGAGCGTATCGAAGACCGCGCGGTTCACGACGACGTTCTGCAACGCGTTCTGGCCGGGCTCATCCGCCAGCGCCGCCACGCGGGCCGCATCAAGGACGACGCGCTGCTTTTCATCATCGGATATGGCATCGACGGCCTTGATCAGCGGCTCCACCACCTCGGGCTCGGGCTTCGTCCAGTCGATGGGCGCAAGCGAGGTGAACCCGCCAGCAGTGAAGTAATCCTGCAGACGGATCACGGGGGTCTTGCGGAGAAACCCGGCGATGGCAGTCATGAGAGCCCTTTCTTTGGCCGGGGAGGAGGACAGAATCGCGAAAATGCGATACGATGATGTTCGATATATATCGAACAAATCGCCGCGTCTACTTGCGCGGCACAATTCTGTTCGGTATATCAAACAAGCGTCCTACAACCAAGGAAACCAAGGATGATACGATGACCACGTCCCTCGGCGCGAAGATCAAGCGCCACCGTCAGGAAAAGGGATACTCCCTCGACAAGCTCGCCGAGCTGACCGACTCCAGCAAGAGCTACCTCTGGGAACTCGAGAACCGCGATACGCGAAAACCGTCGGGCGAGAAGCTGACCCGCATCGCCCAAGCTCTGGAGGTCACGACCGACTATCTGCTCGATGACAGCGAGGAGCCCAGCGACGAGGTTCTGAAGGAGGCCTTCTTCCGCAAGTTCAGCAAGCTCGACCCCGAAGACCAACAGAAAATCAATCAGATGATCGACATGTGGGGAAAGAAGGATTGAGCCTGCCGACGACGCCGAAGGGGTGGGCTATCCGCCTGACACAGATCCTGTCGATGGTCCAAGGCACCCGTGGCCTTCCGCGGTTCCCCATCGATGTGGCCGCGCTCGCGCAGGATTTCTCGCGTCAGGTTTTTCCGACCGCGCCGATCACCATCGTGAAGGGGCTTGCGATGTCCAAAGGCGTCGAAGGCATGCTGATGCCGCATCCCAGCGGCTCCGGCGAGTGGGGCATTGTCTACAACGAGACCATCCGGTCGCCGGGGCGGCGCAACTTCACGCTGGCGCATGAGCTGGGGCACTACCTCCTGCACCGGCAGGCCAACCCGCGTGGGCTGGAATGCACCAGCCGCAACATGGCCGACTGGGATGAGGCTCGGAACAGGATCGAGGCGGAGGCGAACACATTCGCCTCCTACCTGCTGATGCCCTTGGACGATTTCCGCGAGCAGATCAAAGGCCGGATCATCGATATCGACGTGATGACCGAGCTCGCGGATCGCTATGCCGTGTCGCTGACGGCTGCGATCCTCAAATGGATGACCATCACCGACAAGCGCGCGATGATCGTGGTTGGCAAGGAAGGCTTCATCGATTGGGCCTGGTCCAGCGAACCGCTGTTGAAGTCCGGGGTTTTCTACAGGGCACGGCAAGAGGTGATGGGATTGCCGCCCGCCTCGCTTGCTGCGCAAGAGGTGGACGGAGATGAAGGGCGCTACGGCTGCCACCATCCGGCCGGCATCTGGCTCGGCTCTGAACCGGTCCACGAGATGACCGTGTTCTCGCCCAGCAATGATCAGATGACGATCTCGCTTCTGCTCTACCCCGACCGCGCCCCTTCGCGATGGGAGATGGCCGATCTGGAGGAAGAGCCAGTCCTCGACAGCTTCGACAAGTTCATGGACGGTCGGACGAGTTGATTCGGCGCAGCCGCCCGACCGAAAGGTCGGCGCGGGGACATTTCAGCTACGCAGATTTTCGCAACAGCGCGCAGCGACCACATGTGACCGTAACAAGCTGATTTAATTGATATTTTTATGATTTCGCGACACATTTCGCCTATCACAACAGTCGCGAAAACCCGCTATGACCATTCCCTCCGAAGACCCGGTTTCCGGGCGCCAACCCTCTATGCCCTGAACGCATGTCCCCTGATGCCCGGCTGGCCGAGTTGGGTCGCATCCTCGCTGCAGGCGTCGTTCGCCTGAATGCCGGGAAGTCCAGTTCTTTATCGCCCGCCGACGGAGACAGTTCCGTGGACTACCCGCCCCGAAAGAGCGGTGGTCGTCGCAGGAAACGCATCCGCATCGGAGGAACTGATGAAGCATCACAGTAAGATAACGCCGTCCATACCCCGGGCAGGACGCGCGCCTGGACCAAAGCGTCCTGTCGCGCATCGCCGTGCTCAAGGCCATGTCGGTGAAAGAGCTGAAGACCGAATGGGAACGGCTCCTCGGCAGCGCCGCACCGAACAACAGCCGCGCCTTTCTTGAGGCCCGCATCGCCTATCGCCTGCAGGAACTGACCTATGGCGGCCCTGATCACGAGACTCGCCGCATGCTGGACCTTCTTGCGGACGAGGTCGAGGGCGTCTCCCGCCGCAAGAAGCAGATCGCGGATCCCCGCAATCCGGTGGCGGGCACCCGGCTGATCCGGGAATGGAACGGGGTCGAGCACACCGTCACCGTGCTGAAGGACGGCTTCGAATGGCAGGGCCGCAAATACAAATCGCTCTCGGGGATTGCCCGTGAGATCACCGGCGTGCGCTGGAACGGTTATCGCTTTTTCGGGCTGCAGGTCCGACCGCGGGAGGTTTGACCATGGACATGAACACACGCCCCGGCCGCCGCCTGCGCTGCGCCATCTATACCCGCAAGTCGAGCGAGGAAGGGCTCGACATGGAGTTCAACAGCCTCGACGCCCAGCGGGAAGCCTGCGAGGCCTATATCGCCAGCCAGAAATCCGAGGGTTGGGTCGCTACCCGCGACCGCTATGACGACGGCGGCTTCTCGGGCGGCAATCTGGACCGGCCGGGGCTGAAACAGCTGCTGGCCGACATCGACGACGGGCTGATCGACGTGGTGGTGGTCTACAAGATTGACCGGCTCAGCCGCGCCCTGATGGATTTCTCGAAGCTGGTCGAGGTCTTCTACCGCAATGGCGTGACCTTCGTCTCGGTCACGCAGTCCTTCAACACGACTACCTCGATGGGGCGGCTGACGCTGAACAGCCTGCTCAGCTTCGCCCAGTTTGAACGCGAGGTCATCGGCGAACGCATCCGCGACAAGGTGGCCGCCTCGCGCAAGCGCGGGATCTGGATGGGGGGCTATGTGCCGCTCGGCTACGATGTGCAGGACCGCAAGCTGGTGATCAACGAGGCTGAGGCCGCCTCGGTGCGCCGGATCTTCGAGCGGTTCGTCGAACTCGGCTCGGCCACGATGCTGGCGAAGGAGCTGCGGCGGGAGGGGTTTCGCAGCAAGCAGGGCACGCTGATCGACAAGGGCTACCTTTATCGGGTGCTTCGCAATCGCGTCTATCGCGGCGAGGCCGTCCACAAGGGCAAGGCCTATCCGGGCGAGCACGACGCCATCGTCACCGACAAAATCTGGGATCAGGTCGACGCGATCCTTCAGGGCAACCGCCACGCGCGGTCCAGCAACAGCCGCATGCAGACGCCCGCGCCGCTGAAGGGCCTGATCTTCACCGATACCGGCGCGGCGATGACCCCGACCGCGACCAAGAAACGCGGCAAGCTCTATCGCTATTACGTGTCGATGGACGTGATCAAGAACCGCACCACGGCGGATGACAGCGGCGGCGATCAAGCACCGGTCCGCCTGCCTGCGGGCATGGTCGAGGACGCCATCGTCACCGAGGTCCGGCGCATTCTGCAGACGCCCGAGGTGGTCACGCAGGTGCTGGCGGCGCTGAAGCGCGATCAGGTGTCCGAGGCCGAAGCCATCGCGGCGCTGCATGATTTCAACACGCTCTGGGCGCAGCTGTTTCCGCTCGAGCAGGCGCGGATCATCCAGCTTCTGGTCCGGCGCGTCACCGTCACCGCCGCCGGGCTCGAGGTCGACATCCGACGCGAAGGCGTCGCGGGCGTCATCCGCGAAACGATTGCGCCACGCGACATGGAGGTCGCCGAATGACCCGGGGCAACGAGACGATCCGCGTACTGATCCCCCTGAAGCTGCACAAGAAGAACGGGCGGCCCAAGATCATGCCGCCCGCCGATTACAGCCCGAGCGAGGATCAGACACAGGACCCGCACATCCTGCGCGCCATCGGCCGGGCATGGGGCTGGCGGCGGCGGATGGAAGGAGGTGAGTTTGCCACGATCCAGGAATTGGCCGAGGCTGTCGGTCTGGCCGAACGCCATGTCAGCCGCCAGCTGCGCCTCGCCTATCTGGCGCCGGAGGTGCTCAAGCGCCTGACCTGCGGCCGCGAGGCGTCGGCGGTCAGTCTGTACGACCTGTGTTTTCTGGCCGGGGAGACATGGCAGGAGCAGGCTGAGCGGGCCTTGTGCGCTTCCCAAACCGTGGACGGCAGGCCGCCGAAAAGCTCTTGATCAATTCGTAAGGTTGGGCAACCACTTGCTACATAGCATGCCGATAAAGGGGTGTCTGCTCTAACTCCTCAGAATGAGGTCGAGAATATCTGATGCGGAACTATTTCAGCAGTGAATGGCTCTGCAATTTTTTGAGTCGTGGCTCGTGCTAAGCCAAGATATGGCGATACAATTGCCATTTTACAGAAAAAGAGGATCTATAAATTGAACAGAACGGAAGTATCTCGATCAACCAAGGAATCGTCTCAGCAATGGATCGAGAAATTTCCAAAAGTCGCAGCTATGCAGCGAGACCCACGAGGCCTCCCAATCCCTGCGAACGTCAGCTATGAATCGAAGACCGAAAAGCCAATTTTCGCGATTACGAATCCGATAAAAGAAATAGAGCTGTTTTGTTCGCAAAAATGCGCCGTAACAGGGACGCTGCTCGATACGGAAGACGTCTGGTTCGTTACCACTCCGGACTTGGCGTTCGTCCCCTTTGGCCTCCTGATGGACGCCCCGATGTGCGGTGAGGCTAAAGACTTTACTTTGCGTGTATGCCCATACTTTGGAATGCGAAATTATGATCGCCTTTCCGACAAGCAGGCAATGGCCATGGCTCCGAAGCTTGCCGACAAAGGCTCAGGAAGCATCTTCCAGACTCCTGCTGAATTCGCGGCAGTCAGAGTTTCAGGCTTCCGAGGAGAACCGACCGTAAACGGCATGCGATATCTGCCGAGCAGACAATATACGAAGATCGAGTTCTGGAAGGAACGAAACTGTTTGCGTGTGATTCATAGTGGGCTCTGTTGCACAAATTTCGTGAGGAATTCATCTTGCGAGTCCAGCTTGGTAGCTGTGATGTATGCGCAGACCCACACCTCCGACC
>NZ_JAFNAW010000105.1 GCF_017356265.1 Paracoccus fontiphilus | reverse complement strand
GACCCCCCATACCTGCCTCAGCAGAAGGGAAGCACATCATAGGCTAGCTGGGAATCCTGAATCTCGATGCCCGCGACATGCTCTAGCGATCGAGGAAAAGTCATGCCTTGTTTCGCGGTCTCGATGGCTCGATGGCTCGATGGCTCGACAGTCGCTGCAATAGCCCAGAGGCAAGGGGAAGAGGACAGATCGTTCCAGCCGTGGGCAGAGGGCCAACGTTCCGAATTCGGTCGCGCCAGTCTGAGGCAATCGATGTCGCGTTACCGCTGAAATGCCTTGGCGCATCAGCCTTGAAGGCGCGGCGGCCAGCGGACGCTCTAATAGTCGCAAAACTCTCCGTGCAACCCATTGCAGCAGCCACGGGCAGAGTAGGGCTGCGTCTCGCAGCACTGATTTACTGGACGATCAGAACAACTTTCCGCATCGCAGCTTTTCCAAGCCAACCCTCCACGACTTCCACAGCAGGGCAGAGAGGACAGCGCCACGATATGCAAGGCGGCCATAACGATGTAGCGACTCAGCTTGCTCACAGGCAGCCACATAGGGTATCCCCCTATGCCATGAGTGACAAATCGAAAAACAAGCCCAAGCTTCTGGCGCGCGTGCGTCGCCTGAAGGGGCAGATCGAGGCGGTCGAGCGAACGCTCGAGGCCGATGCCCCTTGCGGCGAGGTGTTGAACCTGGTTGCATCCATCCGCGGCGCTATCGGCGGCCTGACGGCAGAATTGATCGAGGACCATATCCGCGAGCATGTCTCCAACCCCGACCGGGATGAGGACGCCGCACGCGGGCAGGCCGCGCGCGAGCTGATCGAGGTCATCAGGACCTACTTGAAATAAGCGCCGCGCTGCCCGCCTGAATGTGTGGCAGCGTGGGCGGGGCAGGGGGCATGGCACCCAGCCCCGAGGCGCAGCAAAGGCTGCCGTCCATCCGGTAGCCAATTGGCTGGGGTCCGCCAGGCCTTGGCGGGTGCGGGACCGCTTGACGTGTCGCGCATCCGGGCTTTAACTCACCCGCATGGGGCCTGCGACCGCCCCACGAGGCGCCAGCCGAAGTTCGCGTTCCGGATCAGGCATGATCCAGCCTTCAGAGGAGGAACGGCCATGGCGGCACCCAATGCGATATCACCCGACAAGCTGTTCCGGCTGATCGGCACCGCCCGCACACCGGTCATCCTGGACGTCCGCTCGGACGAGGACTTCGCCGCCGATCCCCGGTTGCTGCCAGGGGCCATGCGGGCCGACGACCGGACGCCCGGCGAAGCGCCATGGCCCCCCGGTCCGACGGTTGTCCTTTGCCAGGCGGGCCACCAACGCAGCCAGGGCGCCGCCGGACTGCTGGGCTTGTCGCGCATACATGCCGACGACCAGCAGCAGATGGAGGCCGGGATGCTGGTCCATGACGCCTTGTATCGCTGGGCGCGGGACGCGACCGGCGAGACCCACAACTGGCCCGCTGCACGAACGCGAGCAGCGCCATGACCAAGACAGACATTCCCTCCGACGAAAGGCTTTCCGGCAACCCCGTCGTTCACGCCGCCCCTGCCGGGTTCCCGACCCTGGCCCAGGCCACCCGCACCTGGGCGCGCATCGCGCTTTTGTCGTTCGGCGGCCCGGCCGGACAGATTGCGGTCATGCACCGCATCCTTGTCGAGGAGAAGCGCTGGCTCGGCGACGGGCGTTTTCTTCATGCGCTGAACTTCTGCATGTTGCTTCCCGGACCCGAGGCGCAACAGCTTGCCACCTATATCGGCTGGCTGATGCACGGAACGCGCGGTGGCCTGATCGCGGGCGCGCTGTTCGTGCTGCCCGGCATGGTCGCGATCATGGCGCTGAGCTGGCTTTACGTCCTTTTCGGCGACGTGGGCGCGGTCGAGGCGATGTTCTTCGGCCTCAAGGCGGCCATCCTGGCCATCGTGCTGCAGGCGGTGGTTCGCATCGGCAGGCGGGCGCTGAGGAACGACGCCATGCGCCTGCTGGCCGCGCTGTCCTTTGTCGCCATCTTCGCCTTCGATGCGCCTTTCCCGGTGATCGTGCTTGCCGCCGGCCTGATCGGCTATCTCGGCGCGCAGGGCGGCTGGCGGGCCTTTGCGCCGGGGGACGGTCACGGGCCGTCGGGCGGCGCCCGTGTCGATGATGCCCAGACGCTTCTGGGCGAGGAGATGGCCGCCATGCCGGCCGCGGCGCGGCGGGGCGCCCACAGGGCCGGTGCGGCAGCGTTGCTTCTGTGGCTGGCGCCGGTGGCGATCCTGGTCCTGACGCTGGGCGACGGCAACGTCTTCGCCGACATCGCCCTTTTCTTTTCCAGGATGGCGGTGGTGACGTTCGGCGGCGCCTACGCGGTCCTCGCCTATGTGGCGCAAGAGGCGGTCGGCACCTATGGCTGGCTCCGGCCCGGAGAGATGCTGGACGGGCTCGGCATGGCCGAGACCACGCCGGGGCCACTGATCATGGTGCTGCAGTTCGTGGGCTTTCTGGGGGCGTTCCGCGAGGCCGGCTGGGACAGCGCGCTTCTGGCGGGCACGCTGGGCGGGCTGCTTGCCACCTGGGTCACCTTCGCGCCCTGCTTTGCCTTCATCTTCCTCGGCGCCCCCTACATGGAGCGGCTCCGGGCCAACCGGGCGCTCTCGGCGGCCCTGACGGCCGTCACCGCCTCGGTGGTGGGGGTGATCCTGAACCTGGCGATCTGGTTCGCCATCCACGTCATCTGGCGCGAGGTGCAGCGGGTCGAGGCCGGGCCCCTTTCGATGGACTTGCCCGTTCCCGGCTCCGTCGACGGGATCGCCGCCGCGCTGTCGGTGCTGGCCCTGCTGGCCGTGTTCCGGCTGAAGATGGGGATGACGACGGTCCTGGCCGGGGCGGCGGTCCTTGGCATCGGTCTTCATGCCGTCGGCGTGATCGGCTGATCCCTGCGCTGCATGGCCGCGTGCTGCGTGTCAGCCGGCGGTCAGCATCCCGACCACGGCGGCGCCCAGTTCGATCAGCGCGGCGTTGCGGGTCGCGAAATCCGCATCCGTGTCCGAGATCGACAGGCTGACAAGGATCGGCGCGCCGCCGGGCGGGGTCAGCATCGCGATCAGGTTGCGGTTGTGATCGCCGCTGCCGGATTTGTCGGCCACCTTCCAGCCTGCCGGCACCGCGGGACGGATCAGGGCGCCCGTCACCCCGCCGGGACGCATCCACGAGGTCAGCAGGCCCCGGGCATCCGCCGAAAGCGCCTTGCCGGTCAGCAGCACCTCCAGCGTGCGCACCATCGCGGCCGGCGTGGTCGTGTCGCGCGGGTCGCCGGAGGCGAAGTCGTTCAAGGCCGGCTCGATCCGGTCGGACCGGGTCACGTCGTCGCCGATGCCGCGCAGGAAGGCCGTCAGTTGCCCCGGGCCCCCCAGCCGGTCGAACAGGATGTTCGTTGCGGTGTTGTCGCTCTGGTCGATCGCGGCAAGGCAGAGATCCGCGATCGTCATCGCCCCGCCGACATGCCGTTCGGCGACCGGCGCATGGTCGAGGATGTCTTTCGTGCGGACGGGAAGGGACTCGGCCAGGTCCAGGTCGTCGCGCGACAGGATGGCGGCGCAAAGCGGCACCTTGACGGTGCTGTTCATCAGGAAACGCTCGTCCGCGCGATGGGTCCAGGTCCGGCCGGTTCCGCTGTCGAGAATGGCCACCCCGATGCGCGCGTCCAGCCGGTCCTCAAGCCGGGCGATGGTCCGGTCAAGCTCTGACGCGGGGGCGCCGAAGGGCACAAGCAGGGCCGCGGCAAGGGCGGCAAGGCGGAGGAGAGACATGAGTTGTCCTTTCGATGACTGTCCGCCACCGGTGCTAGACCCCCGAAGATGCCGGCGGCAGGCGACAAATGATTGGATATGCCATAAGCTGGGCTCATGCCTGACCGTCCCGACATCCCCCTGAACGCCCTTCGGACATTCGAGGTCGCGGCCCGCCAGGGCAGTTTCACCCGCGCGGCCATCGAACTGCGTGTCACCCAGGCGGCGGTCAGCCACCAGATCGCGCGGCTTGAAGGCCTGCTGGGGATCGCGCTGTTCCGCCGCACCGCCGGCGGGCTGGTGATGACCGATGAAGCGCAGGCGCTGTTCCCGGTGATGGAACGCAGCCTGGACGACCTTGCCCGGGTGCTGGATCGCGTGACCGGGGCGCAACCGGCCGAGGTGCTGAACATCGGCGTGGTGACGACCTTCGCCACCGGCTGGCTGATTCCCCGGATGGAGGCGTTCCGGCACGCGCATCCGGGCATCACGCTGCGCCTGTCCACGCACAGCAACCGGGTGGAGATCGCGCGGGAAGGTCTGGACGTGGCGATCCGCTTCGGCTCGGGCCGCTGGCCGGGGATCGAGGCGCATCACATCTTCGAGGCGCCGATGACACCGCTTTGCGCGCCGACGCTGGCGGTGCGCGGGCCGTCCGATCTGGGCAGGCATCCGTTGCTGCGCAGCTACCGTGCCGATGAATGGCCCAGGTGGTTCGTCGAAGCGGGCGAGATCTGCCCGCCCTTGACCGGCCCGGTCCTGGACAGTTCGGTCGGCCTAGCCCAGCTTGCCGCCGAGGGCTTCGGCATCGCGCTGCTGCCCTTGCCGATGTTCCGGTCCGCGATCCGGTCCGGCAGGCTGACGCGCCCCTTCGCCACGGCCGTCACCCTCGGCAGCTACTGGCTGACCGTCCCCGAGGACCGGCGGCTGCCACCGGCAGCGCGGACCCTGCTGGAATGGATGCGGCAGGAGCAGCCCTGAACCGGCCCCCGTCCTGTCCGGACGCCCCGGCATGGCCGTCGCGGCCCGGCACCCCGCCATCGCGCGCTGGCGCATTCTGCGTCCCGGAAGGCCGGTGACGGGCGGCGGTGCGTGCGCCGCAAAGACCTGCCGGCATGGCCGTCGCGGCGGCGGCAAAAGGCGCCGCCGCATCCCCTGCCATCCATCGTGGATCGGATCAGCGCAGGTTTTCGAGCGCGGACGTGAAGGTCGCCATCCATTCGGCGCCGATGGCGTCGCGGTTCGCGTCCACCACCGGCTGCAGCCGTTCGGCAAGGCGCTGCTGTTCCTCGGGAGAGACCTCGTTCACCTCCATCCCGTCCTCGGCCAGCTTGGCGCGCAGCCCTTCGGTCTGGGTCCGGGTCAGGTCGCGCTGGAAGTCCCGGGCCTCGGCGGCGGCCTCGCGGATGATCGCCATCTCCTCCTCGTTCAGCTTGTCATGGGACGGCTTGCCCATCAGCAGCACGACGGCGTTGTAGGAATGGCCCGTGAGGCTCAGGTATTTCTGCACCTCCTGGAACTTGTTGGCGTCGATGGCGGTCAGGCTGTTCTCGTGCCCGTCGATGGCGCGGGTTTCCATCGCGGTGTAGACCTCGTTGATGGTCATCGGCACGGCATTGGCGCCAAGCTGGTTGAACATGTCGATATACAGCGCCGAAGGCTGGACGCGGATCTTCAGGCCGTCGAAATCCTCCCACCTGGTGATGGGGCGGGTGCTGTTGGTCGTGTGGCGGAAGCCCTGTTCCATGTAGGCCAGCCCCACCAGGCCCTTGGGTTCAAGCTTCTGGAACAGCTGGTCGCCGATGTCGCCGTCCAGGATCGCGTCGGCCTCGGCGGTGTCGCGGAACTGGTAGGGCATGTCGATGGCGGAAAACTCCGGCACCATGCCCGCCAGCGTCGTGGTCGTGCCGACCGCGAAGTCCTGCGTCCCGCCCTGAAGGGCCGACTGCATCTGCAATTCGTTGCCCAGGGTCGCGCCGGGATACACCTTGACCTCGATCCTGCCGCCCGACTTCTCGGCCACGAGTTCGGCGAACTTCACCGCCGCCTGCGAGATCGGGTGCGCGTCCGGCAGCGGGGTGCCCAGGCGCAGGACATGGCTGCCCACCTCGGCCCAGGCGGCGGTGCCGGTGATCATCGTCGTTGTCGCCAGAAGGGCGCAGATCTTCGTCAGTTTGGTCATCGAATGGTTCCTCCCATGTTCGATATCAGTGAAGCCGCCCGCAGCGCGGGCCGATAGATCCGGACGGCGTTGTCATGGAACAAGGCGCGCCGGGTGTCGTCGGGCAGGCCGGACGTGGCCTGGTAGAACCCGTCGAAGATGGTGGAAAAACTGCCCACCAGGCTGTCCACGGGAAAGTTGCTGGCGAACATGCAGCGCTGCCAGCCGAAGATGGAGATCGCGTCCCGGATGACCGCGCCGTTGTCTGCGATGGACCAGGGGCGGCCCTTCAGGCCGATGCCCGAGATCTTCAGGACCACGTTGGGATGCCGCGCCAGCCGGGCCATGGCGCGACGCCAGCCCTCCAGCCCCTCGGGCGAGCGGTCGGAAGGCAGGCCCGCGTGGTTCAGGACGATGGTCGTGGCCGGAAAGTCGGCCGCAAGGTCCGCCGCCGCATCCAGTTCCCACCACGGCGCCTGCAGGTCGAACATCAGCCCGTGGCGGCCCAGCCGGGCAAAGCCCGCGCGCCAGACCGGATCGTCCATCCCGCCCGCCCGGCCGCGCCGCGCCTCGGCGGGCGAGGCCGCCGAGGCGGGCTTGTGC
>NZ_JAFNAW010000104.1 GCF_017356265.1 Paracoccus fontiphilus | reverse complement strand
CTTCAATGCCGGCCTGCTGGCCGCGCGCATGGCGGGCCTGCCCCCCGGACCGGCCATCGCGGCGGCCGCGCGGCTGGCCGCCGCCGTCGTGACCCATCCGGGCGCGATCATTCCCCCGGCTGCCATGCCGGATCTGAACCTGACGGAAAGCCCTTGATGACCGAAGAATTCGATGTTGCGGCAGCGGCCCGTTCCCTTCTGCAGGTCCGGGACGGCGGTCCCCGCCCGGCGGGCCTTCCCGTATCGCCGCCCGATACCGCGGCCGCCTATGCCGTGCAGCGCGCCGTCATCCGGCAGCTTGGCGGCGGAGCCTGGAAAATGGCGCTGCTGGCGGGACGCGACCGGCACGCGGCCGCGCTGCCCGGAAGGCTGGTTGCGGCCTCGGGCGAAACGCTGCCGGCCCTTCCGCGCGACGCGTGCATCGAGGTCGAGACCGCGCTGATCCTGGGGACCGATCTGCACCTCGGCGCCGATCCGGACAGGGTCATGGCCGCCATCGGGGAAGTCCGCCTGTGTTTCGAGATCGTCGCGTCGCGCTTTGCCGACCGCACGGCGGTTCGTCCCCTGGAAGCCATGGCCGACGCCTTCAGCTCGGGCGGCATCGTGCTGGGGGACACGCTGGACAACTGGCGCGAGGCCCTGCGGGGGCCGCTGGGCATCCGTTTGTGGCTGGACGACCGGCCGATCCAGGCCTCCGAGACACTGCAAGACCTGGATGACGCGCTGTCCTTCCTGTCCTGGCTGGCAGACCATGCGGCCGGGCAGGGAATGCCCCTGCGCAAGGGGGATGTGGTCATCACCGGCGCAAGGCTTGGCCCGCTGCCGCTGGAGGACGCAGGTACCGCGCGGGCAAGCGCCGACGGGGCAGAGGTGGCGGTGAACCTCGTGCCTGCGGTCTGAGGCCGATCCGCATCAGCCATGCCGCGCCGTCGCCGAACCGCTGGCGTCAGCACGGCGGTCGATTCCGGCACTGACGCTATGTCCCGCCGGGTGGACGCGGAAGCGACCCATCGCCGCCGGTCGTCCGGATCATGCTGCACGGCAGCCTTGTCAGACCCGCCGGTCGCATTCGGTCCGGAACGAAGTTCGCGAAAGGCTTGATCGCGGCATCTTCACGGTCATGTCGCCGCTATTCCGTCTTGTAGGGGATCCCGTTCGGTCCGCAGATCTCGACCAGCAGCCTGTGGATCTCGGAGATGAGCAGGGCCCGGGAGCCGCTCTTGCGCTCGACCAATCCGATCTGGCGGAACATCTGCGGATTGCCGAAGGGCGCGCGGACGAAATCGGCGGCCGCGTCGTCGATGGCGACCTGGGGCACGACGGACACGCCCAGACCGTTGGCGACGCAGGATGCGATCGCGGCGATCGTGTCGATTTCGGCGATCTCGTTGAGGGGCAGGTTGAGACGCGCAAGTTCCAGATCGACCATATGCGCAAGGGGCACGTTCGACCGGAAGCGGATAAAGGGATAGCGGGTCAGAAACTCCTCGACCGGAAGCCGGGGCGATCCCGGGGGCGCGATCAGCCAAAGCGGCTCGCGGAGAAAGGGCCGCCATCGCAGGGCAGACGGGAAATTGCCGTGTTCGGCAATCATCGCGGCATCGAGCCTGCCTGCCAGCACGTCCTGCAACAGCGTCTCGGACAGCGCGACGCGCAGCTTGATGCGCAGGTCGGGATGGGCGGCATTCATCCTGACCATCGCGCGCGGCAGCAGCGACAGGGCGCTTGTGCGGACCGATCCCATCGACAGCGTTCCGATCAGCCTGCGGCCCGAGATCGCATCGATGGCGTTCTCTGCCGCGCGGACCACCTGGTCGGCCAGTTCCACCATCTGCTGACCGGCGGCGGTCAGGCGCGGCGGACGCGAGGCGCGGTCGAACAGCGGGGCGCCGACCTCCTGTTCCAGCGCCTGGATCTGCTGGCTGACGGCGGACACGGTCAGGTGAACCGCCCCCGCCGCGCGAGAGAAGCTGCCGGATTCCACGATTGCCAACAAGGTCTTGAGCTGCCGGGTATCCACTGTTCCAGTTTTCCTGAAGATCACATCCAGAATTACGCGCTTTGTTTCAGGAATTCTACTGGTATCAATCCCCCTCATCGGCGCTGGACCGCGCCGACCGAGGGGGGAAGATGTCCGATACAGTTCTGATCACCGGGCCCAGCCTGGCGCCCGACGCCGTGGCACTGCTTGAGGCGGCGCACCTGACGCCGGTCTATGTGCCCGCCTATGCCCAGGGCGACGGGTTGCTGGATGCGGTCCGCAGCGCGCGGCCCGTGGGCATCATCTCGCGCATGGGACGCCTCGACGCCCCGGTGTTCCAGGCCGCGCCGGAACTGCGCGTCATATCCAAGCATGGCGTCGGGGTGGACAACATCAATGTCGATCTGGCCAGCCGCCAGGGCGTGCCGGTGCTGGTGGCGACCGGGGCCAACGCGGTGTCGGTCGCGGAACATGCCATGGCGCTGCTGTTCGCGGTGGCCAAGAAGATCGTGCCGCTGGATCGCGGCATCCGCGAGGGCCGCTGGGAAAAGCCGGGCTTCCAGGGGCGCGAACTGGCCGGATCGGCCATGGGCCTGGTGGCCTTCGGGGCCATCGCCCGCCAGACCGCGCGCTTCGCCAGGGCCTTCGGCATCCGGGTTTCGGCCTTCGATCCCTTCTGCCCGGACGAGGTCTTCGCGGCCGAGGGCGTGACGCGCGCGGCGGATCTGGACGCCCTGTTCGCGCAAAGCGACATCGTCAGCCTTCACAGCCCGCTGACGCCCGAAACCCGCAACCTGGTCGATGCCCGGCGGCTGGCGCTGATGCGCAAGGACGCGATCATCGTCAACACCGCCCGCGGCGGCCTGATCGACGAGGACGCCCTGCTGGCCGCGCTGCGGGACGGCCGCATCGCGGGCGCGGGCCTCGACACCTTCGCCAAGGAACCGCCCGCGCCGGACCATCCCTTCTGGGCGGACATGCGGCTGGTGCTGACGCCCCATATCGGCGGCGTCACCACGGCGGCCAACGCCCGGGTCGGCGTCGAGGCCGCGCAGGGCATCGTGGATTACCTGGCCGGGCGTCCGGTCCCGCCCGCCCGCATCGTCAACGCCGCCGCCCTGTCGCGCGCCAACGCCCCCGTCTGAGGAGAACACCATGACCATCGGATTTCGCATCCTCAACCGGCAGCGCGCCGTGCCGGCCGACCTGGTCGCCAGGTTCGCCGCGCTGCCGGTCGCCAATGTCAGCGACAGCATGTCGCGCATGACGGCGGGCGGGCCGCGCCTGACCAGGATGCACCGCGACGGCGTGCTGGCGGGCGTGGCGCTGACCGTCAAGTCGCGGCCGGGCGACAACCTGATGCTGCACAAGGCCATCGACATGGCGGTGCCGGGCGACGTGATCGTCGTGGACGCCGGGGGCGACCTCACCAACTCGCTGATGGGAGAGCTGATGCTGGCCCATGCGATCAGGCGCGGCGTGGCGGGTTTCGTGCTGAACGGGGCGATCCGCGACGCGGACCAGTTCGTCGCCATGAACCTGCCGGTCTTTGCGGCGGGCGTGACCCATCGCGGCCCCTACAAGGACGGCCCGGGGGAAATCAACGTGCCCATAGCCATCGACGGCATGGTCGTCCATCCGGGCGACCTGGTGTTGGGCGACGGCGACGGGGTTCTGGCCGTGCCCTTCGAGGCGGCCGAGGAGGTTTATGCCCGGACCGCCGCCAAGCAGGATGCCGAGGCAAGGCAGATGGCCGCCATCGAGGCCGGGACGAACGACCGGTCCTGGGTGGACGCGGCCTTGAAGCGGCTGGGTTGCGCCATGCCCGAAGGCATCTGAAACACATTTCCTGGGAGGAGAAACCATGACGATCACCAAAACTGCGGCCCTGGCCGCGATCCTGGCGACGACCGCCACCGCCGCCCTGGCCGACTGGCCCGCCGACCGCCCGATCGAGATGATCGTGGCCTTCGCGCCCGGCGGCGGCACCGACATCATGCTGCGCACCCTGGCGCCATTCCTGGAGGCGGAACTGGACACGCAGATCCCGGTGCTGAACCGGCCCGGCGCCTCGGGCGAGATCGCCTATACCGCGCTGTCGCAGGCCAGGCCCGACGGCCATACCGTGTCGTCGCTGAACACGCCGGGCTTCCTGACCATGCAGATCGGTCGCACCCTGCGCTATGAGCCCGCCGACATCTGCCCCATCGCCCGCATCGTCGAGGACCCGGGCACCTTCATCGTCCAGGCCGGGTCGGACTACACGTCGCTGGCCGACCTGGTGGCCTTCGCCAAGGCCAATCCCGGCGCGGTCTCGGTGGGCACCACCGGCGTCGGCACCGACGAGCATCTGGCGATGCTGCAACTGGAACAGGCCGCCGGCATCGACCTGACCGCCGTGCCCTTCGGCGGCGCGAACGAGGCCAAGACCGCGCTGCTGGGCGGCCATGTCGCCATGATCGGCCTGAACGTCGGCGAATACACCACCAGCGACCAGGGGTCCTTCCGGGCGCTGGCGCAGTTCGCCGAGGAGCGCTCGACGCTTGCGCCGGAACTGCCGACGGCCAAGGAACTGGGCTTCGACGTGCTGATGTCGTCGGAACGCGGACTTGCCGCCCATTGCGACGTCCCCGAGGAGATCCGCGCCAGGCTGGCCGCCGCCGTGGACACCGCGCTTGCCAATCCCGAATTCCAGGAAAAGGCCAGGCAGCAGGCGCTGCCCTTGTCCTTCAAGTCGGGCGCCGACTGGCAGGCCGACATGCCCGTGCGGCTGGCCCGCTATACCGAGATCTTCAAGCTGATCGAGGGGGGCCAGTAATGGCCGCCCCCACCGGCACCGGCACCGGCGACAGGCCCGACCTGCTGTCGGCGGGCCTGTTCATCGGGCTTGGCGCGCTGGGCCTGTGGATGGGCCGGGGCCTGCCGTTCGGCACGCTGGCGCAGATGGGACCGGGCTTCCTGCCCCGCGTGGTCTGCGTCCTGCTGATCGCGGTTGGCCTGGCCGTGGGCCTGCCCGCGCTGCGCCGCCCGGCCCAGGCCATCGAGGCCGTGCGCCTGCGCCCCCTGCTGGTGATCACGGTCGCCATCGTGGGCTTTGCCTATGCGGCGACGCACCTTGGCTTTGTCCTTGCCGCGCTGTGGCTGGTCATTGCCGGTTCGCTGGCCGATCCGGGCGGCCGGTGGCGCCATATCCTGCCGCTGGCCGCCGGGCTGACGCTGTTCGGCGCGCTTGTCTTCGTCTACGGGTTGGGCGTGCAAGTCCCCCTGTGGCCGTTCTGACCACCGTCATCGCCTGGGAGGGGATCGGATGACCTTCATTGACCTGCTGATGCTGGGGTTTTCCGAGGCGATCACGCCCGCGAACCTGGCCTTCTGCCTTCTGGGCGCGCTGCTGGGCACGCTGATCGGCGTGCTGCCCGGCATCGGCCCGACCGCCACCATCGCCGTGCTGCTGCCCATCACCTTCTTCCTGCCGCCCCTGGCCGGGATCATCATGCTGGCCGGCATCTATTACGGCGCGCAATATGGCGGATCGACCACTGCCGTCCTGGTGAACCTGCCGGGCGAGGCGTCCGCGGTCGTGACCACGCTCGACGGCTACCAGATGGCGCGGCAGGGCAGGGCGGGGGCGGCGCTTGCCGTCGCGGCGCTGGGGTCGTTCTTCGCGGGCACCGTGGCGACCTTCGCCATCGCCGTGGCGGGGCCGACGCTGTCCGGCTTCGCACTGTCCTTCGGGCCTGCCGAATACGTCTCGTTGATGGTGTTCGGGCTGCTGGCGGCGACGATCCTGGCCAGCGGCCCGGTGCTGAAGGCCATCGGCATGATCCTGATCGGCCTTCTGCTGGGCATGGTCGGCACCGACGGGGCGACTGGCGCGGAACGCCTGACCTTCGGCGCGATCGAGCTGTTCGACGGCATCGACTTCATCGTCATCGCCATCGGCATCTTCGGATTCTCGGAAATCATCGCCAACCTGGAACGCAGCGGGTCCGAGGGCGTCAAGCTGGCCCCCCTATCGCGCCTGTGGCCCACGCGCGAGGATTTCCGCAACTCCTGGGGCGCCGTGCTGCGTGGCACCGGGCTTGGCACGCTTCTGGGCCTGCTGCCCGGCGGCGGGGCGACACTGGCGTCCTTCAGCGCCTATTCGCTGGAAAAGAAGGTGTCGCGCCACCCCGAACGCTTCGGCACCGGCGTGGTCGAGGGCGTGGCCGCCCCCGAGGCCGCCAACAACGCCGCAGCCCAGTCGTCCTTCATCCCGCTGCTGACGCTGGGCATCCCGTCCAACAACATGATGGCCATGATGCTGTCGGCCTTCATGATCCACGGCATCACGCCGGGACCGACCGTGCTGACCAACCAGCCCGAGATCTTCTGGGGCCTGGTGGCGTCGATGTGGATCGGCAACCTGCTGCTGGTGGTCATCAACCTGCCGATGATCGGGCTGTGGGTGAAGCTGCTGACGGTGCCCTATCGCCTGCTTTACCCGGCGATCCTGCTGTTCTGCTGCATCGGCGTCTATTCGATGAACAACCGCATCTTCGACGTGATCCTGGCGGCGGGTTTCGGCCTTCTGGGCTATGCCTTCCGCAAGGCGAAATGCGAGCCCGGGCCGCTGCTGCTGGGCTTCGTGCTGGGACCGCTGCTGGAATCGAACCTGCGCCGGACGCTGCTGATCACCCAGGGCGATCCCGCCATCTTCGTGGAACGCCCGATCAGCTTGGTGATGCTGCTGGCCACCGTGGCGCTGCTGGGCCTGATGATCCTGCCCGCGTTCCGCAGGACCCGGGAGGAGGCGTTCCAGGAAGAGGAAGCGTAAGCCCCTCGAACTGCCGCGCCTGATCGGATCGGTCGGGGACTGACATGAAACGGGAGGGGCCGACCTGGTCCCTCCCATCGCCTGTCCGGCAAGCAGACCTGTCCGCTGGGCCTGCCAATCGCGATTCCGGGATGGATGCCGGGATCGGCGCCTGGCAGGGCCGGGTGGCGGGATCAGGTTTCCGGCGGCATGATCACTTGGTCGATGACATGGATGACGCCATTGCTTGCCTCGACATCGGCCTGGGTGACATTGGCCTCGTTGACCTTGACCATGTCGCCTTCGGCCTGAACGTCGATCATCTTGCCATTGACGGCCTCGGCCTCGTCCAGACCGACCACGTCAGCCGCCATCACCTTGCCCGGCACGACGTGATAGGTCAGGATATCGACCAGCTTCTGCTTGTTCTCGGGCTCCAGAAGGCTTTCGACAGTACCCGCGGGAAGCTTGGCAAACGCCTCGTCCGTCGGGGCAAAGACCGTGAAGGGACCATCCCCCTTCAGCGTCGTGACGAGATCGGCCGCCTCCAGCGCGGTGGCAAGCGTGGTGAAGCTGCCGGCCCCTGCGGCGGTGTCGACGATGTCCTTGTCCGCGGCAGCGGCGGGAAGGGCGGCGAAGCCGATCATGGCGGCCGCAACGATGGGCATCATTTTCATGTGGGTCTCCTCGGGTTGCATGATCATCACGGAGTGCCGTGGTGCGAGGCTAGAGCGTGTTGCGGCTTTCCCGATTCAGGATATCCCTGCGGCTTGATCTGTGATTCCCTGCCTGCATGACAGGTGGAGGGATGATAT
>NZ_JAFNAW010000103.1 GCF_017356265.1 Paracoccus fontiphilus | reverse complement strand
TCCAAGCCAACACTCCCACGCTCATGCGCGTGCAGAATGGCCCAAGCAGATTACAAGAGGCAGAAGGGGAACGCCGTCGCGCTTACGTCTTACTGCTTTAGCCTTTCAACTCTAGAGCAGGCGAAAAAATGCTTCTCGGAATAATGCTCATAGCTTAGTAGAAAGCTATGCTACCCCACATAGGGGCGGGTACTGGTCCTCACGATGTGGTCCAGTACGTCTAGGCTAAATCTTTCTTCATTAAACAGCCTTTCAATCAGCGGACCCATTTCGACATCAGGTGCGCAGAACTCTAGTCCGTTCATCAACAAGAAGTTCACCATGCAAACAAAGCCGGTTCTCTTGTTGCCATCTTGGAATGCGTGATTCGATGAGACTCCATGCCAGTAATAAGCAGCTAGCCTCACCAAATCGGCATTAGGATCATAATAGGCTGCTGACCTAACCCTACCGAGCGCTGATTCCAGATCATCCACACTCTTGCAGCCACTTAGCTGTCCAGGCTCAAGAACGTCTTGATGAAACTCAAAAACGATCTCCCTGTCTAAAAAGGAGATCGTTTCCAGATCTTCAGGTAGTGCAAAACTCATTATGCGAGATAGGCAAGAGTCTTCCCATAACGCGCCTTGGTCAACTTCATCGCCTCCTGCGCACTCAGACGTTTGCGCGGGGCATTCTTAGCCACGGGGACGAAGTTAGAGTTAGCGGCAAGCGCACTTGCGCAGAAGGAAGGAGCCGCATGGACGCGCCCGCAGATTATGCAAGGTTTCCGATCAGACATGGCTTTCTCCACTCCTCAGGCGCTGCGCCCTTACTTGGAACATAGCGCCGACTCTATCGAACGCAAGAAAATAGATTGTTAACACAGCGTACGCTGCTCGTTACTAAGAGACCGCAGACCAAACGTTCTTTGGGTATGCTTGTTCCCCGTGTGTCATACGGTTTGCTAAACTGCAACGCCGATTTCCACCCATCACAAGTGTTCCCCCCGTGTTCCCCCGAAAGAAACAGGGCTCAGCCATTTCTGGCTAAGCCCTTGTAATATTGGCTCCGGCGGTAGGGATCGAACCTACGACCAATTGATTAACAGTCAACTGCTCTACCGCTGAGCTACGCCGGAACACGGGGGCCGTATAGCAATGCATTCCGGGGGCGTCCAGAGGGATGCGTGACGTTTTTTTTCACAAAGACGCAAATTCGGCCTGCGGATGCAAATCGCCCACCGGAGCCACGGCGCCGATCTGGGCCAGGGCCAGCAGATGGGCAAGGACGTTGCGGGTCGCGGCGGGCAGAAGGGCGGGGGCGACGTCATACAGGCGCCGTGCCAGTGTCGCGGCGTCGGCAGGCCCCTCGCGCAGGGCCGCCAGGATCTGGGCGGTGCGCAGCCGCCGGTGGGTGGCCAGTTCGGCAAGCCGGGCCTGCGGGGACTCGATGGGGTCGCCATGGGCGGGCAGCAGCCGCCGCGGGCCGAACTGCGCCAGGCGGTCCAGCGTGCGCAGGTAATCCCCCAGATCGCCGTCCGGGGGCGAGATGATGGTCGAGGACCAGCCCATCACCACGTCGCCGCACAGGATCTGGTCGCCCCACAGGAAGCTCAGGTGCCCCCCGGCATGGCCGGGGGTGTGCAGCGCGGTCAGGCACCAGTCCGCGCCCTCGACCATGTCGCCGTCGCGCAGGGCGATGTCGGGGGCAAAGTCCAGATCCAGCCCCTCGCCCCCGCCGGTGGCGGCACCGGCAAGGCGCTGCATCATCGGCGACCGGCCTGCCAGGGCATCGCCGAAGGCCAGCACCGGCGCCCCGGTCATGCGCGCCAGCGCGGGCGCGCCGGCGCTGTGGTCCCGATGCGCGTGGGTCACAAGGATGTGGCTGATCCGCCCCCGCCCCGCCGCGACGATCGCCGCCAGGTGGCCGGGATCGTCGGGGCCGGGGTCGATCACCGCGACCCCTTCGCCGCCCAGCAGGAAGGTGTTGGTGCCCGGTCCTGTCAGCGGCGAGGGGTTCGGGGCCAGGATGCGCAGCAGGTCTTTCGTCCGTCCGTCCATGCCGCTAGCCTTAGCACGACCGATGGGGATTTCCATGGCGAACCAGGCAGAGGGCGGCGGCTGGCTGAAGGGCGTCTTCCCGCGCGGGCTTTACGGCCGCGCGGCGCTGATCCTGTTCCTGCCTGTCGTGGTCGTGACGCTTGTGGTCAGCGTGATGTTCCTGCAACGCCATTTCGATGGCGTGACGCGGCAGATGACCACCAGCATGGCGCGCGAACTGGCCTTCGTCGCGGCGCGGATCGACCGCGCCGAAGGGCAGCGCCATGCGGGACGAGAGATCGCCGTGCCCCTTGGCATCGCCATCGGCGCGCCCGAAACGGACGGGGCGGGCGACCGCCGCCTGTTCTACGACTTTTCCGGCCGGGTGGTGATCGAGGAGTTGCGCGCCCATCTGCCGGCCATCCGCGCCATCGACCTGGCACACGACGACAAGCGCGTGATCGTGACCATCGACGGCAAGGCCGGCCCGTATTCGCTGTCCTTCGACCGGCGCCGGGTCAGCGCCTCGAACCCGCATCAGTTGCTGGTGCTGATGGTCTTCACCTCGTTGCTGATGACGGGGATCGCCACCGTGTTCCTGCGCAACCAGTTGCGCCCCATCCGCCGCCTGGCAGACGCGGCCGAGGATTACGGCAAGGGCCGGATCGTCGCCTATCGCCCGTCCGGCGCGACCGAGGTGCGCAGCGCGGGCACGGCCTTTCTGGACATGCGCAACCGGCTGGAACGCCAGAACGAGCAGCGCAAGCTTATGCTGTCGGGGATCAGCCATGACCTGCGCACGCCGCTGACGCGCCTTCGGCTGGGCTTGTCGATGATCTCGCCCGACCTGCCGCCCGATGACGAGGAACTGCGCGCGATGGAGGCCGACATCGCCGAGATGAACCGCATGGTCGATGCCTTCCTGGACTACGCCCGCGACGAGGCGCAGGACAGCGCGCCCGAGCCCACCCCGGTTTCCGAATTCGTGGACGGCATCGTGGCCGATGCCCAGCGGGCCGGGCAGCATGTGGTCCTGCGGGCACTGGAGGGCGATACCGCTGGCCGGGCGACCTTTCGCCGCGACATGCTGCGCCGTGCACTGGAAAACCTGCTGGGCAATGCCGCGCGCCATGGCACCCGCGCCGAACTGGACGCCGCGCTGGGGCCGCGTAGCCTGCGCATCGGGGTCGAGGACGATGGCCCCGGCATTCCCGACGACGCGATGGAGGCCGCGATGCGCCCCTTCACGCGGCTGGATTCGTCGCGCAACCGAAACAGCGGCGGCGGCGCGGGCCTGGGCCTTGCCATCGCGGCGGATGTGGCGCGCGCCCATGGCGGGCAGCTTCGGCTGGGCCGGGGGCAGCGGCTGGGCGGCCTGCGCGCCGAGATCGTCATTCCCCGATAGCCGCCGGGACAGGAATATCGGGCATTTTTTGCGTCATATTGAATGCCGCCCCGCACAGCCCTAAATTGATCCAACGCAGGGGCCGTGTGTCGCCATGACGGGGCCACGGCTTCGGGCAGAAAGGAACGCATAATGAACGAATTCGCTGCTTCGACCTATCCGGTGCTGCCTTTGCGCGACATCGTGGTCTTTCCCCACATGATCGTTCCGCTGTTCGTGGGTCGCGAAAAATCGGTCCGCGCGCTGGAAACGGTCATGGAATCGGACAGCCCGATCCTGCTGGCGGCGCAAAGGGACGCCTCGGTCGATGAGCCGACCGAAGACGGCATCTACACTGCCGGCGTGTTGGCCAACGTCCTGCAACTGCTGAAGCTGCCCGACGGGACCGTGAAGGTCCTGGTCGAGGGGCGCGAGCGCGTGCAGATCACCGGCTTCGTCCCGAACGACGATCACTTCGAGGCCACCGCCATTCTGATGGCCGAGACGCCGGGCGATGGCGCGACCGTGACCGCCCTTGTCCGCACCGTGGCCGAGGAGTTCGAGCGCTACGTCAAGGTCCGCAAGAACATCCCCGAGGAGGTCGTGACCGCCGTGGCCGAGGCGAAGGAGCCGGGCAAGCTGGCCGACCTGGTTGCGGGCCACATGGGCATCGCGCTCGACAAGAAGCAGGATTTGCTGGACACGCTGGACGTGGCCGAGCGGCTTGAGAAGGTCTATTCCCTGATGCAGGGCGAGATGTCGGTCCTGCAGGTCGAGAAGAAGATCAAGTCCCGCGTCAAGACCCAGATGGAGAAGACGCAGCGCGAGTACTATCTGAACGAGCAGATGAAGGCCATTCAGAAGGAACTTGGCGACGGCGAGGACGGCCAGAACGAGATCGCCGAGCTTGAGGAAAAGATCGCGCGCACCAAGTTCAGCAAGGAGGCCCGCGAAAAGGCCGAGGCCGAGCTGAAGAAGCTGAAGTCGATGTCACCGATGTCGGCCGAGGCGACGGTCTCGCGCAACTACCTCGACTGGCTGCTGGCCCTGCCCTGGGGCGTGAAGTCGCGCACCCGCAAGGATCTGGTCGCGGCGGAAAAGGTTCTGGATGCCGATCACTACGGTCTGGAAAAGGTCAAGGAACGCATCGTCGAATGCCTGGCCGTGCAGACCCGCAGCCAGAAACTGAAAGGCCCGATCCTGTGCCTCGTCGGCCCTCCGGGCGTCGGCAAGACCTCGCTGGGGCGTTCGGTCGCCAAGGCGACGGGACGCGAGTTCATCCGCATTTCGCTAGGCGGCGTGCGCGATGAGTCCGAGATCCGCGGCCACCGCCGGACCTATATCGGCTCGATGCCGGGCAAGATCATCCAGGCCCTGAAGAAGGCCAAGACGACCAACCCGCTCATCCTGCTGGACGAGATCGACAAGATGGGCCAGGACTTCCGGGGCGATCCGGCGTCTGCGATGCTCGAGGTGCTGGACCCCGAACAGAACGCGACCTTCGTGGACCACTATCTCGAGGTGGAATACGACCTGTCGAACGTGATGTTCGTGACGACGGCCAACAGCTACAACATGCCGGGGCCGCTTCTGGACCGGATGGAGATCATCAGCCTCTCCGGCTATACCGAGGACGAGAAGCGCGAGATTGCGCGCCAGCACCTGCTGCCCAAGCAGATCGCGGCGAACGGCCTGCGCAAAGGTGAGTTCGAGGTGACGAACGACGCGCTGACCCATGTGATCCGCTACTACACGCGGGAAGCCGGGGTCCGTTCGCTGGAACGCGAGATCGCCAAGCTGGCCCGCAAGGCCGTGACCGAGATCCTCAAGGGCCAAGTCAAGTCCGTGACGGTGGATGCCGCCAAGGCCGAGGAATACCTGGGTGTGCGCCGCCACCGCTATGGCCTGGCCGAGAAGGAGGATCAGGTCGGCGTGGTGACGGGGCTTGCCTGGACCTCGGTCGGGGGCGATCTTCTCCAGATCGAGGCGCTGCGCCTGCCGGGCAAGGGCCGGATGAAGACGACCGGAAAACTGGGCGACGTGATGAAGGAATCGATCGACGCGGCTTCCAGCTTCGTGCGCTCGATCTCGCCCGAGATCGGGGTCAAGCCGCCGGAATTCGACCGCCGCGACATCCACGTCCACGTGCCCGAGGGGGCGACACCCAAGGACGGCCCCTCGGCAGGCATCGCCATGGTCACGTCGGTCGTGTCGGTGATGACCGGCATCCCCGTTCGCAAGGATGTCGCCATGACCGGCGAGGTGACGCTGCGCGGCAACGTGCTGGCCATCGGCGGGCTCAAGGAAAAGCTGCTGGCGGCGCTGCGCGGGGGCATCAAGACGGTGCTGATCCCGGCCGACAACGAAAAGGATCTGGCCGAGATCCCGGACAATGTGAAGACCGGCCTGACCATCATCCCGGTCAGCAATGTCCGCGAAGTCCTGAAGCACGCGCTGGTGCGGATGCCCGAGCCCGTCGAATGGGACGAGGCCGCCGAGGAAGCGGCCGAGATCGCCCGGGCTGCCTCTGCGCGCGACGACAGGGGCGCGGGAAGCGCGGTTGCGCACTGACTGATGGAAAGGGCCGGTTTGTACCGGCCCTTTTTCGTACTTTGCGCGTGAACATTCCTGTTGCAGCCCGGCCCGCTTTCCGGGTGCGTGTGCAACCTGGGACAATCATCAAGGCAATTGCATGAAACACCTGCTTCCCGGGCTTGCCGCCCTTGCCCTTCTGGCCAGTCCCGCAGTCGCGGCCGATCCGCTGGCCGGCACCTGGCGGACACAGCCCGGCAAGGATGGCGGCTTCGGTCATGTCGAGATCGTCCCGTGCGGGGCGGCCTGTGCGGCACGGTGATCCGAACCTTCGATGCTGCGGGCCAGGCGGTCCGGGCGGATGATCTTGGCGCGCTGATCCTGGACAGGATCGTGGCGACGGGCGAGGGCGGCTATGGAAAAGGCCGCATCATCAACCCCGAAACCGGCCGTGGCTATACTGCGCGCCTGAAGCTGCGCGGCAATCTGCTGGACATTGGCGGCTGCGTGATGATGATCTGCCGCAATGCCGGAACGTGGCAACGGGTGGAGTGACGCGCCACGGTCCCGCCGACCAAGCCGCTGAACGCCACGGGGCCGCGCCGGCCAGGCAAGGTGAACCGGGCCCTTGTGGCTGTGCCGCAGAACATGGGGTAATCGCGCGCCGCGTTTCTCGGAGGCCGTATCGTGGCACCCCGCCGCCGCCCGATGTGCTGGGGACGCCGGGCCGACGAACGGCTTGGCCGCGCCATCGGATGGAGAATGACCATTGACCGGTATGTTGGACTTGATGTTTCCCTGAAGGACACAACGATCTCGATCCGCCAGGGCGGGCGGCGGATCTGGCGAGGGAAAGGCCTTCTGCCCCGAAGGCCGTTGCCCAGGCCATTCGCAAGCACGCGGCTCAGCCCCAGAACGTCATCCTCGAGAGCGGCCCGCTGGCAACCTGGTTCTTTCACGCCTTGACGGAGGAAGGGCTGCCCGCGATCTGCATCGAAGCGCGCCACGCCCAGAAGATACTCAGCGAGACCCTCAACAAGACGGATGCGAATGACGCGGATGGTTTGGCGCAGTTGGCTGAGGCTGGCTTTTACAAGGCCGTGCGGGTGAAATCGTTTGTAGCCATGCGGATCCGCACGCTCATTGCCGCGCTTGCTCAGCTCCTGGACATGACGACCCAGCTGACCAACCAGATCCGTGGCTTCATGAAAACCTTTGGACTTATCGTTCCGAAGGGCACCGGGCGTGTGCTTGATTCCCACGTCCGAAAGCTGGTGGAGATGACAGCCTGCTGGCGCAGATCATCTTGCCGCTGCCGGAGGTCTGGCTCGAGTTGCGCAAACGTGCCGCCCGTCTGAGTCAGCACCTGCTTGCCACGGCACGGCAAAGCACAGGCACGAAGCTCCTTGTGACCATCCCCGGCATCGGCGCCATCACAGCGATCTCCTATGTTGCCGCGGTCGAACATCCGGACGACTTCCGAAACTCCCTGGCTGTCGGTGCCTGGCTCGGCATGACCACCCGCGACCCGCTCGCCTGTCCAGACAACGCAGCTTCGTCAGGGCATAGGCGTATTCGATCGTCAAACCGAGGCAGTGGAGGCTTAGAGCCTGTTGCACTCAATCGACCTCATAACCTGCGGCTTTGAAGTAGTTGTAGCATTCCTCGTCGGAGAACAGATCGCAGACCTG
>NZ_JAFNAW010000102.1 GCF_017356265.1 Paracoccus fontiphilus | reverse complement strand
GTCGGAGGTGTGGGTCTGCGCATACATCACAGCTACCAAGCTGGACTCGCAAGATGAATTCCTCACGAAATTTGTGCAACAGAGCCCTGTGTATCTCGAGCAAGAACTTGAAGTCCGGACCAGACCTTCCCTCCTCCGGTGGGTTCTGCGCCAACTCGAATGCAGCGAGCAGCGCGATCGCCATCTCTGCCTTGTCCAGTCCTTCCTGATCCTTGATCCCGAGCCTGTTGATCAGGACATCAGTGCCCTCGTAGTGGTCACTGTCACCGCCGACGTATCGCGTCATTTTTATTTTGTGACGGTTGACTTGCTATATCTGCTTAAAAGCCTTCTCCGAAGCTCCGACGCACTGACCGACCCGTTCTCGAGATCTCTGAACTCCGACGCCGACCGAATGTCCAGTTCAAGACCTTCGATCTTGAAACTTCCGAGCGCACTGGCAAGGATCTTCCGCGACGTCATCGTTTCGGATTTACGTCCAGTCTTATCTCCGCTCACCCCTGCTTTGGCGGTCTTCATCATCTGCCTCTCATGTCACATAGCCCATCTTAGCTTATGGTCCGTCTGTAATCATCCTTTTTCGCCAGTTCGACGCATGTGGCTGAAGCTTGCTTCAGTTCTTGGCACGATGATCTGCGCCATTTCCGGACAGCGCCTGTCACGGTGAGCGCAGGGCATCGAGGCGGCCCTCGTCGTCAATGACGCGAAGGCGCGCTGGCGGGTCGGGCCAGGTCCAGAGGACAATGTTCGTGGCATCGGGGTTGGCAGCATTTCCCTTGGCATAGCTTCTGGAGATCAGCCCATGAAAGCCTCTGGACGCCAAGGCGGCTGCCAACTCCTGTGATCGCGAGATGCCCCGTGCCCTCATCTCGTCTCGCCAGGTGTCCGCCGACAGGACTGCCGGATCGACGCTCTCACGGGAAAGCGCCGCCGGATCCCGTGTGTCGAACAGGTTCTCGATGTCGGCGTCATAGGTCACCAGGGTTGTCGGCTGGAGAGATCCGACTTGGTTGGCCTCGTGGATCGCGGTCACGAAATGGGTTGCCAGATAGAGCGCTGGCATGCCCTTGGCGTTAAACCGGCCCCCGAACCGCCGGGCGCCTTCGCCCGACAGCGGCTCGGCCGCATAGCGTGGCGTGATCGCCCGATAGAGCAGTCCAGCGAACCGCATGCCTCAGGCATGAACTCCGGCGTCGACCGCCTCGATGTAGTCGAGAACCTCGGTCGCGCGGCCTTCACGTGTGAGTTGCATTGCTGTCGAGCCGGAAAAGCCAGGCAATGGCTCCGAGCGATACCAGGCATAGGCCATGATGGGATTGCCGAAGCGCGGCGCCACCAGATTGACGATCTCGACCATCTCCCGCAGACGCCGTTGGGTGGTGTCGCTCGTCAGACGCCGTTGGCGCAGAACGGCGTCCCGGCCCAAGCCCGCGGATCGGGCGACATCGTCCTTCGTTGTCCGCAGCCGGTCGGCGATGATCGCCGGGTCCAGGTGGTTGTCGTGAAAGGCATCGATCAGAAGACCCATGGCAAAACCCTGTTCAGTCCTTCAGGCCGTACTCAATGACGTAATATAGCGTCAGAAGGCATGGCCTTCCAGTCTTGGCGAGACATCGGCGGCCTTTTTTCCGGGAGAAGCAAGTGGCCGCGCTCAGCCCCACACAAGCTCCGGCGCGACGGCTTCCCAGATGTCCCGGCGCAGGTGGGCACGGAACTCCTCCTTGTTGTCGGCCTTGCGCCACCGCACGACGGCACCGACCTCTCCCCGCAGGAACTTCAGACCCTCGGGTGGCGACCATATCTTCGCCATGCGTCCCAAGGCACGCCCTTGGCCATCATGGATCATCCAGGCTCCGCCCTCGTTCACCAGCCGCAAGGGATCGCCGACCTAGGCTTCCGCGATCGCCCGCAACGAGCGATGATCCGCAGGCGGTCGCCCTGCCCAGGACAGGTCCACGGCCTTCAGGTTCGGCATCTGATACTGCGCGGTTGCCAGCACCACGTCTCCCGCCTGGGGCGGAGACTTTCGGCGGAGCACATGCTCTTCCACCTGCGGCAGGAACGGATGCGCCCCATTATTCATGATGCAGAGGCTGCGCCGAGCCCGTGTCATGGCGACGTAGAAGAGGCGCCGGGGAGCATCGGCATCCTCGTTCTTCGAGGGGGCATCCCAGCCCCCGTTCAGGATGACGACGTCGTCGAACTGCAACCCCTTCGCGCGGTGCGCCGTCAGCAGCAACAGTCCCCGCTGCTCGCTCCGCGTATCGCGTGCCCATTCCGCGAACCACTCGACAAGGTCGGGCACCGGCATGGTCTTGTCGGCAAGCTCCCGGGCCAGCGCGGCGATCCCTTCGGCGATCAGGTTAGTCCAGCGGTTCGATGGCAGCGTGTTCACGGCATCGACGAGATCACGGATGCCGAGAAGACGCGCGGGATCGTGCCGCAGGATCTCGACGAAGCCCAGCATCTCGCGCAGGCGCCAGACGCTGGGCGGACTTTCATTGGCCATCTCCACCGGAACACCCAAGGCTTCCGCATAGGCGCGCACCGGGCCCAGACGCCGCCAATCGCGCGAGATGATCGCCGCCCGGGACCAGTTCCAGTCCGGGTCCAGGCGCGACAGGCGCACGAGTTCATCCACAGCCGCCATGGCCTGCGCGACATCGCTGCCCGGACAATCCAGCACCTGCACCCGGCCGTGCGCGACAGGATCAAGCTTTGCCATATCGCCGCCGGGCGGGTCCTTCCGACGCTTCCGATCGACGCTGATGGCGTGCTCGGCCTTCATCCTGTCCCTGGCCGGAGCGATGACCGCATTCGCGGCCTCGATGATGTGGCGGGTGGAGCGGTAGTTCTCGACCAGGAACTCCGGCCGCGCCCGGTAGTCGGCCTCGAACTGCCGGATGAAGCTGATGGAGGCGCCCGCGAAGGCATAGATGTTCTGGTCGTCGTCTCCGACCGCGAACAGGCTGAGCCGCAGGTCCGGATCCTCCAGCGAGCGGCCCGCCACGGCGGCGATCAGGGCGTATTCCTCGGGTCCGATATCCTGGTATTCGTCCACCAGGATCCAGCGGTAGCCTTGGATGAGCGTGTCGCGCTGCGCCTCCGCCTCGGCCTTGCTCAGGCCCTCGCCGTTCAGAAGGCGCACGGCCTCCCTGACGATGCCGTCGAAGTCATGGGTCTCGGCGGCAGACCCGGCGAAGCTGGCGCCGACCAGCCGCATGGCCATCGCGTGGCAGGTCGAGATCGTCACCAGGCTCGCATCGTCGCCGATCAGGTGACGCAATCTCGCCCGGACCTCGGCGGCGGCGTGGCGGTTGTAGGTCAGCACCAGGATGCCGCGCGGATCCTCGCGCCGGACGCGGATCAGATAGGCGATGCGATGGACCAGCACGCGCGTCTTGCCGGAGCCGGGACCGGCGAGCACTAGGACGCTGGTCTGCTCCCGGTCATCGGCGACGATCTTCTGCTGCACGGGGTTGTCCAGGGCCTCGACGATGGTCTTCCAGGACGTGCCGGTGGTCTGGCGGCGGATCTCGGTCGCCTTGCCGGGCATCCAGCGGCTCAGGAAAGCGTCGCGGTCCAGAACGAAGTAGTCCTCCGACAGGCGCGAGGCCTGATCCATCGCGACAAGGCCTGTCTCGGCATAGGCGGCCATGACATGGGTCTGGACGGTCTGCTCGCCGCAGTGCTCCTCCAGGGGAACGAAGTCCTTCTGCGTGAAGGCGCCGCCGGCCGCGTTCAGGTGAACCGTCATGGCGGGCCGGAAAACCGTCAGCCCCTTGCCCAGGCTCACCACCTCCTGTTCGTGAAGCCAGAGAAGGCTGCGCTCCATGAGCTTGGTCATGTCTTTGACGCCACTCGTCCGCAGCAGCGCGTCGGAGGTCAGCACCGCCAGAAGATCGCCTAGGGTGGTCTCGACCTGCAGGTCCTTGCCCCGGACGCCCTTCGGCACCTTGCCCAGAAGGTGCGCCAGCATGAGCTCGGCCGCCTGCCGGCGGATCAGGGCCGTCTGGTCCAGCACCTGCCAGGAGCGTTGCAGCGTCACTAGGAGCGTATCGCGCGTCGCCTTGCCCACCCGCAGGTTTCCGAGCCCCCCGTCCTGGTCGCGCCCATCGCGGCCCATACCGCGCACCAGCTTTTCCACGATGTCGGGCCGGACGCTGGCGTGGCCGCCGTCCCGCAGGGTCTGGCAGGCGACCGGCAGGTTCAAGGGAATGCCCCCTGCCCCCTCGGCATCGGGGGCGGCCTCGCGCAGCACCGCGATCAGATCGCGCTCAAGGGCGGAGGCCAACTCGAAGCGCTGCCGCGCGTGTCCCTCGACGCCATGATGGACGAACACCGTCACCGACACGTCGTTGCGCGCAATGCCCAGGGCCGCGCGATATTCTTCCCAGAGCAACGCGCAGGTGACTCCCGGGCGCCACAATTCCCGGTCCACCATGGTCCAGTCGGGCACAGGGCGCTCAGCATCCGGCACCGAGGGCGCCGCGGGAAAGAGAAGCAACTCGAGGTCATCATCCGACAGCGCTTCCGGCAGGGGCCAGCCGAGGCCCGCCTTCCGGGCGCGCCCGAGATAGACCCCGACCGTTCCCTTCCCCAATCCAAGGGATGCGGCAATCGCTTGATCGCTCACCCTCTGGGCATGCTTCAATCTCAAGACATCGCGTATTCGGCGCATCGACAGTCGTTCCGTTGGCATTCGGGTTCCCTCGTTCGAACGAGAGGAACAGTAGCTTCAGACTGTCGGTCGAACCCGCCCACCATCCCGTGGAACCTGTGCCCACGATCACGTGGACTGCCGCCCATGATCAATTGGAAGGCTGCCCACGATCAGCTGGAATGGGCGCCCATCATCCTCTGGAACACGCAGCCTGGGACTGTATTGGCCCCGCTTGGACGCGGATGTATACGTACCGGCCCTGATCAGGGTGTGCTCGGGACAAGGCGGTGGATGGCAGCCCAACTCGGTACAACGGACGGCAAGGCCAGCAGCCAAGCCAAAGCCAATGCCGCCCGGGCCAATGGGCGCAAGGGCGGGCGTCCGTCCCGTCCGGCATCGGCCTGATGATTGACGGGCCTCAGAACCGCTCGGATTGCTTCCTTGCCTTCATGGCCTCGATGATCTGATCGACATGCGCCCGCCGCTGCTGGACGCGGCAGACCATCAGGCCGCGGGCTTAAATGCTTGGCAGCTTTGCGGTTGCGGTCATCAGGATTTCGCCTTGAGGTGCTCGGCGATCAGCGTTGCGAACGGGACGATGTTGCTTCGGTAGCTCGCATCATCGAGCGCTTCCATGTAGCGCTTGCGCTGATCGAGTGTGATGACCGCCCAGGGATATCCCGAACTCGCAAGCACCGCGTTCATCACGAAGCGCGCGAGGCGTCCGTTCCCATCGGGATAGGGGTGAATGTAGCCAAGCAGCCAATGCCCCAGAACGGCCCTCACACCCGGATGTTCTTCGTCGTCGACCAGGTCGAAATAGGCATCCATCGCATCCACCAGTTTTTCGGCGGCAGGCGGCACATGGTTTGCCGTCCGGATGAACACGGGATGGTTTCGATAGCCGATCAACTGGCCTTGGGTCAGGATACCCGCATCCACGGACGGCCGGAAAAGATCCTGATACCAGTCGGCCAGATTGTCCCTCATCGAGACACGTTCACCGCACTCGATTGCGGTCCTCACGACATCCCGGACGGACTGGAAGACGTTCCAGTAGCCTTTTGCGGCCATTGCGTCGCGCGCCGAGGCATCGCCCTTGTCCCCCTCGGGATCCCAGACTCCGCTCCTGATCTTCTCGATGAGCTCCATCGTGACCCGGTAGCCTTCAATCGACAGCGAGTTCCACGCATCATGGGTGTAGACATCATCAATCTGCTCAAGCACCTCCGCCACATCATTCAGCCGTCCCGGCGCAGGCAGGATCTCGATGATCCTTGGCCGATCGCGCTGCCAGATGGCTCTGAGCATGTTCGCGATCGGCGAAGCCCCGGCCACGACATCGATCCCTTCGCCCGTAAACGGATTTTCAGTTCTCAGGTCGATCCCCGCCCTGCGCATGGCCCCAGCGAGACGTTCCGCCTGCGCGTCCATGTTCACGTGGGCAAGGGCGCCGACCAGCCGGCTTCCAGGTCTCTTGTGGGAACCCTCGACGACCGCTCGAACGAGTTTGTCAGGGTTGCGGTATGTTCCCAAAAGCGCCGCCACTGACAGGGACTGCGTCTGATAGCAGTTCTCGGCCATGTGGATCAGAGTGGCCTCCTGGGTATAGACGCGAAGACCATTCTCCAGCTTCATTCTCTGCGTTCTCGGAGGCAACTCCTTCACGCGGAGATCGAAGAGGGACTGCCCTCCCGGCAGTTCCAAGGCATTGTTTCCGCCTTTGAGGGCATGAACCATCACCTGCGGAGGAGGCACTTCGGATCCGGCATGAAGGGTGAGGCTGATCTCTGGACTGAGCACCCAATTCTCCCCGAAGCGCCCTTCGCAGTAGCGTTGGATGAAAGACCAGAAGCTCATGCTCCATGCCGTCGTGTCGCCGGGCCGGGTCGCGGGATCTGACAGGTGATACCAGCCCTTCATGATCGGAAGCAGGTAGCCGGCATCTTTCAAGGCCTTCAGGCGATCGGCTGCGATCTGCCCGCTTTGAACGACAAGGTGGCCATCTTCCTGTAACCCATGCAAATCCTGCATGGCATCCGCCAAGATCTCCCTTTTCGATGTCATCACCATGTCCTCGGCTAAGCGTCCAACTTCAAGTATATGAGCATGCCCAATTTCAAGTAAATAGCATTGTCCAAATTCAAGTAGTTCCTCGCGTTCAAGGTCAGGCCTTTTCTGTCTGTCGCAGTCGTGGGATTGGCTTTCATCATCGAGATCGACCATGCAAGCTGCGCTGGTCGGGCTTGCAGTAGCCCCCTTGCGCATTCTCGAACGGACCGGCCGTCGGTCGGCTCTGTCGTTGCCCGTATGCAGGCGCAAGGTTGCCGCGTTTTGGGCAAGGCCAGTTGGGCTTGCGCCGCTGCTGGCTCCCAAGGCTGCGCCCAGGGCAGCCGCCCCGCCTCAAGTTCGGCGATGATCCGGTCAGTGATTTCGTCGTGAAGGCTGGCGCGATCACCGCCCGTCCGAATGGCGCGGTCATGTCTGGGTATCGGGATGTCCTCCGCGACGGGCGCCGGAGGCCTCTCCTCCTGCTCTCGACCCCTCACCGAAAGTCCGAGCCGGTCTCCCCCTCTCGAAAACAGGCAGCGCAGGTAACGGGATCGGAATACGCAAAGGCAGGGCTTTTTGAGCATCTTCGGGCTTGCCGGCTTGGCGGCGGGCGTGATTTGTTCTCCTTTCCGAATTCTGCGCCGGTCCCAAGGATCCCTGTTTCCGATGTTCCGCTTCCTGCATTCCTCCGACCTGCATCTGGGCAAGGCCTTCGGCGGCTATCCCGAAGCCATCCGCAACCGCCTGCGCGAGGCCCGCCACGGCGCGATCGCCCGGCTAGCGCAAGCCGCGCGCGAGGGCGGCGCGGCCACGGTGCTGCTGGCGGGCGACACCTTCGACGCCGAGACCCCTGCCCCCGACACCCTGCGCCACGCCCTGCGCGCCATGGCCGCCGAGGCCGACATCACCTGGATCATGCTGCCGGGCAACCACGACAGCCTGGCCGCCACCGAACTGTGGCGCCGCATCGCCCAGGACGGGCCGGCCAACCTGCGGGCGATCACCAGCCCCGCTCCGGTCGAGCTGTCGCCCGGCGCGGTGGTCCTGCCCGCCCCCTGCACGCAGCGCCGCCCCGGCCGCGACCTGACCGAGGCGATGGCCGCGCCCACGCCAGACGGCTG
>NZ_JAFNAW010000101.1 GCF_017356265.1 Paracoccus fontiphilus | reverse complement strand
GCGCGGCCTCGACCGCGCCGTCCGCGCCGCCCTTGATCGCCGTCCGGGCCGCGTCCAGCCGGGCGCGCAGGGCCGTTGTCACCGCCGCGCGGCCATGGTCGTCGATCAGCGCCCGGCCCGCGGGAGACAGCAGAACCTGATCGACCGAGGGCAGGGCGCGGAAGCCCGTCATCAGTATCCCGCGATGAAGGGGTTGAAGCCGCCGCGCCGGAAATCCGTGTCCTTCATCAGCATGTCCAGCCCCAGGCTGAAGACGTCGTCGGCGATGGGGTCCAGACTGGCGTTTTTCACCTGATACAGGATCTTGACCCAACTGTTGCAGTCGCCGCAGACCTCGGCCTTGACGGTCGCCTCGTCGGTTTCGGCGCTGCGATAGCTGATCGCCGCGTTCGAGCCGCAGCAAAGGCAGACTACGCGAACCTCGTTCCATTGGGTCGCGCAGCAGCCGCAGGTGGCATAGCGGGTGCTCTCGATGCCTGTCGCGCCCATGACCGAGGACGTGGCGGGACGCCCGCCGCAGGTGGGGCAGGTGCCGGTGCGGATCTTGACCAGGCTTGCCGCGTCCAGCGTGGCCGCCAGCCGTGCCAGATGCACCTGCACCGCCGCGCCGACGAACAGGTGCGGGGCGGCGCTGTCCTCCGGGATGCGGTCGGACAGGATGTTGTCCAGCAGCCAGTGGCGGTCGGCAATTCCTGCCGCCGTTACCGCCGACAAGGCGAGGCGCGCGGGCTCGGGCATGTCCAGCGCCGCAGCTTCGGCCAGGAAGCGGTCCAGCGTGGCGTGCATCCCCTCGTCCGTTGCCAGCGCGGCGCGGTCGATGGGCGGCATCCGGCTTTCGCGGGCGATGCGGATGCGGTCGGCGGGCACCGGCGCCAAGGCGGGCAGGTCGCGCGCCAGCCGCGCCTGGAGCGCCGTCAGGTCGCCCAGGAAGCGCAGGTAAGGCGCAAGGTTTCCGCCGTGGTCGGCCAGGAAGGCGAAACGTCCGGCGCGCTTTTCGAAGACAGCCACCGGATCGGGCAAAAAGGCCAGCGGCGCCTTGGGGACGCCGCCGATGACCGTGGGGTCGGGTTGCAGGCTGTTGTTCATGTCTTCTCCGGGCCGGACCGGCCACTTGCCGTTCGCGTTATTCTGCCGGGCCGCGTGTGCGCCGTCCAGCCAGTTCGCGCAGCCACTTGCGGTGGTGGCGATAGGCCCAGCCGCCGGTGACCGTGCCCCGCGTCATGGCCCGCAGCGTGCCGCGTGTCCAGAAGGCCGCGTAGACGTGCAGGATGAAGACCAGGATGATCGCCACCGCCGCCAGCGAATGGGTCAGCACGGCCCAGCGGCGCGTGGGTATCGTGACCAGTTCGCCGAAGAACTGTTCCCAGATCATCACACCCGAGACGATCAGCACCACGATCAGGATCGTCATGCCCCAGAAGATGAACTTCTGCCCGGCATTGTACTTGCCAAGCTCGGGCAGGTTCTCCTCGTTCCCCTTCACCACGTCGCCGATCTGGGACAGCCAGGCCCTGTCGTCCGGGGTGGGCAGGTTCAGCCGCCACAGCTGGATGAACATCACCATGAAGCTGACGAACAGCACCACGCCGATGACGGGGTGCAGCCAGCGGGCGTTCTGCCCGCCGCCGAACAGCCCGGTCAGGAAATACAGCGACGGGTGGAAGAACGCCAAGCCCGAGATCAGCAGCAGGATCAGCGTGATCGCCGTGATCCAGTGGTTCGCGCGGATGAATCCCCGGTAACGGCTGACCGTCACCGGCTTGGTGGACTCGATCCGGTCGCCCGGTTCGGCATAAACGGGGCGCCGCATCAGACAGCCCCCCTGTCGTCAGAACCGCCGGACTGAACCAGCTTCTCGGCTTCCTGTTCCTCGTGGGCGTCCACCTTGTTGGCGCGGGCGAAGATCCCGTGGATCGCGGCGCCGACGGCGGCCACGCCCATGACGGCAAGGCCCGCGGTCTTGGTCACGCCCTTCCAGCCCTCGACCACCGGCGAGATGCGCGGATTGTCCGGCAGCCCGTCATAGATCGCGGGCTTGTCGGCATGGTGCAGCACATAGAAGACATGCGTCCCGCCGACGCCCGGGGGGTCATAGATCCCGGCATTGGCGTAGCCGCGAGACTTCAGATCCTCGACCCGGTCGTTGGCATGGGCGATCATGTCCTCCTTGGTGCCGAAGACGATGGCCTCGGTGGGGCAGGCCTTGGCGCAGGCCGGACCCTGGCCCACGGCCACGCGGTCGGAGCACAAGGTGCACTTGTAGCTCTTGTGATCGACCTTGCTGATGCGCGGGATGTCGAAGGGGCAGCCGGTCACGCAATAGCCGCAGCCGATGCAGTTCTCGTGGATGAAATCGACGATGCCGTTGGAATACTGCACGATGGCGCCGGGCGCGGGGCAGGCCTTGAGGCAGCCCGGATCCTCGCAATGCATGCAGCCGTCCTTGCGGATCAGCCATTCCAGGTTGTCGGTTTCCGGATTCACCCATTCGGTAAAGCGCATCAGGGTGAACATGTTGGGCGTCAGGTCGTGAGGGTTCTCGTAGACCCCCACGTTTTCTTCCACCTCGGGCTTGGTATCGTTCCACTCGATGCAGGCTGACTGGCAGGCCTTGCAGCCGATGCACTTGGACACGTCGATCAGCTTGGCGACCTTGGTCAGCTGGCGTTCAGGCTGCGGCACGTCCTTGGTGGCCGAGATGCGGACCACGTCGGAAGGCAGCAGGTTCGACCCGATTGGCTGGACCGGCGGGTTTGACGCCGCCGTCCTGGGTTGGGGCGCGGTTTCGGTCATGCCACCGGCTCCTCGGCTGAAGGTTCGATATTGACCATGAAGGCCTTGAATTCAGGCGTCTCCACGTTGGCGTCGCCGACCTGGGACGACAGGCTGTTCGGGCCGAAGCCCTTGCGCGCCGCGCCCATGAAGCCCCAGTGCAGCGGGATGCCGATCACATGAACGGTCTTGCCGTCGATCTGCATCGGCCGGATCCGCTTGGTGACAAGGGCCTTGGCCCAGACCTCGCCCCGCTTGCTCCAGACGCGGACGCGGCCGCCCCGCTCGATGCCGCGCTCGGCCGCCAGTTCCTCGCTGATCTCCACGAAGAACTCGGGCTGCAACACGGCGTTCACCGGGTTGTGCTTGGTCCAATAGTGGAAATGCTCGGTCAGGCGATAGCTGGTCGCGACGAACGGGAATTCGGGGTCGCCGATTTCCGCGAACTTCTCGGCGTCGGATTCGAAGACCCGGGCCACCGGGTTCCCCCGCATCCGCGCGTTGAACGGGTTGGCGATGGGCGATTCGAACGGCTCCATGTGGGTAGGGAAGGGGCCGTCGCGCATCATGCCCCGGCTGAACAGCCGCGAGCTGCCCTCGGGGTTCATGATGAAGGGGCCGACCTCCTCGGGCTTGGCCGTCACCGCGATGTCCGGGACGTCATAGCCTTCCCACTTCTCGCCGGTCCATTCGATGATCTTGCGCGACGGGTCCCAGGGTTTGCCCTGCAGGTCGCAGGACGCGCGGTTGTAGAGAATCCGCCGGTTCGCGGGCCATGCGAAGGACCAGTTGAGGAACGCGCCGGTGTCGTCGGGATCGGTGTTGTCCCGCCGCGCCATCATGTTGCCGTCCTCGGTCCAACTGCCGGCATAGATCCAGCAGCCGCCCATGGTCGATCCGTCGTCGCGATACTGGCCGAAGTTCGCCAGCTGCTTTCCCGCCTCGGCCACGACCTTGGTCGTGTCCTTGAGGTCATAAACGGTCCGCAGCGCGCGGCCGTTCATTTCGCGCGCCAGTTCGTCCGGCATGGGCTCGTTCGGATCGGCATAGTCCCAGGTCAGGTTCAGGATCGGATCGGGGAAGACCCCGCCCTCGTCCTGGTACAGCTTCTTCACCCGCTGGAAGATCTGCGCCATGATCCAGGTGTCGTGCTTGGCCTCTCCCGGAGGGGTCGCCCCCGCCCAGTGCCATTGCAGCCACCGGCCCGAGTTCACCAGCGCGCCCTCGTCCTCGGCGAAGCAGGTGGTGGGCAGTTCCAGCACCTCGGTCTGGATTGCCGCCGGGTCCACGTCGTTGTGGATGCCGTGGTTCTGCCAGAAATGCGAGGTTTCCGTGGCCAGCGGGTCCATGACCACCAGCAACTTCAGCTTGGAAAACGCCTCGGTCATCTTGCCCCGGTTGGGGAAGGACAGGATCGGGTTGAAGCCCTGGCAGAAATACAGGTTCACCTTGCCATGCGCCATCAGCTCGAACATGCGCATCCCGTCATAGGCGGGCACGTCAAGCTTGGGCAGATAGTGATAGGCCCAGTCGTTCTGCGCCGTGGCGGAATCCCCCCACATGGCCTTCATGAAGCTGACCATGAACTTGGGATAGTTCTGCCAGTAGCTCATCTGGTTCGGCCGCAGAGGCTTGAACCCGCGGGTGGACATGTAGGTCGCCCAGTCCGCTTCCTTTTCCGTCGGGATGTTCAGGTATCCCGGGATCAGGTTCGACATCAGGCCGATGTCGGTCAGGCCCTGGATGTTGGAGTGGCCGCGCAACGCGTTCATCCCGCCGCCCCGGACGCCGATGTTGCCCAGGATCAGCTGCAGCATCGCCATGCCGCGGATGTTCTGCGCGCCCTTGGAATGCTGGGTCCAGCCAAGCGCATACATCGAGGTCATGGTCTTGGTCGGCGTGGAGCATTCGCCGATCATGCCGCAGATATGCAGGAACTTGTCCCTGGGCGTGCCGCAGATGCGCTCCACGAACTCGGGCGTGTAGACATCCACATGCGCCTTGAGCATGTTCCAGACGCAGCGCGGGTTCTGCAGCGTCGGGTCGGTCAGCACATAGCCGTCGTCGCCGATCTGATAGTCCCATGACGACTTGTCGTAGTCGCGCTTTTCCTCGTCATAACCGGTGAACAGGCCATCGGACCAGCCGAAGTCCTCTCGCACCAGATAGGACGCGTTGGTGTAGTTGCGGACATAGTCCCACTGCACCTTGTCGTTCTCGATGCACCAGCGGATCACGCCCATCAGGAAGACGATGTCGCTGCCCGGACGGATCGGCGCATAATAGTCCGACACGGAGGCCGTGCGGGTATAGCGCGGATCGACCACGATCAGCTTGGCGCCGCGATGGTGCTTGGCCTCGGTCACCCACTTGAAGCCGCAGGGATGCGCTTCGGCGGCGTTGCCGCCCATGACGACCACGAGGTCGGTGTTCTTGATGTCGGTCCAGGAGTTGGTCATCGCTCCACGGCCAAATGTCGGGCCCAAACTGGACACCGTGGGGCCGTGTCAGACGCGCGCCTGGTTATCGAATCCGACGATCCCCATGGAGCGGACCGTCTTGTAGGTCAGCCATGCGGTTTCGTTTGTGGTTGCCGATGCCGCCAGGAAGCCGGTCGTCGTCCAGCGGTTGACCGGAACCCCGGCCTCGTTCGTCTGGATGAAGTTGGCGTCGCGGTCGTACTTCATCGCGCGGGCGATCTTGTCCAGCGCGTCTTCCCAGGTGATGTCCTGGAATTCGCTGGCGCCGGCGGCGCGATAGCGCGGCTTGGTCAGGCGCGTCGGCGCATGGACGAAGTCCTTCAGCGCCGCGCCCTTGGGGCAGAGCGTGCCGCGGTTCGTCGGGTGGTCCGCGTCGCCCTCGATATGGATCAGCTCGGCGGTCTCGCCCGCCTTCACGTCACCCTTGGAATACATGATGATCCCGCAGGCGACCGAGCAATAGGGGCAGGTGTTGCGCGTTTCCGTGGTCGTGGCCAGCTTGAAGGCGCGCACATGCGCCTGTTCCGCCGCCTCGGCCTCGCCGAAGCCCATGGCCCCAAGCGACGTCGCCGCAACCCCCGCACCCGCCAGCCTCAGGAAGCCGCGGCGCGAAAGGTCGATGTTCATAAGACCTCCTGCTGCCTGTCGATAGATAGGTACAGGGCAAGTTTGCTGACCGGCTGGTCAAAAGTCAAGCTGAGCAGGAACATCACCCGAACAACTTGACGTAACGGCCGCGAGCGTTCGCAAGGAGGAAGTCTGGTGCGCGGCGAGGGACTCGAACCCCCACGCCGAAGCGGTTGGACCTAAACCAACTGCGTCTACCAATTCCGCCAGCCGCGCACGCGCCCAGCCTTACGGCAGGACGGGCAGGGCGGTCAACGGGTCATCGCGATGGCGATGGCCGCCGCCAGTCGGGCATTGTTCAGGACCAGCGCGATGTTCGAGTCCAGCGAGCGGCCCCCGGTCAGTTCGAAGATGCGCCCCAGCAGGAAGGGCGTGACCTCCTTGGCGGCGATGCGCCGGGTCTCGGCCTCGGACAGGGCCTGTTCGATCACGGGCATGATGTCGTCGCGGGCGATCTCGGCATCCTGCGGGATCGGGTTGGCGACAAGCTGGCCGCCCTTGAGGCCCAAGCGGGCGCGCATGGCGGCGGCGGCGGCGATTTCCCCGGCGCTGTCCATCCGCAGCGGCGCCTTGATGCCGCTGGTCCGCGACCAGAAGGCCGGCAGGTCGTCCTGTCCATAGGCGATGACCGGCACGCCCAGCGTTTCCAGAACCTCCCAGGTCTTGGGCAGGTCCAGGATCGCCTTGGCGCCCGCCGCCACGACCGTGACGGGCGTTTGCGCCAGTTCCTGCAGGTCGGCCGAGATGTCGAAGCTAGTTTCCGCCCCGCGATGCACGCCGCCGATGCCGCCGGTCGCGAAGACCCGGATGCCCGCCAGATGCGCGCAGATCATCGTGGCGGCGACCGTCGTGGCGCCGGTGCGGCCGTTGGCAAGGCACACGGCCAGGTCCGCGCGTGACAGCTTCATCGCCTGGTCCGAAGGGGTCTGCGCCAGGGCCTCCAGCGCGGCGTCGGTCAGCCCGACATGGATCTGCCCGCCCATCACGGCGATCGTGGCGGGCACCGCGCCGTTGTCGCGGATCACCTGTTCGACCTGGCGCGCCATGGCCAGGTTCTGCGGATAGGGCATCCCGTGGGTGATGATTGTCGATTCCAGCGCCACGACAGGGCGGCCGGCGGACAGGGCGTCTTGGACTTCGGGCGAGAAGGTCAGGGGGGCGGTCATGGGACGTCCTTTCCGGAAACATGGGCGGCGGCGGCCTCGACGGCCTGGCGCAGGGCCGCGTCGCGCGGCTGGCGGTTCAGTTCGGCGGCAAGATGCGCCGCAAGGAAGCAGTCACCCGCGCCGGTCACGCGGGCAACCGTCACGGAGGGCGGAGCCAGCGTCAGGGTCGGGGCGCCCACCATGGCTTCGGCAGCGGGCCGGGGGCCGTCCGTCACCAGCACGCGGGCCGCGCCGCGCGCCACCACGGCCTCTGCGGCGGTCGCTGCGTCGGGGCAGGCCCGTCCGGCGAGGATCTCGGCCTCGAGCCGGTTGAGGTAGAAGCAGCCACGGCGG
Organism: Paracoccus fontiphilus; assembly: GCF_017356265.1. Lineage (GTDB taxonomy): Bacteria > Pseudomonadota > Alphaproteobacteria > Rhodobacterales > Rhodobacteraceae > Paracoccus > Paracoccus fontiphilus. The sequence continues at coordinate 463 of NZ_JAFNAW010000101.1, read as the reverse complement.
GCGGCAAGCAGGGGTTCCAGCCGTTCCGCCTTGCCGGGGCTGGCAGGAACGACGCGCAGGTCCGCCCGGGCAAGGCGCGGGTCGCGGGCAATGGCGTCCAGCAGGTCGACGGTCAGGTTGCCGTCCAGGACCACGGGCGCGGTCCAGCCCGCCAGGGAGCCATCCAGCGGCGCCAGGATCGCGGTGCCCGCGTCCTCCAGGCTGTGGACGTCGGCGATGGCGGCGATCAGGCCCTCGCTGTCCTCGATGCCCATGTAGGTGTCGGTGGGCAGGCCGGTGTCGCGCGCCAGATGGGCGGTCAGGACGCCCAGCCGCCCGGCCTCGGCCACCAGGGCCTCGCCTTCCGGGTCGCGGCCCACTGCGGACAGGACGGCGGGGCGCAGGCCCCAGCGGGCCAGGGCCACCGCCACGTTCAGCGCCACGCCGCCGGGAATGTGGCGGATGCGGCCCGGCACGTCGGCGC
>NZ_JAFNAW010000100.1 GCF_017356265.1 Paracoccus fontiphilus | reverse complement strand
CCCCTGCGCGCGCCGCGCCGGTCGCCGGCCGCGGCGGCGCGTTCGGCGCGGGCGGCGAACAGGCCGGACGTGACCAGAACCACCGTGTTCAGCGCGGCCAGCCGCCCGTCCAGCATCGCGCGGGCTGCGGAAAAGCCATGCGGGTCGGTCAGCTGCATCGCCATCATGGCGCTGAGGCCCGCCGCGAACACCAGCAGCTCGGACACGATCAGGACCCACATGATCAGCTCGCCCGGCAGGTCGTCGATGTCCATCACATGACCAGCTGGCGATAGATCTCGGGCAGCGCGTTCGTCAGCCGGTCGGGATCGCGGATCACGGCGAAGCCGCCCTGACCGAAGATGCGGGGAAACCAGCTTTGCGCGCCCTTGTCGATGGTGATGCCGAAGACGGCGTGCCCCGCCCGCCGCGCCTCGCGCACGGCCATGGCGCTGTCCTCGATCCCGTGGCGGCCTTCGTAATGGTCCAGGTCGTTCGGCTTGCCGTCGGTGATGACGATCATCAGGCGCCGCGACCGGCCCTCGTCCGCAAGGCCAGCCGAGGCATGGCGCACGGCCGCGCCCAGACGGGTATAGAAGCCGGGGCGCAGGGCGTGGATGCGCGCCTCGATGGCGCGGGACATGGGTTCGTCGAAGGACTTGCAGTCATGTATCCAGACCCGGTCGCGCTTGAGCGAGGAAAATCCCTGCACCGCGAACCGGTCGCCGCAGGCATCCAGGCCCCAGGCCAGCGCGGTCAGCGCCTCTCGCGCGATGTCGATGACGGCGCGGCCGGTCACGGCGGATTCGGTCGAACGCGACACGTCCAGCAGGATCGACACGGCAAGGTCGCGGTTCTCGGGGCGGGCCTGCCGCCAGATCCGGTCGCTGCCGCGCCCGGTGGCGCGCAGGTCGGTCACCGACCGCAGTGCGGCATCCAGGTCCAGCTCGTCGCCATCCGGCTGGGCGTGGCGGATCAGCCGCGCCGGGCGCAGCGCCTCGAACTGGCGCTTGACGGCGTCGATCCGGCGGCGGGCGGCCGGGTCGGTGACGCCGGCATAGTCGGGCGCGGGTTCGACAGGCGCCGCCAGGACGCGGCAATGGTCGGGCAGCCAGACGCCGCCCCGCGCGTCCCATTCGGGATAGGTGAAGGTGCCGGCGACCCTCTCTCGGTCCACGTCCTCGGGCGCGAGATCCAGGTGCAGCTTCAGCTTGGTCGCGGGCGCCTTGCTGACCTGGCCCAGCACGATCTCCTCGTGATCCTGGGCGGCCTTCTTGGCGTTGTCCAGATCGTCGTCCTCGACCCGACGGTTGATGTTCATCATCTCGGCCCAGGTCAGCATCGCCTCGAACTTGTACAGGATGATGCTGTCCTTGCGTTCGGCCTGGTCGGATTTCATCCGCCGCGTCTTGCGGGCGGTGCCGTCGCCCGACTCCTCGGGCGTGCCGTCGGTCGGCAGGCTTGCCACCTGATCGCCCGCGCCCTGCGCCAGTCCGCGCAGGTCCGGCCACATCGGCACCGGCAGCATCGGGCGGTATGCGCGCGGACCGCGCCAATGGGCCGGGGCGTCGGCATAGCCCGCCAGCAGCGCCGGGGGCGGCGTGACGGCATCGCCCAGCAGGTGCCGGACCAGGGTTTCGACCGAGGCTTCGGTTCCCCGCAGGGAAGGACGGACCCGCAGTTCCAGATGCGCGGCGGCAAGCCGCGACCACAAGGGGCGCAGACCGGGCGCGGCGGCAAGCGCCGCCTGCGTCATGGCGACGCCCGCGGCAATGGCCGAAAGGTCGGCGCGCAGCGGGTCGGGCTCGGGGGCGAAGTCCGGCGCATGGGCCGCCGCGGCCGCCAGCCACAGATACAGCCCCTCGTTGTCCTCGGGGGTCGGAAAGACGGCCAGTTCGACCGGCAGGCGCAGGGCGTCCCCGTCGAAGCTGGACCGGGCGACGTGTTCGCCGTCAAAGGCCAGGCGCCGCCGCCAGGACACGCGGTGGCCGCTGGCCTGGTCGGCCACGGGTTTCAGTTCCACGTCGGCCGCCCCGCCAAGGCCGCGAAACAGGACGGCGATGCGGCCGCGCATGTCTTCGAACCGCACGGCGGCATCGGGAAAGCGCGGCGGCGGGTCCATGCGCGAGGCCAGCAGGTGCCACAGCTTGCCGACCGTTTCCTCGGGCTCCCAGGGGGCGATCTCCAGGTGGGACATGGCTTCTACCCCACCACCGCCACGACCAGATCCAGCAAGCCCTTGCGGATGTCGGGATCGTCGGTCAGCGGCTCGATCATGGCGGCGCGGATGGCACGGTCCAGATCCATGCCGCCGGCCACCAGGGTGGCGGCATAGACCACGAGGCGGGTGGACACCCCTTCCTCCAGATCCTGGCCCTTCAGCCCGCGAAGCTTGTTCGCCAGCCGCACCAGCAGGGCCACGCGGTCCTGGTCCAGCCCGCTTTCGCGCGCCACCACGGGAACCTCGTATTCCGGCCGGGGAAAGGTGAACTCGACCGACAGGAAGCGCTGCCGGGTCGAGGGCTTCAGCGTCTTCATGATGTTCTGGTAGCCGGGGTTGTAGCTGGCCACCAGCATGAAGCCGGGCGCCGCCTGCAACTCCTCTCCGGTGCGGTCGATGGGCAGGATGCGGCGGTCATCGGTCAGCGGGTGCAGGACCACGGCCACGTCCTTGCGGGCCTCGACCACCTCGTCCAGATAGCAGATCGCGCCTTCGCGCACCGCGCGGGTCAGGGGACCGTCCACCCACACGGTTTCCCCGCCCTTGAGCAGGTAGCGACCGATCAGGTCGGCCGCCGACAGGTCGTCATGACAGGCGACGGTATAGAGCTTGCGCCCCAGGCGCGCGGCCATGTGCGCCACGAAGCGGGTCTTGCCGCAGCCCGTGGGGCCTTTCAGCAGCAAGGGAAGGTTCCTGGCATGGGCGGCGGCGAAGATGTCGCATTCGTCGCCCTGGGCCAGGTAGAAGGGGGCGTCGGCCCCCCTCATGTCAAAGTTTCCGTCCATGCGTCTCACTCCGCGGCGATGTGGTCGGGATCACGGGCCAGGCGGTCGCGTTCCAGCGGGCCGGGGCGGACCACCTCGCGCCGGGGGAAGGCCAGCGCATAGATGAACAGCACCGCACCCAGCACCACCGCGACGCCCGATCCGAAGCGCATCCAGTAGAACAGCGCAAGCTGGTCCTGAACCTCCATGTAGCCCATGCCCAGCACGCGCTGCAGGTGCGTCTGCACGGTGCCGGCAAAGGTCAGGGTGAAGGTCATGAACAGCATCCCGCCCGACATCAGCCAGAAGGACGCCATGTTCAGCACCTGGTTGTAGGGATCGCGGTTGCGCAGAAGCGGCATGGCATAGCTGAACAGCGCCAGGTTGAGGCAGACATAGGCGCCGTAGAAGGCCAGGTGCCCGTGCGCCGCCGTCACCTGCGTGCCGTGGGTATAGTAGTTCACCCCGTGCAGCGTGTGCAGGAAGCCCCAGACCCCCGCGCCGAAGAAGGCCAGCACCGAACAGCCCAGCGACCACAGAAGCGCGGCCTTGTTGGGGTGATCGCGGCGGCCCTTCCAGACCATCACGAAGGCGAAGGCCATCATGGCGAAGAACGGCACGATTTCAAAGGACGAGAAGATCGAGCCGATCCACTGCCAGTACGCCGGCATCCCGATCCAGTAGTAATGGTGGCCGGTCCCCAGAATCCCGGAAAAGAGCGCGGTGGCGACGATGACATACAGCCATTTCTCCACGACCTCGCGGTCCACGCCCGTCAGCTTCAGCATCAGGAAGCCGAGGATGGCGGCCATGATCAGTTCCCACACGCCCTCGACCCACAGGTGGATCACGTACCACCAGTACTGCTTGTCGAGGCCGAGGTTCGTCGGGTTGTAGAAGGCGAACAGGAACAGAAGCGCCAGACCCCACAGCCCGATCAGCAGGATGTTGGTGATGGCGGTCTTGCGGCCCTTCAGCACCGTCAGCGTGACGTTGTAGAGGAAGATCAGCGCGGCGACGACGATGCCCACCTTGACCCAGGTCGGCTGCTCCAGGAACTCTCGGCCTTGGGTGCCGACGAAGTAGTTGCCCTGCCACGGGTTGAACAGATAGGTCGCGACCGCGCCCGCCGTGCCCACCACCAGGATGAACAGCTGCAGATAGGCCAGGAAGGGCGAATGGATCTCGCGTTCCGATTCCTCGGGGATCAGGAAATAGGCCGCCCCGAAGAAGCCGGTGAGAAGCCAGACCACCAGCGCGTTCGTATGGACCATGCGCCCCACGTTGAAGGGCAGGATTTCGGACAGGAAGTTCGGCTGGACATAGATGAAGCCGATCACCAGGCCCATCGTCACCTGGGCGGCGAACAGGGCCAGCGCCACGACGATATAGACCAGGGCGATTTTCTGGGTTTGATATTTCATGATGGTTTCCAATCAGCCGGCATCGTTCGGGGGCCAGTCCTGGGTGCGGATCTTGTTCGTCCACAGCAGGAAGTCGGTGATCTCGTGGATCTCCTCGTCCGACAGGTCGAAGCGCGGCATCTGGCGGCGCCCGGGAATGCCCGTGGGTTGTGATTCGATCCAGGCCTTCATCACCTCGAAGGCGGCGTCGGGATCGTCCTGCACCCCCCAGCGGGTCATGACATTGCCCAGCTCGGGCGCGAAATAGGCGCCTTCGCCCAGGATCGAGTGGCAGTTGACGCAGGCGTGGCGTTCCCAGACGTGCTTGCCCGCGGCGACGCTGTCCGTCAGCGGCGCCTCGGCCGTGGACACGCGCACGACATAGAAGTGGCTGTGCACGGACAGGGCCAGAAAGATGAGGATGAAGAACAGCGACCCGCCATAGAAGATGTTCCGGGCCATGCTCTTCGTCAGGACTTCGCGCATGGCGAGGGGTCTCCCGAAGCTGTTTTCGACAGGGCCAGGATGGCGCGCCGAAAGGCCGCCTTCCTTGTCCAAAGTCAAAGAAGGCGGCAGAAATCTGCGCGATGGTCGCCGCGATCAGTCCGTGGGGGTTGCGATGGATGACCGCTGGCCGGTGTGGAAGCTGGCCGTTCTGCTTTATGTCTTTGCCGCGACGGCAGTGGCCATCAACCTGTTCATGCTGGGGCTGATGGGGCAGGCCGTGGGGCTTCCCGCCTTGTCGCCGGTCAGGACGCTGCTGCTGTCGATTCCCTTGGGGATTCCCGCGGCTTGGCTTTCGGGGCGGTGGGTGCGCCATCTGCTGGACGAGGCGGCAAAGCCTTGACCTGCCCGTGTCAGATGCGCTTGGATGAGTTTCGTGTGCATCCGGTTCTCTTTTTGATGCAGCGCAAAGACGCGTCCCAGCCAGCGGCCTATCGGAAGCCCCAATGACACGCGCCCCATGCCTCTTGCGACTTCGGCTCTGCCTGGCAATCCTGCCGGTGCTGATGCTGCTTGCCGCCACATGGGCGCAGGCGTCGGCCCCCATCGTCGGGCCGATGCAGGTGCAGATCTGCAGCGACGGCGTCATGAAGGTCGTCCGGATGGACCCGCAGGGCGATCCTGCGACCGTTCCGCACGACTGCAGCGACTGCCCTGCCTGCACCTTGCCCGTGCCCCTGGGATTTGCGCCCGACATCGCCCTTGCCGTCGCGTCGATCCCGTTGCGCGCCTTCCATTCGTCAGCGGCCGCGCAGGCCGTCCCGCCACGCCGGACAGGCGGGTCGCTGTCGCGCGGTCCTCCGGCCCAACCGATTCGGCTTCAATCATGACATTCATCCGCCATCTATTCGTTTGTCTGTTTCTGGCCTTCCTGACCGCACTGGCGCCCGCGCCGGTGGCGGCCGAGACTGTCCTGCAGGACCTGCTGCCCGACCAGACCGCATCCGATCTCGTTCCCGGCGCCGAGGGCTTCGGCCCGATCCGCGACGACGTGGCCGCAGCCCCCGTGCTGAAAGGCGGGCAGACGGTCGCCTGGGCCTTCGTCACCTCGGATTTCGTGGGAACGACGGGCTATTCCGGCAAGCCGATCCACACGCTGATCGCCGTGGACCCCGACGCCAGGATCGCGGGCGTCCGGCTGGTCAAGCATTCCGAACCCATCGTCCTGATCGGCATCCCCGAGGCCAAGGTCCGCGCCCTGGTCGAGGGCTACAAGGGCCTGGACCTGGTGGCCGAGGCGCAGTCGGGCGGCACCACCCACGAGGTGGACATCATCTCCGGCGCGACGGTCACGGTGATGGTGATCGACGACTCCATCATCCGCTCCGGCCTGAAGGTCGCGCGCGCGCTTGGCCTGGGTGGACTGGCCCCCGAGGCTGCCGCCACCGGCCCGCGCTTCCAGATCGACCCGGCGGCCCCGGCCCCCGCCGACTGGGCCACGATGGAAGGCGACGGCACCCTGCGCCGCCTGACGCTGGACGTGGCCCAGGTGAACGAGGCCTTTGCCGCCAATCCCGACGCCCGCGCGGCCCAGCGCGCCCTGACGGAAGCGCCCGACACGATCTTCATCGACATGCAGGTGGCGCTTGTCTCGGTCCCGGCGATCGGCAAGGCGATCCTGGGCGAGGCGGCGGACGCGAACCTGCGCGGCTGGATGGCCGACGGCGACCAGGCCATCGCGGTCTTCGGCCAAGGCCTCTACAGCTTCAAGGGATCGGGTTACGTGCGCGGCGGCATCTTCGACCGGATCGTGCTGATCCAGGACGACGTGTCCGTCCGCTTCCGCGACCGCGATCATCGCCGCATCAACGCCATCGCTGCCCCCGGCGCGCCCGGTTTCGCGGAAATGGACCTGTTCCGCATCCCGGCGGGCACCGGCTTCGACCCCGCCAAGCCGTTCCGCATCCAGTTGCTTGTGCAGCGAGAGGTCGGGCCGATTGAGAAGGTCTTCCAGACCTTCGACCTGGCCTATCAGCTTCCCTCGCACTACCTGCGGCAGGTGACGCCCCCCGCCCCGACCGCCGAGGCCGCGCCCGCTGCCTCCTCGCCCGCCGCTGCGCCCGCTGCGCAGGACGAAAGCCGCGCACAGGCCGATCTGTGGAAGCGCATCTGGCTGGATTCTCGCGTCAAGATCGCGGTGCTGGCGACCATGCTGGTGGTGCTGACGGGGGTGTTCTTCTTCCAGCATTTCGCGGTCAGGAACGAACGCCGCTTCTACATCTTCCGCATGGTCTATCTGGCGGTCACGCTGGTGGTGCTGGGCTGGATGTTCAACGCGCAGCTGTCGGTCGTGAACCTGATGGCGCTGTTCGGCAGCCTCGTGACCGGCTTCAGCTGGCAGGCCTTCCTGCTGGACCCGCTGACCTTCATCCTGTGGTTCGCGGTGGCCGCAGCCCTGCTGTTCTGGGGACGCGGCGCCTATTGCGGCTGGCTGTGCCCCTTCGGCGCGTTGCAGGAACTGACCAACCAGGTCGCGCGCAAGTTGCGCATCCCGCAATGGACCCTGCCCTGGGGCCTGCACGAACGGCTGTGGCCGCTGAAATACATGATCTTCCTGGGCCTGTTCGGGGTTTCCCTGATGAGCGTGGAGCAGGCCGAGCACCTAGCCGAGGTCGAGCCCTTCAAGACCGCGATCATCCTGAAATTCGTGCGCGCCTGGCCCTTTGTCGCCTATGCGGTGGCGCTGCTGGTGGCGGGGCTGTTCGTGGAACGCTTCTATTGCCGGTATCTGTGCCCGCTGGGCGCGGCGCTGGCGATCCCGGCGCGGATACGGATGTTCGACTGGCTGAAACGCTATCACGAATGCGGCAATCCCTGCCAGATCTGCGCCCATGAATGCCCCGTGCAGTCGATCCACCCGACCGGAGAGATCAATCCGAACGAATGCATCAACTGCCTGCACTGCCAGGTGCTGTATCACTCGCCCAAGGTCTGTCCCGTCGTCATCAAGAAGGTGAAGCGGCGCGACAAGCTGGCGGCAAGCGCGGTCCCCGACCTGGGACGGCCCCCCGCGGGCCATCCCAATGCGGCCCGCGTCACCGAACCCTCCCTCTAGACAAGAAACAGGAGATGACAATGGAGACAACCGAGAAGAAGGGCCTCAGCCGGCGGGTGCTGCTTGGCGCCACCGCGGGGGGCGCGGCGGCCGCCACTGCCTTCGGCGGGCGGCTGGCCTTGGGATTGGGCGGTGCCGCGG
>NZ_JAFNAW010000010.1 GCF_017356265.1 Paracoccus fontiphilus | reverse complement strand
GCTCGGTATACCCGTCACAGAGGCCGTGGGATAAGTCCGTCCGGGGAAGGGGGACACTGGCCATCAGCCGATTTGGGCAACAGAGCCTCACCCATCCATCTTCAACGCCTGAATGAACGCCGTCTGCGGGATCTCCACCTTGCCGAACTGGCGCATCTTCTTCTTGCCGGCCTTCTGCTTCTCCAGCAGCTTCTTCTTGCGCGTGGCATCCCCGCCATAGCACTTGGCCGTCACGTCCTTGCGCATCGCCGACAGCGTTTCGCGCGCGATCACGCGGGCGCCGATGGCCGCCTGGATCGGGATCTTGAACATGTGCCGGGGGATCAGCTCCTTGAGCTTTTCCACCATCACCCGGCCGCGCGCCTCGGCGCGGTCGCGGTGAACCATGATGGACAGGGCGTCCACGGGTTCGTCGTTCACCAGGATCGACATCTTGACCAGGAAATCCTCGCGGTATTCGCTGATCTGATAGTCGAAGCTGGCATAGCCCTTGGTCACGGATTTCAGCCGGTCGTAGAAGTCGAACACGACCTCGGCCAAGGGCAGGTCATAGACGACCATCGCGCGGCTGCCCGCATAGGTCAGGTCCAGCTGGATGCCGCGGCGGTCCTGGCACAGCTTCAGCACGTCGCCCAGGTATTCGTCGGGGACCATGATCGTGGCCTTGATGCGCGGCTCCTCGATATGGTCCACATGGGTCAGGTCGGGCATGTCGGCGGGGTTGTGAAGGTCGCGGACCTCTCCGTCGCGCATGTGCAGCTTGAAGACCACCGAAGGCGCGGTCGTGATCAGGTCCAGATCATATTCGCGTTCCAGCCGGTCGCGGATCACCTCCAGGTGCAAAAGCCCCAGGAAGCCGCAGCGGAAGCCGAAGCCCAAGGCGGCCGAGGTTTCCATCTCGTAGCTGAAGGACGCGTCGTTCAGGGCCAGCTTCTCGATCGCGTCGCGCAGGGCCTCGAAGTCGTTGGCGTCCACGGGGAACAGGCCGCAGAAGACCACCGGCTGGGCGGGCTTGAAGCCCGGCAGGGCCACGTCGGCGCCCTTCTTCTCGTGCGTGATGGTGTCGCCCACGCGGGTGTCGCGGACCTGCTTGATCGACGCGGTGAAGACGCCGATCTCGCCCGGGCCCAGTTCGGCGATGTCCACCATCTGCGGGGTCAGCACGGCCAGCTTGTCGATGCCGTAGACTGCGCCGGTCTGCATCATCTTCACGCGGTCGCCCTTGCGGATCACGCCGTCCATGACGCGGATCATCACCACGACGCCCAGATAGGCGTCATACCACGAATCCACCAGCATCGCCTTGAGCGGCGCGGCCCGGTCACCTTTGGGGGCGGGCAGGCGCGTCACGATGGCCTCCAGCACGTCGGGGATGCCGAGGCCGGTCTTGGCGCTGATGGGGATGGCGTCCGAGGCGTCGATGCCGATCACCTCCTCGATGTTGTCCTTGACGCGGTCGGGTTCGGCGGCGGGCAGGTCGATCTTGTTCAGGACCGGCACGATCTCGTGGCCCGCGTCGATGGCCTGGTACACGTTGGCCAGCGTCTGCGCCTCGACCCCCTGGGAGGCATCGACGACCAGCAGCGATCCCTCGACCGCGCGCATGGACCGGCTGACCTCGTAGGCGAAGTCCACATGGCCCGGCGTGTCGATCAGGTTCAGCACATAGGTCCGCCCGTCGCGCGCGGGATAGCTGATGCGGACGGTGTTGGCCTTGATGGTGATGCCGCGTTCCCGCTCGATATCCATGCTGTCCAGAAGCTGGGCCTTCATGTCGCGTTCCGCGACGGTGCCCGTCATCTGGATCAGCCGGTCGGCCAAGGTGGATTTGCCGTGGTCGATATGGGCCACGATCGAGAAATTGCGGATGAGGTCAAGGTCGGTCATGGGCGGGCTATACAAGGGCGCGGGCGGCGCGGGAAGGGGGATCAGGCAGGCGGAAGCGGGGTATCCATCGGCATCGAGGCGGTGCGGCGGCGCAGCCGGGATTCTCGCCACATGGTGTAGATGCCGGCCAGCGCGATGATGGCGCCGCCCGACAGGGTCCAGGCGTCGGGGCGTTCGCCGAAGACCAGCACGCCCAGGATGATGGCGAAGATCAGCCGCGAGTAGCGGAAGGGGGCGATGGCCGAAATCTCGCCCAGGCGGGTGGCGATGACCATGGTAACATAGCCCAGCAGGCCGAAGGCCAGCGTCGCGACAAGGGCGCCGCCTTGGCCCGGGCTGGGCATCACGAAGGATTGGCGGCCGAGGATCATCAGCACGATCCCGGACAGGCCCATCATGCCGAAAGCCGAGGCGGTGACGAGGCCGGTGTCGATCCGCTTCGGCAGGCGGCGCGTGGCAAGGTCGCGCACCGCTAGAAGGATGACCGCGACAACCGCCAGAAGGTTGGAGGGCTCGAAGGCGTCGGTGCCGGGCCGCACGATCATCAGCACGCCGATGAAGCCCAGCGCGATGGACAGCCAGCGCCGCCAGCCGACCGGCTCTCCCAGAAACAGCGCGGCGCCCAGCGTCATCAGCAGCGGCAAGGCCTGCAGGATGGCCGAGACGATGCTGAGATCGCCCCGCTGCAGCGCCACGATATAGCAGATCGCGCAGACCCCGTCGGCGAGGTTGCGGATCATGACGCCGGGGTGGAGGAGATCGCGCCAGGCCACGGTCGCGCACAGGGTGATCCACAGGCCATAGGCGATCATGCCCCCGAAGCCCACCAGCAGCAGCAGTTGCCCAGTCGGCAGGGCCGTGGACAAAAGCTTCAGCAACGTGTCCTCGCCCGCGAAGGCGGCCATGGAGAGGACCATCAGCAGGGCGGCGCGTCCGTTGTGGCTCATGCGCGGGCCTCCAGCCGGGCGATCAGGGCGGGCAGGTCGGCGATGCTGTCCAGCCGGTGCGCGCGCGGGTGGTCGGGCACGGGGGCATGTTCGATGGCCCAGGTCAGGTCGTGCGGGATGAATACGCCGTGGCCGCCCAACTCCAGCACCGGCAGCACGTCGCTTTTCATCGAATTGCCCACCATCAGGAAATGCTCGGGCGCGACGCCGGCGCGCAGCAGGACGCGGGCATAGGTTTCGGGCGACTTGTCGGCCAGGATTTCCACGGCCTCGAATCTTTCGCTCAGGCCCGAGGCGGCGATCTTGCGTTCCTGGTCGATCAGGTCGCCCTTGGTGATCAGGATCAGCCGCCGCCCCTCCAGCGCATCCAGGGCCTGGGGCACGCCGGGCAGCAGGTCGACGGGGTGGGACAGCATCTCCTGCCCCAGTTCCAGGAGGCGGCCGATGGCGCGGCCGTCGATGCGCCCGTCGGTCAACTCGATCGCGGTCTGGACCATCGACAGCATGAAGCCCTTGATGCCGAAGCCATAACGGGCCAGGTTAGCGCGTTCGACATCCAGAAGGCGGCTGGCGATGTCCGCGCCCGCCGCATGGTCGCCCAGCAGGGCCGCGAACTCTCCCTCGGTCACGCGGAAGAAGGTCTCGTTTTCCCACAGGGTATCGTCGGCATCCAGCCCGATCGCCTCGATCATCGCAAACCCCAGCCTTGCCCTTGCCATCCTGCAGGACCATGCTGGCGCAGGCTTGTAAACCCCCGGAGGAGCGCCATGACCTTTACCGTCCCCGACATGAGCTGCGGCCACTGCAGGACCGCGATCGAGAACGCCATCGCCGAGGCCGGAGGCCGCGCCACGGTGGACCTGGACGCGAAGACCGTCACCGTCGAGGGGCTGGACCCCGCCCGCGCGGCGGAAGCGATTCGCGCCGCCGGATACGAGGTCGCGGCCGGCTGAGCCGGCGCGACCCGCCGCAAGACGCTGGCCGCAAAGGAAAGAGCCTGCCCTTCCTGCGACACACCGGCCGATTGAGCGGACGGCGCCTTCCTGCTAGTCTGGTGGCCGGACGGGACGCCTGAGACCGGGACAACCGGCACCCGCCATGACCATGAGAAAACCGAGGAGACAGCTTATGCTCAACCGCATCGTCATTGCGGCCGCGGCCTTCATGATGACCGCGCCCCTTGCCGTGGCAGGGCCCATCGCCAGCGCCTGCGTGCGATCCGACCGTGCACGCGGTAACGCCCCCCTGTGCGGCTGCATCCAGCAGGTCGCGAACCAGACCCTGTCGCGGTCCGACCAGCGCCGCGCCGCGTCCTTCTTCCGCGATCCGCACCAGGCGCAAGAGGTCCGCATGTCGAAAAGCGACCGCGACAACGCCTTCTGGGCGCGCTACAAGCGCTTCGCCTCGCGGGCCGAGGCTTATTGCCGGTAAGGCCCGCGGCTTGCGCATCACCGTCCTGACCGGAGCGGGCATTTCCGCCGAAAGCGGGCTTGCCACCTTTCGCGCCACCGACGGGCTGTGGGAAAGCCACCGGGTCGAGGACGTAGCGACGCCCGAGGGCTTTGCCGCCGATCCGGCTCTGGTCCACCGCTTCTACAACATGCGCCGCAGGGATGCCGCCGCCGCGCAGCCCAATGCGGCGCATCGCGCCCTGGCGGACCTGGCGCGGCGCCACGACCTGACGCTGGTCACGCAGAATGTCGACGACCTGCACGAACGCGCGGGCAGCGCCCACGTGATCCACATGCACGGCGCCCTGACAGGCGCGCTTTGCGCGGCTTGCGGGCATCGCTGGCCCGCCCCGCTGGTCATGTCGCCGGGCGACCCCTGCCCCGCCTGCGCCCGGCCCGCGACCCGCCCCGACATCGTCTGGTTCGGAGAGATGCCCTACTACATGGAGCGCATCTGGGACGCGCTGGAAAGCGCCGACCTGTTCGCGGCCATCGGCACCTCGGGCAATGTCTATCCGGCGGCGGGCTTTGCCCAGCACGCCCGCCGGCGCGGCGTCGAATGCGTCGAGCTGAACCTGGAGCCCAGCGCCAATGCGCGCGACTTCCACCGGCGCATCACCGGACCCGCAAGCCGGACGGTTCCCGACTGGATCGCCGCGCTGGATTGACCGGGCGCGGTTAGCTCTTGCCTGCGCGGCAGGGCGTCGGGTATGGCAGGCTTGCCTCGGTTCCGGGTTCACCCCCGGTTAAAAGGGAACGCGGTGCGAATCCGCGACTGCCCCCGCAACTGTCAGCGGAGAGCCGGGCCGGACAAACGCCACTGTCCCCGTGTGGGATGGGAAGGCCCGGCCAAGCGATGACCCGCAAGTCAGGAGACCTGCCGAACGCGATCACCCTGACGGCGTGCGAGGGGCGCGCCGGAAACGGAAACGTCCGTCGTGGTGGTTTTCGCTGTTCGACGGGGTTTTCCCCGCCGGACGATCTGCATCACGCCCGGCTGTCGCCGGGTTTTTGAAGGACGTCCCTTGTGACCCCGCGTTTCCTGACCCTGACCGCCGTCATGGCCCTGACCACCGCCCTGCCCGCCGCCGCGCAAGACACCGCCGCCGACACCTTCGTCCTGGGCGAGATCACCCTGACCGCCAATCGCGAGCCGACCGGGCTGAGCCGGTCGGGCAGCTCCGTCTCCATTCTGACCGGCGAGGCGCTTGAGGGGCTGGCGGGCCAGCCCCTGTCGCGCAGCCTGACGCGCCTGCCGGGCGTGACCTTGCGCCAGACTGGACCACTGGGCACCACCGGGTCGCTGCAGTTGCGCGGCGCGCCCGCCCAGTACCTGCCCGTGATTATCGACGGGATCGAGGTGTCCGATCCCGCCGCGGGCCAGCCCTATTACGACATCGGCGGGCAGATCGGCCAGACGGTCGGCCGGGCCGAACTGCTGCGGGGCGCGCAATCGGCGCTTTACGGATCGCGCGCGGTCGCAGGCGTCCTGTCGCTGCAGTCCCTGCGCCCGACCACGGACGGCTTGCACCACCATTTCGGGATCGAGGCTGGCAGCTACAACACGCTGGCCGCCAGCTACGGAGCGACCCTGCGCCGCGCCGATACCGACCTGGCCTTCCAGGTCAGCCACATCCGAAGCGACGGCTTTTCCGCGCGGGACGAGGATGACGGCAACTTCGAGGATGATGGATACGAAGCGACCCGTCTGTCCTTCTACTCCGAGCATCGGCTGGAGAACGGCGCCACCATCGGCTTCAACGGCTTCTGGGAAGACAGCACCGCCGACTTCGACGACTACAACGGCGATGTGGCGGGCACGCCGGGCGATGACCATACCGATCGCGAAAGCTATGGCCTGCGCGGCTTTGCCGAGTTCTCGACCGGGGCGGTTGACCACGACATTGCCCTGACCCGTTATCGCATCGACCGCCTCAGTTCCTCGAACGGCCAGGACGACCCTTTCATCGGCACCCGCACCAGGCTGTCATGGCAAGGCGCGACCGACATCGGCCAGGGCGTCCGCGCCGTCCTGGGTGCCGATACTGAAAAGGAAGAGGCCGAGGGCAGCGGCGATGCGCGCCTGAACGGCGTCTTCGTGGAAACGACGGCGGCCTTGGGCGACCGGATCGACATCGCCACATCGCTGCGCCGGGACGACCATTCGCGCTTCGGCGGCTTCACCTCGGGG
The DNA here is from genome assembly GCF_017356265.1 of Paracoccus fontiphilus. Taxonomy (GTDB): domain Bacteria; phylum Pseudomonadota; class Alphaproteobacteria; order Rhodobacterales; family Rhodobacteraceae; genus Paracoccus; species Paracoccus fontiphilus. The sequence continues at coordinate 86,621 of NZ_JAFNAW010000010.1, read as the reverse complement.
CGGATCGCGGCGGTCTATCGGGCCGACGACGACCTTCTTTTCCGCGCCGCGCTTGGCAACGGGTTCCGCGCACCCTCGCTGTACGAACTGTTCGGCGAGTACGGCGATGCCTCGCTGGAGCGCGAGGAAAGCCGTACCTATGAACTGGGTGTCGAAAAGCAGTGGGGCGACAGCTACCTGCGCGCCACGGCCTTCTGGCTCAAGGCGCAGAACCTGATCGGCTTCGACTCGGCCGCGACGGCCTGCGGCCAGCCGTTTGGCTGCTATGCCCAGGTCGACGGCATCTCCCGCCGCCGCGGGGTGGAAATCGACGGCCGCCATGTCTTCGGCGCGGGCCATGCGCTGACGGCCAGCTACACCTTCACCGACAACCAGACGGACGCCGAATGGGCGCAGGTGCCCGAGCGCGTGCTGAACCTGGGGGCAGAAACGACCCTTTCCACCGGCACGACGGCGGGCATTGCGCTGCAACACGTCGCCGGGCGGGCGGAGGGTCTCGACGACTTCACCACCGTGGACCTGCTGGTCAGCCACCCCGTGCGCGACAATGCCGAGGCCTACCTGCGGCTGGAGAACGTCCTGGACGAGGATTACCAGTGGGTCGAGGGCTATGGCACCTCGGGGCGGGCGATCTATGCGGGGCTGCGTGCGTCGTTTTAAGACGACCCTGGTGGCGGCGCTGCTGGCCGCCGCCCTGCCCGCCGGGGCGGCACCGCGGCGCGTGGTGTCGATGAACCTGTGCAGCGACCAGTTGGCGATGCTGCTGGCGGCGCCGGGGCAGCTTGTCTCGGTCAGCAATCTTGCGCAGGACCCGCGCATGTCGCCCATGGCGGATCAGGCTGCGGCCTACCCCGCCAACACCGGCCGGGCCGAGGAGATCTACCTGATGGCCCCCGACCTGGTGATCGCGGGAACCTATACGTCGGGCGCGACGGTGGCGATGCTGCGCGGCCTTGGCATCCGCGTCGAGACGCTGCCCCCGGCCGAGGACTTCGACGCCATCCGTGACGCGATCACCCGGATGGGCGCGTTGCTGGGGCGAGAGGATGGCGCCCGCGATCTGCTGGCGCGCTTCGATGCCGAACTGGCCGCCGCCCGTGGCACCCCCGACCGGGGGCGAGCGGCGCTTTATTACGCCAACGGCTTCACCTCGGGACGGGATACGCTGGCGGGCACGATCCTTGATGCCGCGGGCTACCGCAACATCGCGGGCGACTACGGCATCGCCACGACCACCACGCTGCCCTTGGAGTTGCTGGTCATGGCCGGGCCTGACCGGCTGATCACCGGCGCCACGTGGCCCGGCCAGTCGCGCGGCGAGGCGATCCTGGACCATCCCGCGCTGTCCGCCGTCGCACCTGCCGACGCCCAAGTGACGGACCGCGACTGGGTCTGCGGCACGCCCTTTGTCACCCGCGCGATCCGGTCCCTGCGATGAGGGGGCTGTTCATCGCCCTGTCGGCCGGGGTGGCAGCCCTTTTCCTGGCATCGCTGCTGACCGGCCCCGCGGGCTTGCCGATGCCGGAATCGCTGCGCGCCTTGCTGGCGGGCGGCAATGAACCGCTGCCGGTCGTGATGCGCGAGATCCGCTTGCCGCGCGCCATTCTCGGCCTTGCCGTGGGCGCGGGCCTTGGCCTGACCGGCGCGGCGCTGCAAGGCTATCTGCGCAACCCCCTGGCCGAGCCGGGCCTGATCGGCATCTCGGGCATGGCTGCCCTGGGGGCGGTCCTTGCCATTCAGACGGGCCTCTCGCTGGCGGCACCACTGGCCTTGCCTCTGGCGGCGCTGGCGGGCGCGGCGATTGGCGTGGGCCTGCTGGTCGCGCTGGCGGGACCGCGCGGCGGGTCGGTGACGCTGATCCTGGCAGGCGTGGCGATCTCGGCTCTGGCGGGTGCCGGGACCGCGCTGGTCCTGAACCTGTCGCCCAACCCCTATGCCGCCAACGAGATCGTCTTCTGGCTGATGGGGTCCCTTGCCGACCGCTCGATGCTGCATGTCTGGCTGGCCCTGCCGCCGATGCTGCTGGGCGCCGTGCTGACCCTTTCCACCCGTCGCGCCCTCGACGCGCTGACCCTGGGCGAGGCCGCCGCGCAGGCGATGGGTGTTTCCGCGCCGGCCCTGCGCTGGCGGCTGGTCGCGGGAACGGCGCTGATCGTCGGCCCCGCGACAGCGGTTGCGGGGGCCATCGGCTTCGTGGGGCTGGTGATCCCGCATGTCCTGCGCCCCTGGGTCGGCGCGCGGCCCTCGGCGCTGCTGCCTGCCTCGGCGCTTGGCGGGGCGGCGCTGCTGCTGGCCGCCGACGTGGCGGTGCGGCTGGTCGTGCCCGACCGCGACCTGAAGCTGGGGGTGCTGACCGCCATCGTCGGCGCGCCGCTGTTCCTGCACCTGATCTGGAAGACCCGCAGCGGGGGACGCGTCTGATGGTCCTGCGCCTGTCCGGCCTTTCCGTCACACGCCGCCGACGCCCGGTCCTGCACGGCGTCACCCTGTCTCTTCCCGCGGGACAGTTCGTCGGCCTGATCGGCCCCAACGGCGCGGGCAAGTCATCCCTGATGGAGGCCGCGCTTGGCCTGATCCCCTTCACCGGAACCTCGTCCCTGGCCACCCTGCCCGCCGACCGGCGCGCGCGCCACGCCGCCTATCTGCCGCAGGCCCGAGAGATCGCCTGGCCCGTCAGCGTCGAGGATCTGGTGGCCCTTGGCCGCATCCCCTGGCCCGGCGGCGGGCGCAGCGGCCTGGACCGCATCGCCATCGACGCCGCCATCGCCCGCATGGGGCTGGAGCCGTTCCGCAAGCGCACCGCCCTGCGCCTGTCCGGGGGCGAGCAGAACCGCGCCCTGATCGCCCGCGCCCTGGCGCAGGACACGCCGATGCTGATCGCGGACGAGCCCATCGCCGGTCTGGACCCCGCCCAGCAACTGGCCTGCCTGCGCCTGTTCCGGGATCTCGCGGCCGAGGGAAGGACCGTCCTTGCCTCCATCCACGACCTGGGCCTGGCGGCACGGTTCTGCACGCGGCTGGTGCTGCTGTCCGACGGGCATGTGCTGGCGGACGGCACGGCCGAGGCGGTGCTGCGCGACGACCTGCTGCGCCGGGCCTTCGGCATCACCGTGCGCCGGGTGGACACGCCGGACGGCCCGGCGATCCTGCCGGTCTAGCCAAGCGCGGCCAGAACCTCATCGGTCAGCTTCACGACCTCGTCGCGCGCGGGGCCGCTGCGGGCGCGTTCCAGCGCACCGACACCCTGCCCCAGCGTTTCGGCATAGACGACCCGGTTCGCCAGCTGCGTGCCCGCGACATCGGCGCCCAGGTCCGCCGCCTTCTGCGCGACCTCCGCCGACAGGCGGGTATTGGGCCGCACCCGGTTCATCACCACCAGCACGCGGGCCTTCTCGCGCCGCGCCAGATCCAGCACACCCTCGGTCGCCCACAGGTCCACATGGCTGGTCGCCACCGGCACCAGAACCAGGTCGGCCACGCGCAGGGCCGGGCGCAGGTCGCTGTCGATCTTGGGCGGCGTGTCGATGATCACGAAATCGAAGCGCTTCTTCAGCTTCTCGGATTCGTACGAGGCCCCCCAGGCGGACGAGGTGGAAAAATCCATCGCCTCGTCCTCGCCCTGCCCCTGCACCCGCTCGATGAACCAGCGGCCCATGCTGCCCTGCGGGTCGGTATCGACAAGCGCCACCGAATGGCCGCGTTCGTGCAGGCTGACGGCCAGGTTGATGGCCAGGGTGGTCTTGCCCGATCCGCCCTTCTGCTGCGCGACCGTGATGATCCTGCCCGCCATCATGCCTCCTGCCGGTTGACGCATCGGAAGGTTAACGGGCGGGCGCTGCGATTGCACGGGTTTTCTGCACCTGCAGCATCAGTCGTCGAAAACCGCCTGGACCTCGTACATCACCGGCTCGAAGCTCTTGCACATGCCATGGATCTCGCGGTTGCGGCGCCGCATCTCCTCGCTGCGCAGCATGGCCTGGTAGTCGCGCCGGTCGCGCCATTGCGAATAGGTGGCGATGCGGGTCTGCGCGTCGTTGAGGTGGATCGCCCCCGACACGAAGCCCGGCTGGCGGCGGATCACCTGGTCCCAGGCGTCCGTCAGCAGGTCCAGCACGTCATGGGCGCTGCCGGGCGTCACCTCGAAGGTGGTGATGACGGTCTGGCCGTCGAAATCGCTGCGGATGTCGGGCATGGCTGGCGTCTCCCTCTGCTTGCCGGCTGCCAGCGTAAGGCCGAATCGCGGGCGGCGCAAAGCACGGCCATTGCCGCCCGCGCGCAGATGTGCATGGTCGCCCAGGCAAGACGAAGGAGAGGCGGATGATCCCCGTATTCGACGGCCACAACGATTTCCTGCAGCGTGTCGTGGCGGGCGGCACCGACATCTGGACGACGGGCGATGGCACCGGCCACCTGGACCTGCCCCGCGCGCGCCAGGGAGGCTTGGTCGGCGGCTTCTTCGCCATCTGGATTCCCGCCCCCATCGGCCCGAACGACGCCGCCGCCGTCGCCCTGATGGAGCACCCGCCCTTCGCGATGCCGCTGCCGCCCCAGATCCCCTTTGCCCAAGCCCTGCCCCATGCCTTTGCCCAAGCCAGCGCGTTGAAGGCGCTGGAGCGTACGGGAACGCTGGACATCGTCACCTCGGCCCGGGACATCCGCCGGACGATCGCGGAAGGCCGCATCGCCGCGATCATGCACATGGAAGGCGCCGAGGCGATCCCCGACTTGGACGGGCTGCACCTGTGGCACGCGGCGGGCCTGCGGTCGCTGGGACCGGTCTGGTCGCGCCCGACCGCCTATGGCCACGGCGTGCCCTTCGCCTTCCCGTCCTCGCCCGACACGGGGGCCGGCTTGACCGAGGCCGGCAGGGCCCTGGTCCGCGAATGCAACAGCCTGCGGATCATGCTGGATCTGTCGCACCTGAACGAGGCGGGCTTCAACGACGTGGCACGCCTGTCGGACGCCCCGCTGGTCGCGAGCCACAGCTGCGTCCACGCGGTCAGCGAAAGCAGCCGCAACCTGACCGACCGGCAGTTGCGGATGATCGCCGACAGCCGCGGCCTTGTCGGGCTGAACTTCGCCTCCAGCTTCCTTCGAGAGGATGGGCGCCGCCTGCCGCTGGAGGGCTTCGAGACCATGCTGCGCCACCTGGACCACCTTCTGGCGATCCTGGGCGAAGACGGCGTGGCGCTGGGGTCCGATTTCGACGGGGCGCTGATGCCGCGCGACCTGCCCGACGCGGCGGCCCTGCCCGCCCTTCTGGCCGCGATGCGGGCGCATGGCTACGACGCGGCGCTGATCCGCAAGATCGCCAGCGAAAACTGGATCAACCTGCTGGAACGGACCTGGGGAGCATAGGCCCCCTTCATCTTGGCGAAAATATCCTGCAGGGGGTCTGGGGGACGCAAGGTCCCCCAGCGATCGCGGGACGCAACCAGGCTACTCGGTCGTCGTGGCCCCGGCGTCCGTCGCGGGCGTGGCCTGCGCCACCGCCATCATCTGCGCCAGTTCCGGATCGGCGTTCAGGTCCGCCAGGGCAAAGCTGCCCGTCACGTCCTCGGGCGACAGCTTGATGTTCTTGACGACCTGAGGACCCGGCGCCGCCGGACCATAGGTCTGGCCGTTGACCGCGAAATAGATCGCGCCCGAATTTCCCGTACGCAGCACCGGGGGCTCCTCCAGGCTGGGCAGGGTGAAGCGCTCGCCCGCGTCCATGATCTTTTCCAGAAGCACCGTGCCATCGGCCGAGGTCACGCGAACCCAGGCGGGACGCGCGGCCAACAGTTCCAGCGCCGGCGCGTCGGGCGCCACGGTGATCGCCGCCGTGGCCTGGTTCGGCATCGGTGGGCCAAAGGGCGCCTGCGCGGCTTCCGCCAGGGCCGCCTGGATGGCGTCCGCGGCGGTGGGCGCTCCTTGCGCGACGGCCGCCTCCTCCAAGGTCGGAGCCTGCGTCAGGCCGGGATCGATAGCCGCGATGGGACCATCGCGCGCGGTCAGCACGGGCGCCTCCAGGATCTGCGGGCGATACAGGCGATCCAGCCCCTCGGGCTGCGGCAGGCTTTCGGCCAGTTCCGCCGTGTCCGACAGGTCCAGGGCAGGCTCCGCCATGCCCGCGCCCTCGACCGGATCAAGCGCCGTCACCACGCCCGGCGCGTTCTCGCCCGGCGTCAGGGTGACGCGCTGCACCTCCTGCAGGACGGACCAGCCGCCATAGGCAAGACCGCAGACCAGCGCCACCAGGACCAGCACCGCGCCGACGGCACGGGGCTCGATCTCGGACCAGAAGCTTTCCTGCCGGGGGATGAACAAGGCCTTGGGATTGGCCAGGGCCTCGACCGGGTCGGAAGGACGCCGGGCGGGTTTAGGCCCGGCGGCGGTCGGCGCCATGCCATGCGTCGGCTGGAAGCCGGATTCCAGGCAGAACCTGCGGAAGGTCCAGTCGGCATCCATGCCCAGATAGCGCGCATAGGACCGCACATAGCCTGACACGAAGCTTGGCGTGTCGAAGGCGGTGATGTCGCAATTCTCGATCGCGGCAACATAGGATGCACGAATGCGCAACTCTCGCTGCACGTCCAGCAGCGACTTGCCCAGCGTCGCCCTTTCGCCTCGCATGATATCGCCAAGGCGCGTGTCATCGTCGAGGAAATGATCCATTCCCTCCACCCGTGAATCCTGTTCTGCCGGGTTCTCAGCCCGCAGCCTGCTCATTTTTTCGTCTGCCTCATTGCCCGATGCAGGAACACCATCCGAATCGAACGGTTCCTTGCTTTTCTTTATCCCGAGCTTATCACGCAGGCGAGAGCAGTTCACCAAGCGATTTAATTATGCACTCATTTCCTGACGGTTGAGCGCACAATGTGACCACAGCTTGTCCATGGCCTTCACCAGATGGTCGATCTGCCGGGGGGCATGGACGGGCGACGGGGTGAAGCGCAGCCGTTCCGTTCCGCGGGGCACGGTCGGGAAGTTGATCGGCTGGACATAGATGCCATAGTCGCGCAGCAGCATGTCCGACAGCATCTTGCAATGGACCGGATGGCCGACATGGACCGGCACGATGTGGCTGCCGTGGTCGATGATCGGCATCCCCAGCGACTTCAGCCGCATCTTGAGGATCCGGGCGTGCAGTTGCTGCGCATCGCGCAGGTGCTGACCGCCTTCCCCCTTCAGGAAGCTGATCGAGGCGGCCGCCCCCGCCGCCACCGCGGGCGGCAGCGAGGTGGTGAAGATGAAGCCGGGCGCATAAGACCGGATCGCGTCGCACATCTTGGCCGTGCCGGCGATATAGCCGCCGAAGACGCCGAAGGCCTTGCCCAGCGTGCCGTTGAAGATGTCGATGCGATCCATCAGCCCGTCGCGCTCGGCCACGCCGCCGCCGCGGGGGCCATACATGCCGACCGCATGGACCTCGTCCAGGTAGGTCAGGGCGTTGAATTCGTCGGCCAGGTCGCAGATCGCCTTGATCGGGCCGAAGTCGCCGTCCATCGAATAGATCGATTCAAAGGCGATCAGCTTCGGCGCCGCCGGGTCGTCGGCTTCCAGAAGCTGCCGCAGATGGGCCAGGTCGTTGTGGCGGAAGATGCGCTTGGCCCCGCCGTTGCGCTTGATCCCCTCGATCATCGAGGCGTGGTTCAGCTCGTCCGAATAGATGATCAGTCCGGGAAACAGCTTGGGCAGCGTGGAAAGCGTCGCGTCATTGGCGATATAGGCGCTGGAAAAGACCAGGGCCGCCTCCTTGCCATGCAGGTCGGCCAGTTCGGCCTCCAGCCGCTTGTGATGGATGGTCGTGCCCGAGATGTTGCGCGTCCCGCCCGAGCCCGCGCCGACCGCGTCCAGCGCCTCGTGCATCGCCTCCAGCACCGCCGGATGCTGGCCCATGCCCAGGTAGTCGTTGCCGCACCAGACGGTGATGTCCTGCTTTTCGCCATCGGGACGCGTCCAGACGGCTTGGGGGAACTGACCCTTCGTCCGCTCGATGTCGATGAAGGTCCGGTAGCGGCCTTCCTCATGCAGCCGACCGATAGCCTGGTCCAAGGCGGCATCATAGTTCATTGCGGGCGTTCCCTTGCATAGCTGGCTGGGTGCAATCATTGTCAGATCGCGCGCGGTCTTGCGTTGATACATGTCAAATGCCGAAAATGACAGGTCAAAAGTGTCGCACGTGGACCAAGGGACCATGCGCAAAACCGATAAAACGACTCGGGAAACGGGGGAAGACATGACGCGAGACGCCAGGTTAGATGAGGTTCTGGACCGGCTGGATCAAGGGTTGGACGACGCCTTGGACAGGCTGGTCGCGTTCCTGCGCATCCCCTCGATCTCGACCGATCCGGCCCATGCGGGGGATGTGCGTCGCGCGGCGGAATGGCTGCGGGACGAACTGGCGGGCATCGGCTTCGACGCAGCGGTCCGCGACACGCCCGGCCATCCGATGGTGGTCGCCCGGTCGCAGCCGGGCGGCGCGCGGCCGATCCTGTTCTACGGCCATTACGATGTGCAGCCGGTCGATCCCCTGGCCTTGTGGGACCGCCCGCCCTTCGATCCGCAGATCGAGGACGGCGCGGACGGCAAGGTCATCCGCGCGCGCGGCGCCTCCGATGACAAGGGCCAACTGATGACCTTTGTCGAAGCCTTCCGCGCCTGGCGCGACGTGCATGGCGAACTGCCCCCGGATCTGATCCTGCTGTTCGAGGGCGAGGAAGAATCCGGCTCGCCCTCGCTGCGGCCCTTCCTGCGCGACAATGCCGAAGAACTGAGCGCCTCTCTGGCGATGATCTGCGACACCGAACTGTTCGGCGGCACCCGGCCCGCCATCGTCACGCAACTGCGCGGCCTTGTGGGCGAGGAGGTGGTGATCCGCGGCGCCGACCGCGACCTGCATTCCGGCCTGTTCGGGGGCTTGGCGGCCAATCCGATCATGGTTCTGGCGCAAGCCCTTGCCGCGCTGAAGGACGCCGACGGCCGCGTCACCCTGCCCGGCTTCTACGACGGGGTCGCCGACCTGACGCCCGAACTGCGCCGCGACTGGGAATCGCTGGGCTTCGACGCAGCCGCGATGCTGGGCCGCGTGGGCCTGTCCGACCCCATCGGGGAAAAAGGCCGGATGCCGGTCGAGATGGCCTGGAACCGCCCCACGGCCGAGATCAACGGCATCACCGGCGGCTATACCGGCGACGGCTTCAAGACCGTCCTGCCCGCCGAGGCGCGGGCAAAGGTCAGCTTCCGCCTGACGGGCCAGCAGGACCCGGCCCGCATCCGCGCCGCCTTCCGCGACCACGTGCGCCGCTTCCTGCCGCCCGACTGCACGGTCGAATTCCATGAACACGGCGGCAGCCCGGCCAGCGTCATGGACACATCGGACCCCGCCTTCGCGGCGGCGCGGCAGGCGCTTGGCGAAGAATGGGGACAAGGGGCCGCGTTCATCGGCAGCGGCGGCTCGATCCCCATCGCGGGCGACTTCAAGACCATCTTGGGCATGGATTCGATGCTGATCGGCTTTGCGCGCGACGACGACCGCATCCACTCGCCCAACGAGAAATACGACGTCCGAAGCTTTGCCAAGGGTGCGCGGTCCTGGGCACGCATCCTGGCGGCGCTGCGATAACGAAAAGGGCGGAAGATCCCCGCCCTTCTTCGTTGTCCGAAATACCCTGGGGTGAGGCCCGGAACGGGCCGAGGGGCAACGCCCCTCCTACGCCTTCGGCCGGCAATAGCTCTGGCTGCTGGTCCAGGCGGCGATGTCCGCGCGCTTCGAGGCGTTGCGCAGCGGCGCCCAGTCCCGCGCGATGCCGCGCCAGCCGTTGCCGTCATGGGCCACCGCATTATCGCGCGCGACCTGGCGCGACATGATCTTGACCGCGCAGGACATGTTGTCGCCGCCGTTCCTGATGTTGCCGTTGCAGCCATAGTTGCGCCAGGTCGCGGGCGCGATCTGCATCAGGCCCAGCCACTTGCCGCCGCCGCCGCTGGCCTGCGGATTGTAGGTGCTTTCGTGCTTGGCCACCGCCGACAGCAGCCCCGCCCAGAAGGCCTTGCGACCCGTGGGGTTCAGGTGCGGATAGTTCGGGCAGAACGCGTTGATGTCGCCCGGCACGCGCGACAGGATCGTCACCCCGTCCCGGTCCAGCGCCGCCAGCGTCGCCTTGGTCCACTGCTCCGACCCCGAGGCCTGGCCCCACCGCATCGGCGGCTGGCTGGCCAACTGCATCTGCTGCGCATCGGCGGCAGCCTTGCTTTCGGATTGGGGCGACAGGGTGGACTGGCACGCGGCAAGAAACGCCAGGGCGGCAAGGGGAACAAGCGCAGCGCGCATCAGGGCCTCGAGGATTGCTTCGTTGCTATCCCCATATCCCGGCACGAAAATCTGGCAAGAAGGCACGGTTTTCGTCGGCGGCATCACGCCAAGGGCCGCAATGCTGATGGTCGGAAATCCGCCGATGGGCCGGGCGTGACGCCCGCCGTTAACACCTTGCGGTTGTTTTTATGTCAGCCCTGCGATTCGCGACGCCCGCGATTTGCAGTGACCGCCCCCGTGACATCACCGGCGCGCTGACCTAAAAGACCCGCACCTGCAATACTCATGCGACCCACCCGAGGTTCCCGATGCTTGACCATCTTTCCTTCACGGCCCCCCAGCCCAAGACGATCGCCGGGGCGAAAGGCGACTGGGAACTGGTCATCGGGCTCGAGGTCCATGCCCAGGTCGCGTCCAATGCCAAGCTGTTCTCCGGCGCCTCGACCGGGTTCGGCGCCGAGCCGAACAGCCATGTGGCCTTTGTCGACGCGGCAATGCCGGGGATGCTGCCCGTCATCAACGAATTCTGCGTGGCCCAGGCCGTGCGCACCGGGCTGGGGCTGAAGGCCGCGATCAACCTGCGCAGCGCCTTCGACCGCAAGAACTACTTCTATCCCGACCTGCCGCAGGGCTATCAGATCAGCCAGCTCTACCACCCCATCGTGGGCGAGGGAGAGGTGATCGTGGACATGGCCCCCGGCGTCGCCCGCCGTGTCCGCATCGAGCGCATCCACCTGGAACAGGACGCGGGCAAGTCGATCCACGACATGGACCCCACCATGTCCTTCGTGGACCTGAACCGCACCGGCGTCGCCCTGATGGAGATCGTCAGCCGCCCCGACATCCGCGGCCCCGAGGAAGCCGCGGCCTATGTCGCGAAGCTGCGCCAGATCATGCGCTACCTGGGCACCTGCGACGGCAACATGCAGAACGGCAATCTGCGGGCCGACGTGAACGTCTCGGTCTGCCCGCCCGGTGCCTATGAGCGCTACCAGGAAACCCAGGACTTCAGCCATCTGGGCACCCGCTGCGAGATCAAGAACATGAACTCGCTGCGCTTCATCCAAGCCGCCATCGAATACGAGGCTCGCCGCCAGATCGCCATCATCGAGGACGGCGGCACCGTGGTGCAGGAAACCCGCCTCTACGATCCCGACAAGGGCGAGACGCGGTCGATGCGGTCCAAGGAGGAAGCGCATGACTATCGCTACTTCCCCGATCCCGACCTGCTGCCGCTGGACATCGAACAGGCCTGGGTGGACGACATCGCCCGTTCCATGCCGGAACTGCCGGATGAAAAGAAGGCGCGCTTCGTGCAGGACATGGGCCTGTCGGAATACGACGCGGGCGTGCTGACGGCCGAGGTTGAGAACGCCGACTTTTTCGAGGCCGTGGCCAAGGGCCGCGACGGCAAGCAGGCCGCGAACTGGGTCATCAACGAATTGTTCGGGCGCCTGAACAAGGAAGGCCTGACGGTCGAAACCTCTCCTGTTTCCGCCGGCCAGCTTGGCGGCGTGATCGACCTGATCGCCACCGGCGACATCTCGGGCAAGATCGCCAAGGACCTGTTCGAGATCCTGTGGACCGAAGGCGGCGATCCCGCGCAGATCGTGGAAAGCCGCGGCATGAAGCAGGTGACCGACCTTGGCGCCATCGAGGCCGCCGTGGACGCCATCATCGCCGCCAACCCCGCCCAGGTCGAAAAGGCCCGCGCCAACCCGAAACTGGCGGGATGGTTCGTGGGGCAGGTGCTGAAGGCCACCGGCGGCAAGGCCAATCCCGCCGCCGTCAACGACCTCGTCGCGAAGAAGCTTGGCTTGTAGCGGGTCGAGGTCCGTTTCACGCCCTCACGTCAACGCCGGGCGCCGCGCGCCTGCCTCGTACGGAGCACTGTCTTGAGCCATTTCGAATACAGCGTGGTCCCGGCGCCCAGTCGTGGCGAAAAGGCCAAGGATGCAAGGACGCCCGGCGACCGCTATGCCCTGGCGCTGACATCCGAACTGAACCGCATGGCCCGCGATGGATGGGAATATGTCCGCGCGGATGTCCTGCCCAGCGAGGAACGCAGCGGCCTGACCGGCCGCAGCACCGTGTATCACAACCTGCTGGTCTTCCGGCGCGTCGCCGCCGCGCCTGCCGCCGGTGCCATGGCACGCCAGCCGCAACCGGAATATCCCGCCGCGGCCTCGCCCGCGCGCGCTCCGGAACCCATGCCGGACCTGCCGCGAGCCGCCGCCCCGCAACCAAGCGACCACCTGCCGCCCAACACCTCGGCAGAGGCTGCGTCAGACGGCAACGCGACCCCGCCCGCCCCGCGTTCGGCGCCCTTGCAGGATTGATCAGGCCGCCTGCGCCTGCACGCTTGGCGCGAAGGGCTGCACCGTGACGCTGTCGCGGTCGAAGATGCAGAAGCTGCCGGGCGGGATCTCGATCCAGTCGCATTCCTCGGTTTCCAGCGGTTCGGACACGACCGCCCTGCCCTGCCGGGTTTCGGACCAGCGGTGGAACAGGCTGGGCGCCTGATCGTCGCTGGCGTGGCGGATCGCGTAAAGCCGCTGGCCGTCGGAAAAGGCGCAGGCCGCCCTGACATGGGGCGCCGTGCCGCGCCGCAGGGCCAGATCCGTCAGCCGGGCCACCGCCCGTTCCATCGCGCCCTTGGGATCATGGTCCAGTCCCTCGCCCAAGGCGATCAGGAACAGCGCCTCGCTGTCGGTCGCGCCCTTCCGGTGGGGGTAGAGATCGTCGGGAATCATCACGTCGGCATCGCGGCGGAAGGCGTCATAGCCGCCGAACTGGCCGTTGTGCATGAAGGACCACCGGCCCGAGACGAAGGGATGGCAGTTGTTCCGGCTGGTCGCCGTCCCGGTCGAGGCGCGGACATGGGCCATGAACAGCCCCGACCGCACCTGCGCGACCAGGCTGTGCAGGTTCGGGTCCGACCAGGCGGGCATCACGTCTCGGTAAAGGCCCGGCTCGGGCCGTTCGCCATACCAGGCCAGCCCGAAACCGTCGGCATTGACCGGCGTCACGCAACGCCGCGCGCCCTGGCTTTGCCGGATCAGGGAATGATCCGGGCGGCTGACGATATCCTCAAGAAAGATCGGTTGGCCCACATAGGCGGCCCAACGGCACATGGTCCCTGTCCCTTTCGTGTTCCCGTTTATTCTTCAGAAATACCACGAAAGGATGACAGACAAAGCCTATTCTGCAGGCGGAGGCGTTTCCTCGACGATCACAAGGTCGCGCTCCGACGCGCCCTTGGCATAGGCCAGCGCCGCCTGGTATTCGCTGCTGTTGTAGCAGGCAACGGCCGCGTCAAAGCTGGGAAAGCGGGCTACCACGTTGCGGGCGCGGTCATTGCCCTCCATCTGCTGGTAACGCCCGCCGCGCGCCAGGAAAACGCCGCCATGAGCGGCGATCGCCGGCCCGGCACCCTGAGCGTATTTCGCATAGGCGTCGGCGTCGGTGACGGTCACATGGGCAATCCAGAGCGCGGTCATGCCGTTTCCCCGATCAGTTTCTCAACTTCGGCAATGGCGCTTTCCGCAGCCTCCAGGCTGGGTGCACCACCCTGGGCACGGTCGGGCCGTCCGCCGCCCCCCTTGCCGCCAAGCGCGGCGGTCGCGGTCTGCACCAGCACCACGGCGCTGATCCGGTCCACCAGGTCGGGCGTCACGCCCGCTGCGACGGTTGCCTTGCCCTCGGCCTCGGCCAGGACCAGCACGGCGCCGCTGCCAAGCTGCGACTTCATCTCATCGACAAGCGCACCCAGTTCCTTGCCGCCGACGCCCTCGACCCTGCGGCCGATGAACTTGATGCCGCCGATCTCCTTGGCGGCCTGGGCCTGGCCGCCGCCCATGGCAAGCTGGCGCTTCAACTGCGCGACCTCGTTAGCCAGGGCCTTGCGTTCGTCTGCCAGCGCCTTGACGCGGTTGACCACATCGCCCGCCTGCGCCTTGAGCAGACCGGCGATTTCAGACAGCTGGCTGTCGGAATTGCGCAGATGCGCCAGGGCGGCCTGCCCGGTCAAGGCCTCGATCCGACGCACGCCCGCGCTGGAGGCGCTGTCGCCCAGCAGCGCAAAGGCGCCGATATCGCCCGTGCGCGCGACATGGGTGCCCCCGCACAGTTCCAGCGAATAGGTCTGCCCGTCCGCGCCCTTGCCGCTGCCCGTCAGGCTGCCCATGGACACGACCCGAACCTCATCGCCGTATTTCTCGCCGAACAGCGCCTGCGCGCCCAGACCGCGCGCGTCGTCGGGCGTCATGATCCGTGTCTCCACCACGCCGTTCTGGCGGATGAAGTCGTTCACCTCGGCCTCGACCCGCGCCAGTTCCTCGGGTGACACGGCGCTGTTGTGGCTGAAGTCGAAGCGCAGCCGGTCCGGCGCGTTCAGGCTGCCGCGCTGCGCGACATGCTCGCCAAGCGCGCGGCGCAGTGCCTCGTGCAGCAGGTGCGTGGCGGAATGGTTGGCGCGGATCGCGCTGCGGCGGGCGTGATCGACCGACAGCGTGGCCCCTTGCCCCCGGCTGATGGTGCCCATCGTCACCTCGGCTACGTGCAGGAAGACGCCCGCGACCTTCCTGGTGTCGGTGACGCGAGCCGCGCCGGTCTCGGTCTTGATCAGCCCGGTGTCGCCCACCTGACCGCCGGATTCGGCATAGAAGGGCGACTGGTTCACCACCAGATGCACCGTCTGGCCCTCGGCCGCCTCGGGCACGTCGGCGCCATCCGCCACGACGGCGAGGATCTGGCCTTCGGCCTCTTCGGTGTCATAGCCCAGGAACTCGGTCGCGCCGTGCTTCTCGGCCAGTTCGAACCAGATGGCGGCATCCTTCGACTCGCCCGAACCCGCCCAGGCGGCGCGCGCCTTGGCCTTCTGCTCAGCCATGGCGGCGTCGAAGCCTGCGGTATCGACCGTCCGGCCCTGCTCGCGCAGCGCGTCCTGCGTCAGATCCAGCGGGAAGCCATAGGTGTCATACAGCTTGAAGGCCGCTTCGCCCGGCAGGTTCGCGCCTTCGGGCAGCCGGGCCAGTTCGTCGTCCAGCAGGCGCAGCCCGCGATCCAGCGTCTGGCGGAAGCGCGTTTCTTCGCTACGCAGCGTTTCCTCGATCAGCGCCTGCGCGCGGGTCAGTTCGGGATAGGCGGCGCCCATCTGGCGCACCAGGGCGGGCACCAGCTTGTGCATGACCGGGTCCTGGGCGCCCAGCATATGCGCGTGGCGCATGGCCCGGCGCATGATCCGGCGCAGCACATAGCCGCGCCCTTCGTTCGACGGCATCACCCCGTCCGCGATCAGGAAGGAGGTGGACCGCAGGTGGTCGGCGATCACCCGGTGATGGACCTTGCCCGGCCCATCGGGGTCGTTGCTGGTCGCATGGGCCGACGCCTCGATCAACGAGCGCATCAGGTCGGTGTCGTAGTTGTCGTGCTTGCCCTGCAGCAGCGCGCCGATCCGCTCCAACCCCATGCCGGTGTCGATGGACTGCATGTCCAGCGCGCGCATCGAGCCGTCCTCGAACTGCTCGTTCTGCATGAACACGAGGTTCCAGATCTCGATGAAGCGGTCGCCATCCTCCTCGGCCGAACCCGGAGGGCCGCCCCAGATCTTGTCGCCGTGGTCGTAGAAAATTTCGGTGCAGGGACCGCAGGGACCGGTCGGGCCCATCTGCCAGAAGTTGTCGCTGGTCGGGATGCGGATGATTCGGTCGTCCGACAGTCCGGCGACCTTTTTCCAGATATTCACGGCCTCGTCGTCGGTGTGATAGACCGTGACCAGCAGCTTGTCCTTGGGAATGCCAAAGTCCTTGGTCAGCAGTTCCCAGGCGAAGGGAATGGCGCCGTCCTTGAAGTAATCGCCAAAGCTGAAGTTGCCCAGCATCTCGAAGAACGTGTGGTGGCGCGCGGTGTAGCCAACGTTGTCCAGGTCGTTGTGCTTGCCGCCCGCGCGGACGCATTTCTGCGCCGTGGTCGCGCGCTTGTAGTCGCGCGTCTCGATTCCGGTGAACAGGTTCTTGAACTGCACCATGCCCGAGTTGGTGAACATCAGCGTCGGATCGTTGCGCGGCACCAGGGGCGAACTGTCGACGACCTTGTGGCCGTTGCGCTCGAAGAAGCCGAGGAAAGTGGATCGGATGTCGTTCAGAGTGGGCATGGCGGGCCTTCATCGCTGGGTCGCAAACCGGCCGTGACCGGGCTGGCATGGTCTATCCGGCGCGCGCCCCCCTGTCCAGCGACCGCTATGCGGAACAAGTTCCGGCAGCGCCCGTTACCTTGGGCACAACAGGAGAGTCACATGCTCAAGTTCATCGGCGGGACTATCGGCGTCATCTTCATCATCGGCCTGCTGGTGGTGATCGGGATCTTGTCGCTGATCTTCTAGGCCGGAACCGACAACGCAAAAGGCGCGGCCATGCCGCGCCTTCGCATTTTCCCGATCCCGGATCACTCCTCGGTCAGGCTGTCATCCTCGGTCGGCTCGACCCCGAATTCCAGCCCGTGGCTGGCCCGGATCTTGTCCTCGATCGCGGTGGCGCGGTCGGGGTTGTCGCGCAGGAACTGCTTGGCGTTCTCGCGGCCCTGGCCGATGCGCTCGTCGCCATAGGAATACCAGGCACCCGACTTCTCGACCACGCCGGCCTTGACGCCCAGGTCGATCAGCTCGCCCACCTTGCTGATGCCCTCGCCATACATGATGTCGAACTCCACCTGCCGGAAGGGCGGCGCGACCTTGTTCTTGACGACCTTCACGCGGGTGGTGTTGCCGATCACCTCGTCGCGATCCTTGACGGACCCCGTGCGGCGGATGTCCAGGCGCACCGAGGCATAGAACTTCAGCGCGTTGCCGCCCGTCGTGGTCTCGGGATTGCCGAACATCACGCCGATCTTCATGCGGATCTGGTTGATGAAGATCACCATGCAGTTCGACCGGCCGATGGAGGCGGTCAGCTTACGCATCGCCTGGCTCATCAGGCGGGCCTGGCTGCCCATCTGCATGTCGCCCATGTCGCCCTCGATCTCGGACTTGGGCGTCAGGGCGGCGACCGAATCGACCACCACCAGGCTGACCGCGCCGGACCGGACCAGCGTGTCCACGATCTCGAGCGCCTGCTCGCCCGTGTCAGGCTGGCTGATCAGCAGCTCGTCCAGGTTCACGCCCAGCTTCTTGGCGTATTGCGGATCCAGCGCGTGTTCGGCATCGACAAAGGCGCAGACGCCGCCCTTCTTCTGTTCCTCGGCCACGACATGCAGCGTCAGCGTGGTCTTGCCCGAGCTTTCCGGCCCGAAGATCTCGATGATGCGGCCCTTGGGCAAGCCGCCGATGCCCAGCGCGATGTCAAGGCCCAGCGACCCGGTCGAGGTCGCCTCGATCTCGGCCACGGGGCTGTCCTTGCCCAGCTTCATGATCGAGCCCTTGCCGAACTGGCGTTCGATCTGGGCCAGGGCGCTGTCGAGCGCCTTCTGCTTGTCCGCGCTGCGCTTGTCGTTCATGTCGAAGATGCTCGCCTGTGCCATATGGTCCTTACCGTTATTTCACAGCCTGACCGACAGGGCAAACCTGCCGGCCACGGGGGTTCATGTTCACTTCTTGTTCTGGTCCCTAGATGCGCGCTCGCCACTGCTTTTTCAAGCGTTATCCCCAGGTCGGAATCACTTTTCCTTAACCAGTTTGCACCGCAAGGATTAAGAATTCGTTCACGCGTCCAGGCGGCGCGGCGGGCCCTGCAACTGGCGGGCCACGCATTGCGCCAGTTCGTTCAGGGTGAAGGGCTTGGCCAGGAAGGTGGCGTTCGGGACGGGCTCGTGGCCCTCGCCGAAGATGTCCTCGGTATAGCCGGACATGAAGATCACCTTTGTGCCGGGACGGTCCTGCAGCGCGGTGCGGACCCAGCTTGGCCCGTCCATGCCGGGCATGACCACGTCCGTCACGAAGATGTCCACGGCCAGCGGTCCCTCCAGCAGGGCAAGCGCCTCCTCGGCGCTGGGGGCCTCGTGGACGTCATAGCCCTTGAGACGAAGGGCGCGCGCCGCGAAGGCGCGGACCGGGGCCTCGTCCTCGACCAGAAGAACGGTCGCGCGACGCTCGGGCTGCGGGACGGGGGCGATGGCGGGGGCGGCGCGGACGACGGGCGGGGCGCCGACATGCGCCGGGAAGTAGAGCGAGAAGCAGGTGCCCTTGCCCACCTCGCTGTCGCAGAAGATGTAGCCGCCGGTCTGCTTGACGATGCCGTAGGCGGTCGAAAGGCCGAGGCCTGTCCCTTCCCCCACGCGCTTGGTGGTGAAGAACGGCTCGAAGATCTTG
Organism: Paracoccus fontiphilus; assembly: GCF_017356265.1. Taxonomy (GTDB): domain Bacteria; phylum Pseudomonadota; class Alphaproteobacteria; order Rhodobacterales; family Rhodobacteraceae; genus Paracoccus; species Paracoccus fontiphilus. The sequence goes on along the minus strand of NZ_JAFNAW010000010.1, from coordinate 68,022 downwards.
TCGCGCAGGGCGGGCTCGATGCCGCAGCCTTCGTCGGTGACGCGGATGCGCAGGTAGTCGCCCTTGGGCAGCGAGACCTTGCCGCGAGAGCAATCGCCGCCGACAGCCGTGACATCGGTGCGGATTTCGATGTTGCCGCCCATGGGCATGGCGTCGCGGGCGTTCACGACAAGGTTCATGATGACCTGCTCCAGTTGTCGTTTGTCGGCACGGATCGCGCGCAGCGCGGAGTCGTGGACGATGGTCAGCGTCACCCTTTCTCCCACCAGGCGGTTGAGAAGATGCGTCAGGTCCGCCAGCACGTCGCGCGGATCAAGCGTTTCCAGCTTCAGCTGCTGCCTGCGTGAAAAGGCCAGAAGCTGGCTGACCAGCGCGGCGGCGCGATTGGCGTTCTGGCCGATCTGGTCCAGATCCGCGTAATCGGGATCGCCCTTGTCATGGCGCAGCATCAGCAGGTCGCAATGCCCGCGGATCGCCGTCAGCAGGTTGTTGAAGTCATGCGCGACCCCGCCCGCCAATTGGCCGATCGCCTGCATCTTCTGGCTTTGCACGAACTGCGCCTCGAGCGTCTTGAGCGCGCTTGCGTCGTTCAGGACCGCGATCAAACCCGGTTGCTCGACCGGGTCGATGGCCAGCGTGACCTGGAAATGCTGCTCCTTGGCCGCATCGTCGGGAGAGCGCAGGCGCAGCACCTCGGACCGGCCATCGCTGCGGCCAGCGGCATGGGTTTCGGCGATCCACTCGCCCGCCGGACGGCCCGGCCCCTCGAGCAGGCTGCCGAGATGGACCGGGTCGGGTCCATCGGGAAGGCTGGCGCCCAGAAGGCGCCGGGCGGCGGCGTTGGCGCGGCGGACATAGCCGTTGGGCGCGATGCGAAGCAGGGCTACGGGGATCGCCTCGAAATCGTCGGTGGCCTCGTCGGACTCATCGTCGGGGGCGGGGGCAGGCGACGACGCGCCCTGGCGGTGAAAGGACCAGACCTGCAAGGGCGCATCCTCGGCCCGGCTGAGCGTCAGCGTATCGCCCGAAGCAAGAACAAGATCCGCGCAGCCCACATAGCCGGCGCGGCGCACCAGCCCGTCCAGGTCCTGGGCCGCATCGGCGCGCAGTTCTGACACCAGCCGCAGGATGTTCTGCCCGGCAATGTCGCCGAAGCCCGTGCGCGAGGCGTCGTTCTGCAGCATCACCAGCCCGTCGGTGTCGCAGATCCAGACCGGCTCGGGCGCCGAGGCGACCTCGTGGCGGATCGCGGACAGCGCACGGCGCGCCGCCAGCCGGTCAAGGACATAGTTCAGCGAGATGACGCCGCCCAGGATATACCAGGCGACCGCGACGGTGCCGATCACGAGGGCCAGCACGCCATAGCTGCTGCGAGGCGCCGCAAGCGCGATCACGGCGGCGACCACCACGGGAAACATCAGCAGGGGCAAGGCCACCGCGGCGTTCCGCGACATCGCGGACTGCCTGTCTTCCAGAACCATGTGTCGAGCCCTTCTCCTGCCGTTCAGGATGCTCGATACAGCCAAAGCGCTTAAGATTGCGTTAATGGCAGGCCGTCGCCTCATCGACGCTCCATCAGCGACAGGAAGAAGCCGTCGCTGGCGTCAAGGGGCGTCCACAGGTGCCGCGACACCTGCCTGAAATCCGGATTGTCTTGCAGGAACGCCTCGGCCTGGGCGTCGTTTTCGGGCGCCAGAACCGAGCAGGTCATGTAGGCGAGGCATCCGCCGGGCCGGACATGCCCTGCCGCCCGGCGCAGAATGGCGGCCTGCAGGGCAAGCAACTGCTCCAGCGAGGCCTGCGTCAGCCGCCACTTCGCATCCGGCGTGCGGCGCCACGTGCCCGAGCCAGAACAGGGCACGTCCGCGATCACCAGATCGAAGCTGCCGGCGGGGTCCGTGTCGAGGCGCACCTTGACGCCTGCCCGTTCGGCCCGGCCGGGCAGGTCCCGCATCCGTGCAGGGTCGGCGTCATGGGCCACCAACGTCAGGCCTTCGGCCCGGCCCGCCACGGCAAGCGTCTTGCCGCCACCCCCCGCGCAGTAATCGAGAACGCGCATCCCCGGTCCGACCGGCAGGGCAGCGCAGGCCAGTTGCGGCGACAGGTCCTGAAGCTCGACCAAGCCGTCCCGATAGGCGCGGCCTTGCGACAGGCGGCGTTCGTTTTCCGTCACCCGCAGGGCGGTCGGCAGGCGGGGATCGGGTTCCGCGGCGATGCCATCCTCGGCCAGCGCGCCCATGGCATCATCGGGTGTGGCCTTGACGGGATTGACCCGCAGCCAGACGGGCGCACGTTCCTGCATCGCGGTTGCGACATCATTCGAAAGATCGCCCAGCGAGGCGTCCCACAAGGGCTGGACCCAAGCCGGGATGTCCGACACGCCGCTGGCCGCGCCCGTCCCCTCGCCCTCGGCCAGGGGTTCGGGGGCGTGGCCCTGCCCCGTGAACAGCGCGGCCGGATCACGCCCCGCCGCCACCAGGCCGCCGATCATCAGGCCCCGCCCGGTCAGTGCGCCGCCAAACGCCGCGTGGCTGTTGCGTCGGCGCAGCGCGTCGAAGACCAGGTCGCGCACCGCCGCCCGGTCGCCCGAGCCCGCGAAGCGGCTGGCACGCGACCACCGCAGCAAGGCCTGTTCGGCAGGCTGGCCCGCAAGGATGCGGTCCAGGATCTCGATCGCGGCGGAAATCCGTGCCCCCGGCGTCATGCGGGATCAGATGTCCCGCTGCAGCAGGTCGCGGGTGAACAGCTTGTCCCCGACATCGGCCAGATCGTCGTGGCGGCGGTTGGCGATGATCACGTCCGACTGCGCCTTGAAGGACGCCAGATCACGCTCGACCGGGGAGTGGAAGAAATGGTCGGCCTGCAGCGCGGGCTCGTAGACGATGCAGTTGATGCCCTTGGCCTTGATGCGCTTCATGATCCCCTGGATCGCGCTGTCGCGGAAGTTGTCCGATCCTTCCTTCATCACCAGACGATAGATGCCGACGGTGCGCGGGCTCCGCGCCGTGATCTGGTCGGCGATGAAGTCCTTGCGCGTCCGGTTCGAATCGACGATCGCGGCGATCAGGTTCTGCGGCACCGCCGAATAGTTCGCCAGCAGCTGCTTGGTGTCCTTGGGCAGGCAATAGCCGCCATAGCCGAAGGAGGGGTTGTTGTAATAGTCGCCCACCCGTGGGTCCAGCGCGACGCCCCGGATGATCGCGTGCGGATCAAGGCCGTGGGTCAGCGCATAGCTGTCCAGCTCGTTGAAATAGGCGACGCGCATGGCCAGGAAGGTGTTGGCGAACAGCTTGATCGCCTCGGCTTCCGTCGAATCGGTCAGCAGGACCGGCACGTCCTTCGCCACGGCCCCCTGCGCCAGCAGATCCGCGAAGCGGCGGGCCGCCTCTCCCTTGTCGCCGACGACGATGCGGCTGGGATACAGGTTGTCATGGAGCGCCAGCCCCTCGCGCAGGAACTCGGGCGAGAAGATGATGCCGTCGAAGCCGTTCTGGGCGCGCATCCGGCTGGTAAAGCCCACCGGCACCGTGGACTTGACGATGATCGGGGTGTTCGGCGCATGTTTGCGGGCAAGGGCGATGACCGCCTCGACCGAGCTGGTGTCGAAGCCGTTGGTGCGGGGATCGTAGTTGGTGGGCGTGGCGACGATCACGAAATCCGCGCCGTCCAGCGCCTGCCGCGGATCGGTGGTCGCCGACAGATCCAACTGCCGCTCGGCGAAGAAGCGGGCGATCTCGGCATCCTCGATCGGGCTGTGCCGGCCGTTGACGGCCGCGACGCGGCTTTCATCGATGTCCAGGGCCACGACGGTCGAATGCTGCGCCAGCAGCACCGCGTTCGACAAACCCACATAACCAAGACCTACAACAGAAATCTTCATACGATCCTCAACGGTGGCGGCCCCTTGGACCTCGGTTCTTGCCGGCATGAAGATGTCAGGGAAAAATGTCCTGGTCGAGTGCCATCCGCAGAAATCGCCCGCGCTGCCCGCCAGGAAAAATAGCGGGATAGGCCAAAGGGCAGTCCCAGCACGCCGCGTCGCCATAAAGGATGGACTGCCGACCTGTCAGACCATGTTCCGGCAAGCCGAGGCGCCATGGTCCAGGATGAAGGATGGTGCGGTCGAGAAGACTCGAACTTCCACTCCGGTTAAGGAACAGCGACCTCAACGCTGCGCGTCTACCAATTCCGCCACGACCGCATCCGGGCAGTGCGGCGGGTGATAGCCGAGGCGAAGCGGATTGAAAAGGGGTATTCTGATCGACGCGCGACGCCTTGACGACATCGCCGCGCCGGTCCAGATCCCGCGCATGGTTGAATGGATCAGGGCAGACGGGCTGACCGGCTATGACGCGGCGGTGGCCTTCATGGAGGCGCGGGTCGCGGCGATCCATGCGGGTCACGCGGACGAGGCCGTGTGGCTGGTCGAACATCCCCCGCTTTATACCGCAGGCACCAGCGCCCGGGAGGGCGACCTTCTGGACGCGCGCTTTCCGGTTCACGTCACCGGCCGTGGCGGGCAATACACCTATCACGGTCCGGGCCAGCGAATCGTCTATGTCATGCTGGACCTGAACCGGCGCGGCCGCGACGTCCGCGCCTTCGTGGCAAAGCTGGAGGCCTGGGTCATCGCCTCGCTGGCCGAGTTCGGCGTGACGGGCGCAATCCGCGACGGACGCGTGGGCGTCTGGGTGCCGCGCCCCGACAAGGCGCCCCTGCCCGACGGCAGCCCGCGCGACGACAAGATCGCGGCCATCGGCGTCAAGCTGCGCCGCTGGGTCAGCTTCCATGGCATCGCCATCAACGTGGAACCCGACCTGACCCATTACGGCGGCATCGTGCCCTGCGGGATCAGCGGGCACGGCGTGACCAGCCTGGTCGATCTGGGCCTGCCGGTGGGCATGGCCGACCTGGACGTGGCCTTGCGGCGGCAGTTCGACCCGATCTTCGGCTGATCGCTTTTTCCCCGGATGCGACCTTCTGACGGGTGGCAAATTCCCGTTGCGGGTTTATGTAGATCCGTTGGGACTTCCAAGATCTTTGGAAAAGCGAGGAAACGAATGAGATTTGCGATCATCGGCGCCCTGATGGGTGCAGCCCTAGCCACGCCCGCCCTGGCACAGGATGGCGACGCCGCCACTGGCGAAAAGGAATTCCGCAAGTGCAAGGCCTGCCACATGATCCAGTCGCCCGAGGGCGAGGACATCGTGAAGGGCGGCAAGACCGGGCCTAACCTCTACGGCGTCGTGGGTCGCCCCGCGGGCAGCGAGGAAGGCTTCAAGTATTCCGAGGCGCTGATCGCGCTCAAGGACGCGGGCGAGGTCTGGACGCTGGAGGATCTGGCGGCCTACATCACCGACCCCAACAAGTTCGTGCAGGAAAAGACGGGCGATTCGTCGGCGCGCACGAAGATGACCTTCAAGCTGAACAAGAACCAGGCCGACATCGCGGCCTATCTCGCCAGCGCCTCTCCGGCGGCCCAGTAGGGACGTCAACGGCAAGACGGGCGGCGGGCCGGTCCTTCGGGACCGGCCCGTTTGATTTGGATCATTCTGCCCCGGCGCCGTTCGTGACAGCTTCGCCCATGCAACGGGGCCGATGCCCGCAATGTGTGGAGGAGTGATGTTCAAGCATATCCTGATCCCGACCGACGGGTCGGAACTGGCGACCCAGGCCGTGGACAAGGGCCTTGCCCTTGCTGGCGCGATCGGCGCCGAGGCGACGATCCTGATCGTGACCGAACCCTTCCGCATCCTCAGCAGCGACGCCATGCAGGTCGAAAGCACCCGCGCAAGCTATGATGCCGACGCCACCGCCCATGCCGAGCGGGTCCTGAAGGCCGCGCGCGACAAGGGGGCCGCCGCGGGCGTCACCGTCCAGACGCATCACAAGTGGCACGACAGCCCCTACGAGGCGATCATCGACACCGCCCTGGCCGAGGGCTGCGACCTGATCGCCATGGCATCGCACGGGCGCCGGGGGATGGCCGCGGTTGTCATGGGCAGCCAGGCCACCAAGATCCTGACCCATTCCAAGATCCCGGTGCTCGTCTACCGTTAGGCGCAACCTGCGCGGGCAGCATCCGCCACCAAAAGCTGCCGATCCGTCGTCCTTAGGGCATTGCCGGGTCGGCATGGCTGGTCTAGAACACACCCAAAGGAAATGCCGGTCTGCCGGACCGGATCACTATATCTGAGGGAGTTCGGGTATGGCAGACGCAGCCGTTCATGGCCACGACGACCATCACGACCAACGCGGGTTCTTCACCCGATGGTTCATGTCCACCAATCATAAGGACATCGGGATTCTGTACCTGTTCACCGCAGGGCTCGTGGGTCTGATCTCGGTCAGCTTCACCGTCTACATGCGGATGGAACTGCAAAGCCCCGGCGTGCAGTACATGTGCCTTGAAGGCGCCCGCTTCATCGCCGACGCGGCTGCCGAATGCACGCCCAACGGGCATCTGTGGAACGTGATGATCACCTATCACGGCGTCCTGATGATGTTCTTCGTCGTGATCCCCGCGCTGTTCGGCGGCTTCGGCAACTACTTCATGCCGCTGCACATCGGCGCCCCGGACATGAGCTTCCCGCGCCTGAACAACCTGTCCTACTGGATGTATGTCGCGGGCGTGGCGCTTGGCGTGGCCTCGCTGCTGGCGCCGGGCGGATCCGACCAGCTGGGCTCGGGCGTCGGCTGGGTCCTTTATCCGCCGCTGTCCACGACCGAGGCGGGCTATTCGATGGACCTGGCGATCTTCGCCGTCCACGTCTCGGGCGCGTCCTCGATCCTCGGCTCGATCAACATCATCACCACCTTCCTGAACATGCGCGCCCCCGGCATGACGCTGTTCAAGGTGCCGCTTTTCGCCTGGTCGGTCTTCATCACCGCCTGGCTGATCCTGCTGGCCCTGCCGGTCCTGGCCGGCGCCATCACCATGCTGCTGATGGACCGCAACTTCGGGACGAACTTCTTCAACCCGGCCGGCGGCGGCGACCCGGTGCTGTACCAGCACATCCTGTGGTTCTTCGGCCACCCGGAAGTGTACATCATCATCCTGCCGGGCTTCGGCATCATCAGCCACGTGATTTCCACCTTCGCCAAGAAGCCGATCTTCGGCTACCTGCCGATGGTGCTGGCGATGGCCGCGATCGGCGTGCTGGGCTTCGTCGTCTGGGCGCACCATATGTACACCGCCGGCATGTCGCTGACCCAGCAGAGCTACTTCATGCTGGCCACCATGACCATCGCCGTGCCCACGGGCATCAAGGTGTTCTCGTGGATCGCGACGATGTGGGGCGGCTCGGTCGAGTTCAAGACGCCGATGCTCTGGGCCTTCGGCTTCCTGTTCCTGTTCACCGTCGGCGGCGTGACCGGCGTTGTGCTGTCGCAGGCGCCGCTGGACCGCGTTTACCATGACACCTACTATGTCGTGGCGCACTTCCACTATGTGATGTCGCTGGGCGCGGTCTTCGGGATCTTCGCGGGCGTCTACTACTGGATCGGCAAGATGTCGGGCCGCCAGTATCCGGAATGGGCGGGCAAGCTGCACTTCTGGATGATGTTCATCGGCGCGAACCTGACCTTCTTCCCGCAGCACTTCCTGGGTCGCCAGGGGATGCCGCGCCGCTACATCGACTATCCGGTCGAATACGCCTATTGGAACTACATCAGCTCGCTGGGCGCCTACCTGTCCTTCGCCTCGTTCCTGTTCTTCATCGGCGTGGTGTTCTACACCCTGTTCGCCGGCAAGCGCGTGACCGAGAACAACTACTGGAACGTCCACGCGGACACGCTGGAATGGACCCTCACCTCGCCCCCGCCGGAGCATACCTTCGAGCAGCTTCCCAAGCGCGAGGACTGGGACCACGCCCGCGCGCACTGATGCCCTATGAATGGAACGATACGGCCCCGGATCACACCGGGGCCGTTTCATATCGGCTGAGGCTCTGGCCCTATCAGTCGCTGCCCCGCAAGGGCTTCGTCTGGTTCATCGGCCTGACGGCGGGCTTCATGGCGCTGCCGGTGGTGGCGATGCTGGGCACATCCGTGCTGTGGGGCCTGCTGCCCTTCGTGCTGCTGGTCATCGGCGGCGTCTGGTACGCGATCCAGCACAGCTATCGCCGGGGCACGACCTTCGAGGAACTGACGCTCGACCGCGACCGGGTCCTGATCCTGCGACACGACCCGGGCCGCCCCATGCGCGAATGGTCCACCAACAGCTATTGGCTGCGCCCCGCCCTGCGCAAAGGCCCGGTCGAGTCCTACCTGACCCTGACCGACGGCAATCGAGAGATCGAGCTGGGCGTCTTCCTGACACCCGAGGAACGCCGCGCGCTGCACGATGACCTTGTGCGGCGGCTCGCCAGCCTGCGCTAGTCAGCCCTTGCCGACATGCTCGGGCTTGCCCTTGCGGCTGGACCCGGCCAATTCCTCAAGCTGCCGCTCGTCCATGCTGTCATGCATGTCCTTCGAGGCGCCCTTCAGATCCTTGACCTTCGTGTCGCCGCGCTTGGCCGACAGGGCGGCGCCGGCGGCTTTCTGCTGTGCTTTCGACTTGGCGGGCATGATCGTCACCTCCTGCCCACCAACGCCCTGCCGCCGGATCAGTTCAGCAGCCGCGCCTTGACCATCGGCCCCACGGCGCCGAAGTCCGTCTGGCCCGCGTGGCGGTCGCGCAGCTCGGCCATGACGCGGCCCATGTCGCGGATGCCGGTGGCGCCAAGCGCGCCTATGGCGGCGTCGATGGCGGCGGCGGTTTCCGCCTCGGTCAGTTGCCGGGGCAGGAATTCCTGGATGACGCCGATCTCGGCTTCTTCCTTCTGGGCCAGTTCCAGCCGCCCGCCTTCTTCATAGGCCTTGGCGGATTCCTGGCGCTGCTTGACCATCTTCGACAGGATGGCGATCAGGTCTGCGTCGCCCAGCGTGCCGTCCCCGTCGCCGACTCTCGCCGCGATCTCGCGATCCTTGATGGCGGCGCCGATCAGGCGCAGCGTGGACAGCCGGGCGCTGTCCTTGGCTTTCATGGCTTCCTTCGTGGCGGCTTGCAGCGTGGCTCGCAGGTCCATTGGCGTCTCCTGGGCGCGAAAGCCTGCGACTTAGGACAGCGGACCGACCAAATCAAGACGGGCCTTGTCCTTGACCTTGCCGCCCCTCGCCCTTATTCACCGGCAGATTTCAGACAAAGGGTGCTTGCTATGGCCAACAAACCGACCGCCTGCCTTGCGCTTGCCGACGGGACCGTCTTCTACGGCCAGGGTTTCGGCGCCCCCGGAGAGGTCGTGGCCGAGTTGGTCTTCAACACCGCGATGACCGGCTATCAGGAGATCATGACCGATCCCTCCTATGCCAGCCAGATCGTCACCTTCACCTTTCCGCATATCGGCAACACCGGCATCACGCCCGAAGACGACGAGGCCCCCGACCCGGTCGCCAGCGGCATCGTGGTCCGCTGGGACCCCACCGAGCCGTCGAACTGGCGCGCGGCGGGCGACCTGTCCGACTGGATGGCGCGGCGCGGCCGCATCGGCATCGGCGGCGTCGATACCCGCCGCCTGACCCGCGCGATCCGCCAGCAGGGCGCGCCGCACGTGGTGCTGGCCCATGACCCCGACGGCAACTTCGACATCGCCGCCATGGTCGCCAAGGCACGCGGCTGGACCGGCCTCGTCGGCCTGGATCTGGCCCGCGACGTGACCTGCCGGCAAAGCTATCGCTGGGACCAGGGGGCCTGGGAATGGGGCAAGGGTTTCGGAACCTCGCCCGAACAGAAGCCCTTCAAGGTCGTGGCCTTGGATTACGGCGCGAAACGCAACATCCTGCGCTCGCTGGTGGCCTTCGGCGCCGACGTGACCGTGCTGCCCGCCACCGCCACGGCCGAGGAGGTCCTGGCGCACCAGCCCGAGGGCGTGTTCCTGTCGAACGGTCCCGGCGATCCGGCGGCGACCGGCGAATATGCCGTGCCGATGATCCAGAACCTGCTGGACCGCGACATGCCGATCTTCGGCATCTGCCTGGGCCACCAGATGCTGGCGCTGGCGCTTGGCGCGAAGACCGTGAAGATGGGCCACGGCCATCACGGGGCGAACCATCCGGTGCGCGACACGGAAACCGGCAAGGTCGAGATCACGTCCATGAACCACGGCTTCGCGGTGGACAGCCAGTCCCTGCCCGCAGGCGTGATCGAGACCCATGTCAGCCTGTTCGACGGCAGCAACTGCGGCATCCGCGTCGCGGACAAGCCGGTCTTTTCCGTGCAATACCACCCCGAGGCCGCGCCGGGGCCGCAGGACAGCCTGTATCTGTTCCAGCGCTTCGCCGACGCGATGCGCAACCGCCGGTCGGGGACTTAACCGCTTCTTAACGGCTTCCATGCCACCCATGGGCGATCCAGAAGGGAATCGCCCATGGCCAGTCCGCACCCCGCAGCCGTCCTGCCCGCCGACGCCGCCGCGCCGACCTTGGCGCCGCGCAACCAGGCGCCTTTGGGCCAACTGCTGCTGGAAGACGGCGCCGTCGATCCCGGCAACCTGCTGAAGGCCAGCGTGATGCGCGGGCGGCAGGAAAGCCGTCTGGGGCAAATCCTGCTGTCCCAAGGCTGGGTCACGCCCGAAGCGCTGTTGCGCGCCCTGACCCGGCAATGGCGCACGACCGCGCTCGATCCGGCCAAGACGCCCGGCGACCCGCGCCTGATCGATGCCTTGGGCGCCGAGTTCTGCCTTGCCAATGCGATCCTGCCTTGGCGCCGCATCGGCGGCGTCACCTGGATCGCCACCGCCCGCCCCGAGGCTTTTGCCGCCTTGATCCCGTCCTTCCCCGCCAGCTTCGGCCAGGTCCGGATGCTTCTGTGCAGCGAGGATCAGGTCCAGGCCGCCATTCTTGCCGTGCGCCGCATCGCCATGATCCGCCAGGCCGAGATGCGCGTTCCCGCCGTCGAAAGCTGCCGCTCGCGGAACGAGGCGCGCACCGGCCGCATCGCCTTGGGCGCGATGGCGGTTCTGGCGCTTGGACTGTGGTTCGCGCCCGTGATGATCCTGTCGGTCCTGACCCTGTGGGCCACCGCGTCCTTGCTGGCGCAAAGCGGGCTGAAGCTGCTGGCCTTCCTGTCCAGCCGGCGCATCCTGGCCGAGCAGGGCGCCCTGGCCAAGGATCTGGCCCGGGGCCGGGCCAAGCAGGCCGAGATGACCGGGCCGCTGCCCGTGATCTCGGTCATGGTGCCGCTGTTTCGGGAAAGCGACGTCGCGGGCAAGCTGGTGGGCCGCCTGTCGCGCCTGGATTACCCGCGCGAATTGACCGACATCCTGCTGGTGATCGAGGCCAGCGACCAGGTCACGCGCAACGCCCTGCAAGGCGCCCGCCTGCCCGGCTGGATTCGCGTGGTCGAGGTTCCGAACGGCCCCGTTCAGACCAAGCCGCGCGCACTGAACTATGCCCTGAACTTCTGCCGGGGCAATATCATCGGCGTCTGGGATGCCGAGGACCGGCCCGACCCCGACCAGTTGCACACCGTCGCGCGCCGTTTCCACTTTGCGCCCGCCGACGTGGCCTGCCTGCAGGGCGCGCTGGATTTCTATAATCCCCGCACCAACTGGCTGGCGCGCTGCTTCACCATCGAATACGCCGCCTGGTTCCGGGTGATCCTGCCCGGCATCGCGCGCCTCGGCCTGGTGGTACCCTTGGGCGGCACCACCCTGTTCTTCCGCCGCGACGCGCTGGAACAGGTCGGCGCCTGGGACGCCTGGAACGTGACCGAGGACGCCGACCTTGGCGTGCGGCTGGCCCGTCGCGGCTGGCGGACCGAGATCATCGACACCACCACCGACGAGGAGGCGAACTGCCGCGCCCTGCCCTGGGTCAAGCAACGGTCACGCTGGCTGAAGGGCTACGCGATGACCTGGGGCGTCCACATGCGTAACCCGCGCGCCCTGTGGCGCGAGCTTGGCCCCCGGCGCTTCATCGGCTTCCAGATCCAGTTCCTGGGCAGCCTGTCGCAATACCTGCTGGCCCCCATCCTGTGGAGCTTCTGGCTGCTGAGCCTCGGCCTGCCGCATCCCCTGCGCGAGCCCCTGGCCGGGGTCTGGGGCGGCTATGCCATTCCGGCGCTGTTCGGCACCTTTGTCGCCTCGGAACTGCTCAGCATCGGGGTGGGCATGTGGGCCGTGCGGGCCGACAAGCATCGCCACCTGATGTATTGGGTGCCCAGCCTGCACCTGTATTTCCCGCTGGGCTGCCTTGCCGGCTGGAAGGCGATCTACGAGGTGGTCGTGAAGCCCTTCTACTGGGACAAGACCGCGCACGGGATCTATGACGCCGTCGATGTCGCGACCGCAACGCCCGAAGGCACGGTCCAGGTGCCCTTGCTGGGCTCCATCGGCGACCGCAGGACGGATCGGGCGCCGGCCGCCGAACCGGCGACCGGGTCCGAGCCCCTGGCAACGCCCATCCGGAAAAGCGCCTAGGCCGGCGCGACGCTTGCCTCGGCGGTCAGGGCCGCGTCGATCAATCCGGCAGATTCGGCGCAGGCCGCGCGCAGGCGCTCCTCCAGTTCGGGGATCGAGCCTACTCCGCTTTCGCGCAGCAGGAACTCCTGACCGCCCAGACCGATCTCATCCAGGTTCAAGGGCTTGGCGGTCAGCAGGCGCCCCGAGGCGTGAAGCCGCCACAGAAGCCGCCAGATCGACGCCAGCCGGTCGGCATCCGCCGTCGTGATCAGGCCCGCGCGCCGCCCGGCCCGCAACTGCGCAAGGGTGCCCCGCGCCGGATCGCCGGCCCGCAGCGCCAGCGACTGCGCCAGCAAGTCGATGTCCTGGAGACGGCCGGGGCCGATCTTGGCTTCCCACCGTCCGTCGATGGGCTTGGCGGTGAAGATCCGTTCGCGCATGTCGGCCAGGTCGGGCATCACCCGCGGATCGGTGCCGCGCCGGCGCAGCACCGCAAGGCGCAGCGCCTCGATATCCTCGGCCAGCCGCCCGGCGCCCTCGCCTGCCACGGCCACCACGCGAGCGCGGGTCAGGGCCAGATGCTCCCAGGTCCAGGCCTCGGTCATCTGGTAGCTTTCGAAGCTTTGGATGGCGGTCGCCACGGGCCCCTGACGCCCCGAGGGACGCAGGCGCATGTCCACCTCGAAAAGGCGGCCTTCCGCCGTGGGGGCCGAGACGGCGGTGATCAGCGCCTGCGTCAGCCGCGAATAATAGGGCCGCGCCGCCAGGGGACGCGGCCCGTCCGAGCCTTCCGCCCCCTGGGCATCATAGATCACGATCAGGTCCAGGTCCGATCCGGCGTTCAGCGTGCGCGCGCCCAGCGATCCCATGCCCAGCACCACCGCGCCCCGTCCCGGCGGCGTGCCATGCTTGCGCGCGAAATCGGCCAAAGTCACGGGAACCAGCGCCGCGATGCAGGCGTCGGCGATGTCGGCGTACTGGACCGCCGCCTCGTCCGCGTCGATCAGCCCGCGCAGGTGGTGAACGCCGACGCGGAAATGCCATTCATGCGCCCAGCGGCGGGCGGCATCCAGGGCGGCCTCGTATCCGCCCCCCGGCCCCGTCAGTGCCGATTGAAGCATCTGCTCCGCTTCCGTGCGCAACCCTTGCGCGCCGGGCCAGGGCGAGAAGAAGCTGCCCCCCAGCACGGCGTCAAGGACCGCCGAATGGCGCGACAGATAGGCCGCAAGGCCCGGCGCGCTGCCGCAGATGTCGACCAGAAGGTCGATCAACTGGGGATTGGCCTCGAACAGCGAGAAGATCTGCACGCCGGCGGGCAGGCCCGACAGGAAGCCGTCGAATCGGCCAAGCGCCTCGGCCGGGTGGCCGGTGCGGGCCATGCGCGACAGAAGCTGCGGCTCGACCCGCTTGAAGATCTGCTGCGCGCGGAGCGACCGAAGCGCAGGATAGGCGTGCCAGCGGTCGATGATCGCCTGCGATTCCGCCGAGATCGAGGGCCGCTGGACGATTTCTCCGGGGGCGAAGAAGGTTTCGGTAAGCTCGTGCACATGCTCCAGCCGCGTGCGCAGGCGGGCCGACCAGGCGTCGGGGTCATCCTTTCCCATCATCGCGGCGATGAGGGCAATGCCGGACCTGTCCTTGGGCAGGCAGTGGGTCTGGGCGTCGTTGACCATCTGGATGCGATGCTCGATGTCGCGGTGTTCGCGATAGTGGTCGGTCAGGTGCTGCGCCACGTCCGCGGGAATCCAGCCCTTTGCCGCCAGTGCCGCAAGCCCGCCCACGGTGTCGCGCTGGCGCAGGCCGGGGTCGCGCCCGCCCGCGATCAGTTGGCGCGTCTGGGTGAAGAACTCGATCTCCCGGATGCCGCCCCGGCCCAGCTTCATGTTGTGGCTTGGAATCTCCAGCCGCCCGCCCAGGCCCTTGTGGTCGCGGATGCGCAGGCGCATGTCGTGCGCGTCCTGGATGGCGGCGAAATCCAGGTGCTTGCGCCAGACGAAGGGCCGCAGCTCGCGCAGGAAGCGCTCGCCCGCCGCGACATCGCCCGCCGCCGCGCGGGCCTTGATGAAGGCGGCGCGTTCCCAGGTCCGCCCTTCGGCCTCGTAATAGGCCAGCGCCGCCGCGGTCGAGATACAGACCGGCGTGACCGAGGCATCGGGCCGCAGCCGCAGGTCGGTGCGGAAGACATAGCCATGCGCCGTGACCTCGGACAGCAGGGCGGTCATCTTGCGCGTGGCCCGGATCAGGGCGGCCCGCGCCTCTTGCTGGTCCGCCTCGGCATAGGCGGTTTCATCGAACAGGACGATCAGGTCGATGTCGGAGCTGTAGTTCAGCTCTCGCGCGCCGCCCTTGCCCATCGCCAGGGCGAACAGGCCGCCGCATTCGGCGTCGCTGGGCGGCAGCTTGCCGCGTCGGCGTTCCTGCGCGACATGGGCGCGCAAGGCCAGATCGACCGCCCGGTCGGCAAGGTCGGACAGCACGGCCGTGACCTGCTCCAGCGGCCAGACGCCGCCCAGGTCGGCCAGTGCGGTGTAAAGCGCAACGCGGCGCTTGGCCCGGCGCAGGGCGATGGCCAGATCCTCGGCACCCAGGTCCTCGAAGCCCGCCGTTTCCCGCGCGACCACGTCGTCGTGGCCTAGGGCGCCGGGCAGCCACTCGGCTTCCTGCTGCAAGAGACCTGCCAGATAGGGGCTGCATCCCGCCGCGCCGCCGACAAGGGCGGCCAGGGACGGGTCCAGCGCAGGGAGCAGGGAAAGGACATGCTGCGCCCGGTCCGGGTCGGCGGCAAGGGGATGGCGGGTGATGCGGGCTGCGAAATCCATGCGCCGCATGGTTAGCCAAAGCCCCCGCCACGTCAATCTGAGCCCGTCAATCTGAGCCCGTCAATCTGAGCCCGTCAATCTGGGCCCATCAATCCGGGCCTGTCGATCCGGGCCGCCGGCGCCGGGTGCAGCGGCAGTTCGGCCTTTAACTCTTTCCCCGCTTGGCGTGTCACGCTTTCATTGTTAGGCTTTCGGCCAAATCCACAGTTGGGCAGACGGATCCTTTTCGGCGCATGATCAGTTCTGGAACGACAAACCGCCACAAGGGCCGCCGTTGATGCGCCATACCCTTCCCCATGCGCCGCAGTTCTATGTCACGGCTCCGCAGCCGTGCCCCTATCTGCATGGCCGGGCGGAACGCAAGCTGTTCACAGCGCTGCATGGCGACAACGCGTCCGACCTGAACAACGCCCTGTCCCGGCAGGGCTTCCGCCGGTCCCAGAATGTGCTGTACCGCCCCAGTTGCGAAAGCTGCGTCGCCTGCATGTCGGCGCGGATCCGCGTGGCGGATTTCCAGCCGTCGCGCACGCAGCGCCGTCTGCTGCGGCGCAACGCGGGCCTGCGGCGCCTTGCCACCAGCGCCTGGGCGACCGAGGAGCAGTTCGAACTGTTCCGCCGCTACCTCGACAGCCGCCATGCCGATGGCGGGATGGCCGACATGGACATCTTCGAATTCGCCGCGATGATCGAGGAAACGCCGGTCAAGACCCGCGTCATCGAATACCGTTGCAGCGCCGACCGGCCGGAACGGCTGGCGCCCGGCGACGACTTCCTGGCCGCCGTCTGCCTGACCGACGTGCTGGATGACGGCCTCAGCCTTGTCTACAGCTTCTACCATCCGATCCTGCAACCGGCCAGCCTGGGAACCTACCTGATCCTGGATCATATCGAGATCGCGCGCGCCGCGAAGCTGCCCTTCATCTACCTGGGCTATTGGGTGCCCGGCAGCCGCAAGATGGACTACAAGGCCAAGTTCTCGGCCCTGGAAATCTACAAGGGCGGCGTCTGGCAGAACATCGGCGACCCGCAGGATCACTCGAACGAGGCCCATCCCCTGTCGGTCGATCCGATCGTGGAACAGGTCGCCCGCATCGCCCTGCCGCAGTTCGATCGCTGAAATAGGCGAAAGAAAATTACAAATTTTGCGTGATTGGCGCCATTTTATCCGCGCCAGCCCATTGACCCCGCCCTGCCGTCTCCATAGTTTGCGCCGACGCGCGGGCGGGCTGCCTGCGTCGTCTTGATCTGATGGAGGAAGGCATGTCCCGAATGATGACGGGTGCAAGAATGGTTGTCGAAGCGCTGCGCGATCAGGGCGTCGACACGGTATTCGGCTATCCGGGCGGGGCGGTACTACCCATCTATGACGAGCTGTTCCAGCAGAACGACATCACCCACGTCCTGGTGCGCCACGAACAGGGCGCCGTCCACATGGCCGAGGGCTATGCCCGGTCCACGGGCAAGCCGGGGGTTGTCATCGTCACCTCGGGTCCTGGTGCCACGAATGCGGTGACCGGGCTGACCGACGCGCTGCTGGATTCGATTCCGCTGGTCGTGCTGTCGGGCCAGGTGCCGACCTTCATGATCGGCACCGACGGCTTCCAGGAAGCCGACACGGTCGGCATCACGCGTCCCTGCACCAAGCACAACTGGCTGGTCAAGGACACGGGCAAGCTGGCCGAGACGATCCACAAGGCGTTCCAGGTCGCCACCTCGGGGCGTCCGGGGCCGGTCCTGGTCGATATCCCGAAGGACGTGCAGTTCGCGACCGACGCCTATGTCGGCCCCAAGCAGGTCGATCCCGGCCGCTATCAGCCGGTCCGCAAGGGCGACATCAACGCGATCACGCGTCTGGTCGAGTTGATGGAGGGGGCCGAGCGTCCGATCCTTTATACCGGCGGCGGCGTCATCAACTCGGGTCCGGGGGCAAGCCAGCTTCTGCGCGAACTGGCCGAGGCTACGGGCTTTCCCGTCACCTCGACCCTGATGGGGCTTGGCGCCTATCCGGCGTCCGGCCGGAACTGGCTGGGGATGCTGGGGATGCACGGCCTTTACGAGGCCAACCTGGCGATGCACGGCTGCGACCTGATGATCAACATCGGCGCGCGCTTCGACGACCGCATCACCGGGCGCGTGGCGGATTTCAGCCCCCATTCGATCAAGGCGCATATCGACATCGACCCGTCCTCGATCAACAAGGTCATCCATGTCGACATTCCCATTGTCGGCGACGTGGGCCATGTGCTGGAGGATCTGCTGAAGGTCTGGAAGTCGCGCGGCCGCAAGGTGAACAGCCCGGCGCTTGCCCAGTGGTGGCAGCAGATCGAGGGCTGGAAAGCCAAGAACTGCCTTGGTTATCGGAACAGCGACACGCTGATCAAGCCGCAATACGCGCTGGAACGGCTGGAGGCGCTGACCAAGGGCCGCGACCGCTACATCACGACCGAAGTGGGCCAGCACCAGATGTGGGCCGCGCAATACCTGCATTTCGAGGGGCCGAACCGCTGGATGACCTCGGGCGGGCTGGGGACCATGGGCTATGGCCTGCCCGCCAGCATCGGCGTGCAGATGGCCCACCCGGATGCCCTGGTCATCAACGTCGCGGGCGATGCAAGCTGGCTGATGAACATGCAGGAGATGGGCACCGCGGTGCAGTTCCGCCTGCCGGTCAAGCAGTTCATCCTGAACAACGAACGGCTGGGCATGGTCCGCCAGTGGCAGCAGCTTCTGCATGGCGAACGCTACAGCCAAAGCTGGTCGGACAGCCTGCCCGACTTCGTCAAGCTGGCCGAGGCCTTTGGCTGCAAGGGCGCGGTGGTCAAGGACCCCGGGGATCTGGACGCGGCGATCCAGGCGATGCTGGACTATGACGGGCCGTTCATCCTGGATGTCCTGGTCGAGAAGCACGAGAACTGCTTCCCGATGATCCCCTCGGGCAAGCCGCACAATGAAATGCTGCTGGGCGAGGCCGCAACTTTCGGCGTGATCGAATCCGAAGGCGCCGTGCTGGTCTGATCGTCGGTGGGGGCGCTGCCCCCACACCCCCGGGATATTTGTGCCAAGATGAAGGCAAAACCATGAACGCTTTGAACATCCAGAAGGGCGCGTCCAGCCATTCGGCCTATGACCTGCGCGATCCGAACGCCCAGCTTGAGGAAAGCCATACCCTTGCCGTCCTGGTCGAGAACGAGCCGGGCGTCCTGGCCCGCGTGATCGGGCTGTTCTCGGGGCGCGGCTACAACATCGACAGCCTGACCGTGGCCGAGGTGGATCACACCGGCCACCGCTCGCGCATCACCCTGGTCACGCGCGGGACGCCTGCCGTCATTGCGCAGGTCAAGACGCAGCTTGGACGGATCGTGCCGGTGCACGAGGTCCATGACCTGACCGTCGAGGGTCCGGCCGTGGAACGGGAACTGGGCCTGTTCAAGGTTCGCGGCCAGGGCGAAAAGCGGGTCGAGGCCCTGCGCATCGCCGAGATCTTCCGCGCCAACGTGGTCGATTCGACGCTGGAAAGCTTTGTCTTCGAACTGGTCGGCACTCCGTCGAAGCTGGACGCCTTCGCGGACCTGATGCGTCCCCTGGGGCTTGCCGATCTGGCGCGGACGGGCGTTGCCGCGCTGTCGCGCGGCGTCTGACGGTCAGCGGGCGACCGAGGCCAGGGACGACTCGGCCTCGCCCGCGATCCGGTCCTGCATGTCGGGGGACGGGTTGCAGGCCACGAGGCGCAGATGCGGGCCCGATGGAATGCTGGCGCGCAGCATCTCGGGAAGGCCGGAATATTCCTGTTCGGACAACAGCGTGACGCGTCGGGCGTTACGCAGGGAGCCGACGACCTCGCTGTCCAGTTCGACCAGATCGCCCGGCTGCGGCCACCATGCGGCATTAACCATGTTTTCGCGGCCTTGGAGATAGGCCAAGGCTGCATGATCCTCGCACCAGATCACGGCCTTTTCGCGAACAACGCAACTCCACACAACGACGCCGATCATTCCGCATCTCCAAGCGGACGCCGTCGAGCGTCACGCGAACCATCAACCCACAGACATTTAATGTACGTGGTAAATACGACATAAGCAGAAATTCGCCACCCGGTCAGCATTTTTTTACACGCACATGCAGAAGCACGTTTACTGCGGTTGTATTGCAATACTTCGCTGCATTGCATCCGAAAATTTTGTGTAAATTTAAATAACTCGGTCGCATCGGCGGAATCAGGCCCGTTTTCAATGCTGCAAACAGGTCACGTGCCGTGACAATTCCGTTGCCGCGATGAGGAATTGGCTTGGCTAGCGAATGCGGCCGCTGCGCACGTCGTCCACCGCGCGGCGGACCTGCTCCAGCCGGGCGGCGCGCGCGGGGTGCGTTCCTAGGATGTGATCGCCCGGGTCGGGTATCCGCTGGAAGAACTGCGATCCCTTGATCGGATCGAATCCGGCATTCAGCGTCATCACCGCGCCCAAATAATCCGCCTGCAATTCCCAGTCTCGCGAGTAATAGCGCGACCCCACCGAGGCACCGATTCGCTGTGCCGTCTCGATAGCTTCCTGGTTGTTGCCGTAGACCGAGGCGATGCTGCCCAGGATCACCGCCCCTGCCGCCGCGGCGCCGGCCTTCTGGTCCAGGTGATTCAGCACATGGTGGCTTGCCTCATGGCCGACCACAAAGGCGAGTTCGTCGCCATTGTAGGCCTGCGCGATCAGCGACAGCGTGAAGCCGATGATCGGACGGCCGGCGGGGTCGATGGTCTGGAAGGCGTTCGCCTCTTGCCCGGGGCGGTCGTCCACAACGAACTGGAAGTCGCAGTTGATCGGCTGGGTGCGGCGCTGCAGGCATTCGCGTTCGACGGCGGGCTCCATCCGGCGCATGACGCCCACGAACATCCGGGCGGCGGATTGCGGGCTGCCGTCGTTGGTCAGGGACGGCGCGGGCTGGGGGGCGGCAGCGGGACCGGACGGCAGCGGCGCCTGTTCCGGCGGCAGGGGGGCGCAAGCCGCCAAGCCAAGAAGACCCGCACCCAGGATTGCCGCGACCTGCTTCATTGCTGTCCCCTGCCCATGCCGCATCTTGGCCCCGACGCGGTCGCTGCCTTGTTCCGGTCCGATCTTATCCTGTCGTGAAAAGGCGCGCAAACCCCACAGGCTTGCCCATCCCGGCACATCACGCGAATGTCGGCACAAA
The DNA here is from genome assembly GCF_017356265.1 of Paracoccus fontiphilus. Classification (GTDB taxonomy): domain Bacteria; phylum Pseudomonadota; class Alphaproteobacteria; order Rhodobacterales; family Rhodobacteraceae; genus Paracoccus; species Paracoccus fontiphilus. Next base: position 47,582 of record NZ_JAFNAW010000010.1, on the reverse strand, counting down.
CCGAGGGAGTTTGCGATGTTCACCATCGAGCATGATTTCGACGCCACCGTCATCACCCTGATCGACGAGGCGGACCCCGACACCGGCCCCTTGAACGAGGACGTGGTGATCCTGTCCTTCGACGACCGCGTGGTGCTTGAACAGGTGGGTCCCGATGACGAGGTGGTGCGCATCACCCTGTCGATGCACCAGCTGACCGAGCTGCGCCTGGCGCTGAACCTGCCCGAGGGGAACTATCGCATCGACAGGGGCTAGGCCGATCGCTTGCACGGGACACCGCTTTCGGAAAGAACGGGCGGGAAGGAGACTGCCATGACCTATCGCAACGATGCCGCGCTGGACTTCCTGGCGACCCGCCGGTCCCATCCGCCCAGGATGCTGCGCGCGCCCGCCCCTGACCGGGCCGAGATCCTGCGCCTGCTGACCCTTGCCGCGCGGACCCCCGACCACGGCAAGCTGGAGCCCTGGCGCTTCATCGTGCTGGAGCGCGCGGCGCTTGACCGGCTGGCGCCGATCCTGCGCGACCAGGTGCTGGCTTCGGGCCAGGATCAGGCGGTGGCGGACAAGGCGGCATCGGCCTTCGAATCGCCGGTGATCGTGGCGGTCGTCTCGGCCCCGGTCGCCAGCGACAAGGTTCCGGGATGGGAACAGTTCCTGTCTGCGGGCGCGGTCTGCCTGGGGCTGGTCAACGCGGCGCTCGCCTCGGGCTGGGGCGCGGCCTGGCTGACGGGACCGGCGGTGCTGGATGAAACCTTTGGCCGCACCCATCTGGGCCTGTCCGAGCAAGAGCGGATCGTCGGCCTGGTCCACCTGGGCAGCCGCGGGGAAACGCCGCCGGAACGGCCACGCCCGGATGTCGCGGCCAAGACAAGCTGGCTGGAATGATCGTCTTTCGCGCGCTGCTGCTGGGCTGGCTGGATCTGCTGCGCCCGCGCATCCTGACGCTGGCGCTGACGGGCGTGGCGCTGACAATCCTTTTGTTCGTGGCGCTGCAATCCGCGCTGTTCTGGGCGGTCCGCAGCCTTGTCCCCGGCGACCTGTCGCTGCCCTGGATCGGTACGCTGGATGTCGGATCGGCCCTTTCCTGGGGGTCGCTGGCGCTGTTCCCGCTGATGGGTTTTTTCCTGATGGCGCCGGTCGCCGCTGGCTTTGCCGGGCTGTTCGCCGAGCGTGTCGCCGACGTGGTCGAGGAGATGCACTATCCCACCCGGCGCGGCACCTCGCTGGACTTCCTGGACGGGCTGCTGGAATCGGTCGCTGTCGTGCTGGCGGTCCTGGCCGTCGCGATCCTGTCGCTGTTCCTGACTCCCGTCCTGGGTCCGCTGGCGCCCTTGCTGCTGTTTGCCGCGAATGGCTGGCTTCTGGGGCGCGAGTTCTTCCAGATGGCCGCGCGCCGTCACATGGACGAACCACAGGCCACCGCCCTGCGCAAGGCCAATGCGGGCCGGGTGACGCTGGCGGGCGTGCTGGTTGCCGTGGCCCTGGTCATTCCGGTCGTGAACATCGCCGTGCCCCTGCTGGCGGCGGCGGCCTTCACGCATCTGTTCCACCTGCTCAGCGGATCAGCCGGTCAAGGTTCGCGATATCCGCGCGGGTAACGAAGCCGCCCAGGATGACCGAGGCGATGACGGCCCAGATCAGCGCCGTGACGGCGGTCGTCCAGATCAGCTTGCGCTTCCAGCGCAGGTCGGCGGGGGCGCCGGCGGGGGTGCCGGGCACGATGGCGCCCGCGTCCTGCTGGCTGCGCTGACCGATCAGGACGACGATGAACAGCGTCAGGAACCACAGCACGGCGAACAGGACGATGCCTCCGGTCAGGTTCATCAGACTTGCTCCAGTTCGATCAGGCAGCCGTTGAAGTCCTTGGGATGCAGGAACAGCACGGGCTTGCCATGGGCACCGATCTTCGGTTCCCCATTGCCCAGGACGCGCGCGCCCTCGGCCTGCAGGCGGTCGCGGGCGGCTAGGATGTCGTCCACCTCGAAGCACATGTGATGGATCCCGCCCGAGGGGTTCTTGTCCAGGAAGCCCTTGATGGGGCTGTCCTCGCCCAAGGGATGCAGCAGTTCGACCTTGGTGTTCGGCAGGTCGATGAAGACCACCGTCACGCCATGATCGGGTTCGTCCTGCGGCGCCCCGACCTTTGCGCCCAGGGTGCCGGCATATTGCGCCGAGGCTGCAGCCAGGTCGGGAACCGCGATGGCGACGTGGTTCAGGCGTCCGATCATCATTTCCTCCGTTTGCCATGCTTCTAGGGCCTTCGCCGGGGCGGCGAAAGGAAAACCCTGCGGCGTTAACCGCTTCTTAGCGAATCGGCCGCTAACTGGAAGCGAGACATTGGTAAGGACAATGACATGCAGAACGACATCCTGTCCGACGTGGTCGACCCTTTGCCCATGTGGCGGGCCTCGACGCCGAACCGGCCCCTGGCGGGCCTGACCGTCCTGGTGGTCGAGGATTCGCGCTTTGCCAGCGAGGCCGTGCGCCTTTTGTGCCTGCGGTCGGGCGCGCGGATCCGGCGGGCCGATTGCCTTCGATCCGCCGCGCGACACCTGCAAACCTACCGTCCCGCGGTGGTGATCGTCGATCTGGGCCTGCCCGACGGCGATGGCACGGGGCTGATCCGCCAGATCGCCACGACCGAGCCTCGGGTGCCGGTGCTTCTGGGCATCTCGGGCGATCCGAACCTTGCTGACACGGCGCTTGCGGCCGGGGCGGACGGCTTTCTGGCCAAGCCGATCGAAAGCCTTGCGGTGTTCCAGCAGACGATCCTGTCCGCCCTTCCCGTCGAGGCGCGGGGGCGCGGCCTGCGCATCCTGCCCGACGAGGTGATCCAGCCCGACCCGTCGGGACTGCGCGACGATCTGGCGCATGTGGCGGAAATCCTGTCCAGCGCACAGGACACCACGGCGGTCGACTACATCGCCCATTTCCTTGCAGGCATCGCCCGGTCCTCGCACGATCCGGTGCTGGAGGCCGCGGCAACCGCCCTGGCGCGCGACCGAGAGGCCGGGCACGCCCTGGCAAGCGATCTGGCGCGGATCAGCGGGCTGGTGCAGGAACGGCTGGCTCGGGTCGCGGGCCTCTGATCACGCCGGCCCGTCGCGGCGGCCCGGCAGTGCCCGTTCCGTCAGGGCCGACAGGCTGCGGCGCTGCTGGCCTTGCGCATCGAAGTTGGCGGGGTCCAGCCAGGCGGCATGGGCCGGGGCCAGCAGCGCCCAGTCGTCGTCGGTGATCGCGAACCATGCCGTGTCGCGGTTCCGGCCCTTGACGATCATGTGGTTGCGGAACGTGCCCTCGTAGGTGAAGCCTAGGCGCAGGGCGGCACGGCGCGAAGGCCGGTTCAGCGCGTTGCATTTCCATTCCACCCGCCGATAGCCGTGGTCGAAGGCCCAAGCGATCATCGCCATCAGCGCGGCACTGGCCGTCCGCCCCCGCTGAAGCGCAGGCGTCAACAGGATGTTGCCGATCTCGATCACGCCATTGGCCGTGTCGATGCGCATGAACGACGCATGGCCAAGAGCCCGCGCCGTTTCGGGATCAAGGATGGCAAGGTAGAACGGGTCCCTCGACGCCTCTGCCCCCTCGACCCAGGTCCGGTATTCGCCGAGGTCCGCGAAGGGACCATAGGGCATGTAGGTCCACAGATCGCCCTGCCCCGCCTGCGCCCGGAACAGGTCGGAGGCGTGGCGGGCAGCCGACAGTGGTTGCAGCACCGGGTTGCCGATGGGCTGCGCCGATGGCCGTGGGGGTGCCACGAACGCCGCCAGGGGCAAGGCCGCTTGCCGGGTCGAACCGCTTTCCTGCATCCCTGCCTCCCTTCCCATCTCACGCCAGGATGCGCGGATTTTCCCCCATGTCGAGGCCGGGAAACACGTTCCGCTCCAGCAAGTCCGGGGCGACGCCGAAAAGATCGTGCAGGACCCAGGCGGCATGGGCGCGGATGTCGCGCAAGGGCATCAGGTCGCGCCCGGCGTAAAGGTCGCCCTCGCCAAGCCCCGGCCAGCCGCCGATCGCCCGGCCGCCCTTGATGTTGCCGCCCGCCACCAGCATCGCGCCGCCGGTGCCATGGTCGGTTCCCCCCGAGCCGTTCTCGCGCACGGTGCGGCCGAACTCGGTCATGGCCAGGATCGTGGTCCGCGACCAGTTCGCCCCCAGGTCCTTCCGCAGGGTCAGGATCGCGGCCGACAACCTTTGCAGCGCACGGTCGATGACCTGCGGCTGCCGTGCATGGCTGTCCCAGCCCGAGATCGAGAAGGTGGCGATCCGCGTCTCGCCGTTCAGGCGATCGGCCGCGAATCGCGCCAAGGCCTGCGCGTCGCGGGTTGGTCCGGTCTCGGTCTCGATCTTGGACAGCTCGTCGTTGATGATCTCGATCGCCTGCTCGCCCGCCGGGCGGAACAGCGGATCGTCGTGCCAGACATGCGTCAGCAGCCGCTGCCCCTGCGCGGAAAGGCGAAAGCGCGTCTGCGGCGCCCAGCTTTTGGCGGGTGCCGCACCGTCCAGGATGCGCATGTCGTCCAGGCCCACCGAATAGGCGGTTTCGGATTGCACGCCCGGCATCGCCTGCAGAAGGCGGTTCAGCCAGCCATCGCGCTGCCGCATGGTGTCGACATCGGTGCCGGTCCCGGCCTCCAGCATGTCCTGGCCGTCGAAATGGCTGCGCTTGTCGCGGTAAGGGGTGGACACGGCAGGCGCGAAGGCCATTTCCCCCCCGCGCCACAGCGGCACAAGCGGCGCAAGCGAGGGATGCAGGGCGAAAAAGCCGTCCAGGTCATGCGCGCCGTTCCCGGGACCGGCGGACAGGGTCTTGCGCAGCGTCCGCAAGGCGGGGTCGCCATAAGGCTGGAAGACGTCAAGACCGTCCATCGCACCCCGCAGGATGATGACGACCAGCCGGTTCTCGCCCGGCGCATTGGCAAAGGCGATCGAGGACAGGAACGGATGCGCGGCGGCCGAACAGCCGATCAGCGCGCTGGATTTCAGGAACAGGCGGCGGGACAGCATGAGGTTCACCTCCGGTTGAAGTCGGGCGAGCCCAGGATCACGGCCATTCCCTCGGCCGGGCTTTCGGCCTTGGGTACCGCCCAGCGAAGATCGTCCGAGGCGCTTTCGCCAAGCGCGGCCTGCATGAAGGCACGCGGATCGGGCAGATCCGGCCGCAGCTTCGGCAGCATCCGCATGGCCCAGTCGATGCGCCCGGCAAGCCCCTGCGCCGTCGCCCAGGCCGAGGCATCCTCGGGCCATCCGTCGGGGCCGCGCGGCAGGCCCCATTGCTGGCCCATGGCAAACATGCCGCCCATGACCAGGTTGTGAAAGACGCGCTGCTCCAACGCCATCACCTCCTGCCGCGTGAAGCCGCAGCCCCGCAACGCCGCCACGACGAAGTCGAAGGGCTGGCGGACCTTCTGGCGGAAGCAGTCCCGCAGCTCGGGCGCCTCGGCCAGGATCAGGTAGAGGGTCGGAAGATCGCCGTCGGTGTCGCGAAATGCCTGCGTCAGGCGCTGGACCAACGCCTCGGGCGGATCGTCCGAGATGAAATGCGCCGCAAGCTTGCGCGCGATGTGCCGCGCGGTGGCGTCGTGCCGGGCCAGGTCGTCGATCACCTCTCCGACCACGCCCTTGCCCCTGCCCCGCACATAGGTCTTGCCCAGAACCTCGAACGGGCCGGGTTCTGCCCAGTTCTTGTTGAAGAAGGCGGTCGCGTCGTGATTGGGCCGCACGGTCAGGCCGGTCAGCAACAAGGCCAACTGCCGCACGTCGCGCTGCGCATAGCCGGAACCCGCGCCCAGGCTGTGCAGCTCGATCATCTCGCGCGCGAGGTTCTCGTTGATGCCGAGGCGCTTGCCGGGGCGGCGACCCGCCACCGAATTGGGGCCGATCGAGTTCATCTGATCCAGGTACATGATCATGCGGGGATGCGTTTCGGCCGCCAGCATCATGGTCGCGTAACGGCCCGTCAGATGCGGACGGATCGCCTCGTCCACGAAGGCCGCCGAGGCCAGCGTGTCGAACAGGTTCGCGTTCGTCACCGTGAAGTGGTCGGCCCAGAACTGCACAAGGCGTTCGCCGAACCCGCCGGGATCGCCCACGGCGCGGGCCATCCTGATCTGTGCCACCCGGATGCCCGTGTCGCGCACCCGGTCGCGCAAGGCGTCGATCGCGGCCTCGTTCCGGTCGGCCTCCTTTGCATTCAGCTCGGCAAAGCGGGACCGGAAAGGCAGGTGGTCCCGAGCCATCGAGAACGCCTGATCATCCGGCCCGGCATCCCGGATCGACCGCACAAGCGCGACGGGATCGGCAGGAGGCGGGGCCAGGGGCGAAAGCCCATAGCCCAGCCTGATCGCCGCGAGTTCGGGATATGCCAGCATTCGCGCCCCCCTTGCCTTGTGAATTTCCTTGGCAGGCTAGGCACAGGGGACGGGAATGTCAGATCACTCTTTTGGCAAGGCGCGCAGGCGCAACTCGCGCAGCTGTTCGTTGGTGGGTTCGCTGGGCGCGCCCATCATCAGATCCTCGGCACGCTGGTTCATCGGGAACATGATGACCTGGCGGATGTTCACCTCATCGGCCAGCAGCATCACGATGCGGTCGATGCCGGCGGCGCAGCCCCCGTGCGGCGGCGCGCCGTATCGGAACGCCTTGACCATGCCGCCAAAGCGCTTTTCCACCTCGGATGCCGGATAGCCCGCCAGTTCGAAGGCCTTGAACATGATCTCGGGCTTGTGGTTGCGGATCGCGCCGGAAATCAGCTCGTAGCCGTTGCAGGCGAGGTCGTACTGGTAGCCCTTGACCTGCAAGGGATCGCCCGACAGCGCGTCAAGGCCGCCCTGCGGCATGGAAAACGGGTTGTGGCTGAAGTCGATCTTCCCGTCTTCGGTTTTCTCGTACATCGGGAAATCGACGATCCAGGCGAACTTGAACTGGTTTTCCTGGGTCAGGCCCAACTCGCGTCCGATCTCGTTGCGGGCGCGGCCCGCGACGGCCTCGAACTGCTCGGGCTTGCCGCCCAGGAAGAACACCGCATCGCCCTCGCCCAGCCCAAGCTGGGTGCGGATCGCCTCGGTCGGTTCATGGCCCAGGGCCTTGGCGATGGGACCGGCGGCCTCGGTGGACCCATCCTCGGCCTTGCGCCAGAAGATGTAGCCCATGCCGGGCAGCCCCTCGCGCTGCGCGAATGCGTTCATGCGGTCGGCGAACTTGCGGCTGCCGCCGGTCGGCGCGGGGATGGCGCGGACCTCGGTCCCCTCCTGCTCCAACAGCTTGGCGAAGATGCCGAAGCCTGATCCGCGGAAATGGTCGCTGACCACCTGCATCTCGATCGGGTTGCGCAGGTCGGGCTTGTCGCTGCCGTATTTCAACATCGATTCCGCGTAGGGGATGCGCGGCCATTCGGCATCGACGGGGCGGCCCCCGAACTCCTCGAACAGGCCCTGGATGACGGGCTGGATCGCGGCGAACACGTCTTCCTGATCCACGAAGGACATTTCCATGTCCAGCTGGTAGAAGTCGGTGGGGCTGCGGTCGGCGCGCGGGTCCTCGTCGCGGAAGCAGGGGGCGATCTGGAAATACTTGTCGAAGCCCGCGACCATGATCAGCTGCTTGAACTGCTGGGGCGCCTGCGGCAGGGCGTAGAACTTGCCCGGATGCAGGCGCGAGGGGACCAGGAAGTCGCGCGCGCCTTCGGGGCTGGAGGCGGTGATGATGGGCGTCTGGAACTCGGTAAAGCCCTGGTCCCACATGCGGTTGCGGATCGACCGGATCACCTTGGACCGCAGCATGATGTTGTCGTGCAGCGACTCGCGGCGCAGGTCCAGGAAGCGATAGGCCAGCCGCGTTTCCTCGGGGTACTCCTGGTCGCCGAAGACCGGCAGCGGCAGTTCGTCCGACGGCCCCAGGACTTCAAGGTCCGTGGCATAGACCTCGATCTCTCCGGTGGGCAGCTTGGGGTTGACCAGCGACGCGTCGCGCAGCTTCACGCGGCCATCGATGCGGACCACGGTTTCCGCCCGCAGCTTGTCCATCGCGGCAAAGGCCGGGCTGTCGCTGTCGGCCAGCACCTGCGTCATGCCGTAATGGTCGCGCAGGTCCACGAACAGAACGCCGCCATGATCGCGGACCCGATGGACCCAGCCCGACAGGCGGACGGTTTCGCCGGCTGAAGCGGCGGTCAGGTCGCCGCAGGTGTGGCTGCGATAGGCGTGCATGGTCGTTCCCCGAATAATCCGCCGTGCATCAAGCGCGGCGGGGACGGGAAGTCAACCTAGAACGGGCGCACCACGTTGCCGGTATAGAAATAGGCGCCCATCCCCACGGTGAACAGCACGTTTCCCGCGACCGCGTGCAGCACCCAGGCGGCGGGGAAGCCGTGGCGCAGATAGGCGCGGGCGAAGATCCAGCCCCCCACGAAGGTCATCACCGCCACCACGGACGACCAGTACATCAGATGCGCAAAGGAAAAGATGCTCGCATTGATCGCGATGGCCCCGTGACCCGAGGGCAGCAGCGCGCCGTAGCGGTGGAAGAACAGCGGCCGGAAGATCAGTTCCTGCGGCAGCGCCGACAGCAGCGGGTAGAAGACCCAGATCAGCGGCAGCATCCCCGACCGCAGCATGGTGAACAGCCGCTCGGGATAGGTGAAATACAGGATCACCGTGCCGGCCAGCAGGGTCGCGAGCGACAGGCCAAGGACCTCCAGCCAGGGCATCCTGCTCCACCCCCGGACAAGGGAACGGAAGCCGAACCCGCCCGTGCGCCACAACAGAAGCAAACCGATGACCGAAAAGACGGCCAGGGCCTCGAACAGGTGGCGGCCCGGCATGAACAGCGCAATGACCAGCGGCGCCCCGATATAGAGCGCCGCGAATTCGACCCGAAGCCAGAAGCTGGGTCTTACCGTGTCAGTCGAGTTTGCAACCATCGCACCCAATCCGCGCGGCTTCCGGCAAAGGCATTGAGGTCCGTGTTGCCCCGAATGCCCGGAACGATGCCGGTCCCGGTATACTGCCAGAAGGCCCAGCGCTGGCCCGGATAAGGTACGCTGGGATGGTTCGCCACCGAGCGCAGCCAGAACTCGGCCCGCATGTCGCCCAGGCGGTTGTCACGATAGAAATCCACCGTCGTGTAGATGATCGGACGCTGGCCGTAATGGCGGCCCACGATGTCCATGAACACCGAGGCCTGCCGCTTGATCTCGGCCGGGGAAGGCCGATACGGGCAGGTCTTCGAATGGGTCCATTCCAGGTCGATGACCGGCGGCAGCGACCCGATCTCGCGCGGGACCTGCTGGATGAACCAGCGGGCCTGCTCTGCCCCGGACCGGCAGAAGTAATAATAGTGATAGGCGCCGCGCGGGATGCGGGCCGCCGCGGCCTCGCGCCAGTAGCGGTGGAAGCTGGGGTCATAATGGTCGCCCCCTTCGGTCGCCTTGATGAAGGCGAAGCTGATGCCTGCATTGCGGACCCGGTTCCAGTCGATGTCCCCCTGCCAGCGCGACACGTCGATCCCGTGAACGGCATGACCATAGGGATGCCGCCCGCCCCAGTCGTGGGGTGCCGAATCGCCCAGTTGCGGATTGGCGCCCGGACCGGGCGCCGCACGATAGCCGCCCCGTTCCGGCGTCCGCGCGCAGGCGACCGCCAGCACAAGCATCAGCCCCATCAATATCTTGCTGAAATACCGCATCCTGCCCCTTCGACCTTGCCTTGGGCGCTTGGCGCGCCCTTTTGGCGCTTATCGCAAGGTCGTGAGGAAAAGTCACCGGGCCGTGACGGTCACGAGTGCGTCAGTCAGTTCGCATCCTCATCGGCAGGCGCGGCGTCTTCCGTGGCGGGCGCCGCTTCGGTGCCGCGCACTTCGCCTTCTTCGGGCTCGGGCAGGCCTTCCGGTGACACCAGCGGCGGAGCCGTGCCGTCGGTTCCCTCGGCATTGGTCACGGGCGTGCCGGCAGGGGGCGGCGTGGTCGCCAGCCCTTCGTTCTGCTCGTCCACTCCCGGCCGGAACACCATGAAGGCCAGGAAGGCCGCGATCAGCACGAAGGCGATGGCGATCAGCGCGGGCTTGTGGCGGCTGGCCGAGCGCTGGACGTTGTTGTCGTTGTGGGACATGGCGTTTTTCTCCGGTGGCTTGGCAAGGAAACTGCCGGGCGCTGGGCCTAGTTCCTGTCGGGCACCAGCTTTCCGGGGTTCAGAATGTCATGGGGGTCCAGCGCCGCCTTGATCTGGCCCATCAGCTCCCACCCCTCGCCATGCTGCGCGCCCATCAGCCCGCGCTTGCCGACGCCGATGCCATGTTCGCCGCTGATCGTGCCCCCCACGGCCAGCGCGCGTTCGGCCATGCGGGTGGCGATGCGCTTGGCCGCCGCGACCTCGTCCGCATTGGCCGGATCGACCAGCAGCAGCGAATGGAAATTGCCGTCGCCGACATGGCCCAGGATGGGACCGATCAGCCCCTCGGCAGCAATGTCGGCGGCGGCGGCATGGACGGCGGCGGGCAGGTGCGACATCGGCACGCAAACATCCGTGATCAGCCCCGAGGCGCCGGGACGCAGCGCCAGACAGGCGTGATAGGCTCCATGCCGCATCCGCCACAGACGCGCGCGATCTTCCGCCGTGGTGGCCCAGTCGAAGCCCTGCGCCCCGAACTCGGCCGCGATCTCTCCGAAGCGGGCGGCGTCCTCGCGCACGGCATTGGGGCTGCCGTGGAACTCGATCATCAGGTGCGGCTGCTCGGGCATGGCGCTGCCGGAATGCAGGTTGAAGGCCCGCGCGCTTGCCGCATCGACGAACTCGATCCGCGCCATAGGGATGCCCGACTGGATCGTGGCGCTGACGCATTCCACCGCATGATCCAGGCTGTCGAAGGCGCAGACGGCGGCGGCCACCTCCTCGGGCTGGCCATGCAGGCGCAGCGTCAGTTCGGTGATGACGCCCAGCGTGCCCTCGGAGCCGACGAACAGCCCCGTCAGGTCATAGCCCGCGCTGGATTTCGCCGCCCGCGTGCCGGTGCGGATGATCCGCCCGTCGGCCAGCACCACCTGCAAGGCCAGCACGTTGTCGCGCATGGTGCCATAGCGCACGGCGGTCGTCCCGCTGGCGCGCGTGGCCGCCATCCCGCCAAGACTGGCATTGGCGCCGGGATCGACGGGGAAGAACAGCCCCGTCGCGCGCAGTTCCGTGTTCAGCGCCTCTCGCGTGACGCCCGGCTGGACGGTGGCCTGCATGTCGGCGGCCCGGATCTCCTCCACCCTGTCCATCCGCGACAGATCGAGGCTGATCCCGCCCCGAAGCGGCAGCGCGTGACCTTCCAGCGAGGTTCCCGTGCCCCAGGCGATCACCGGCACGCGCGCATCGTTGCAGGCCGACAGGATCGCCGCGACCTCCTCGGCGCTGTCGGGCCAGCACACGGCATCGGGCGGGGCCGACCGGTGGAAGCTTTCCGACTGCGCATGGTGGTCGCGATCCGCTGCGATTTCGGACAGGCGTGTTCCCAGGATGCCACGCAGGCGATCGGAAAGTTCGGAGGGCAGGCTCATGATCATTCCCTTGGTTGCGGCGGGCAGGTTAGCCTTTCGGTGAACCCTGGCAATGCCCATGGCGTTCTGTCATCAACGGTTTACAAAAGTGCCATAACGTCGCGCCGAACCGCCGCCAGACTTCTTTGGACTGCCCAGGATACCCGATGGACACCACCCGGATCTCGCCGCTGTACCGCACCGCACCGCAAGGCAGCAACCATTCCCTGCCCGCCGGTCTGCGCGCCGAAACGAAAGCCCTGTCCGACCATGCCTATGTGACGCTGGTCACCAACCCCGACTATCTGCCGGGGGCCGAGGCGCTGCTGCGGTCGCTGAAGCTGACGGGCACCCGGGCCGACCTGGTGGTGATGCATCGCGGCCTTGGCCCAGCCCATCTGGCGCGGCTGCGCGCCCACGGCGCCCGGCTGATCGCGGCCGACCTGCTGCCCACGGGCGAGGCTTTCGACCGCACCCATGCCCGCGACGCCCTTCATGCCCGCGCGGCCTTCACCCGCGGCGGCAAGCCCGACTTCCACACGCCCCTGGACAACTTCGTCAAGCTGCGGCTGTGGCAGCTGGACTACGACCGTTGCGTCTTCATCGACGCCGACGCGGTGGTGCTGCGCCCTGTCGAAAAGCTGTTCGACCTGCCGGAGTTCTGCGCCGCGCCCAACGTCTATGACGGCCTCGACGGGTTCCACCGCATGAACTCGGGCGTGTTCACCGCGCGTCCCGACATCCGCACGTTCAACGCCATGATGGCGCATCTGGACCGGCCGGGCGTCTTCTGGCGGCGCACCGACCAGACCTTCCTGCAGGACTACTTCCCCGACTGGCAGGGCCTGTCGATCCACCACAACATGCTGCAATATGTCTGGATCAACATGCCGGAACTGTGGAGCTGGGAAGACATCCGCATCCTGCATTTCCAGTACGAGAAGCCGTGGCAGGACCACGACAAGGCGCCCCTGCTGCGCCCGCTGATCGACCTGTGGCGCGCGATCGCGGAAGGCCAGCCCGTCCCCGACCTGGCCGCGCAGGTCCGCCCGGCCGCCTGATGCGCATCGCCCTGGCCGGCGCCTCGGGCATCGTGGGCGGCTTCGTGCTGCGCGCCGCGCAGGCAGCGGGCCACCATGTCACGCGCCTGGATCGCGGCACCGGCTTCCACCTGGGCGACGCGCCCGACCTGTCGGGCGTCGATGCGCTGATCCATTGCGCCTTCGCCCACGCGCCCGGACGCTACCGCGGGGGCGAGGGGGACGATCCCGACCGCTTCCTGCGCCTGAACCGCGACGGCACGTTCCGGCTGTTCGACAAGGCGGCACGGGACGGCGTGGGCAGGATCGTCTTCCTGTCCTCGCGCGCCGTCCATGACGGGCATCCTGCGGGCATGACCTTGCCGGACGACCTGCCCGCCCGCCCCGTCAACCTGTATGGCCAAGTCAAGGCAGAGGCCGAGGACCACCTTGCCAACCTTCCCCTCAAGGGCACGTCGGTTCGCGCGACCGGCATCTACGGCCACGCCGCCAAATGGCGCGACCTGTTTGACGACTACCTGGCGGGACATTCTATCCAGCCCCGTGTCGCCACCGAAGTCCATGGCGACGACATGGCCGCAGCGATCCTGCTGCTTCTCTCTCAGACGGACCCGCCGCGACAGGTGAACTGCAGCGACCTGGTTCTGGACCGTCACGATCTGCTGGCCGAGGTCCAGGCGCTGACCGACTGCCCGCATCCCCTACCGCAGCGGGCCGATCCCGCACCCCTGCGCGTGCAGCGCTGCGACCGCCTGCGCACCATAGGCTGGCAACCCGGAGGCACCGCAAGACTGGGCGCCGCCATGCCCGGCCTGCTGGCTTCTTCGTTGTCCAAATACCCTCGGGGGTAGGACGCCCCGGGCGTCCGCAGGGGGTCCAGGACCCCCTGACACTGCCGGACGCGTCAGGCGCGCCGCGCCAGCGCGCGTGCCCGCTTGCGGGGATCGGCATCGAACAGCGCCGCCAGTTGCTCGGTGATCGCACCGGCAAGCTGGTCGGCATCCGTAATCGTCACCGCGCGTTCGTAATAGCGCGTCACGTCATGCCCGATCCCGATGGCCAGCAGTTCGACCATGCGCTTCTTTTCCACCATGGCGATCACGTCGCGCAGGTGCTTTTCCAGATAGTTCGCCGGGTTGACCGACAGCGTCGAATCATCGACCGGCGCCCCGTCCGAGATCACCATCAGGATCTTGCGCACCTCGGACCGGCGGACCAGGCGCTTGTGCGCCCATTCCAGCGCCTCGCCGTCGATGTTCTCCTTCAGCAGGCCTTCCTTCATCATCAGCCCAAGGTTCGGCCGCACCCGCCGCCAAGGCGCGTCGGCGGGCTTGTAGATGATATGGCGCAGGTCGTTCAGACGCCCCGGCTGGGCCGGACGGCCCGCCTGCAACCAGGCTTCGCGCGACTGCCCGCCCTTCCAGGCCCGTGTGGTGAAGCCCAGGATCTCCACCTTGACGCTGCAGCGTTCCAGCGTGCGTGCCAGCACATCGGCGCAGATCGCCGCGATGGAGATGGGACGGCCCCGCATCGACCCGGAGTTGTCGATCAGCAGGGTCACGACCGTGTCGCGGAACTCGGTGTCCTTCTCGACCTTGAAGGACAGGGGCGTGGTCGGGTTCGCCACTACGCGCGCAAGGCGGCCTGCATCCAGCACGCCCTCCTCCTTGTCGAACTCCCAGCTTCGGTTCTGCTGGGCCTGCAGGCGGCGCTGCAGCTTGTTCGCCAGCCGCGACACGGCGCCGCGCAGGGGTTCCAACTGCTTGTCCAGATAGGCACGCAGCCGCTCCAGTTCGGCCGGGTCTGCCAGATCCTCGGCGCGGATTTCCTCGTCCCAGGCTTGCGCGAAGACCTTGTAGTCGGCGCTGGCCTCGCTGACCGGGGGCGGCAGGTCGGGCGGGGTTTCCGACTCGGGCATCTCGGCCTCGTCGGTCAGCTGCTCGTCGGACTGGTCGTCCATGCTGACCTGGGCCTGGCGTTCGTCCTGCTGCTGTTCCTGCGACCGCTCGGGAGAGGCCTCGGCATCCTCGCTGTCGTCCTGGTCGCGGGACTGGTTGTCGCCCGCTTCCTCGTCCTGCTCGGCATTTTCCTCGGCGTCGTCGTCATCCGGCTGGTCGGGATCGTCGCCCAGCTGGTCGCCATAGCCCAGGTCGCTGATGACCTGCCGCGACAGGCGCGCAAAGGCCGCCTGGTCCGCCAGCACGTCGTTGACATGCGACAACGAGCCGCCCGCCTGCTGTTCCACGAAAGGCCGCCACAGGTCGGCCACATGCTGCGCCCCTGCAGGCAGCGCCCGGCCGGTCGCTGCTTGCCGGACGATATACCCCGCAGCCACGGCCAAGGGCGCGTCGGCGGGCGCCTTGATCTGGCCGTAGCCCTTCTTGTCGGCATCCGCGCCGATGCGCGCGTCGATATTGGACAGGGCGCCCGGCATGTCGCGGGCGCCAAGCGCCTCGCAGCGCGCGGTTTCCATGGCCTCGTAAAGCTCGCGCGCCATCGGACCCGCGGGCACGAATCGGGAATGGGTCGCCGCGTCGTGATGGCGCATCCGCATCGCCAAGGCGTCGGCGGTGCCGCGGGCCTGCAGAATCTCGTCCCGGCCCATGCGGCGGCTGACCTGCGGCAGGCGCATCGTGTCGCCCGCCACACCCGAGGGATCGGCGCTGAAGGTCACGTTCAACTCGCGGTCGTCAGCCAGCGCGCGGGTCGCCTCGGACAGGGCCTTCTTGAACGGATCGGCGGGGTTGTCGGACTTTTTCATGCTTTTGATAGACCACCCTGCCGCGTTCCAGGCAAGGCCCGTTGTGCGAAAAGGCGCATGGCGCTGTGCGCCTCCGCCGGTCGATTCTTCGAACCGCGGGCGCAAAGCGGCGTTAGTCTGGCCAGGCACATGAACCAGCAAGGACGGCCAGCATGACCAAGCCCCGCATCGGCGTCATCATCAGTTCCACCCGCGACACCCGCTTCGCCGACAAGCCGGCAGGCTGGCTTATGGAAAAGGTCAAGGATCATCCCGACCTGGCCTTCGAACTGGTCGATTTGCGCGACCAGGACCTGCCCTTCTTCAACGAGCCCGCGTCGAACCTGTGGATGCCCTCAAGCGATCCCCGGGCCGTGGCCTGGCAGGAAAAGCTGGCAGGCTTCGACGGCTTCGTCTTCGTGGTGGCGGAATACAACCGTTCGATCACCGGGGCGCTGAAGAACGCGCTGGACCAGGCCTACAAGGAATGGAACCGCAAACCCTTCGCGGCGCTGGCCTATGGCAGCCTGGGCGGCGCCCGCGCGCTGGAACACCTGCGCCTGATCGGGATCGAGCTTCAGATGGTGCCCTTGCGCAATGCGGTCCATATCGGCGGGGGCGACTTCTTCACGGTTTCGCCGCTTGGCGCGAATGGTCCGATGAGCGAGATCGAGGGGCATCTCGAAGGCTCCCTCAAGGCCATGCTCGAGGAACTGACCTGGTGGGCCAGGACCTTGCAAACGGCGCGCAGCTGAGGTTTCGGGCAGCGCCTGAACGGCGCTGCCCCGCAGGGGATCAGAAGCGATCCAGTTGCGCGTCGATCGCGGATGCGACCTCGCGCCGGATCACCGCCCGCAGATTGGCCGAGAAGCGCTGCCCCAGTTCGCCGTTCAATTCCTCCTGCACCATTTCGCGCAGCAGGTCGCGGATGTCCTGGTCCTTGTCCTCCGGTTCGGCTGCGGCCCTCAGTTCCGCATCGAAGGCTTCGGCCTCGGCCGCCAGCAGGGCGACAGGGTCGGCGTCGAGAGGCCGCGGCGACATGGCCCAGCCGGAAAGCCGCTGCTCGACCGGCTTCGCCTCCGCCGGCGCGGCAGGAACATGCACCTCCAGTTCAGGGCGCATCCGGGCCTTCCAGTCGAACGCCTCGGCGAAATCGTCGGCGTCGTCGGCCATGTCCTGCAGGACTTCGGGACGCAGGCTGACCGGAGGGCTGGCAGGCGCGGGCCCGGGCAGCGCCTCGGCGCCGGCATCGCGCGCCTCGGGGCGCAGCCAGGCCCGCCAGCCCGAAACCTTGGGCGCCTCCGCCTCCTCGATCCGACGCTCGGCCTCCAGCCGCAGCGGGGCGGCGTTCGTCTTGGACACGGTTTCGGGCCGGGCGCGCAGGATGAACTGGGGGATCGCCGGCGCCTCGGCGGATTCGGCCGGAACCGGCGAGGGCAGCGGGCGCACCGATGATTCGACCATCTGACGCGCCAGGGCCGCATTGCCGCCATGGCGACGGGCCAGAAAGTCGCCCGCGTCGTCCTGGACGACGCCCTTGTGCTTGGCCCGGATGTGGTCCCGCGCAGTGCTGAGCGCATCGTCGTCTGCGATCATCCGACGGATGGCGGTCAGAACGTCGCCGATGTCCTCGGACAGGCGGGCGGCGTTTTGCGAGAAGCGGGGGTCAGCCATGGGAACCCCCGCGAATCGTCAGGTCAGTTGCGCCCGATCGCGCGAAGCACGCGGTCGAGGCTTTCGCCCTGCTTGCTGGTGTAGGGCGCGTCGCGCACGGCGTTGTAGTACTGCGAAGGGTCATATGTCGGAATCCCCAGGTTGAGGTGTTCTACCGTCAGACGACCCATAGCAGCCAGAAGTTGATAATGTGCTAATTGCAGGTTGGCTTCCGCCGTGATCTTGTCGGCCCGCGCCTCGAGGAGCGACTGTTCCGCATCCAGCACGTCCAGCGTCGTGCGCGCGCCTAGGGCTGCTTCTTCCCGGACACCGTTATAGGCCTGCTGGGCTGCCGCGATCTGTTCGTCGATCGCACCGATCTGCGCGCGGGCCACGTCGATGTTGGCCCAGGATTCGCCGACCTGCTGGCTGATCTGCCGCGCCACGTTCAGCAGGTTCGCGCGCTGCTGATCCCGGACGGCCATGGCCCTGCGATGCTGCGCGGGCAACCGCCCCCCGGAATAGATGGTCTGGTTCAGTTCCAGCCCGACCGAGGCGCTGTTGCGGTTGTCGTATTCCCCCGTCCCGCCAAACTGGTTCTGCGGGCTGCGCGTCACGCCGGCGCCGATGTTGCCGGTAAAGGTGGGGTTGCGCTCGGCCGCTGCCGCCGCCACGCCCAGCTCCGCCGCGGCGGCCTGACGCTGCGCCTGGGAGATCAGGGGATGGTTGCGCTGCCCGATGGCCCGCGCCTCGTCAACGCTCGCCGGCAGGCGGGGCAAGGGCGGCGGGGCATCAAGCCTGTCCGGGAAACGCCCGGTCGCGGCAAGATAGCCCTCGCGGGCGATCTGCAGGTCGCCCTGCGCCGAAGCCAGCCCGGCCTGCGTCTCGGCAAGCTGCGCGTCGGCCAGGGCCACGTCGGTCACGGTGATCTCGCCCACGTCGAAGCGGTCCTGCGCGGCCTGCCGCTCTCGGGTCAGCACCTCGACCGAGTTCTGTTGCAGGGCCACGCGCTCGGTCGCCTGCTTTATGTCGAAAAAGGCGACCGCGGCCGCCAGAAGAATATCCTGCTCGACGGCGACAAGCCCTTGCCGCGTCGCCAGCACCTGTTCCTTGGCCGAGTCGATCGCCAGTTGCGACCGGCCCCAGTCGTAAAGCGTCATCTGCGCGCCGATCTGCAGCGAGGTCGAGCGGGCCGTGGTATAGCCCAGCAGGTTCTCGCTCCGGGTGACGGTGTGGCTGGCGGTCCATTGCACCACCGGGCGCAACTGGGCGATCGCAGCGGCCACGTCCTCGTCCGCCGCCCGCAGCACGGCGCGGTTCTGTTCGATCAGGGCCGAGTGGCGGTAGGCCGCCACCAACGTGTCGGCCAGGGACTCGGCCGTGGCCGCGCTGCTGAACGACATCAAGGCGATCGCGGCAATGCCGGCGAAGCGACGCAGGCCGATCATAGCGTGAACCCCCGCTCGCGTTCGAAGCCCGCAAGAAGCGGCGCTTGGGCGTTGAAGCCATAGCGCCAGTTGACCCGGCCATGCAGGCGGTGCCCGATCCTGACGACCCCGAGCGCCCCTTCCAGGAACAGGGCCGCGACGCGTCCGCCTTCCTTCAGCTGGTCCAGGATCGCGGCCGGCACCTCCTCGACGCCGCCGCCGATCAGGATCGCGTCATAGGGCCCCTGCTTCGGAGCACCCTCGGCAAGCGGGGCCTTCAGGACGGCGACGTTGAAGACGCCCGCCTCGTTCAGGCGACGCTCGGTCTCGGACGCCATCTCGTCGCTTTCCTCGATGGCGACGACGGCCTGGACCATCCGCGCGACGACCGCCGAGGAATAGCCATAGCCGCAGCCCAGATCCAGCACCATGTCGTCAGGCTGCAGATCCAGCATGTCGATCATCTTGCCCAGCGTCCGCGGCTCCAGCAGGACGCGTCCCTGGCCCAGATCCAGGTTCTCGCCCGAATAGGCCACCGCCCTCAGCGAGGCGGGGACGAAGTCCTCCATCGGGACCGCCAGCATGGCCTCGATCACGGGAAACTTGTTGACATCGTTGGGACGGACCTGGGTATCCACCATCATGGTACGACGCGCGGCGAAATCGCTCATCTTCGGAACCTTTACGACCTTCTTTCAGTCTTATTGGCATGATTCCGTGCACCTAGCAACGCCGCACGTTCCCATCTTGCAAGCCGCCCGCCGATCCTCTATGCCATGCAAACCTCGACGGCGGCGGGTTGGCGGAGAGGTTACGCAGCGGATTGCAAAGCCCCGCTGGTTTCCCACCGAATCAACCGCTTCTCTGAAAATTGTTATCAGGACAGACCGCGAACGGGCGGCGAACGTGATAACAGCCCTTCAAACCCTGAAATTGACACAACTGAAAACCCCGGCGCGCTGGCGGGCGCAACCGGGGCTGATCTGCATTCTTGGCTAGAATGGGTGGATCTTAGCATTCAGCGCGAGGCGGCGGCAAGATCCTTGCTGGAGGCCGTTCTGGCCTGTGATCCGCGCGACCGCATCCCGCTGATGGAACGGTTCATCGAGGCCATGCGGCCCGGCGCTCCGATCCCGGCATTCGGCAGCATCATGGCCGAGGCGGCATTCTGGGCAGATATGGCTTCGACCGCTGAACTGAAAGCCTATTCGGTCGCCTGCTATAACCGCATGTCCCGAACCGATCAGGTAGCCTTTTTGTCCTACGTGCAAAGGGGGGCTGCGGCATGACCAACAATATCTCAAAGCTACCGACTGCCGCAGTCAGCTACTACACCGTCGCCAAGCGCGGGAAAGCCTGGGCTGTGATGCTGGTCACGCCGGTTGAAGGCATGAAGCCCCTTAGGACGGCGCTCTATTCATCGGCAGACCGTGCCACAGCGGCAAATACGGTAAGGAAGTCGCAGCCCGGATGCTGCGCCCATTCAAGGAGGGGCGCGCATGACTGCCTTTCAGCAGCTTGACGACTATGACGCGCAACATCGTGCCGATACAGGCTATTCGCGCAAGAGCAAGATCGTCGGGAGGACTGCGGATATATCCGCAGCCATCCGGCCCGTTCACCGCATCCAGCCTGCCCTACGGTCCCGCTATCTGGTCAAGGGCTGGCTAGATCGAGGTGCTTTCAGCGTTGTTTATGGTGAAAGCAACGTGGGCAAGACCTTCTTTGCGATGGATCTGGCTATTCACGTTGCGGCAGGCGAGGACTGGCACGGCAACCGCGTTCCCGGTGGCGAAAAGTGGACAGGGCCAGTGCTTTACGTCGCAGCCGAGGGCGGCAGCGGCATCAACAACCGTATAGAGGCCATGCGCCGCGAACGCGCCGATCTGATGGACCGGATCAACGACAATGGCGATCTGTGCCTTCTCAATCTGCCGCTGGACCTCTGCACCTCGAACGACGCTCACTTCCTGATCGAGGCGATTCGCGAGGACTTCCCGCAAATGCCATCGCTGATCGTGATCGACACGCTGGCCCGCACGATGGGCAATGGCGACGAAAACGCGGCGAAGGACATGGGCCTGTTCGTCCGCAACATCGACATGCTGCGCAAAGAAACCGGCGCTCATGTCATGGTCATTCATCACAGCGGCAAGGATACAAGCAAGGGCGCGCGAGGCTCTGGCAGCCTACGAGCGGCGGCAGATACCGAGATCGAGCTGACCCGCAATGACGGCGTTGTCATGGCCGAGGCGCGCAAGCAGCGAGACCTGACTTGCGATGGCATCTTTGCCTATCGCCTCAAGTCTGTGTTCCTGGGCTTCGATGAGGACGGCGACAAGGTGACTTCCGCAGTCGTGGAGGCAACCGAACCCGTCAAGCGCAAGGTTAAGCTGACTGGCACCGACAAGATCGCCTTGCAGGCACTAGACGATTGCATCCGCGATCACGGCCAAAAGCTGATCAGCGACAACTACCCCCGCAACCGCCGTTGCGTGTCGCTCGAACGCTGGCGCGAGTATTGCGACCGTCACAGCCTTTCCAGCGGCGAAAGCGATAGCGCCAAGCGCAAGGCCTTCTTCACCGTCAAGAACCGCCTTCACGAAAAGGAACTAGTCCGCATTATCGACGGCTGGCTCTGGCGTGTAGCCCCGGACGATGAAGCGTTACCGGCGTTACCTACCGTTACCAGTAACGATGCTGGCGAAGGTCATGCCACCGTTACCGCCGTTACCGCGCTCTATAGGAGCGGTAACGCGGTAACGCAGACCCAAGCCAAGAACAGTGAACAGGAAGGCATCGTCAAAGTCAGCGTCGGTCATGTCTCTGCACTAGGCCATCGCGGCACGGGCTGCCCCCGTCCCGACCGTGAAAAGGTTGCTAAACTTGCCGACGACATAAAGCAGGCCGGGTTGAGCCATCCGATCCGTGTTGTTCCCGCCAAGGTCTATTTCAACGGTCAGCAGATCGACGGCTATCAGCTGATCGACGGCCTGCATCGCCTGGAAGCCTGCAAGAACCTGGGATGGTCGGAAGTCCCTGTCAGCATCATCGACCCAGACACCTACGACCCCGACATGTGGCGGTAAGCGCCTTAGTTGCGAACTATTCTCAACTAGACTATATTGGAACAAACCGAGACCACGCAAACGATGACCTATACTCGAACCCCTATCAGCCTTGCCGACCCGTTCGACTTAGACGAGGTGAAGCATCACGCGCGCGTTGACGGCGATCACGACGACATGGCCTTGGCCCGGATGGCCCGAGCGGCTGCCCGTGAGATCGAGGCGCATTGTGAACTGGCCCTGCTGCGGCAGTTGATCACCGTGACCGTGCAGGCCGAGGGCGAGGCTATCCCCCTGCCCTGTGGCCCTGCCGTGTCCAATGCTGCGGTAACGGTTGACGGGCTGGCCCTGGTCAATGGCCTGACAGGTGGCCGCTATCCCGTGTTGCACCTGCCCGACGATATGCGCGGCGCTGTTGTCGTGACCTATGAGGCGGGCTTCGGTGACGATGCAGCCAGCATCCCCGACGATCTGCAACTGGCGATCATGGATCAAGCAACCCGGTCCTATGACCTGCGAGGCAGCGAGGATGCAGCGCAAGGTCTATCGCTGGCAGCGTCCCGCATCGCGGCGCGACACCGCAGGGTGCGGGCATGACAGCGGCAGCGACCAAGGCGAAGGGGCGCAAGGGGGCGGTCGCATCTGGTCCCAATGCCCAGAAGCCTGCAAAGGCGGGGGACCGGCGGCGTAGTGTTCCGCTCTCTCTCCCGACCCCCGAAAAGGCCGATCTGGCGATTGCCTTCTTGGAAACCCTGAAAATTCCGGAGGGGAAAATGGCCGGCCAACCCCTCCGGCTGGCCGAGTTTCAGCGGCAATTCGTGCGCGGCGCTCTGGCCGATGGCGTCATGGTCGGCGTCCTGTCTATCGGGCGCGGCAACTCAAAGACTGCCACCTCTGCCGGATTGGCTCTAGGGCATCTGGTCGGCAAATGGGACGATCAGCCCAAGCGGGAAATCCTGTTCTGCGCGCGAAACAGGGACCAATCGAAAACGGCGTTCGCGTTTCTTGTCGGCTTCATTGAAGGGCTGCCCGAGGACGAGCAAGAGCGGTTTATCATCCGGCGCGGCTCCAAGCTGGAAGTCGAATACACCGGCAACGGCGGCGGCTTGGCCCGCTGTATCGCAGCCGATGGAAAATCCATCCTGGGCGGCGCTCCGACGCTTGCCATCATGGACGAACGGGCGGCATGGGAACGCGAGAAGGGCGACAACCTAGAAAACGCCATCCTCTCCGGCCTGGGAAAGCGCGATGGCCGGGCGCTGATCATCAGCACAAGCGCACCCGACGACGCTAACACCTTCTCCCGCTGGCTGGATGAACCCCCGCCCGGAACCTACGTGCAGGAACATCGGCCCGCCTTTGGCCTGCCTGCTGACGATCTGGAAAGCCTGCTGCAAGCCAACCCCGGCGCAACCGAAGGCATCGGATCCACCCCCGAATGGCTTGTGGCCCAAGCCAAGCGGGCCATTGCGCGCGGCGGTTCTGCACTTTCGTCCTTTCGGAACCTCAACAGAAATGAAAGAGTGTCCACGGAAGATCGTTCGGTGCTCGTCACCGTTGACGAGTGGCTAGGTGCAGAGTGCGCGCCAGATGATCTTCCACCCCGCGAGGGACCGTGCATCCTGGGTGTTGACCTGGGCGGCTCTCGCAGCATGTCGGCAGCGGCGTTCTACTGGCCCGACACCGGGCGCTTGGAAGCCATCGGCACTTTCCCGACTTCCCCATCTTTGGCCGACCGTGGGGCCGCTGATGGCGTCTCCGGGCGCTATGTCGAAATGCAGGAACGCGGCGAATTGTCCGTGATGGGTGACGCGACCGTCCCCCCTGGCCCGTGGCTGGCGGAAATCGTGCGCAAGCTGGACGGGATCCAGCCCGCTTGCATCGTGGGCGACCGCTTCCGCCATGCCGAATTTATCGAGGCGATGGAAAAGGCCGGGTTGGCCCGCGTCCCGTTCATCTGGCGGGGCTTTGGCTGGAAGGACGGCTCCGAGGACATTGAACGGTTCCGGCGCGCGCTCTTTGACGGCGAGGTGAAGGTTTCCCCGTCCCTGCTGCTGCGCTCTGCCTTCTCTGACGCCATCGTCCTTCTGGACCCGGCCAACAATGCCAAGCTGGCGAAAGCCCGCTCCCTGGGCCGCATAGACGCTGCTGCGGCGTCCCTGCTGGCTGTGGCCCAAGGGCAGCGCATGAAGGCGGCACCGACGCGGAAAGCGAGGCTGCAATGGGCGTGAAGCGCGACGATTGGCGGCGCTACTCCCGGCCCGTCCTGAAAACCAAACGCTGGCAAGTGCTGCGCCATGTCGTGCTGGAACGGGACGGATGGGCTTGCGTGGATTGCGGCACCCGGCGCGGGCGGCTGGAAATCGACCATGTGAAGCCCGTGCGGACCAACCCCGAACTGGCCTTTGACCCGGCGAATTGCGCCACCCGCTGTCCTTCCTGCCACACGAAGAAAACCCGGATCGAGTGCGGGCATCCCGCGCCGACCGTCACCCCCGAGCGGCAAGCCTGGGGGCAAGCTGTTGCCGAACTGGCGACAAACCCCAACCCGGCAACCACGAGGTAAACATGCTGGACTCTGTGCGACTGCAACGGCGACAGTCTGAAATTCGCCAAGAACTTTCGGCTCTGGTCGGCAAGACCGACACGACCGACGACGAGATCCGTTCCATCGAAAAACTGGACGGGGAATATCGCGCCAACGAAACCAAGTATCGGGCGGCGCTGATTGCCGAGGATCAGGAACGGCGCGAGGCCGGGGCCGATCTGGAAACCCGCTCTGACCGCGAGTTTGCGGAACTGATCGGGCGCTTTGAACTGCGGCAGGTGGCCTTGTCGCTGGACGAAGGCCGGGCGCTCTCTGGCGCGACTGCCGAGGTTGTGCAGGAACTGCGCAGCAAGGGCGGTTATCAGGGCGTCCCGATCCCGCTGGCGGCTCTGGAAACCCGTGCGGGCGAAACCCTGGCGGCGGACGTGCCGAACCCCAAGACGATCCGCCCGATCATTGACCGCATCTTCCCGAACTCGGTTGCCGAGCGTTTGGGGATCCAGCGTATCAACATCACGGCGGGCGAGCTGGCCTTCCCTGTGGCGACCGCTGGCGCTGTCTTTGGCTGGCAGACGACCGAACTTGGCAACGTGGGCGGGCCTTCCGCTTTCGACACCTCCGAACGCAGCCTGAACCCGGACCACACCGGCGGCGCGCAAATGGTCCTTAGCCGCAAAGCGTTGAAACAGGCGGGCGAAGGGCTGGAACAGGCGATCCGGCGCGACCTCAACGCGGCCATCGGCGCGGAACTGGACCGGGTTGTCGTCAACGGCAGCGGCGCAGCTGGTGAACCTCTGGGCATCATTCCCGGCGCGGCAACCTACGGCATCCCCTCGACCGCCGTTGGCGCGACCGCGACCTGGGCAGCCTTCCGAGCGCAGATCGTGGCGTTCATGCAGGACAACGCCATCACGGCAGCCAATCAGGTGAACCTGGGCTTTGACCCCGCCATCTGGGCGGACCTGGACGACGCGCTGATCACCGGCACGGCTGTTTCGGAATGGGACCGCCTGACCAAGCATGTCGGCACCCCGGCAATCTCGAACGTGATCCCGGCGGAAACCGCGATCATGACCGCGACCGTGCAGGGCGTGGCTCCCGGTTATCTGGGCATCTGGGGCGGCGTTGACCTGATCCGCGATCCCTACACCAAGGCGGCATCGGGCCAGCTGGTGCTGACCGGCCTTGTGACGGCCGATTTCACCGTCCCGCGGGGAATGCAAACCCGCATCCTGACCGGCATTGGTGAACCCTGATGCTGTGGGGCGGCAATCTCGGAACGCTGGAAATCCGGGCCGAGGGCGGGACAACCCGCCTGACCGCCCGCTTTCCCTATGGGCTGGAAACCGAACTGGCACCGGGGCGGCATGAGGTTGTCGCCTCGCGGGCTTTCGCTGACCGGATCGAGGCAGGGGGCGAAATCCACCTGCTATCCGGTCACGATTACAACCGCCCGCTGGCATCGACCACGGCGGGCAACCTGACCCTGACAGACGGCGACGACGCGCTGACCGTGCGGGCCGAAATCGACGGTTCGACGAGCTGGTCAAAAGACTTCCTGGCGGCTCATGCCAACGGGCTTATTCGTGGTCTTAGCCCTGGCTTTCGCGTGGAACAGGGCGGCGAACGGATCGAACGGCGAAGCGCCGGCATCCTGCGGACCATCACGCGGGCCAGCCTCTTTGAACTGTCCGCCGTGACCCGGCCCGCCTATCCGGCGGCGCAGATCGAGGCGCGGGCATGGGAAACCCATTGGGACCGGCTGCCCTATCGCGGCCCTGCCCATCACCTGAACCGTTGGAGGGTCTAATGGGCATCATGGATCTATTCCGGCGCAATGCGTCCAAGTCTGGACAGATTGAACAGCGGGCCATCCAGCCGGGCTATACCGCCTCCCTCATGGCAGCCCGTGAAGCCTGGATTTCCGGCACCTGCGGCCTAGCCGAACTGACCGGGGCTGTGCAGACCTCTGTGAGCCTCTGGGAAGCCGGTCTAAGCCTTGCAGACGTGACCGGCACCGACTTGCTGGACCGGCGCACAATGGCTATTGCTGCGCGCTCTCTGGCGCTCCGGGGCGAATGCCTGTTCCTGATCCGCGACCGGCTCATTCCGGCGACTGATTGGGACATATCGACCCGCTACGGCTTGCCCCGCGCCTATCGCGTGGGACTGCCCGAAATCGGCGGCGGCAGGAACGAAACCGTCCTGGCGGGCGAGGTGCTGCATTTCCGCATCGGCTGCGATGCCGTCACCCCCTGGGCTGGCTCTGCCCCCCTGTCGCGGGCGCGGCTGTCGGCGCAACTGCTGGAACAGATCACCGAAGCCTTGCGCGACGTGTTCCGCGATGCCCCCCTTGGCAGTCAGATCGTCCCCGTTCCCGAGGGCAGCGCCGAGGATATGGAAGGGCTGCGGCGATCCTTCCGGGGCAACCGGGGCGCGGCTCTGGTTATCGAGGGCGTAGCGCAGGCGACACAAGCGGGCATGAACCCGAACATCGGAAAGTCACCGGATCAGCTTTCCCCGGATCTGTCCCGCACCCTGGCCGACCGGCTGCTGGCCGAAGCCAAGGGCGAGGTGTTCGGCGTCTTTGGCATCCTGCCCGGCCTGCACAACCCCGCCACGACCGGGCCAATGGTCCGCGAGGCGCAGCGGCACCTGGCGCAGTTGATCCTGCAACCGATCTGCAACTTGATGGCCGAGGAAGCCTCCGAAAAGCTGGCGGCAACCGTGGCGATTGATTGCGTCCGCCCGATGCAGGCTTACGACCACGGCGGCAAGGCGCGGGCGCTCAACACCATGTTGCAGGCGATGGCGCAGGCGAAAGAGGCGGGCCTGGACGACGCGACCGTCAAGGACGCGCTGCAATTCATTGATTGGGCGGACTGATGGAAAGCACCGCGTCCAAACTCAACCGGATGGCCAGCTTCTACAGGCCGGAAACCTACCGCGACCCGGACGGGCAGATGATCCATGACTATGTGCTGCAATTCACCGTTGCGGCCCACGTCCATTACCTGCGCGGCTCCGAGGCCGTGATGCAGGCGCGGTTGCAGTCGAAAAGCCCGGCGATCATCACCGTCCGCCGTTCCGTGCAGGCGCGCGAGATCACCTCCGAATGGCAGGTGAAGGTGGACGACCGGACCTTTGAAATACGCGAAGATCCCCGACCGGATCAGGCGCGGCGAACGCTGGCGATGCTGGCAGAGGCATAGGGCCGGGATGCGCCCTGCGGATCATGTCCACCGCGAAGCATCTGCACAAGACGGCGAGTGTGCGGCTTATGGGAGCCATAACCCCGTCAAGGCGCGGTCCTTACTCTGGGGACGCGGCGCAGGCAGGCACGGCGACACCGGGGCTTGTCACCTGCCCGAGCAAGGGCATTCCCTCCGCCGAGGGACAGGGGCCGGGTGGCGTCGGGACGGCGCACCGGCCCCGCTTCATTCGTTTTCCGGCAGCTTAATCTTGTCGATGATTGATTGCATGGCATCTGCGGAAAGGTTTCCGCCCAGTTCAAACATCAGTCGGCTCATCAGTGCTTTATGAAGACGTTCTTCTAGCCACGCCCTTTCAATGTCAGCGGCGGCTTGGCTCATCTCAGTAAGAGTTTCCTGACTGTAAGTGTCCTGTAATCTTTGGATTATTTCGGCGTTCATGGATCGCCCATTAGCGTCCGCAGATGCCTTGATAAGTTCGCGCATCCCTTCGGGAAGGCGAAGCATGAACTTGTCTTGTTGATCGCTTGGATACGCACTCTTTGCCATGATAGCGACTAGACACTATTTCACCATTGACGCAATAGTGTCGAATCGCTACCTGTATAGTGGCAACTCGACATAGAGGCGTAAAATGACCGACCGAAAGCCCTTGCAGCTGCGCCTGCCAACTGACCTGAAGGCGTGGGTTGCGGCGCAGGCCGCGAAGAACGCTTCCAGCCAGAACTCGGAGATCGTGCGCGCTGTCCGCGAACGGATGGAGCGTCAAGAGGCTGCAACAGCCTGACCATTGAAGGAATGGACTGTTCGCAATTATCCCGCTCGTGGGCAACCTCTTGTAAATCTCAAGAGCACCTCTTGCATTATCCCAGAGCTATGCTATCCTCTGGTAAATACCAAGAGGTGAAACAATGACCAATCTTCCGACTAAGACCAATCTGCTAGCTACTACCAAGCTGGCTTGTGAGATCGCCAACATCAATCCCGACCGCTTCAACGAGTCGATTCATTCTAATTTCTATCCCTGCGCCCCTAAGACCTCGCCGGGAAAGGCTCGCTCGTTCAACGTTGACGATATTGTGGCGCTGCGCCTGTATCAGCGGTCCATTAGCGCAGGCATGAGTGCCGCAGCCGCTGGCACTAAAGCCTGCAAGGTTCGGGAGTTTATGCAGACGAGCCCTGACGCATCCCGCGTCTATATCGTCGCAACCGACTTCGAGGTGGTGGACTATCTGCTGCCCGATTGGGACGTGACCCAGACAAAGATCATGATCAACGCCACGCAGGCCATCGACGTAATCGGCTGCGAAGTGATCGATCTCGATTGGCATCGCGTTCGCGTCGTTCACTACATCACCGAGGCGGACAAGCACCGCGTCGTCGGAGACTAAGCTACATGACCAAGGCATTGCCCCTCTGGGCCAGCGAGAAAACTGCGGCATCGCTTCTCGACATGAAGCCCTGCGAGTTTAGGGCGCTGGTCGCGGATGGGCATCTGCCACGGGGCCGCGAGATCGCCCCCGGATTGATCCGCTGGAACGCTGACGACCTTCGCGCAATCGGGCGGGGCGAAGCCATTGAAGGAGGTATTGGCTGGTGAGGAAAGCAGGCCGAAAGCCCTATGTATTCGAGTCCAAGCCCGGATACCTCTACTTCCGCAAAGGCGGCAAATACCTGCACCGCTTCACTGCCCCAGAAGGCACCGAAGAGTTTGACCGCCAGTATTGGGAGGTCATGACCGGCAAGAAGGCCGAGGCTAAGCGTTCTTGGGGTGCAGCTATCCAGATCCTGCGCGAGTCGGATCGTTGGGCCGAGAAGTCTGTCCGCTACAGGCAAGACCTTGAGCCTGTCCTGGCCTACCTTATCGACAAGATTGGCAAGCGCGATGTATCCCGGCTATCGCAGCCGGACATTTACGCAGCGATGGATGCAAACAAGCATCGCGTTCGTTTCGCCAACTACATCCCCGTTGCCATTAGCATGATCGCCAAGGAAGTGATTCGGCGGCGCTGGCTTGACGACAATCCGGCCAAGGGCATCGAACGCCTGACCGTTCCGAAAGAACGCAAGCAGCCGCATGTTCCTTGGCCTGATGCGGCCGTCGCCAAGTGGCGGGCCGAGGCTGGACCGCTTGAACGGCTGATCTTCGAGATCGGCGTGGGCAGCGTCCAGCGGCCTAGCGATTGGGTCGGCTTCACTTGGGGCGACTATGACCCGGCAGGTGATGGAACGCTGCGGCTGCGGCAGAACAAGACTGACGTGGCCCTGGTCCTGCCCTGCACCGTTGCATTGAAGGCGGCACTAGACGCGGCCAAAGCAGCCTTGCCTTTTGCGCCGCTGCCCGCCCGATACATCATCACTAAGCAGGACGGCAGCCGCATGGACTACCGGCGCATGGCCGAGGTGATGCTGGCCGAGCGACGGAGGCTTGGCCTGGAAGCCTATGACCTTCACGCACTGCGCTATCGCGGCGTCATGGAATTGGCTTGGGCTAACTGCGACGACGACGAGATCATGTCCTACAGCGGCCATTCCACCAAGGCGATGGTGCGGAAGTATGCCGGGGAAGCCCGGCAGATCATGCGGGCGAAACAAGCCCGCGCCAAGCGGTCCTGATCCAGAACAGAACGGGGCCAGAACATGAATGTGATAAATGGAGTGATAACCCCCTTGACCCTCTCAATCGAAAACCTTAGCAAACGCGAGGCTCCGGCGGGTTGGCGGAGAGGTTACGCAGCGGATTGCAAATCCGTGAAGACCGGTTCGATTCCGGTACCCGCCTCCACCTTTCCCCGATCCTGACGGTCAGCCCTTGCCCTGGCGGCGCAGGGTGATCGACATCTGCCACGGCGCGCCATAGGTCAGCCACAGGGCCGAGACCCACCACAGCGCCAGCATCGCCCAGACATCCACGGCCATGCGGCGCGCCACGCCCTGCCCCAGCGGGTTCATCTGGAACGCGTCGCCCAGGACCGACAGCAGCACGCAGGCCAGGAACGAGAACAGCCCGCCACGGCCGATCTGCTGCAGCGCGACGCCCAGGCGGCTGGCGGCCATCCGTTCCATGATGCGGGCCAGGGGCACGGCGACCAGCCAGCTTGCGCCCATGATCGCCATGTAGCGCGTGCCGTCCAGGTCCCACTTGCCGATCTCGCCGCCGTAGATCAGGCGCAGCGCGTCGCGCAGCGGCAGCGCGGGTTCGCCGAACTTGGCGGCGATCACGATGGCAGAGCCGAACACGAACATGCCCGTGGACAGCACCGTCAGCAGCTTTCTGTGCTGCATCAGCACCGGCATGATCTGCTGCCGGTAAAGGCCCATGGCGATGCCGGAAAAGAACAGCATCTGCCAGCCGAAGGGGTTGAACAGCAGCCCGCCCAGCCGGTGGTTGGGCACAAAGGCGTTCAGCACGGGCGCAAAGCACCACAGCGCGAAGGACCCCGCCGCGAAGCTGAGCGGATGGCGCATCATCACCGGCACCAGGATCGGAACCGAGGCAAGCAGGATGACATAGACCGCCAGCACGTCCAGAAGGTTCGGCTGCAGCCACATGGTCGCCAGCACGCCGAAAAAGCCGATCGGATTTTCCAGGACCCAGATCGCGTATTGATGCCAGATCGCGGTGTGGTCCATGTCCATGGCCAGCAACCCGGCGGATACAAGCGCCATGACCAGGCCGCCGAAGACCAGGGCGCGCCACACCTCGAAGGCGCGCCGGGCGAAGCGCCACTGGGCGGCGCGAAGGCCCTGCCTGGTCTCGACCGACAGCCAGACCATGCCGACCAGGAAACCGGACAGCAGCACGAACAGTTCGGCCGCGTCGAAGATGGCGAAGTTCGCCAGCGTGAACCACCGCAAGGCCGAGATCGGCATGTGGTCCAGCATGATGCAGACCAGCGCGTAGCCGCGCAGCATGTCCAGAGCGATCAGCCGCCTCATGAAGGAAGCAGGCTCCATTGCCGCAGCAGGTCGGGATCGGAGACCAGCGCGTCCGTTTCGTCGCGCGTCAGGTAGTTCAGCGCCTCGGTCCGGGTGCGGGCATGGGCGATCTTGGCGCCCGCGGTGATGCGGTTCAGGCGCTTGTCCTCGGGCAGGGGCGGGTTGGCGGGCAGCAGGGCGATGTGACGCTCGATCATGTCGCCGTCGCCTGCCAGCTTCAGAAGGCCGGCGGCGCCCTTCAGGGGCCGGGGCATCGCGCGGAAGACCGCGCCGGCCTCGGACAGGACGGCGGGGGGGTCGCGTTCCTCGGGCGTGACAAGAAGGCCGCGCATCCGGGCCCAGCGGCCGAAGACGGGGCTTGCCGAATAGCGCGAGGTCACGGGCGACAGGATCAGCCCCGCCAGGATGGGCGACAGCCAGATCAGCTGCGCGGGGGAAAACTGCGCCAGCACGATCAGCGTGCCGATGCCCAGCAGCACATGGACCCAGTGGCGCGCGATGACCACGTTCCAGTCGGGCATGGAGCCTGCGCGAACCTGCGCGTTCCAGCCGCTGTCCCGGCCGCGCAGGATCTCGTAGATCTGGCGGGTCTGGATCAGCATCTGCACGGGGGCGATCAGCGCCGACAGGAGGATCTCGAACATGGCGCTGGCAAAGATGCGCACCGGCCCGCCCGAGTTGCGCGCGAGCGGCCGGGACCAGGCGCGGAAGGTGGCGATCAGCTTGGGCAGCAGCAGCAGCGCCATCGATACGACGAACAGCCAGAACATCCGCCGCGCGTCGAAGACCGGCCAGTCGGGGAACAGCTGATAGGCGGTCGGGAAGTATTCGGGCGTCGAAAGCAGCACCGTGGCCGACAGCACCAGACCCACCAGAATCAGGGCCAGCCACAGCGGGCTCATCAGGAAGCCCAGGATGCCGATGGTGAAATGGGCCAGCGTGATGGCGCGCGCGCCCCGCATTCCGAACAGGCGCGAATGCTGCAGGTTGCCCTGCGCCCAGCGGCGTTCCCGCACGGCCATGTCCAGAAGCGTCGGCGGGCAGCCCTCGAAGCTGCCGCGCAGGTCGTGGTCCAGCCGGACCTTCCAGCCCGCCCGGCACAGGGCCGCCGCCTCGACGAAATCGTGGGACAGGATGGTGCCCCCGAAGGGCGGCCTGCCCGGCAGGCGCGGCAAGCCGCAGGATTCGGCAAAGGCCGACAGGCGGATAATGGCGTTGTGGCCCCAGAAGTTGCCGGTATTGCCCGACCAGGCCGACACGCCGCGCGCGATCATCGGGCCATAGACGCGGCCCGCGAACTGGGTCAGGCGCGCAAAGATCGTCTCGCCGCCGACCAGGATGGGCATGGTCTGGATCAGCGCAAGCCGGGGATCGGCGTTCATGCGCGCCGACAAGGCCCGGATCGTGGCGCCGGTCATGATGCTGTCGGCATCCAGCACGACCATCTGGTCATAGCGCCCGCCCCAGCGGCGGATGAAGTCGCTGATGTTGCCGGTCTTGCGGTCCTCGTTGGTGA
Organism: Paracoccus fontiphilus; assembly: GCF_017356265.1. Classification (GTDB taxonomy): domain Bacteria; phylum Pseudomonadota; class Alphaproteobacteria; order Rhodobacterales; family Rhodobacteraceae; genus Paracoccus; species Paracoccus fontiphilus. The sequence continues at coordinate 14,927 of NZ_JAFNAW010000010.1, read as the reverse complement.
TGCGGCGCCGGTACCAGATCGGCAAGGGCGACATCTTGCGGGCCGCGTCGATCACCATGGTCTCGTTGACCGCGATCACCGGATCGCGGCTGTCGGACAGCACGAAGATCTCGGTCCGGTCGGCCATGCCCTCGCGCTCGATCTCGCGGGCAAGGGCGGTCAGCAGCCCGATGCTTTTGGCGGCATCCTCGTGATAGATCGGCATGACCACGGCCACGCGGGCGTGGTTCGGCTCCTCGGGCGTCGTCAGGCGCGGCGCGAACAGCCCCGCCAAGACCCCGCAGAATGAAAAGCCCACCCAAGCGAAGGTCGGAACGAATAGCGCCAGCAAGGCCCACTGCATCGGCGTCGGGTTGACGCCAAAGGTCTGCAGCATCTGCAGAAAGCCCACGACGGCGATGGCAGCCGTTCCGCCAAAGGCCACGAGCCGGGCCATCCAGACCCGCCAGTCGTTGCGCAGCCGGGGAAAGGCTTGCCGCGGGGGCGCACCGAAGTCCTGGACGGGCATGGCCAGCGGCGATTCGGGCGGGGTGGCCGGCATCGTCGCCGCCGGGGCGGTGGGCTGATCCATGGGGGTCATGCGGTCCAGCGGGCCAGCCAGGTTTCGCTCAGCGCGACGCCTTCTGCGTTGGTCAGCACCGCCTGCAATTCGGCCAGGGTGGCATCGCCCGGTTCGAATTCGAAGGCGAGGCGCAGCACGCCCTGGTCGGGCAAGGCCTTGAGATAGGCATGGACGATGTTGCCGGCCGAGGTCGTGACCTTGGATTCGGGAAGCGTGTCGGAAAACAAGGACAGGTCGAAGTCCACGATCACGCTGCGCGCCGCCTGGGCATTGATCGACTGGCCGGTCCGCGCCTGCACCACCTTGGCCAGCGGAAGATCGTTTGCCGGCAAGGGCGCAAAGGACAGGCGATAGCGGTATTCGTGGCGCTTGTCGCGGACCAGCGGTTCCTTGGGAACCCAGCAGGTGACGATGTTGTCGTTGAACTCGTTCTCGACCGGGATCTCGACCAGCCGGACCTCGCCCTCGCCCCAGGGTTCCTCGGGCTGTATCCACGCCGAGGGACGCAGGTGATACATCGCCTCGGCGTCCTCGTAGTCGTCGAAGGCCCGCTTGCGCTGGATCAGGCCGAAGCCGCGCGGATTGTTGTCGACAAAGGACGAGATCTGCAGCGTCTTGTGCGCGCCAAGCGTCCGCCACAGCGCCTGCCCCGCGCCCGTGTGCATCTCGACCCCGTCGCTGTCATGCACGGAAGGGCGGTAGTCGTCCACCTGGCGCCGGCTGGCCGGGCTGAACCAGAACATCGAGGTCAGGGGCGCAAGCCCGGTGTTCTGCAGATCGACGCGCGGGAACAGCGCGACCCGCACCCGGATCATCGACACCGCGCCGGGATTGATGTCGAACTGGTAGGCGCCCGCCACGGACTTGCTGTCCAGCAGCGCATAGATGCGAATCCATTCCGACGTGTCCGACGGTTCCTGGATCCAGAAATCCGTGAACAACGGGAACTCCTCTCCGTCCGGGCTGCCGGTCTTGATGGCAAGGCCGCGCGCGGACAGGCCATAGATCGTGCCGCGCGCCACGGCGCGGAAATAGGTCGCGCCCTGGAAGACCAGGAACTCGTCCAGAACGCCGGGACGGTTCAGGATCGTCCGCATCCGGAAGCCGGACCAGCCCATCTCGCCCTTGTTCTGCAGGTCCACGCCGTCCGGAAACTGCGACGGATCGAAATCCAGCATCGAGGGGTCGAATTCCAGCCGGTGCGGCACGCCGTTGCGGACCACGTTGATGTTGACCGGCTCGTAATAGATAGAGCCCGGCGGCAGCAGGTCCATCCCGAAGCGGGGATTGCCCGCGAAGGGATCGCGGTCGCGGCGGAACCGGATGGCGCGGTACTGGTCGTAGCTCAGGTTGGCAAAGCTGCCCACCTGCTCGGCCACCGGCTGCTCGTAAACACGCGTGGCGCGTTCCGCCGCAAGCGAGGCAACCTCCTCGAAACCGAAGACAGTCGGTGCGGGCGCCGGCGGGGCGCTGCCCGCTGCGTCTGCCGGTGCCCCCTCGTCCGGTGCGGTCTGGGCCTGCGCGGGCACGGCGGCAAACGAGCCTCCGGCGGCCAGGGCGGTGGCTGCGTTGAGAAATTGACGGCGCTTCATATCAGGTGATGGTTGCCAAAAACCGTTTCACTATAAGGGTGGTGGCTTGCTGCAGCAAGGCGCAAGCCTAACACGATCAGGTTCATCAAGGTTGCCTTTCGCTGGTCCCGGCCATCGGCCGCTGCCTTATCCTGCGGCTTTCCGCCTATTGCTGCGCCAGCCACTCGGTCACGGGGCGTCGAAGATTGGGCAGGCCCGAATCCAGGCCCTCGTCGATGACCCGCCGCAAGTCGGTGATGGACACCCGGCGGATCAGGTGCTTGACCGGCCCGATCGAGGCCGGGCGCATCGACAGGCGCCGGATTCCCAAGGCTGCGAAGGTCAGCGCCTCGACGGGACGGCCCGCATCCTCGCCGCAGAAGGACAAAGGCACGCGGGCGTCCTCGCAACGCTCGATGATCTGGCGCAGCAGCAGCAGGAAGGACGAGTTCAGCGTGTCGTAACGCCGCCGCACCCGCTCGTTCTCGCGGTCGGCGGCGAAGAAGAACTGCTTCAGGTCGTTGCCCCCGATCGAGATGAAGTCGCACATCTCAAAGAACTTCTTGGGCGCGAAGGCCAGCGAGGGCGTTTCCAGCATCGCCCCCACGCGGATGTCCGTGGGCATGGCATGGCCCAGGCGCTGTTCGCGCGACAGTTCCTGCATCAGGATGCGGTAGGCGGCCTCGTATTCGCTGATGTCGGCCACGAAGGGGAACATCACGTGCAGCGGCCGCCCGACAGAGGCGCGGATCAGCGCCTGCAACTGCATCCGCAGCACCCCGCGCTTGTCCAGACCCACCCGGATCGCGCGCCAGCCCATCGCCGGGTTCGGCTCGTCCTGCGGCTTCATGTAGGGCAGGACCTTGTCCGACCCGATGTCCAGGGTCCGGAACATCACCGGCTTGCTGTGGGCGTTGTCCAGGACGCGCCGATACAGTTCGGCCAGTTCGCCCCGGCGGGGGACGTGGTTGCGGATAAGAAATTGCAGCTCGGTGCGGAACAGGCCCACGCCCTCGGCCCCCGACCCGTCGAGCGAGGGCAGATCGGCCATCAGCCCGGCATTCATGTAAAGCTGGATCGTGGTGCCGCAGGTGCCGGTGGCCGGCAGGGTGCGCAGGCTGGCATAGCGGTTCTGCGCCTCGGCCTGCATGGCGATCTTGTCCAGGAAGGCCTTGTAGACCGTTTCCTCGGGGCGCAGGTGGACGATGCCCTGGTCGCCATCGACCAGGATCGTGTCGCCGTTCAGCGCCTCGGTCGTGATGCGGCCGGCATGGATCACCAGCGGGATCGCCAGCGCCCGCGCCACGATGGTCGCATGGCTGCCGACGGAACCGTCCTCCAGCACCACGCCGCGCAAGCGGCGGCCGTATTCCAGCAGTTCGGCCGGGCCGATGTTACGCGCGACCAGGATCGGGTTGTCGGGCATGGCGGCCCCGGTGTCGGCCCCCTGCCCCGTCAGGATCCGCAACAGGCGGTTCGACAGGTCGTCCAGGTCGTGCAGCCGGTCGCGCAGATAGGGATCGGCGGCCATCTCCAGCCGGGCGCGGGCGGCGGACTGTTCCTTTTCCACCGCGGCCTCGGCCGACAGGCCCAGCCGGATGTCCTCCTCCATCCGCTTCAGCCAGCTTCGCGAATGGGCGAACATGCGATAGGTTTCCAGAACGGCCGCGTGTTCGCCGTCGCCACCCATGTCGGCGGCAGCCACCATCGAATCGACGGTGCTGCGCAGCATGTCCACGCCTTCGTGCAGGCGCGCAAGCTCTCGGTCGGGATCGTCGCCCACCGGGTTCGTGACGACCACGCGCGCCTCGTGCAGCCAGACGCGCCCTTCGGCGGCGCCTTCCTGTCCGACCGACCCGCGGATCATCAGCGGAAAGCGGTGCGCCGGGGGCAGGCTGTCGGTCTGCGTGCCCTGGAAGGCGCCAAGCTCGGTCATCTCGGCAAGAACCATGGCCACGACTTCCAGGCCATAGATCTCGTCTTCGGAAAACAGCCGCGCCTCGCGGCACTGGACCACTAGGACGCCCAGGCGTTCGCCGACCCGCTGGATCGGCACGCCAAGGAACGAGGGGAACACTTCCTCGCCCGTTTCCGGCATGAAGCGGAAGCCGGGTTCGGAGGGCGCGTCGGCGGTGTTCACATGCCGCCCGGTGCGCGCCACGCGGCCCACCAGCCCCTCGCCCAGGCGAAGGCGGGTGCGGTGGACGGATTCGGGGCGCAGACCCTCGGTCGCGCACAGTTCCAGCGTGTCGGCATCGCGGAACAGGTAGATCGAGCAGACCTGCGTTCCCATCGAATCGGCGATGTGATGGGTGATCTGGTCAAGCCGGTCCTGGCCGCCGCCGGGCGCGGCCAGAATTCCCTTCAACCGTTGCAGCAACTTGCGAGAGTCGCTGTCCTTGCGGTCTTGCATCGCCGGCCCGCCTTGCTTTGCGATAACCCGCCGCCGCCGCAAAGGGGCGGGCCGTCAGAGAATGTCAGGCCGCTTCCAGGCCAAAGGCATCATGCAGCGCCTGCACGGCCAATTCCATATACTTGCGGTCGATCAGCACCGAAATCTTGATCTCGCTGGTGGCGATGACCTTGATGTTGACGTTTTCGTCGGCAAGCGCCTTGAACATCTTCGCGGCCACGCCCGCATGGCTGCGCATCCCGATGCCCACGACGCTGACCTTGGCGACCTCGGTGTCCACGACCAGTTCGTCATAGGCGATGTGACCCGCGGCCTTGGCGTCCTCCATCGCGCGCTTGGCGCGCTCCACCTGGTTGATCGGGACCGAGAAGGTCATGTCGGTCACCGAACCCGGATGATCCTCGTAGTCCTTTTCCGAGATGTTCTGGACGATCATGTCCACGTTCACGCCCGCCTCCGCCAACGGCGCGAAGATGGCGGCGGAAATGCCGGGCCGGTCCTCGACCGTGACCAGGGTGATCTTGGCTTCGTCGCGCGAGGAGGCGACGCCGTTGACGACTTTCGATTCCATGATTTCCTCCTCGGCACAGATCAGGGTGCCCGAATTTTCGTCCGTGTCCTCGAACGAGGATAGCACGCGCAGCCGCACCTTGAAGCGCATCGCCAGTTCGACGGACCGCGTCTGCAGGACCTTCGCGCCAAGGGACGCCAGTTCCAGCATCTCCTCGAAGGCGATCTTTTCCAGCTTGCGGGCCTTCGTGGTGATGCGCGGGTCGGTCGTGTAGACGCCGTCCACGTCGGTATAGATGTCGCAGCGCTCGGCCTCGAAGGCGGCGGCGAAGGCCACGGCGGTCGTGTCCGACCCGCCCCGGCCCAGCGTGGTGATGCGCCCGTCGGGGCCAAGCCCCTGGAAGCCCGCGACCACCGCGACCTTGAAGCCCTCGGCGAACTTCTGGTCGATGTTGGCGCGCGGGATGTCCACGAACCGCGCCGACGAATGCTGCGCCGTGGTGTTGATCGGCACCTGCCAGCCCTGCCAGGACCGCGCGGGCACGCCCATTTCCTGCAGGGTCAGCGCCATCAGCCCGGCGGTCACGTTCTCGCCGGAACTGACGACCGCGTCGTATTCGCGCGCGTCGAACAGGGGCGAGGTCTGCTCGACCCAGCCCACCAGCTCGTTCGTCTTGCCCGACATGGCGCTGACGATGACGATGACGTCATAGCCGCGCTCGACCTCGCGCTGCACCTTCAGGGCGGCACTCCTGATGCGGTCCAGATCCGCAACCGACGTGCCGCCGAATTTCATCACCAGAAGCGGCATCGCGGGCCTCCAGGCAAGGGTTTCTGCTGGCCGCGGCTTTTATGGGCGGGGGGGCGAAACCGCAAGGGCGGAAAGGGGATAAGCGCGATTGTTCTTGCGATCAGTTCGTCTTCTGGCGCGGAATGAAGGGCAAGGGCGCCACCGGCACGCCCTCCTCGATCAGCTTCCGGGCTTCCTCGGGCCGGGCCTCTCCGTGAATCGCGCGGCTGGGCGCGCGCCCCTCGTGCATGGCGCGGGCCTCGTCCGCGAATTTCAGGCCGACGTAATCGCTGTTCGCCTCGACCTGCTGGCGCAGGGCGTTCAGCGCAGCCTCGACCGGGTTTGCGTCAGACCCGGCCTGCCGGGGCGCGGACACGGCGGGAGCCATCAGCGATTTCTCGACCTTGGTGGACCCGCATCGCGTGCAGGCGGCATGACCCGCCGCCCGCATCGTCTCGAACGCCTCGGACGAGCGGAACCAGCCGTCGAAATCATGTCCCTGGTCGCAGCGCAGGCTATAGCGGATCATCGGTCAAATCCCATTCCCTTCCCTGCCTATATCGTGTCGGCGGGACGTCGCTGCAAGCTGGCGCAGGTGGGCGATCAGGGCGGCAGGATCGCCCGCGCGATCGTCAAGCACCCGCCGCGCCGCCAGCCCCATCCGCCGGGCGTCCCAGGGATCGCCCGCCAGGCGCGTCACCTGGTCCGCCAGGGTCGCCGCATCGACCCGCCTTGCCCCACCCGCCGCATCCAAGGCCGCATAGGCGTCGGTGAAGTTGCCGACATGGGGGCCGTGCAGGATCGCCGATCCGTGCGCGGCGGGCTCCCACGGGGTATGGCCGCCCCGGTCGGTCAGCGATCCCCCGACAAGGCACAGGCCCGCGGCCTCGTACCAGCGATGCATCTCTCCCAGGGTGTCGGCCAGCAGCACATCCCCGTTCGCACCGCCTTGCGACCGGCGCTCGAAGGCGATGCCGCGCCGCGCCAGCAGGGCCGCGACCTCGTCGCCCCGCTGGGGATGGCGGATGGCCAGGATCAGCCGCAGGCCGGGGCAGCGGCGGCGCGCCTGGTCCCACGCCTCCAGCGCCAGGGCTTCCTCGCCCTCGTGGGTCGAGGCGGCCAGCAGCACCCGGTCGCGCAGCGCCGAGGGGGCGGGCGGAACCACGCCTGCCGGCGCCAGCAGCTTCAGGTCCAGCCGCGGCAGGACGGCCTCGTCCCGCAGGCCCAGGGCCCGCAGCCGTGTCTCGCTGCCCGAATCCTGGGCAGACAGGGTGGTCAGGCGGCCCAGCACCGGACCGATCACGCGCGGCAGGCGCGCCCAGCGGTCCGCCGAGCGCTGCGACATGCGCGCCCCGATCATCGCCTGCGGAATGCCGCGCGCGGCCAGGACCCGCGATCGCAGGGGCCAAAATTCGCCCTCGACCGTGACCTGCAGGCGCGGACGGACCTGATCCAGAAAGCGCGCCAGGGCGCCCGGCACGTCCAGGGGCGCCAGCCGCGCGGTCAGCCCCCATTCCGATGCCAGATCCCGCCCCGTGGCGCTGTTGGCCGTCACCAGCACGCGATGCGACTGCGCCAGGGCCTGGACGATGGGACGGGCCGAGGCCAGTTCCCCCACCGAGGCCCCGTGGAACCAGATGTCGGCAGGCCCCACCTCCTCCAGCGCCAGGCGTTGCCGCAGCCGATGCTGTCCGCGCGGCATGGCGCGCAGCCGAAGGGCGGTTTCAAGGACACGAGTTGCGGCGCGATAGATCATGCGAACCGCTATAGCGGATGTGCCACAGGGCCTGAAGCCCGGCGGAACCCGAGGCACGAGATGACGTTGGCTCTACAACCGCATGGAGTCAGGAGTTTCTCATGAAGGGTCTTGTAGCGTGGTGGCTGGGCGTGCCGGTCATTGTCATCGTCATCCTGTATGTGCTGGGTGTCTTCTAGCGGCAGGCCGGAGGCGTGCAGCAAGCCTTGACGCGCCTGCTTCAGAACCGGGACCGGCCCGCATCCGGCACGGCTGCAAGGCAGCGATGCCCGCAGCCCTTCTGCTGATCCCGTCTCCTTGGGGCGTGGCGGCTTGACGTGACCGCCAGCGCCGGTCTGCCGGATCACCCAACCGGGCGCAGGCCGGGGGCGGCGGCCAGGAAGCCGTTCGCCAGGGATGCGCCGGGCATCAGGGCCTGCAGGCGGGCGAGGGCATCGCCCGCGGTGATGTCCTGCCGCGCCATCTTGTCGTAAAGCCGGACCAGGCCGGGAAAGCCGCTTGCCTGGGGGGACAGCCGGAGGGCGCTGACGCCGGCCTCGGCCAGATCCGCGACCTGTCCCGCGACGGTGGTATGCGCATGGCCCAGCGTCTGCACGCCGTTCACCGTCAGGAAGGCCCGGCCGTCCAGCGTTTCCACGTCGCGCCCATCGGGATCGTCGCCGCAGACGAACTGGCAGCTGTCCTTGGCGCGGTCGTGCAACCGGGCGTGATAGCACCGCCCCGAGATCGCCAGCGGCGCACGGCCATGGCCCCAGACCTCGATCGCGACACCCGCCGCCCGGCCCGCCCGCGCCAGCACGGCGACCGATGCCAAGGGCAGTTCCGGCGGCAGGCAGACCCGCGTGGCTCCCTTGCGTGCAAGCCATTCCAGCGTGCCCTCGTTGTAGACATTCACCGTCGGACCGACCTGGAACGGCACGCCTTCGGGAAGGTATCGCAACGCGCCCAGGTCGGCGATCTCGACGGGAAGCCCGGCCTCGAACAGGTCGGCGGTCTGGCGACGCTCGCGGCGCAGCGTCACAAGGGCCAGCGTGGACAGCGCCACCTCCTTGCCCGCAGCCGACAGGACCTCGACCGCGCCGGGGATTTCGTCCTGCCAGAACGGCAGGCGCTTGGAACACACCCATTCGCCGATCACCACCCGCCGGGCGGGGCTGGCGGCAAGGTCGCGGTAGAAGCCGCGCACCGTCTCGGCGGTCCAGAAGAAGGCGACGGGGCCGATGGTCAGGTCCATGGCTTACCTCCAGGTCTTGGCATAGGCGCCGGTGGTGGCGGACTGGCCCTCGGTCAGTTTCGCCAGCAGCCCGGCGGGCATGGGGGCGCCTGCCTCGGCGGCCTCGACGGCGGCGCGGAAGGCGCGGACCACTTGGGCCACATAGGCGCGGGACCGCTGCCGACCTTCGATCTTCAGGGCCGTCACCCCGGCCCTTTGCAGGCGGGGGATCAGTTCGGTGGCGTCCAGGCTGACGGGGTCTTCGAAGATGTGCCCGGTCTGGGCCGGGCCGGTGTCCGTGGCGGGCGCGGTGAAGCAGCCCTTGCAGAGCGTGGGATAGGGCACCGGCGCCCCTTTCGGCGTGCGGTGGATCAAGAGCCCGCCAAGCCGCGCCTCGTTCTGGCCCGCCACCTCGTCATAGACGACATGGCTTGCGGGCGAGCAGACGCCGTTCATGTTGGGCGACAGGCCCGTGGCCCAGGACGACAGCGAACAGCGTCCCTCGGCCATGACGCAAAGGCCGCCAAAGACGAAAACCTCGGTTTCGATGTCGATCTCGCGGTTGATGGCGGTGATCTCCTCGACCGTCAGGACGCGGGGCAGCACCACGCGGCGGATGCCGAAGCTTTCGGCATAGAAGTTGATCGCGTCGGGGTTGGCGGCGGCGGCCTGGACCGAGAGGTGCAGCCGCAGGTCCGGATGCGTGTCCGCCGCATGGGCGATCAGGCCCGGATCGGCCAGGATCACCGCGTGCGCGCCCGCCCCATGCGCATCGGCCACCGCGCGGTGCCACAGCGCCTGTTCGCCCGCGCGGGGAAAGGTGTTGATGGCAACCAGGACCCGCGCGCCGCGGGCCTTGGCATAGGCCACGCCCTCGGCCATCTCGGGGCGCGAGAAGTTCAGCCCCGGAAAGTTGCGGGCATTGGTTTCGTCGGCAAAGCCGCAATAGACGGTGTGCGCCCCCGCATCCACCGCCGCCCGCAGGGCCGCGGGCGTGCCCGCCGGGCAGACCAGTTCCATCATTCCTCACACCTCTCGGGAAAGCACATAGCCGCTGCGGCGGGCGGCGGCCGCCATCATCCGCCGCAGCCAGACGTCCAGCGGCGGGCGGGCCAGCGCCTCCAGTTCCGCGGTCAGGTCCAGTTCGGCATCGTCCAAGGCGTTGCGCAGCGCCAGAACGGCCGAGGTATCGCCCGCGATCGCCAGTTCGCCCGAAAAGAACAGCGCATCGCCATCCTCGGACCCGTGCAGCATGGCCAGGAAGGCCGCCAGCCGTCCCCGGATCGCCGCATCATGGCCGGGCACGGGGGCGGCGCTGCGCCGGTGCGCGGTCATGCGCTGCGCCTGCGGCTCCATCAGCAGCAGAAGGGGCGCGTCGGTCACGTCGATCAGAAAGCGCGCCGCGCCATGAGGGCCGAGGCGCGACAGGATCGCCGGGTTCCTTCGGGCAATGCGGCGCAGCAGGGCGCTCAGCGCCCGGCCGGCAAGGGCGGGGGACAAGGGCGGCGCGGGCAGGCGCCGCAGCATGGCGGGAAGGGGTGGGGCCAAGGTCATGCCTGCCGGGTTAGCGGGGAAAATCAGGGCTCTCCTTGACTATCGTCAAGCAGGACGCCCCTGCCCCGCGCTAGACGACATGTCCATGACCCTGTCCCCGCCTCCCCCCCGCAGCCTTCCCTTGTTTCCCGATCTGCGGGCCTTCCTGGCCCATGCCGAGGCGCGCGGCGATCTGGCGCGGATCGGCGCGCCCGTGTCCCTGCGCCACGAGATGACCGCCGTGCAACTGGCCGCCCTGCGCCGCCAAGGGCCGATCCTGCGCTTCGATGCACATGACGGGCCCACCCTGCCGGTGATCGGCAACCTGTTCGGCACGCGCGACCGGGTGGCGGCGGGGCTGGGGCTTCTGCCCGACCAGATCCCCGCCTTCGGCGAACTGCTGGCCAGCCTGCGCAGCCCGACGCCGCCGCGCGGGATGCGCGACGCCTGGTCCCGCTGGCCGATGCTGCGCGCGGCCCTGTCGGCGCGGCCCACGATCCTGCGCAACGCCCCCGTGCAGGGGGACGGCCTGCCGGGACTGGACGCGCTGCCCGTGCAGACGCCCTGGCCGGGCGACGGCGGGCCGCTGATCACCTGGCCGGTGGTGCTGACCCGCCCGCAGGGGTCCGAGGATCTGGGCGACTACAACCTTGGCGTCTATCGCGCGCAGGTGCTGGGGCCGGACCGGCTGATCCTGCGCTGGCTGGCCCATCGCGGCGGCGCGGCGCACCACCGGACCTGGATGCGCGCGGGCCAGCCGATGCCGGTCGCCATCGCGCTTGGCGCCGATCCGGCGCTGCTTCTGGCCGCTGCCCTGCCGCTGCCGGAAACCGTGTCCGAGCTGGGCTTCTCCGGCGTGCTGCGCGGCCAGCGGACCGAACTGGTCGCGGCCCGCACGGTGCCGCTGATGGTCCCCGCCCGGGCCGAGATCGTGGTCGAAGGCTGGGTCCACCCCGGCGAGACCGCGCCCGAGGGCCCCTTCGGCGATCACACCGGCTATTACAACGCGGTCGAGCCCTTTCCGGTCATGCGCGTTTCCGCGATCACCTGCCGCCGCGATCCGCTGTATCTGTCCACCGTCACCGGCCGACCGCCCGACGAGCCCTCCGTGATCGGAGAGGTGTTCAACGACCTGGCCCTGCCGGTGATCCGCGCCCAGATCCCCGAGGTGCGCGACCTGTGGCTGCCGCCCGCCGCCTGTTCCTATCGCATGGCGGTGGTCCGCATCGACAAGCGCTATCCCGGCCAGGCGCGACGGGTGATGATGGCGCTGTGGGGGATGCTGCCGCAGTTTTCCTATACCAAGATCGTGGTCGTGGTGGATGGCGACATGGACATCCGCAACTGGGACGACATCGCCTGGGCGCTTGCCACGCGCATGGACCCCGCGCGGGACGTGATGGTCATCGACCGCACGCCGATGGACTACCTGGATTTCGCATCCCCGCTGGAAGGTTTGGCGGGCAAGATCGGCCTGGACGCCACCACCAAGATCGGCACGGAAACCGCGCGCGACTGGGGGCAGGTCATGGCGCTTGATCCCGCCCATGCCGCGCGGGCCGAGGCGCTGCTGGCCGGGATCATGGCATGAGGGTGGTTCTGGGCGTATCCGGCGCCTCGGGGGCGGTTCTTGCGCTGGATTGCGCGGCGGCGCTTCATCGCGCCGGTGCGGCGGTGGACCTGGTCCTGTCGGCCATGGCGGAACGCACCCTGGCCGAGGAAGCTGGCCCGGACGCCGCGGACCGGCTGCGCGCGATGGCCGCGCGGGTGCATCCGCTGGGCGATCTGGGCGCCAGCATCGCGTCGGGGTCCAGCCCGGTCGCCGGCATGATCGTCGCGCCCTGTTCCATGCGCAGCCTTGCCGCCATCGCGCATGGCTTGGACGACAACCTTCTGACCCGTGCCGCCGGGGTGCAGCTCAAGGAACGCCGCCCCGTGGTCCTTCTGGCCCGAGAGGCGCCGCTGACCCTGGCCCATCTGCGCAACATGCAGGCGGCGACCGAGATGGGGGCGATCATCCTGCCGCCGGTCCCCGCCTTCTACCTGCGCCCGGAAAGCCTTGCCGACGCCACCGCACAGATCGCGGCCCGCGCCGTCGATCTTCTGCACCTCGCCCCGCCGCTGGCACGGGCCTGGGTTCCCTTGCCCGCCAGCAGTTCGTTGAAGGAGCGGCGGAATGGCCGATAACCCCCCGGAGCCCGTTGACCGCATCTGGTCCGGCGCGATTTCCCCCACCGAGGACATCATCGACGAGGCCCGCAACGGCCGCATGTTCATCCTGGTCGACCACGAGGACCGCGAGAACGAGGGCGACCTGGTCATCCCCGCCCAGATGGCCACGCCCGCCGTCATCAACTTCATGGCCACCCATGGCCGCGGGCTGATCTGCCTGTCGCTGACCGGCGCCCGCATCGACGCGTTGGGCCTGCCGCTGCTGTCCCCCAAGAACTCCAGCCGCCACGAGACCGCCTTCACCATGTCGATCGAGGCGCGCGAGGGCGTGACCACCGGCATCTCGGCGCAGGACCGGGCGCATACCGTAGCGGTGGCCATCGACGCGGCCAAGGGCGCGGCCGACATCGCGACGCCGGGCCACATCTTTCCCTTGCGCGCCCGCGACGGCGGCGTGCTGGTCCGCGCGGGCCATACCGAGGCCGCGGTGGACGTGGCGCGGCTGGCGGGGCTGAACCCCTCGGGCGTGATCTGCGAGATCATGAACGACGACGGCACCATGGCGCGCCTGCCGGATCTGGTGGCCTTCGCCCGGAAGCACGGGTTGAAGATCGGCACCATCAGCGACCTGATCGCCTATCGTCGCCGCCACGACAACCTGATCGCCGAACGCGGCCGGATGGCCGTCCAGTCCGTCCATGGCGGCGACTGGACCATGCGCCTTTTCGCCGACGAGACCACGGGCGCCGAACATATCGCTCTGACCAAGGGCGACCTGACAGCCCCCGGCCCCGTCCCGGTGCGGATGCACGTTCTGGATCCGCTGCACGACTTGCTTGGCATCGGGCGGGAAAACGCGGGCACCCTGGGCCAGGCGATGCGCATCATCGCCGACGAGGGCCGGGGCGTGGTCGTGCTGTTCCGCGACATCGCCCCACGCCTGCCCCGCCAGGACGAGGTGTCCTCCCACGTCCTGCGGCAATACGGATTGGGGGCGCAGATCCTGTCCAGCCTGGGGCTGTCGGAACTGGTGCTGCTGACCAATTCGGCGCCCGTGCGGGTGATCGGTCTTGATGCCTACGGGCTCTCGATCCATTCCACGCGTCCGATACCGAAGGAATAGGCACATGGCCGCCATCACCGAACATCACCAACTGCCCGTTCCCCGCATCGAAGGCGCGCGCCTGCTGATCGTGGTGTCGCCCTACTACCGCCAGATCGCCGAAGGGCTGGTCGCCGGGGCCCGCGCCGTCACCCAATCCGCAGGCGGCGACGCGGACCTGGTCGAGGTGCCGGGCGCGCTGGAAATCCCGACGGCCATCGCGCTGGCGGCCAGCCGCGATCTTTACGACGGCTATGTGGCGCTTGGCTGCGTGGTCCGGGGCGAGACGACGCACTACGACACGGTCTGCAACGACAGCTCTCGCGGGCTGACGCTGCTGGGGCTGCAGGGCCACTGCATCGGCAACGGCATCCTGACGGTCGAGACCATCGCCCAGGCCGAGGTTCGAGCGGACCCCGAGGGTCAGAACAAGGGCGGCGGCGCGGCGGCCGCAGCGCTGCACCTGATTGCACTGAAACGTCGATATGCCTCGATGTGAGCAGATCAAGACCCGCGCCGCGATCAACACCGAGATCCGCCCGCATCGCCCGCATCGCCCGCATCGCCCGCATCGCCCGCATCGCCGGGCTGGACCAGTCCTGGATCGACGTCCAGATCGACGCTGCCGCCGATGCCGACACCGCCCGTTGCGCCGCCTTCGAGGCGCTGGCGACCCGCAGCGCGCCCACGATCCGCACCGAACAGGTGCGCGTCGAGATGAGAGAGAGCCACGACGACCCGGCCCTGCGCGCCCGTCAGATGGGCGAGGCCCTCTATGCGCGCATCAACCCACGCCACAACCTGAGCGAACCCGCCCGCCGTTATGCCTATGCCACGCCGGTGGACATGGCCAAGGACCTGCTGACCCTGCGCGGCGAGTCCACGATGGCGCTGTCGCCCGCCAGCCTGGTGACCCGTGCCCTGCACACCACGTCTGACTTCCCGATCATCCTCGGCAACACCGTGGGCCGCGTGTTGCGGGATGCCTACTAGGCCGCCCCTTCCGGCATCCGCCGCCTCGGTCGCCAGACCTCGGCACGGGACTTCCGCTCGGTGAACAAGATCATGCTCGGGGAAGCCCCGCTGCTGGAGAAGCTGAACGAGGCGGGCGAGATCAAGGCCGGGACCATGGCCGAGGCGCGCGAGGCCTACAGGATCGAGACCTGGGCCAAGAAGATCGGCATCACGCGGCAGGTGCTGGTCAACGACGACCTCGGGGTGTTGATTTCCACCTAGAAGTGACCCAGGCAGGCACATAATTTCCATTGAGATTTGACCCATGTGACCCTTCCCCGACGCGGTGAG
>NZ_JAFNAW010000001.1 GCF_017356265.1 Paracoccus fontiphilus | reverse complement strand
GCGCGGTGGTGTTGCCGCCGCGCGCGGGGTTGCCGCGGTTGCGGGCGCCGGGGTTGTCGCGGCGGGACGCGGCGCATCGGCCAGTTCGCTGGCAAGGGTCGCGGCGCTGATCGGCGCCTGGGTCGCGGTGCCTTGGCCCGTCATCGCCTGGGTCAAGGCCTGGCTCAGCGCGTCATCGCCCTGCGCTGCAGGCGAGGCCTGCGGCTGCGCGGCTGCAGTCGGCGTCTGCGCGGGGGCGGGCAGGGGGCGTGCCGCATCGACGGCGGGTGCCGTTGCGGTGCCTTGCCGGACCTGTTCGGGCGCCGGGCTGGGGGGCGTCGCGTCGACGGTCTCTGCCTGCGGGACGGGGGCGGTCGTCGGCGTCGGGGCAGCAGCCGCGACCTCTGCCTCGGCCTGCGGCGCCTGGGTGGCGGCGGGGGCAGGTGCCTCGGCGGCGTTGTCCAGGGGCTGAGTTTCGGCCGTCTGGACCGGCGCGGCAGGCTCCGGGGTTGCGGCAACTTCCGGGGTGGGCGGCGTCGGTGCGGGCTCGATCGGCTGCGGGGCGGGCGCGCTTGTCGCGACATCCGCCGGCGCCACGGCCTGTTCGGACGGCTTGCCGCCGAAGAAGGCCAGAATGATGACAAGGCCCAGGACCAGCAGGCCCATCATCACCGGCAGGCGGCCGGGGTCCAGCTGCCGCAAGCGGTTCAGCAGGCTGGCGGCAGGCGCCCCGTCGTCCTCCACCGCCGCGATGCGTGTCGCGCGCGCCTGACGGGCGCGATCGTGAACGGCCTGGGCGCGGGGCGGAAGGGCGCGGGGGGCGGCCGGGACCTTTGGATCGCCGTGGCGGATCACGTCTGCGACCGGCGCTGCGGCGACCGGCGCGGACGCGGCCACGGCTGAAGCCGGATCGGGGTCAGGGGCAGTCGCCCCGGCAACCGGCACCGGGCCCGGAACCGGCTGCGCCACATGCGGCGGAATGCGCGAGATGACCGGGGCCACGGCCACGGGCGACACCGACGCCCCGGACGCCGCCTCGGACACAACCGGGTCTGTCACGCGGGCCTGAGCCAGATCCGGTTCGCTGAAGGGCATCCGGGGAAGCCGGTCGGTGGCCAGGCGGCTGGGGCCGAAGTCGGGCTGACCGTCAAAGCGGGCATCGTCGGGACGGGCCACGAAGCCCGAGGGGCGGAAGCCCTGCGTGCGGGCGAAATCCTCGGCCTCTTCCAGGGTGCGGCGGGCGACGGCGGCAATGCGCAGCGTCTCGATGTCGCCGGTGTCGGACGGGCACCAGTCGAAGGCCAGCTCGTCCGCGGAATAGGGGGTCATCGCCTCCAGCGCGCGGGCGATGGCCTTGGGGGTGTCCGACCCGACCGGGACCGTCAGCGTCGTGTAAAGGATCTGATCGTCGGGAATGACCAGCACCGTGTCCAGGTCCGCCGGCACGACCCCCGCCTGGTCGCGCAGCGAGGCAAGCCTGGCTGTCATTTCCCGGCCCGCGAACTGGGCCTCTCCCAGGGGGCGCCAGCCATGCCCGTCGCGACGTTCAAGCAGGACCGCCTCTTGCGTGAAGCTCATGGCAAAGTCGGGCGGCGCGATATGTCTGTTCATGGTTGGATCACTGCTCGATTACGATCGCGTGTTGGGGGGCCGCGATTTCATTGGATTGTGCCAGATCTACCGCAGTTCACCCCTTGAGGAAAGCGAATCTGGCGGATCTGTGAACGCAATTGCTTTGAACTTCGCCCGCTGCGCTGATGTTCTTGCCACAACGGATTTCCCGCAAAGAGAGGACAGAAAGACATGGCAAAGGTTTCGCGCAGGCTTGCACGGGCTGCCCTGGTGGCATCGACGGCGCTGGCGCTTGGCGCCCCGGCGATGGCCGCGCCCGGCAAGGGCGGGATGTGCCACCCCGGCATGTCGCGCCTGACGGTCACGGGCGAGGGCGAGGCCCGTGTCGCGCCCGACCTGGCGACGATCCAGCTGGGCGTGACCACGCAGGCCGCCAGCGCGGCCGAGGCGATGGAGCAGAACTCGACCCGGCAGACCGCCGTGATCGAGGCGCTGACGGGCGCGGGCATCGATCAGGCCGACGTGCAGACCTCGGGCCTGAACCTGAACCCGGTCATGGATTATGGCGAAGGCCGGGCGCCCGCGATCACCGGCTATCAGGCCAGCAACATGGTCGCGGTGCGGGTCAAGGACATCCCCCGGCTGGGCGAGGTGCTGGATGCCATCGTCGCGGCGGGCGCGAACGAGATCAACGGCATCACCTTCACGCGCGACGACAACGCGGACACCGAGGATCAGGCCCGGCGCGCGGCGGTCGAGGATGCGCGCCACAAGGCCGAGGTCTTGGCCGAGGCCGCGGGCCTGACGCTGGGTCCCGTCCTGGTGCTGCGCGACACGCCCACGCCGGAAGGCCCGCGCCCGATGATGATGGAGGCCCGCGCCGCGGCGGATGCGGCCAAGGTGCCGGTCGCGCCGGGCGAACTGGGGCTGTCCGCGCAGGTCGAGATGCAGTTCGCCCTGACCGGTCAGGACTGCGGCCCCATGGGCGGACGGCATGGCGACGGCCACAGAGGAATGCACGACGGTCATCCGCCGGCGCGCGGCGGCGATACCGGCGCCCCGTCGCCCGAGGGCATGAGGGATCGCGGCGACCTGCCGCCCGGCCATCCCCCCGTTCCCGGTGGCGACGCGGCGGGCGCGGTGCCCGGCGACATGCCGCCGCCGATGGGCACCGACACCGGCGCGCCCGAAGCCGGAGAGCCGGTCGTGCCGATGGGCGAAGCGCCGGCCGAAGGCCAGCCTCCCGCGAACTGATCCTTGCGGAAGGGGGCCTTCCGGCCCCCTTTGTCACCCGACGGCCGTTGCCAGCGCCTGGTCCAGGTCGGAGATCAGGTCGGCCGGGTCCTCGATCCCGATGGAAAGGCGCAGCAGGTCGGGGGCGGCGCCCGCGGCGCGCTGCTGGTCCTCGGTCAACTGCCGGTGGGTGGTCGATGCCGAATGGATCACCAGCGACCGCGCATCGCCCAGGTTCGCCACATGGCTGAACAGCTTCAGCGCGCCGACCAGCTTGACCGCCGCGTCATAGCCGCCCTTCACCGAAAAGGTGAACAGCGCCCCCGCGCCCTTCGGGTAAAGCCGCTTCGCCGTCGCGTTCCAGGGCGACGAGGCCAGCCCGGCATAGGTCACGGCGGTCACGCGCGGGTCGTTCTCCAGCCATTCCGCGACCTTCTGGGCGTTCTCGACATGGCGGGCCATGCGCAGGCCCAGCGTCTCGATCCCCATCAGCGTGTAATGCGCGCCCTGCGGGTTCATGGTCATGCCCAGGTCGCGCAGGCCGATGGCGATGGAATGGAAGGTGAAGGCCAGGTTGCCGAAGGTCTCGTGGAACCGCAGGCCGTGATAGGCGGGTTCCGGTTCCGACAGGCTGGGGAACTTGTCCGATGCCGACCAGTCGAAGGTGCCGCTGTCCACGACCGCACCCCCGGTCACGGTGCCGTTGCCGGTCATGTACTTGGTCAGGCTGTGGACGACCAGCGTCGCCCCCATCTCGATCGGGCGGCACAGGTAGGGGGTCGCCAGCGTGTTGTCCACGATCAGCGGAATGCCCGCCGCCTTCGCGATCCCGGCCACCGCCGGGATGTCGGTGACATAGCCGCCGGGATTACTGATCGATTCGCAGAACACCGCGCGGGTGTCGCCGTCGATGGCAGCGGCCAGGGCATCCAGGTCGTCGAAATCGACGAACCGGGCCGACCAGCCAAATCGCCGGATGGTCTGGCTGAACTGCGTGACGGTTCCGCCGTAAAGCCGGGTCGAGGCCACGATGTTGCGCCCCGGCGCCATCAGCGGGAACAGCGCCATGATCTGCGCCGCATGGCCCGAGGAACAGCAGACCGCGCCCGCGCCGCCTTCCAGCGCCGCAACCCGGTTCTGCAGCGCGCCGACCGTGGGATTGGTCAGGCGGGAATAGATGTAGCCCACCTCTTGCAGGCCGAACAGGCGCGCGGCGTGGTCGGTGTCGCGAAAGACATAGGATGTCGTCTGGTAGATCGGCACCTGCCGCGCCCCCGTTGCCGGATCGGGCGCGGTCCCGGCATGGATCGCGGTCGTGTCAAAGCCTTGCGTCATCTGGTCCCCCCTTGGCCTTTGTCGCGCAAAGCCTAGGACGGCAAGGCTAAGTCCCGCAACGGCAAAGAAATCTCTTTTGGCGGGGCTGGGGGCAGGGCTGTCCTACAAGGGCCGGTTATAGCGGATGAAGGGAGAGCAAACGCCCACTCGGTCATACAGCATCCGGCCCCCATGGTTGAATTCCTGCGTCAGCCAGTAGACGCGCGGCCGCCCGGCCTTGTCGGCCGCCGCATAGACCCCCTCGATCAGCGCGCGACCGACCCCCTTGCCCCGCGCCTCGGCCGCCGTGAACAGGTCCTGCAGGTAGCAGACCCCCTCGGGGAACCACAGATGCGGGTGGAAGACGTAGTGAGCCAGGCCCAGCAGCCGGCCGTCGCCCTCGGCCACCAGCGCGTGGAAGTCCTGCGGATCGTCGGCCAGCAGCCGGTCGAAGGCCCGGTCGAAGAAGTCCTGCGGCAGATCGGGACGGTCGTAGAAGCGGTGATAGCCGTCGTAAAGCGACTGCCACTGCTTCCTGTCCGCGGCAAGCAGGGGGCGGACGATCATCGCTGCCGCCGCGCCAGGAAGGCCAGCTTCTCGAACAGGGCGACATCCTGTTCGTTCTTCAGCAGCGCGCCGTGAAGGCGGGGCAGCATGGTATGGGGATCGCGCCGCAGATCCTCGGGCGCCAGATCCTCGGCCAGGATCAGCTTCAGCCAGTCCAGCAACTCGCTGGTGGAAGGCTTCTTCTTCAGCCCCGGCGTGTCGCGCAACTCGAAGAACTGCGTCAGCGCCCCCTCCAGCAGCCCGCGCTTCAGCCCGGGATAGTGCACATCGACGATGGCGCGCAGGGTGTCCGGATCGGGAAAGCGGATGTAGTGGAAGAAGCACCGCCGCAGGAACGCGTCGGGCAGTTCCTTTTCGTTGTTCGAGGTGATGATGACCACCGGCCGATGCGCGGCGCGGATCGTCTCGGCCGTCTCGTAAACGTGAAACTCCATCCTGTCGAGTTCCTGCAACAGGTCGTTGGGAAACTCGATATCCGCCTTGTCGATCTCGTCGATCAGCAGGACGGTCTTTCGCGGGGCCTCGAAGGTCTGCCACAGCTTGCCCTTGCGGATATAGTTGGCGACATCATGGACCCGCGCGTCGCCCAGCTGGCTGTCGCGCAGGCGCGACACCGCATCGTATTCGTACAACCCTTGCTGCGCCTTGGTGGTTGATTTCACGTGCCATTCGATGATGGGAAGGCCAAGGCTGGCGGCAACCTGCCGCGCCAGTTCGGTCTTGCCGGTGCCCGGTTCACCCTTGACCAGCAGCGGGCGTTCCAGCGTTACGGCGGCATTGACCGCGACCGCCAGGTCGGGCGGCGCGACATATCGGTCGGTGCCGGTGAACTGCATCAAACTCTCCTTTCAGGTGAACTGCTTGCGGGCAAACAACGCGCAGTGTTCCTTGTCATCGATCCGTCAGCGTTTCGCCTTTTGACAAGAAGCACGTCATACTTTAAGGGGGCGCGCAAGGTGCCGGTACGCGTTCCAGCCCGGCTCCGCCGGAGAGGATTTATGAAAGCCCAGACCTTCCTGCCCCAGGACTATCGTCCCGCCGAGGATGAGCCCTTCATGAACGACCGGCAGCTTGAATACTTCCGGCGCAAGCTGGAAGCCTGGAAGCAGGAATTGCTGGAACAATCCGCCGAAACGCTGGAAGGGCTGCAGGACAGCGCCCGCGCCGTGCCCGACCTGGCCGACCGCGCCAGCGAGGAAACCGACCGCGCGCTTGAACTGCGCACCCGCGACCGTCAGCGCAAGCTGGTCAGCAAGATCGACGCGGCCCTGCGCCGGATCGAGACCGGCGAATACGGCTACTGCGAGATGACGGGCGAGCCGATCAGCCTCAAGCGGCTGGACGCGCGCCCCATCGCCACCATGACACTGGAGGCGCAGGAGCGCCACGAACGCCGCGAACGGGTCCACCGCGACGACTGAGCGATGACCGGCATGTTGCGGTCGCGGCCCGTCACCATCGTCGGCGGCGGCGTCGCGGGATTGACGGCGGCCATCGCCCTTCGCCGCCGGGGGGCCGAGGTTGCGGTTCTCGAACGCGCGCCTGCCATCGCCGAGGTCGGGGCCGGGCTTCAACTTTCCCCCAATGCGATGCGGGTTCTGGACGCGCTGGGGCTTGGCCCGGCCATTGATGCGGTGTCCCTGCCCAGCCGCGCGGTGCGGCTGCGCGATGCTTCCGGTTCCGATGTGGTGCGCCTGGACATGGACGGGCATCGGCCCGGCGCGCGCTTCCGGTTGATCCATCGCGCCCGGCTGATCGAGGTGCTGGAACAGGCGGCGGCTTCGGCCGGTGTCCGCATCGAACTGGGCCGGGACATCGCCGCCTTGCCCGACGCGCCGCTGCTGATCGGCGCCGATGGCTTGCACAGTCACGTCCGGGCCAGTCTCAACGGGCGCGAGGTTCCCTTCTTCACCGGCCAGACCGCCTGGCGCGCGGTCATTGACGATGAAAACGCCGTGCCCGAGGCGCAGGTCTTCATGGGACCGGGCCGGCATCTGGTCAGCTATCCGCTGGCGGGCGGCCTGCGCAACATCGTGGCCGTCCTGGAAACCCGCGAATGGCAGGACGAAGGCTGGTCGCGTCCGGACGACCCCGCCAACCTGCACGCGGCCTTCGCCGGCTTTGGCGGTCCCGTTCCCGGATGGCTGGCGCAGGTGAAGGCCGTGCATGTCTGGGGCCTGTTCCGGCACGAGGTCGCCTCGCGCTGGCAGGATGGCCGCAGGGCGATCCTCGGCGATGCCGCCCATCCGACCCTGCCCTTCATGGCCCAGGGCGCCTGCATGGCGATCGAGGATGCCTGGACCCTGGCCGCCTGTCTGGATGCCGCGCCAGATCAGCAGGCCGCGCTCGCCCGCTACGAAAACCTGCGCAAGCCGCGCGCGGCCAAGATCGTCGCCGCGGCAAACGCCAACGCGCGCAACTATCACCTGACAGGGGCAAGGCGCCTTGCCGCCCATGCCGCGCTGCGCCTTGGTGGCCGCATCGCGCCGGGCGCGGTCCTGTCGCGCTTCGACTGGATCTATGACTTCGACCCGGTGGCGGAAACGCCCTGATCCCTTTGCCTTGGTTCAAGTATCCTGGGGGTCCGGGGGCTAGCCCCCGGCCACCGCGGGACGCAAATGCAGCCTTACGCGGCCTTTTCCACCGCCGCGACGATGCCGTCCACGACCTCGCGCAGCACGGTCTCGTTCTCGGCCTCGGCCATGACGCGGATCAGGGGCTCGGTCCCGGACTTGCGGATCAGCACGCGGCCGGTGCCGGCCAGACGCGCCTCGGCATCGGCGATGACGGCGCGGACAGCGGCCGCCGCCAAGGGATCGGCGCCGGCGGCATAGCGCACGTTCTTCAGCATCTGGGGAACCGGGTCGAACTGCGCGGCCAGGGCGCTGGCGGTCTTGCCCGTATCGGCCATGGCGGCCAGGAACTGCATCGCCGCGATCAGCCCGTCGCCGGTCGTGGCATAGTCGGTCATCACGATATGGCCCGACTGCTCGCCGCCCAGGTTGAAGCCGCCCTCGCGCATGCGCTCGACCACGTAGCGGTCGCCCACCTTTGTCCGCTCCAGCCGCAACCCGCGGCCGTCCAGGAAATGCTCCAGCCCCAGGTTCGACATCACCGTGGCCACAAGGGCATTGCCCCGCAGCCGCCCCTGGCCGGCCCAGCGGGCGGCCATCAGCGCCATGATCTGGTCGCCATCGGCCACGCGGCCCTTTTCGTCGATGATGATGACACGGTCGGCATCCCCGTCCAGGCTGATGCCCAGATGCGCGCCGTGTTCCAGAACCGCCCGCGCGCAGGCCTCGGGATGGGTGGAGCCCACGCCCGCGTTGATGTTGGCCCCGTCGGGATCGACGCCCATCGCGATCACGTCGGCGCCCAGTTCCCACAGGACATCCGGCGCCGCGCGATAGGCGGCGCCGTTGGCGCAATCGACCACCACGCGCAGCCCGTCCAGGCGCTGGCCTGCCGGAAAGGTCGTCTTGGCATATTCGACATAGCGCCCGCGTCCATCGTCGATGCGCTTGGCACGGCCGATATTGGCGGGCTGCGCCGGGACGATCTCGCCGGCGACGATGCTCTCGATGGCGGCCTCGGCCTCGTCGGACAGCTTGAAGCCGTCGGGGCCGAAGAACTTGATGCCGTTATCCTCGGCCGGGTTGTGGCTGGCCGAGATCATGATGCCCACGTCCGCCCGCATCGACCGGGTCAGGAAGCCCACGGCGGGGGTCGGCACGGGACCCAGCAACAGCACGTTCATTCCGGTGCTGGTCAGGCCGGCGGTCAGGGCGTTCTCCAGCATGTAGCCCGACTGGCGGGTATCCTTGCCGATCACCACGCGATGCGCGCTGTTCTGGCCCTCGCGCCGGAAATACCGGCCTGCCGCCGCGCCAAGGCGCAGCGCCATCTCGGCCGTCATGGGGTGGGTATTGGCGCGCCCGCGCACGCCGTCTGTCCCGAACAAGCCTCTGCTCATCATTCTGCCTTTTCAATGTCACTGACGGCCTGCCACAGCCGCAAACCCTGAACCAGACCGCGAACGTCATGGACGCGGTGAACCTGAACACCCTGCGCGACCGCCGCCAAGGTCAGTGCAAGCGTTCCGGGCGACCGTTCGGCCGGAACGTCCGCCCCGCCGATAGCACCGATGAACCGCTTGCGCGAAACGCCCAGCAGGATCGCGCAGCCAAGCCCATGATAAAGCGAAATCCGCCGAAGGATGGCAAGATTATGCGCCTGGGTCTTGCCAAAGCCTACGCCGGGATCGACGACGATGCGGCCGCGCGGGATGCCTGCGGACTCGGCCCGGCGGATCCGGGCTTCCAGCGCGTCATAGACGTCCAGCAGAACGTCGTCATAGCGCGGATCGTCCTGCATCGTCTCGGGCAGGCCCTGGGCGTGCATCAGGCAGACCGGCACCTGCGCCCTGGCGACTAGGGGCGCCATCGCGGGATCGAAGTCGAAGCCCGACACGTCGTTGATCATCGCCGCCCCCGCCCCGAGCGCGGCCTGCGCCACCCCGGCCTTCCGGGTATCGGCCGAAACCGGAACCTCGGGCGACAAGGCGCGGATCGGCGGGACGATCCGGTCGATCTCGTCCGGCCCCGACACCTCGGCCGCGCCGGGCCGCGTCGATTCGCCCCCAATGTCAAGAATGTCGGCCCCGTCGCGGATCAGTTGGCGGCCGTGCAGCACCGGATCATAGCGCCCCCCGTCCGAGAAGCTGTCGGGGGTCGCGTTGACGATGCCCATCACGCGCGGCGTATCCATCGTCAGGCCCAGAAGATCGGCGCGCGGGGCGGTCAGCGCCGCCAGCACCTCGTCCGGAACGATGTCGCTGATCCGGGGAGGGCAGCCGCGTTCCAGCACCTCGACCTGGCTGAAGCGCGTCCAGCCGCCCGCAAGCGGGTGGCGGCCATGGGGAATGGGCAGGGGACGATAATAAACGCTCATGCGTCGGCACCCGGTATCCGCCCCACCGGCACGTCGACTGAGGCGGGCAGGGGCGATGCCCCCGTGAAATCGACGCGATCCGCCAAGGTCCGGGACGCCAGCCAGAGGGCGAGGGCAGGCGCTTCGGCGGGGATCGCCGATGCCTCGATGGCCAGCCGTGCCGGGGCCCAGACCACCGCGCGCCCGTCGCGGATGGCGGCGTCCAACTCGGTCCGCGTTTCGGCCACCTCGACGCGCAGGCGGTCGGCCAGAATCCAGGCGGCCTGGTCGAGGGACAAAAGGGCGATGCGCCGCGCGTCGCCGCCCCGGGGCAGGGGCAGGACCGGGGCGTCGGGCAGGACCACCACGGCGCCCGCCGGCAGGCTGGCAGGCTGGCCCACGACGATCCGCATGGGCAGGCGCTGACGCGTGACCGCCATCCGGCCCGCCTCGCGGCTGATGGTGATGCCAAGCGCGCCCGGCCCGCGATCCAGCTTCTCGACCGTCACGGTGATGCGGGCGGCCCGGGGGTCGGCCAGGACCTCGGCGGCGATGCGTTCGGCCAGCGTCTCGACAAGGTTGTAGCGCTGATCGGCAAGCGCCGTCTCGACGGCCTGGACCAGCACGTCATAGGACAGGATGCGGTCCACATGGTCGTCGCCCGCGTCCACCGGGTCACGCAGATCGACGGCCAGGGAAAAGCGCAGGCGCTGGGTGCGGCCGCGTTCGGATTGGAAGGCGCCGATTTCGGCTTCGACGACATGGTCGCGCAGGTGGATGCGGTCAGGCTGGTTCATTCCTGTCATTCACAGGAAATCCGGCGCGCAGGCAAGCCCGGGCTTAGTTCGACGCGACGCGCTGCCCGCCGGGCCGGTAGAAGATGTGCTGCCCGATCTGCACGGTCCGCTGGAAGCGGCGTGCCCAGGACGGCCTGACCGCGGGGGTGTGGAAATAAGTGGCCCCGCCCGTCAGGACGCGCGGCGCCCCGCCAAGGGCCTGGCGCGCGATGTCGCGGGCGC
Source organism: Paracoccus fontiphilus (assembly GCF_017356265.1). Lineage (GTDB taxonomy): Bacteria > Pseudomonadota > Alphaproteobacteria > Rhodobacterales > Rhodobacteraceae > Paracoccus > Paracoccus fontiphilus. Next base: position 188,730 of record NZ_JAFNAW010000001.1, on the reverse strand, counting down.
GCAGATAGGCGGCCTTGTTGCCGATCGCCTTGCGACCGCCAATGGTATAGCTGAACTGGCTGGGCTGGTTCACCACGCCGCAGACCGAGGATGCGAACTGCTTGCTGTCCACGCGGTTCAGGATCACCTCGGCCACGGCGGCCTGGCCCCGCGCGCTTTCGCCCCGCGCCTCGTGATAGATGGCTTCCGCCATGCAGTTGAGGTCGCGTTCGTTGAACCGCCCGCGCGCCGCCGATCCGGTGCCCGCCAGGAACAGTTCGGCAGGCGGATTTTCTTCGGCGACAGGGTTTTCGACCTTCACAGGATCAGCGCCCGTGTATAGAAGCGGCGTCGGACGCGGCGCGTCCTGGACAGACTTCGCGGCACCGAACAGCCCGGCATCGGACGAGAACAGCGATCCGTTGCCCGCGATGGCGCCTGTCGCCGTGAAGGTAAGGGCGGCGGCGCACAGGCAAAACGGCGCCAACCGCTGAAGCAGCGTTTCCATATCGTTTCCTATAACCGTGCCAGATGGACAGGCCGTTAACTCTGCGGCGGTCCAGAGCAGATGGACGCTGCCGCGATCAGCGGAATGATTACGGTTTTAAGAATGTCCGCTTCCACGAAACTTGGTCGTGATCGCCCCGAAAGGCGCTAAATAGGCCATTTCCGGCGGCAACCCGCCGACCGGCTTGGCGCTAACCGGCAGGTTTCGGCAAGATGACAACCAATGCGGGTGCAGCAAGAGCCTGTCACGACGCGACTTTTCGCGTGATCGGGCGGCGAATCATCCGGAATCCGTCAGCCGCGATCGTGCCGTAAACGGGCCCGCAGCGCCGACTGGGCCGCCGCCAGGCGGGCGACCGGCACCCGGAACGGCGAGCACGAGACATAGTCCAGGCCCGCGTCGTGGCAGAAGCCGATGGATTCGGGATTGCCCCCGTGTTCCCCGCAGACCGAGATGGTGATCTGCGGATGCTGCTGGCGCGCGCGCTGCACGCCCATCATCAGCAACTCTCCCACGCCATCCTGGTCGAGACAGTGGAACGGGTCCTCGTCATAGACATGCTGGCCGACATAGGTGCCCATGAAGCGGCCCGCATCGTCGCGCGACAGGCCATAGGTCATCTGCGTCAGGTCGTTCGTGCCGAAGGACAGGAAGGCCGAATGCGCGGCGATGTCGCCCGCCCGCAGGCAGGCGCGCGGCGTTTCCACCATCACCCCCAGGCGATAGGCGAAGTCGGCGTGCCGCTCGTTCCGGACGGCGGCGGCCACGGCGTCGATGCGGTTCTTGACCAGCTCGACCTCGCGCATGGCGCTGACCAGGGGGATCATGATCTCGGGCACGACCGGGTCGCCCTTGCGGCTGGCCTCGACCGTCGCCTCGAAGATGGCGCGGGCCTGCATGTCATAGATCTCGGGGACGGTGATCCCCAGGCGGACCCCGCGCATCCCCAGCATCGGGTTGAATTCCGACAGCGCATCGACCCGGCGGGTCACGTCGGACAGCGGCAGGTCCATGGAATCGGCAAGTTCGCGCAGGCCCTCGCGGTCGTGGGGCAGGAATTCGTGCAGGGGCGGGTCGAATAGGCGGATGGTGACGGGCAGGCCGGCCATGATCTCGAACAGGGCGGTGAAGTCCTGGCGCTGCATGGGCAGGATGCGGTCCAGCGCAAGGCGGCGATCCTCGGCCTTGTCGGCAAAGATCATCTCGCGCATGGCGGGCAGGCGTTCGGCGTCGAAGAACATGTGCTCGGTCCGGCACAGGCCGATGCCCTGGGCGTTGAAGCGCCGCGCGGTCATCGCGTCCTCGGGCGTGTCGGCATTGGCCCGCACGCCGATGCCGCCCGCCGCGTCGGCCCAGTCCAGCAATTGCGAGAAGTTGTCGTCGAGCGCCGGTTCCAGCAGCGGCACGCGGCCCGCCAGGACTTCTCCGGTCGATCCGTCGATGGTGATCTCGTCACCCTCGCGCAGCGTGACGTCGCCCGCGCGCAGCACCCGCTGCCGCGCGTCGATGCTGATGCCGGACGCGCCCACGATGCAGGGCAGGCCCATGCCGCGCGCGATCACCGCCGCATGGCTGGTGGTGCCGCCCCGTTCGGTCAGCACGCCCACGGATGCGTGCATCCCGCGCACATCCTCGGGGACCGTTTCGCGGCGGACGAGGATGCAGGCCTCGTCGCGTGCGGCCGAGGCCTGCGCCGCGGCCGAGGTGAAGACGATCCGGCCGGTGGCTGCGCCGGGGCTGGCATTGATTCCGCGCGCGATCACCTCGCGCGGGGCGCGCGGGTCCACCTGCTGGTGCAGAAGATCCGCCAGCGCGCGGGGTTCGACGCGCATCACCGCCTCGGATTCGGGGATGATGCCGTCGCGGGCCAGCGCCACGGCAATGCGGACGCTGGCACGCGACGTACGCTGCACCCGCGTGGCGTCGATGATCGAGATGCGGCCGTCCACAACCACGAACTCGATCTGCATCTCCTCGCGCAGGCGTTCGCGGGCGGCGACGCCGAAGCGGATCAGGTCGGCAAAGACGGCGGGCGCGGTGTCCTCCAGCGAGGGGCCGCGCTCGTCGCGGGTCAGGAACTGCGTTTCGGCGTTCGTGCCGTCGGTGCCGCCGTGATGCTGGCTCTTGAAGCGGCCGGTGACGCGCGGGGCGCCGGTCACGGGATCGACGAACTGGATCGTGCCCGATCCGCAAAGCCCCGGACCGAAGCCAAGCGCCATCTGCTGGACCACCAGGCCCAGCGGCGCATCGGGCGGGGCACCCTTGGCCTGGCGAAGCAGGCAGGCGGTCGGACCTTCCCAGGCCCGCGCCATGGACCGCAGCACCTCGGCCAGTTGGGTAGCGGGGTCCTGGGGAAAATCCTCGTCCGTTTCGTCGCGATAGCAGCGCAGCGCCTCGGCCAGGGCATCCTCGCCTTCCTGGGCGAACATGTCGGGATCGAGCCGCGCGATGTGGATCGCATAGCCCTGGACGAAGCTGCGATACAGCGTGTCGGCGTTCGCCTTGCCGATCCGCAGCGCCAGCCGATCATGCGTCTTGTCGTTGATGCCAACGTTCAGGACGGTGCCCGGACCGCCCCATTCCGGCATCAGCGCCGAAGGACGGACGCTGACCAGCCCATCGCCTTCGGTGAACAGGCCCGACAGCGGTGCCAGGTCAACCCGCTTGCCGGTCGCGATGGACTGAACCGATTCCGAGGGGATGGCAAAGCTGCGCGGCACCGGCAGGCGCATCCTGACCAGCCGCTGCAGGCATTTCGCGCGCCAGCCGTGACAGGCACGCTCGACCCCGGCCGAGGGGGTGATTTCGGTCACGTCGGGAAGGTTTCGCGGGTCCATGTCGCGCGAAAGATAGGCGCGCGGCGCCCGATGCTGCAAGCGCGAAAAGGGGGCCGGGGCCCCCTTTTCCATTGTCACTCGACGATGGTGACCTTTGCCATGTAGTCCGGGGCCTCGACCGCGCCATTTGCGTTCGCGTCGCCCTTCTTGATCTGGGTCAGCACGTCCCAGCCATCCACCAGCTGGCCGACGACCGTGTACTGCCCGTCAAGGAAGGTGGCGGGAGCCAGGTCGATGAAGAACTGGCTGTTGGCGCTGTTGGGGTCCTGCGCGCGGGCCATGCCGACGGTGCCCGCCTGGAACGAGACGTCGTTGAACTCGGCTTCCAGGTCCGGCAGGTCCGATCCGCCGGTGCCGGCCATGGCGACGCTGGCGCCGCCCTGCTTGCCGTGCTCCACGTCGCCGGTCTGGGCCATGAAGCCGTCGATCACGCGGTGGAAGACCACGCCGTCATAGGCGCCGGATTTTGCCAGTTCCACCAGCCGCGCGACATGGTTCGGCGCCTTGTCGGCCAGCAGGTCCAGCGTGATGGTGCCCTTGGCGGCGCCGTCGGCGCCCGCGATCTCGATCACCATGTTCGGGCCGAGGCCGTCCTCGTGCGCGGGTGCCTGGGCATGGGCGGCGGTGGCCGCCAGGACGAAGGCGGGGATCAGCAGCTTACGCATCGGCGGCCACCTTGACCGAGATCATGCGGTCCGGGTTCGCGGGCGGCTCGCCGCGGGCGATCTTGTCCACATGCTCCATCCCCGAGATCACGCGGCCATAGACGGTGTACTGGCCGTTCAGGAAATGGTTGTCCTTGAAGTTGATGAAGAACTGGCTGTTGGCGCTGTTCGGGTTCTGCGACCGCGCCGCGCCCAGGGTGCCGCGATCATGCGGCAGCTTCGAGAATTCCGCCGGAAGGTCGGGCAGGTCCGACCCGCCGGTGCCGGAACGGCCGGGATTGTAGTTGTTTTCCATGTTGGCGTGCTGCACGTCGCCGGTCTGGGCCATGAAGCCTTCGATCACGCGGTGGAAGGCCACATTGTCGTATTTCCCGGCGCGGGCCAGTTCCTTCATGCGCGCGGCATGTTTGGGGGCGACATCGGTCAGCAGTTCGATGACGACGGGACCATCCTTCAATTCGATGATGATGGTGTTTTCGGGATCCTTGATCTCGGCCATGCGGCCCTCCTTTGCCACGTTCGGTCCTTGGTCTAGGGCTTTGCCGCCCCAAGGGCAACGCGCAAACCCCTTCACGGGCGGATCACCCTTACGCGAGAGTTGACGCCGCCTGCGCCATGCGGGACAAGCCAGCGACGCCCCAAAAGCCCGAAAGGACGGACGATGGCCGATTTCAAGACGATCGATGATCTGGACATGGACGGCAAGGTCGTCCTGACCCGCGTGGACGTGAACGTGCCGGTGGAAGACGGCCGCGTGACCGATGCCACGCGGATCGAGAAGATCGTGCCCACCATCAAGGACATCCAGGCCAACGGCGGCATCCCGGTCCTGCTGGCGCATTTCGACCGGCCCAAGGGCAAGCGCGTCGACGCCATGAGCCTGAAGCAGATCGTGCCCGCCCTGGAGGCCGCGCTGGGCCAGCCGGTCGTCTTTGCCGACGACTGCATCGGCGGCCCGGCCAAGCGTGTGGTGGCCGACCTGAAGCCGGGCGACGTGGCACTGCTGGAAAACACCCGCTTCCACGAGGGCGAGGAAAAGAACGACCCGACCTTCGCGGCTTCGATGGCGGCGCTTGGCAAGGTCTTTATCAACGACGCCTTTTCCGCCGCGCATCGGGCGCATGGTTCCACCGAAGGGTTGGCGCGGCTGCTGCCGTCAGGCGCGGGTCGGCTGATGGAGGCCGAGCTGAAGGCGCTTGACGCGGCCCTTGGCACGCCGCAGCGGCCGGTGATGGCGGTCGTGGGCGGGGCCAAGGTCTCGACCAAGCTGGACCTGCTGATGAACCTGGTGGACAAGGTCGATCACCTGGTGATCGGCGGCGGCATGGCGAACACCTTCCTAGTGGCCAAGGGCGTCGAGGTGGGCAAGTCGCTGGCCGAACGCGACATGGCCGCCACCGCGCGCCAGATCCTGGAAAAGGCCGACCAGGGCGGTTGCGTGATCCATCTGCCGCTGGACATCGTCGTGGCGCGCGAATTCAAGGCGGGCGCCGAGTCCCAGGTCTTGCCGGTCGACCAGTGCCCGGCGGACGCGATGATCCTGGACGCGGGTCCCGCCACCGTGGAGGCGCTGCGCGAGGCGATGGGCCGTTGCAAGACGCTGATCTGGAACGGGCCCCTGGGCGCCTTCGAGATCGAGCCCTTCGACCGCGCGACCAACGCGGCCGCGCAGGCGGCGGCGGAGTTGACCCGCGACGGCAAGCTGATCTCGGTCGCGGGCGGCGGGGATACGGTCGCGGCGCTGAACAAGGCGGGCGTGGCGGGGGATTTCACCTTCATCTCGACCGCCGGGGGCGCCTTCCTGGAATGGATGGAAGGCAAGGAACTGCCGGGCGTCGCCGCCTTGAAGGCCGCGCAGCACGGCTGACGTGGAAAGGGGGCGCTCGCGCCCCCTCTTGCGCCTGGGGCGCAATTCACCCCCGAGGGTATTTGGGCAACGAAGAAGCCCTAGCTGCGCAGGCCCGTCCGCTTCAGCAGGCCCTTGCGCTTGGCCTCGTAGTAGTAGCCGCGCGAATACCACATCACCGCTTGGTCCGGGTCGCCATCGGCCACCATCCAGGCGCCGCGCAGGTATCTGACGCCATAGCGCAGGTTCGTGTCGGCATCCAGGAGGCCGGCGGGCGATCCCCGATGGCCCATGGTGCGGGCGGTCTGCGGGTGCAGCTGCATGAGGCCGTAGTAGGGACCGTTGCGCATTCCGGGGCGGTGCTGCGATTCGCGCAGGATGATCCGCTGCACGATCGCGGGGGGCACGTCGTAATGGTCGGCCCAGTAGTTGATGCGCGAGCGCAGCTGCGGTGTCTCGTTGGGGTAGAGGCCGTTGCGGCCGGGGCCGGCCGGCATCTTCCGGCCGCCCCCGCCGCCACAGGCGGCAAGGGCGAGCGTGGCCAGGATCAGGCCACGACGACCAAGGTCAGACATGGATCGCGCCGTCCCCGCAGGCCAGCGCCGCCTCGCGCACCGCTTCCGAAGTGGTCGGGTGCGCGTGGCAGGTCAGCGCCAGATCCTCGGCCGAGGCGCCGAATTCCATCGCCACGCAGACCTCGTGGATCATCTCGCCCGCGTTCGGGCCGATGATGTGGCAGCCGAGGATGCGGTCGGTTTCCGCGTCGGCGATCAGCTTCACGAAGCCCTCGGCCTGCATGACGGCCTTGGCGCGCGCGTTGCCCATGAAGGGGAACTTGCCGACCTTGATCTTGCGGCCGTCCGCCTTGGCGGCGTCCTCGGTCAGGCCCACGGCGGCGACCTCGGGCATGGTGTAGATCACACCGGGGATCACGTCGTAATTGACGTGGCCGTGCTTGCCCGCGATCACCTCGGCCACGGCCATGCCCTCGTCCTCGGCCTTGTGGGCCAGCATGGGACCGGGCGCCGCGTCGCCGATGGCATAGATGCCGGGAACCGAGGTGGCCCAGTGACCGTCCACCTTGACATAGCCGCGATCGGTCAGCGCCACGCCGATCTTGTCGAGGCCCAGGCCCTCGACATAGGGACGGCGGCCGGTGGCGACCAGAACGACCTCGGCCTCCAGCATCTGTTCGCTGTTGTCCTTGCGCAGCGTGTAGCTGACCTTGGCCCCGCCATCGGTGGTCTCGACCCCCGACACGGCCGCGCCCAGGACGAACTTCAGGCCCTGCTTGGTCAGGATCTTCTGGAACTGCTTCTGCACCTCTCCGTCCATGCCGGGGGTGATGGCGTCCAGGTATTCGACCACGGTCACCTCGGCACCAAGGCGGGCATAGACCGAGCCAAGCTCCAGCCCGATGACGCCCGCGCCGATCACGACCATGGATTTCGGGATCTTCGGCAGGGCAAGCGCGCCGGTCGAGTCGACCACGATGCCCGCGTCGTTGTCCACCGTCACGCCCTTCAGGGTCGAAGGCACGGACCCGGAGGCGATCACGATGTTCTTCGTCTCGTGGGTGGTTTCGCCGACCTTGACCTTGCCGGCGGCCTCGATCACCGCCCAGCCCTTCAGCCAGTCGATCTTGTTCTTCTTGAACAGGAACTCGATGCCCTTGGTGTTGCCGCCGACGGTTTCCGCCTTGTAGCCCAGCATCTTGGTCCAATCGACCTCGACATGGGCGCCCATCAGGCCCATCTTCTCGAAGTTCTCGTGCGTCTCGTGCAGCATGTGGCTGGCGTGCAGCAGCGCCTTGGACGGGATGCAGCCCACGTTCAGGCAGGTGCCGCCCAGCGTCTCGCGCCCTTCGACGCAGGCGACCTTGAGGCCAAGCTGCGCGGCGCGGATGGCGCAGACATAGCCGCCCGGCCCGGCGCCGATCACGATCAGATCATAGGTGGACATGGCTTGCTCCTTCTTGTCCCTCGGCCCGTGGAGGGCATTGTCGATGCCGCGCGGTCAGATCAGCGCGGCCAATATCATGACGGTGGTGGCTGCGAAACCCACGGCCCAGATGGCGGATCGCCAGGGCACCCAGCCGAAGACATAGGCCGGGACATAGGCGATGCGCGCCAGCAGGTAGATCCAGGCGCAGGTCGCGGTCACGCTGCCGGACTGCCCGCCCAGGGTGACCACGACCACGGCCAGCGTGAACAGGATCAGCCCTTCGAAGTGGTTGTTCATCGCGCGTTGCAGCCGCCCGGCGGTGCCGGTCAGCCGGGGCGGGTCGTCGCGCGGCCCCATGGCGACGCGCGGCCCGACCTGCAGGTTCGCCGCGACCGAAAAGGCCGCGAACTGCAACGCCTGCAGCAGGCCCGCCAGCGCCAGCACCGTCAGTTCGGGGGTCATCATCGCTCAGGCGGTTTCCACGAAGTGATGGCTGAAGGCGCTGACGCCGGCCTGGCTGTTGAAGACGGCGGCGGCGCCGTCCAGGTAGGCCCGCGCCGCCTTGGCATTGGTGACGCTGAACAGCGCCCAGGCCGAGCCGTTGTTTTCTTTCCATAGTTGCAGCAGGGACAGGCCATTGGCGCCCCGGTCCTCGGCATCGGCATCGAAGGAAGCCTTGAAGGCGGGATAGTCGTTCACGCTGTAATGGGCGATCAGTTGCATGGCCTGTCCTTTCAAGCGAACGGCACCGCCGCAGGGACGGCGGTGCCAGCGGTCCTACAGATCCATCAGCAGGCGGCGCGGATCTTCAAGGGCTTCCTTGACGCGGACCAGGAAGGTCACGGCGCCCTTGCCGTCCACGATCCGGTGGTCATAGGACAGCGCCAGATACATCATCGGGCGGATGACGATCTGCCCGCCGACGACCATCGGGCGGTCCTGGATCTTGTGCATCCCCAGGATGCCCGACTGCGGCGGGTTCAGGATCGGCGAGGACATCAGCGAGCCATACACCCCGCCGTTCGAGATGGTGAAGGTGCCGCCCTGCATTTCCTGCATGGTCAGCTTGCCGTCGCGGCCCTTGGCGCCAAGCTCGGCGATTTCCTTCTCGATCGCGGCGAAGGACTTCTGGTCGGCGTCGCGCACGACCGGAACCACGAGGCCCGAGGGCGTGCCGACGGCGACGCCCATGTTGACGTAGTTCTTGTAGACCACGTCGGTGCCGTCGATCTCGGCGTTGACCTCGGGGACCTCCTTCAGGGCGTGGCAGCAGGCCTTCACGAAGAAGGACATGAAGCCCAGCTTGACCTTGTGCTTCTTCTCGAAGGCGTCCTTGTATTCGTTGCGCAGACCCATGACGCCGCTCATGTCGGCCTCGTTGTAGGTCGTCAGCATCGCGGCGGTGTTCTGCGCGTCCTTCAGGCGCCGGGCGATGGTCTGGCGCAGGCGGGTCATCTTCACGCGCTCCTCGCGCGCGGCGTCCTGGGCCGGGCGGGGGGCCGCCGGGGCAGGGGCGGGCCTTGCCGCGGGCTGCGCCTTGGACACGTCTTCCTTCATCACGCGGCCATCGCGGCCCGAGCCCGTCACCTGGTCGCGGCTGACGCCCTTTTCGGCCATCGCCTTCTTGGCCGAGGGCGCATCCTCGACATCCGCGCGGGGCTTCATGTCCTCGGGGCCGGCGCCGGGCGAGCCGACTTCGCCCGCGGTGGTCCCGTCCTCTCCGCCCGAGGCCGAACCGACCGGCGCGGCATTGCCATAGGCGCCCTTGTGGTCGGCCGACCCGCTGGCGGGCCTTGCCGCGCCCGCGCTGCCCGCCGCGCCTTCGATGATGATCGCAAGGCGCGCCTTGGCGTCCACGGTTGCGCCTTCCTCGGCCAGGATTTCGGCCAGGACGCCGGCGGCGGGGGCGGGAACCTCGACGGAAACCTTGTCGGTTTCCAGTTCGCACAGCATCTCGTCTGCCGCGACGGTATCACCGGGCTTCTTGAACCAGGTGGCCACGGTCGCCTCGGTCACGCTTTCGCCAAGCGCGGGCACCATCACGTCCACGGATTTGCCGCTCATCTCTTGTCCTTCCGGAGTCTTCTGGGCCGTTTCCGTTGCGGCCTGCGGTTGTTCTTTGGGGGTATCGCTGCCGGCCTCGCCGATCTGGGCCAGCAGGGCGTCGGGGCCGACGGTCTCGCCTTCCGCCGCGATGATCTGGGCCAGGACGCCAGCCGCGGGGCTTGGCACCTCGACCGTGACCTTGTCGGTTTCCAGCTCGCACAGCATTTCGTCCATCGCGACGGCGTCACCCGGCTTCTTGAACCAGGTGGCGACGGTCGCCTCGGTGACGGACTCGCCCAGTGCGGGCACGCGGACTTCGGTGGGCATCGGCTTATCCTTCAAGCGACAGCGCTTCGTTCACCAGGGCTTCCTGTTCGGCCTTGTGGCGCGACCCGAGGCCCGTGGCGACCGACGCGGCCGCGTTGCGCCCGACATAGCGGGCGCGGTTGTGCTTGGCGCCAAGCCGGTCCAGCGACCATTCCAGGTAGGGCTCGACAAAGCTCCACCCGCCCTGGTTCTTGGGCTCCTCCTGGCACCAGATGACCTCGGCATCCTTGAAGCGGGCCAGTTCCTTGACCATCGACTGCGCGGGGAAGGGATAGAACTGTTCCAGCCGCAGCAGGTAGATGTCGTCGATCCCGGCCTCGTCCCGCGCCTTCAGCAGGTCGTAGTAGACCTTGCCCGAACAGATCACCACGCGGCGGATGCGGTGATCCGGGACCAGCGTGATGTCGGACGCGCCGCGCTGCGCGTCGTCCCACAGCACGCGGTGGAAGGTCGAACCCGACTGGAAGTCCTCGGCCCGGCTGACGGCCTTGGGGTGGCGCAGCAGCGATTTCGGCGTCATCAGCACCAGCGGCTTGCGGAACCGGCGGTGCATCTGGCGGCGCAGGATGTGGAAATAGTTGGCTGGCGTCGTGCAGTTGGCGACGATCCAGTTGTCCTCGGCGCACATCTGCAGGAACCGTTCCAGGCGGGCCGAGCTATGCTCGGGCCCCTGGCCCTCGAAGCCGTGGGGCAGCAGCATCACCAGGCCCGACATGCGCAGCCACTTCTTCTCGCCCGACGAGATGAACTGGTCGAACATGATCTGCGCGCCGTTGGCGAAGTCGCCGAACTGGGCTTCCCACATCACCAGGGCGTTCGGCTCGGCCAGCGAATAGCCGTATTCGAAGCCCAGCACCGCGTATTCCGACAGCATCGAGTCGATGACCTCGTAGCGGGCCTGGCCTTCGGCGATGTTGTTCAGCGGGTAGTAGCGGTCCTCGGTCTTCTGGTCGATGAAGGCCGAATGGCGCTGGCTGAAGGTGCCGCGCGTGCTGTCCTGACCGGCCAGACGCACCGTCTTGCCTTCGACCAGCAGCGATCCGAAGGCCAGCGCCTCGCCCGTGGCCCAGTCGAAGCCCTCGCCCGACTCGAACATCTGCTTCTTGGCTTCCAGCAGGCGGCCCACGGTCTTGTGCAGGTTGTGGCCTTCGGGAACCGTGGTCAGCGCGCGGCCGATCTGCGCCATGGTTGACGGCTCGATCCCCGTTTCACCCGAGACGTATTCGGCGCCCTCGCGGTCCAGGCCCGACCACTTGCCGTCCAGCCAGTCGGCCTTGTTCGGCTTGTAGTTCTTGCCGATCTCGAACTCTTCGCCCAGGTGGTTCTGGAACGCGGCCTTCATGTCCTCGATCTCGCCCTCGGGGATCAGGCCATCGGCGACCAGGCGTTCGGTGTAAAGCTGCAGGGTGGTCTTGTGGCCCTTGATCTGGGTGTACATCGCCGGGTTGGTGAACATCGGCTCGTCGCCTTCGTTGTGACCGAAGCGGCGATAGCAGAAGATGTCCAGGACCACGTCCTTGTGGAACTTCTGGCGGAACTCGGTCGCGACCTTGGCAGCGTGGACCACGGCCTCGGGGTCGTCGCCGTTCACATGGAAGATCGGCGCCTCGACCATCAGGGCGATGTCTGTCGGATAGGGCGAGGTGCGGCTGAAATGCGGCGCGGTAGTGAAGCCGATCTGGTTGTTCACGACGATGTGGATCGTGCCGCCGGTCTTGTGGCCGCGGATGCCGGACAACTGCAGGCATTCCGCCACGACGCCCTGGCCCGCGAAGGCCGCGTCGCCATGCAGCAGGATCGGCAGCACCGCCGTGCGATCATGCGTGTCGCCCAGTTGGTCGCCCTTGGCGCGCGCCTTGCCCAGCACGACCGGATTCACGGCCTCCAGGTGCGAGGGGTTGGCGGTCAGCGACAGGTGGACGGTGTTGCCGTCGAACTCGCGGTCCGAGGACGCGCCTAGGTGGTATTTCACGTCGCCGGACCCGTCCACGTCCTCGGGCTTGAAGCTGCCGCCCTGGAATTCGTGGAAGATCGCGCGGTAGGGCTTCGACAGCACGTTGGCCAGCACCGACAGGCGGCCGCGGTGGGGCATCCCCACGACGATCTCCTTCACGCCAAGCGCGCCGCCGCGCTTGATGATCTGTTCCATGGCCGGGATCAGCGCCTCGCCCCCGTCAAGGCCGAAGCGCTTGGTGCCCATGTATTTCACGTGCAGGAACTTCTCGAAGCCCTCGGCCTCGACCAGCTTGTTCAGGATGGCGCGGCGGCCTTCCTGGGTGAACTGGATCTCCTTGCCGTAGCCCTCGATCCGCTCCTTCAGCCAGGCGGCTTCCTCGGGGTTCGAGATGTGCATGAACTGGATCGCGAAGGTTCCGCAATAGGTCCGCTTCATCAGGTCGGTGATCTGGCGGATCGAGGCGATCTCGAGCCCCAGCACGTTGTCGATGAAGATCGGGCGGTCCATGTCGCCGGGGCCGAAGCCATAGGTCGCCGGGTTCAGTTCGCCATGGTCGGGCACGTCGCGCAGGCCCAGGGGATCAAGGTTCGCGTGCAGGTGGCCCCGGATGCGATAAGCGCGGATCAGCATCAGCGCACGGATCGAATCCAGCACCGCCTGGCGCATCTGGTCCTCGGTCAGGCTGACGCCCTTTTCCTCGGCCTTGGCGGCGATCTTCTTCATCGCGGCGGTCGCCTCGGTCTTGGAGGCCATCGGCCATTCGCCGGTCAGCGCCGCCGTGGTCTCGTCCGAGGGAACCGGCGGCCAGTCCGCGCGCTTCCAGCTTGCGCCGCTGGCCTCGCGGGCGGCATCCTCTCCGGCGTCGCCCAGGCTGCGGAAGAAGGCGTCCCAGCCCGCATCGAAGGCTTGCGGGTTCTGCGCCCACTGGCCGTAGAGCTGTTCGATATAGGCGGCGTTGTGACCCTGAAGGAAGGACGAGTCGTGGAAATCGGCGTTGTTGGGTTGGTCGGTCATCTGATCTCGCGTCCTTGACGCAATGGGGAATGGGATGTGCGGCGTCAGGCGGCGCTGCAGGTGACGATCATCATCTGGACGCCGGGCATCGCGCTGCCCGCGCCCGGCTTGTTGGTGCGGCTGTCCTCCAGGCCGCGTCCGGCCTGGAGGCACAGTTGCGCGGGCGCCGCGTCGATCTTGGCGGCATCGGTCTGGGCGGGGCGGAACAGCACGGTGAAGCGGCTGTCCGCATCCCCGGTGACGGAAATCAGCGCGGCCTGGTGCAACCCGGTGCGGCCATCGACCGGCCCGGTGGGAACGGCAGGAGCGGCGGGCGGCGTGACGGACGGCGTCACGGGCACCGATGGCGTGACCACGCGCGGCGCGGCAGGCGCGACGGGGGCGGCAGGGGCCTGCGGCGCCGGGGCCGTGGCGGGTGCCATGCATCCGGCAAGGGCGCAGGCGGCAAGGATGGCCGAAAGGCGCGGCATGTTCACGATGGGGGTTGATCGGGTTCTGGATGTCATGACCGCCTCAGGCACAGATGATGTCGATGATGGCCGCGCCGGGATCAGCCGTGGGATCAAGGCGCGGCAAACGCTCGATCCGCGCGACACGCCGCCGCTCGAGCCCGCAAAGCGCGCGGGCCGCGCCCTGGTCGGCGCCCACGGGCGCCCGGGCGGGATGGTAGATCAGGCGCCAGCCGAAATCCCGCCGGGCCACCGTGCGCACGGAATCGGGGGGCAGGGTGCTGGCCTGGTGCAGGTCCGTCATGGCGGGGATGCCACCGGGCAGGATGTCGTCGGTCGGCGCGCGCCCGCAGGCGGTCAGGGCCACCAGGGCGCTCAGCGACAAGGGCGCGATGCAGCGGCGGGCACGGGCGGAAGCCCGGTCCGTCGGAAAGGCTGCGGCGCATTGCGGCTGGTCCACGTCATTCCCCTGGTGCTGCCAGTGCCCCCAAAGGTAAGCCGGGGGCACGGCATTTCAAATGCGTCACGAACAGGTGACGGTCATGCGCTGCACGCCGCTGCTGAACTGCGGCGCGGTGGTATCCACCGGATCGGCGCTGAACACGGTCGAGGCCGTGTTGGCGCAGATCGTCCGGGGCGCATCCGCCAGCTGTTCGGCGGTGACGCCTTCCTCGCGGTAGAAGACGACATACTGGTTGCCGGTCCGCGTCACGCCAAGCACCGCATCGGCGGGCAGGCCGGTCGCCATCCCCAGCGCCTCGGTATCGACCGGGCTGGTGGTGACGGTGGTTTCGACGCGGGTGATCGGCTCGGGCGCGCAGGCCCCCAGCACAACAGTCGAGGCGACGATGGCAGCGGAAAGCATTTTCATCTTCAGTCTCCTGTGTTTGACCAGACGGTTGATCGTGCCGGGGGAACGCCCGCGCCGCGGGCCGGGTTCAGTTTCAGCCCTTGATGGCCTTCAGCACGGCCTCGCCCAGGCCGGCCGGGCTGTCGGCCACGACGATCCCGGCGCGCTTCATCGCCTCGATCTTCGATTCCGCGTCGCCCTTGCCGCCGGACACGATGGCGCCGGCATGGCCCATGCGACGGCCCGGAGGGGCGGTGCGGCCCGCGATGAAGCCGGCGGTCGGCTTCCACTTGCCCTTCTTCTTCTGCTCGGCCAGGAACTCGGCCGCCTCCTCCTCGGCCGAACCGCCGATCTCGCCGATCATGATGATCGACTCGGTCTCGGGGTCGTCCAGGAACATCTGCAGCACGTCGATATGCTCCATGCCCTTGATGGGGTCGCCGCCGATGCCGACCGCCGAGGACTGGCCCAGGCCCACGTCCGAGGTCTGCTTCACGGCCTCATAGGTCAGCGTGCCCGAACGCGACACCACCCCGACGCTGCCGCGGCGGAAGATGGAACCGGGCATGATGCCGATCTTGCATTCGTCCGGGGTCATGATGCCGGGGCAATTCGGCCCGATCAGGCGCGACTGCGACCCTTGCAGGGCGCGTTTGACGCGCATCATGTCCAGCACCGGGATGCCTTCGGTGATGCAGACGATCAGCGGGATCTGCGCGTCGATGGCTTCCAGGATCGAATCCGCCGCGAAGGGGGGCGGAACGTAGATCGCGCTGGCATTGGCGCCGGTTTTCGCCACGGCCTCGTGGACCGAGTTGAAGACCGGCAGGCCCAGGTGTTCGGAGCCGCCCTTGCCGGGCGTCACGCCGCCGACCATCTTCGTGCCGTAGGCGATCGCCTGTTCGGTGTGGAAGGTGCCCTGGGACCCGGTGATCCCCTGGCAGATGACTTTGGTGTCTTTGTTAACGAGAACGGCCATCTTCTTTTATCCCTTCACCGCTTTCACGATTTTCTCTGCCGCATCCGACAGGTCGTCGGCGGGGATGACGTTCAGCCCCGAATCGCGGATGATCTGCTTGCCCAGGTCCACGTTCGTGCCTTCAAGGCGCACGACCAGCGGAACCTGCAGGCCGACTTCCTTCACGGCGGCGATGATGCCTTCCGCGATGATGTCGCAGCGCATGATGCCGCCGAAGATGTTGACCAGGATGCCTTTGACATTCGGGTCCGAGGTGATGATCTTGAAGGCTTCCGTCACCTTTTCCTTGGTGGCGCCGCCGCCGACGTCCAGGAAGTTCGCGGGTTCAGCGCCGAACAGCTTGATGATGTCCATCGTGGCCATCGCCAGGCCCGCGCCGTTCACCATGCAGCCGATCTCGCCGTCGAGCGCGATGTAGTTCAGGTCGAACTTCGAGGCGGCCAGTTCCTTGGGATCTTCCTCGGTCTCGTCGCGCAGCGCCATGATGTCGGGTTGGCGATACAGGGCGTTGTTGTCGAAGCCCATCTTCGCGTCCAGGCACTTGATCTGGCCTTCGGGGGTGACGATCAGCGGGTTGATCTCCAGCATCTCCATGTCCTTTTCGATGAACAGGCGATACAGGTTCTTGACCAGGGCCACGCATTGCTTGACCTGGTTGCCCTCAAGGCCCAGCGCGAAGGCCACGCGGCGGCCATGGAAGTCCGACAGGCCCGACGCGGGATCGACGCTGAAGCTGACGATCTTTTCGGGCGTGTGGGCGGCCACTTCCTCGATGTCCATGCCGCCTTCGGTCGAGGCGACGAAGCTGACGCGCGAGGTCTGGCGGTCCACCAGCAGCGCCAGATACAGCTCGCGCGCGATGTCGCTGCCGTCCTCGATGTAGATGCGGTTGACCTGCTTGCCCGACGGGCCGGTCTGGTGGGTCACGAGGGTGCGGCCCAGCATCTGGCGGGTCAGTTCCTCGGCTTCCTCGACCGACTTGGCCAGGCGCACGCCGCCCTTTTCACCGGCCTCGGCTTCCTTGAAGCTGCCCTTGCCGCGCCCGCCCGCATGGATCTGCGCCTTGACCACCCACAGGGGGCCGTCCATCTCGCTGGCGGCGGTCTTGGCCTCGTCGGCCTTCATCACGATCCGGCCGTCGCTGACCGGCGCGCCGTACTGGCGCAGCAGCGCCTTGGCCTGGTATTCGTGGATATTCATCGCAAACCCCCTCGTTCGGTTCGACAGATTTGGCGGCCTCTTGCCACAGCCGAGGGAAGTTCGGAACCGATTTCACCGGGAAAACGCCTAAAACCGCCGGAACCCGCAAATTGTGATCACGGGCTGAAATGCCGTGATCACAATGCGGCCGGGCGGGATTCGCGGGCGGGTCAGCCGGCGACGCGGCTGCAGTCGAAGCTGTCTCCGGTGCTTTGCGACAGCCAGGTGATCCGGTTGTCGTTCTGCCACTGGACCTGGATCACGGCGCCGTCGTCCAGCGTCATGGTCGTCACGCGGTTCTGGGTGGAGAACTTGCGGATCTTGATGGGCTGCGCATCGTTCGACGGCAGATAGTCGGTGGGCGTGAACGTCATGGTGGTGACGCCGCAATCCCAGCTTCCCATGAAAGGCAGCTGATCGGTCGGCCGCGGCGACGTGGGCGGGGCCTGGCAGGCGCTCAGCAGCAGGGGCAGAAGAACGGCAGGAAGGGCGGTCCGCGTCATGGTCACCTCCGGGTTCACTGGACACCGGAATGCTACGACGGAACGGGAAAGATGAACATCGTCAAATGCAAAGGCGCGCCCCGCGACGGGACGCGCCTTGCAGACGTGATGCCGGATCAGGCCAGCGAGCCGTCGATGCCCTTGCAGGCCGCGACAAGGCCGTTCACCGCATCCACCGACTTGGTGAACATCGCCTGCTCGTCGTCGTTCAGGGCGATGTCGATCACCTTTTCCACGCCGCCCGCACCGATCACGGTGGGCACGCCCACATACATGCCGTTCAGCCCATAGGCGCCGTCCACATAGGCCGCGCAGGGCAGGACGCGCTTCTGGTCCCGGAGATAGGCTTCCGCCATCTCGATGGCCGAGGTCGCGGGCGCATAGAAGGCGCTGCCGGTCTTGAGCAGGCCGACGATCTCGGCGCCGCCGTCGCGGGTGCGCTGAACGATGCTGTCCAGCTTGTCCTGGGTGGTCCAGCCCATCTTCACCAGGTCCGGCAGCGGAATGCCCGCCACGGTCGAATAGCGGGTCAGCGGCACCATCGTGTCGCCGTGCCCGCCCAGGACGAAGGCGGTCACGTCGCGCATCGAGACGCCGAATTCCAGCGACAGGAAGTGGCGGAAGCGGGCCGAATCCAGCACGCCGGCCATGCCGCAGACCTTTTCATGCGGCAGGCCCGAGAACTCGCGCAGCGCCCAGACCATCGCGTCCAGCGGGTTGGTGATGCAGATGACAAAGGCGTTCGGCGCGTGCTTGGCGATGCCCTCGCCCACCGACTTCATGACCTTGAGGTTGATGCCCAGCAGGTCGTCGCGGCTCATCCCCGGCTTGCGCGGCACGCCGGCGGTGACGATGCAGACATCGGCCCCCGCGATGTCGGCATAGTCGTTGGCGCCCTTCATGACGGCATCGAAGCCCTCGGACGGACCCGACTGGGCGATGTCCAGCGCCTTGCCCTGGGGCGTGCCCTCGGCGATGTCGAACAGGACGACGTCGCCCAGTTCCTTCATCGCGGCCAGATGCGCCAGCGTTCCGCCGATCTGCCCCGCACCGATCAGTGCGATTTTGGGTCGGGCCATGGAAAACCTCCGATGTCATGGTGATTGTTGCGCCGTGGTTAGGGGGTCGCGCAAGGAATCGCAAGCCTCCGCCGCCGCAGCGCGGCGATGTTGGCGCTGACACTTGCCAAAACGACCGCCGGGCCGCATGGCTGCTGCGTGCGGAAGGGGGTGCGATGCTGGACTTGACGATCGGAACTTGGGTGCTGGCCATCATCGCGGCGGCGGCTGTGGGGCTTGCCAAGGGCGGGCTGGCGATGGTGGGCATGATCTCGGTTCCCGTGCTGTCGCTGGCGATGTCGCCGGTGCAGGCGGCCGGGCTGATGCTGCCGATCTATGTGGTGTCCGACATCGGCGGGCTGATCGCGTTCCGCCGCGACTTCGACCTGCGGGTGCTGGCGACCGCCTTGCCCGGCGCCATCGCCGGGATCGGCATCGGCTGGGCCGGGGCCCATGTGGTGCCCGTGGACGGCGTGACGCTGATCGTGGGGGCGGTCGGGCTGATCTTCGCGCTGAACGCGCTGCTGCGCCCGGCGCTGTCGGGCCAGGGGCGCGCGCCGTCGCCCGCGCGCGGCACCTTCTGGGGGGTGCTGTCGGGCTATACCAGCTTTGTCAGCCATGCGGGCGCGCCGCCCTGGCAGGTCTATGTGCAGCCGCTGCGCCTGCCCGCGTTGATCTATGCCGGGACCACCACCTGGTTCTTCGCGATCTGCAACTGGGTCAAGCTGATCCCCTATGCCGCGCTGGGCCAGCTGTCGCCCGCGAACCTCAAGGCGGCGGCGGTGCTGATGCCGGTGGCGCTGCTTGCCGTCTGGGCGGGGCTGCGGCTGGTCAGGATCATCCCCGAGGCGCTGTTCTACAAGCTGATCACCTGGGGGCTGCTGGCCGTGTCGCTGCGGCTGGTCTGGCAGGCCGTGGCCTGACGCCGCAGCGCGGCAATTTCGCTTGCCAAAACTGGCGGGGCAGGGCAGCGTCACGCAATAAAGTTGCGAGGAGGTTTTGATGGCGCGTCCTTACCGATCGGTTCTGTACATCCCCGCCGCCAATGCGCGGGCGATGGAAAAGGCGCAGACGCTGCCAGCCGACGCGATCATCTTCGATCTGGAGGACGCGGTGGCGCCTGCCGAAAAGCCTGCGGCGCGCGATGCCCTGGCTGCGGCATTGACCAATGATTATGGCGCGCGGGCGAAGATCGTGCGGATCAACGGTCTGACGACGGAATGGGGCAGGGCGGACGCGCATTTCTGCGGGGCGCTGCACAGGGCGGATGCCGTGCTGATCCCCAAGGTGGACAGCCCCGCCGACCTGGACCGGGTGGCCGCGCTGGTCCCTGACACGCCTCTGTGGGCGATGATGGAAACGCCGCTGGGGATGCTCAACGCGGCGCAGATCGCCGCCCATCCCCGGCTCGAGGGGATGGTGATGGGCACCAACGACCTTGCCAAGGAACTGAACAGTCGCTTTCGCCCTGACCGGCTGCCGATGCAGGCCGGGCTGGGCCTGTGCCTGCTGGCAGCCAAGGCGCATGGCAAGGTGGTCGTGGACGGCGTGTTCAACGCCTTCAAGGACGATGAAGGCTTGCGCGCGGAATGCGAGCAGGGCCGCGACATGGGCTTCGATGGCAAGACGCTGATCCATCCGGCCCAGCTTGCCATCGCCAACCAGGCCTTCGCGCCGACGGAGGCCGAGATCGACCTCGCCCGCCGCCAGATCGACGCGTTCGAGGCGGCGAGCGCCGAGGGCAAGGGCGTCGCCGTCGTGGACGGCAAGATCGTCGAGAACCTGCATGTCGAGACCGCCCGCAAGACGCTGGATCGCGCCAAGGCGATTGCGGCGATGGCCGGATAAGGGCAGGGTGCGGCACAAGACATCCAGCGAAGGGAAAGCCAGATGGTTCTGCTGATTTCGGGCGTGGCCCTGTGGTGGGCGGCGCATCTGTTCAAGCGCGTGGCCCCCGGTCCCCGCGCCGCCCTGGGCGACAAGGGCAAGGGCCTGGTGGCGGTGCTGCTGATCCTGTCGGTCTTCCTGATGGCGCGCGGCTATGGGCAGGCCGGTGGCCCTGTCTGGTGGGGCCGGTCCCCCGCCACGACCGGCATCAACAACCTGCTGATGCTGCTGGCGTTCTATCTGTATGCCGCCGACGGGATGGGGACGCGCGTCACCGCCTGGGTCCGCCATCCGCAACTGACGGGCTTCTCGCTCTGGGCCGTCGCGCATCTGCTGGTGAACGGCGATCTGGCGTCGTTCATCCTGTTCGGCGGGCTGCTGGCCTGGGCGCTTGTGGAAATCGCGATCCTGAACCGCGCGGGCGCATGGAAGCAGCGGACCGGGCCATTCCCCGCCCGCAAGGAAATCATGGCGGCCGTGGGCGCGGTGGTCGTGATGCTGGTCGTGGGCCTGATCCACGGCTGGATCGGACCCTGGCCGTTCGGAGGCTGACGTGACCACCCTTTACCGCTGCATCACCGAGGACGACACCTCGCGCTTCTGCCACCGCGTCAGCGAGGCGCTGTCCAAGGGCTGGTCCCTGCACGGCAGCCCCTCGATGGCCTTCGATCCCGTCAAGGGCGTGATGCGCATGGCCCAGGCCGTCACCAAGCAGGTTCAGGCCGAGTATCATCCCGACATGAAACTGGGGCAGCAATGACCAAGACCAATCCGGGCCGCTTCTTCGAGGATTACCGCCTGGGCCAGGTGATCCGCCATGCCGTCCCCCGCACTGTGGCCGAGGGGGAGCGGGCGCTGTATCACGCGCTTTATCCCGCGCGCCATGCGCTCTATTCCAGCGACGAATTCGCCACGGCTTGCGGGCTGGAGGGCAGTCCGATGGACGACCTGCTGGCCTTCCACATCGTCTTCGGCAAGACCGTTCCCGATGTCAGCCTGAACGCGGTGGCGAACCTGGGCTATGCGCAGGGCCGCTGGCTGGCGCCGGTCTGGCCGGGCGACACGCTGCGGTCGGAATCGCAGGTGATCGGGCTGAAGCAGAACTCGAACGGCACGTCGGGCGTGGTCTGGGTGCGGACGCAGGGTCTGAACCAGATGGACGTGCCCGTGCTGGACTATGTCCGCTGGGTCATGGTCCGCAAGCGCGATGCCGATGCCCCCGCGCCGGAAACCGTGGTGCCGGACCTGCCGCCAGTCGTCGCGCCCGAGGAACTGGTGATCCCCGAGGGGCTGGATTTCAGCGACTACGACTTCGACCTGGCGGGCGAGCCGCATCGCTGGGGCGACTATCAGGTGGGCGAGAAGATCGACCATATGGACGGCGTCACCACCGAGGAAGCCGAGCATATGCTGGCCACGCGGCTGTGGCAGAACACCGCCAAGGTCCATTTCGACGCGACGCACCGCGAGGACGGCAGGCGGCTGATCTATGGCGGCCATGTCATCAGCATGGCCCGCGCGCTGTCCTTCAACGGGCTTGCCAACGCGCAGATGATCGTGGCGCTGAACGCGGGCGCCCATGCCAATCCGTGCTTCGCGGGAGACACGATCCGCGCCTGGTCCGAGGTTCTGGACAAGGCCGAGACCGACGCGCCCGGCGTGTGTGCGATCCGGCTGCGGCTGGTGGCGACCAAGGGCGACAGCGGCGCCTTTGCGCTGAAGGATGGCGACGGGCGTCACCTGCCCGAAGTGCTGCTGGATCTGGATTACTGGGCGCTGATGCCGGTCTGACCTGCCTGCCCGACCCCGAGTCGCCGCCCCTTTGCAGTTGCGGCATTCTTGTGATCACACGCCCTTCGCTCGTGATCACAAAGGATGCCGGGCGGGGGAAATCCGTCGAAACTCTGTCATCTGCCGGTGACACATGAAACAAATCCGGACAGACACGCGTCAATCGCCAGCCCGCGAGGCCAGCCACGCCTGGGACGGGTCAAGCCAAACCGTTTGAAGGAGCGCCGCATCATGGCCGATGTGAACCGGGGCAACCGGCCGCTTTCCCCCCATCTCCAGGTTTATCGCCTGCCCATGGCCGCCGTGACCTCGATCATGACGCGGATCACGGGGCACGCGCTTGTCGCGGGCATTCTGCTGCTGGTCTGGTGGCTTGTCGCCGCCGTCAGCGGCCCGCGCGCCTTTGCCGCCGCCGACTGGGTGGTGCGGTCCTGGATCGGCTTCATCGTGCTGACGGGTTCCGCTTGGGCGCTGTGGTTCCACACGCTGGCCGGCATCCGGCACCTGTTCTACGATTCGGGCCAGCTTCTGCGGATCGAGGAGGCCGAGCGCGCGAGCTGGGCCATCATCATCGGGTCGGTGGTCCTGACGCTGCTGTCCCTGATCCTGTTCTTCTTCGCCTAAAGGGTTCGGACCATGCGCTACATCACCCCCCGCAAGGCCGCCCAGGGTCTGGGCTCTGCCCACAGCGGCACCGCCGACCACTGGTTCCTGACGGTCAGTTCCTGCGCCCTGGTGCTGCTGGTACCGGCCTTCCTGCTGGTCGTCGGCAACGCCATCGGCCTGAGCCATCCCGAACTGGTGGCCTATTTCGGCCGTCCCTATCCGGCGCTGATCACGGCGCTGTTCATCGTCGTGGGCATGGTGCACTTCATCAAGGGCACCCGGATCATGATCGACGATTACTTCCAACACACGGCGCGCAAGGTGGCGATCATCGTCTCGGTGGTCTTTTCCTGGGCGGTCATCGCGGCGGCGGTCTTTGCCCTGGCCAAGATGACGCTGGTCACTGTCGCGATCTGAGGAACACCATGGCTGCATACGATATCCATACGCATGATTACGACGTGGTCGTGGTGGGCGCAGGCGGCGCGGGCCTGCGCGCGACGCTGGGCATGGCCGAACAGGGCCTGCGCACGGCCTGCGTGACCAAGGTCTTTCCGACGCGGTCCCACACGGTGGCGGCGCAGGGCGGCATCGCCGCGTCGCTGTCGAACATGGGCCCGGACAACTGGCAGTGGCACATGTACGACACCGTCAAGGGGTCGGACTGGCTGGGCGACACGGACGCGATGGAATACCTGGCGCGCGAGGCGCCCAAGGCCGTCTATGAGCTGGAACATTACGGCGTTCCCTTCAGCCGGACCGAGGAGGGCAAGATCTACCAGCGGCCCTTCGGCGGCCACACGACCGAATTCGGCGAAGGCCCTCCCGTGCAGCGCACCTGCGCGGCCGCCGACCGCACCGGCCATGCGATCCTGCACACGCTTTACGGCCAGTCTCTGAAGAACAACGCGGAATTCTTCATCGAGTATTTCGCCATCGACCTGATCGTCACGGACGGCGCCTGCACGGGCGTGGTCTGCTGGAAGCTGGACGACGGGTCCATCCACGTCTTCAACGCCAAGATGGTGGTGCTGGCCACGGGCGGCTATGGCCGGGCCTATTTCAGCGCGACATCGGCCCACACCTGCACCGGCGACGGCGGCGGCATGGTGGCGCGCGCCGGCCTGCCCCTGCAGGACATGGAGTTCGTGCAGTTCCACCCGACCGGCATCTATGGCTCGGGCTGCCTGATCACCGAGGGCGCGCGGGGCGAGGGCGGCTACCTGACGAACTCGGAAGGCGAGCGGTTCATGGAACGCTATGCGCCGACCTACAAGGATCTGGCCTCGCGCGACGTGGTGTCGCGCTGCATCACCATCGAGATCCGCGAAGGCCGCGGCGTCGGTCCCGACAAGGACCACATGTATCTGAACCTGATGCACCTGCCGCCCGAGGCCCTGGCCGAACGCCTGCCCGGCATCAGCGAATCCGCCAAGATCTTCGCGGGCGTGGACGTCACCAAGCAGCCGATCCCGATCCTGCCCACGGTCCATTACAACATGGGTGGCATTCCCACGAACTATTGGGGCGAGGTGCTTGCGCCGACCGCCGACAACCCCGACGCCATCTTCCCGGGCCTGATGGCCGTGGGCGAGGCGGGCTGCGCGTCCGTCCATGGCGCGAACCGCCTTGGCTCGAACAGCCTGATCGACCTCGTGGTGTTCGGCCGCGCCGCCGCGATCCGCGCGGGGCAGGTGATCGACCGCGAGGGCCATATCGCGCCGACCAACCAGGCCCAGGTGGACAAGGCACTGGCCCGCTTCGACGGGTTGCGCCATGCCAACGGCGGCACCTCGACGGCGGATCTGCGGCTGGAGATGCAGCGCACCATGCAGGCCGACGCGGCGGTGTTCCGCACCGACAAGACCCTGGCCGAGGGTGCCGCGAAGATGACGGCCATCGCGGCCAAGGTGGATGACCTGAAGGTCACGGATCGCGGGCTGATCTGGAACACGGACCTGATGGAAACGCTGGAGCTGACCAACCTGATGCCGAACGCGCTGGCGACCATCGTCGCCGCCGAGGCGCGCAAGGAAAGCCGGGGCGCCCACGCGCACGAGGACTGGCCCGAGCGGGACGATGCCAACTGGCGCAAGCACTCGCTTGCATGGGTCGATGGAAACGCGGTTAAACTGGATTACCGCCCCGTCCATCTGGACCCCTTGACCAAGGAAGCGGATGGCGGGATCGACCTGAAGAAGATTGCTCCCAAGAAAAGGGTTTACTGATGCGTTTCCAGACTTTCGCCGCCCTGGGTCTTGCCGCTGCCGCCTTGGCAGGCTGCGTGGCCCCGGTTCCGCCCGCGACGACCGTGACGACCCCGCCTGCTGTCGTCACCACGCCGACGGTGCTTGACGCGGCCTCGCGCCAGGTGGCCCGGACGGTGATCAACGCCGAGATGGAGAAGCGCCTGCCCGGCGCCAATGTCGCGCCCTACACCGATTGCGTGGTCAACAACGCCACGACGGCGGAACTGATCGACATTGCCCAGGCGTCCCGCGCCGGTGCGGCCGGCACGGCGGACAGCGTGGCGGCGATCGTCTCGCGTCCGGCGACCACTCAGTGCATCGCCGCGGCGGCGCGGACGGCGTGATGTGATGCGCGCGCGGGCGGGACATATGGCCTTGGCTCTGATCGGCATCCTGTCCGCTTGCGGCCCGGTCCCGGTCGAGCAGGCGGAACTGACCTGCCTGCGCGACGCCGAACTGGCCGTTCGCCCGCGCACCAATGTCGCCGTGGGCATCGGCACGGGCTTTGACGGCGATACGCAGGGCTTTGGCAGCGTGTCGGTGGATCTGTCGGGCGATTATCTGGCCGGGCGCGATCCCTCGGTGGTCTATGACCGCTGCGTCCGGCGCCGGTCGGGTCAGCCTCCGCGCCAGCCGCTGGCCGAACAGCCGGGGTGGACGGGCTGAACCATGGCAGGCGCAGATCGTAAAGAACAGGGGGCACGGCGCCTGATCGTTCACATGGGCGTTCAGAAGACCGGCAGCACCTCGATCCAGCGGCACCTTCGCCGCAATGCCGATGCCCTGGCGGGGCATCTGGTCGTCCGCACGCCCGAGGAAGGCTCGCCCATGCGGCCGCTGGGCCGGGCGGCCATCGCCTACAGCCTGAAGCCCTCGGATGAGCGGGCGCATGCGCTGAAGCTTGCGTTTCGCGACGTGCTGGACACCTTGCCCGGCAACGATGTCCCGGTCCTGATCAGCCACGAGAACTTGGCGGGTGCCATGCCCGGCAATGGCGGCGAGACGCGGCTTTTCCCCGCTTTGCCGCAGATCGCCGCGCTTTTGCTGGCCGAGGCACGGGACTTCGACGTCGACTTCGTGGTCTATACGCGCAAGCAGAAGACCTGGCGCCCGTCCGTCTGGGCGCAGGCCGTCCGCACCGACGGCTACGAACGCAGCCTGGCCGAGTTCGAGGACGAGACCGCTGGCCTGCCCGGTTGGGGCGACCTGATCCGCCGCCTGACCGCCGATCTTGGCGGGCGTGTGACCCGCTTCAGGCTGGAGGACGAGGCTGATCCCCTGCGGCCCGGCCGCCAGCTTCTCCGCCACGCGGGGTTGGAAGACACCCTGATCGACACGCTGGAGCCGCTGGACGGTCCGACGAACAGCCGCCTGAACGACGGCGCCACCGAATTCCTGCGCCGCCTGAACGGCCTGGCGCTGAACCCGCACGCGCATGTCAAGGTCGCCGATCTTGTCGCCCGCGCCGAGAATCTTTTCGCGGCGGACGCGCCGTCGCAAGGCACTTCCTGAGAGGAGCACCCAATGGTCCAGTTCACCCTGCCCAAGAACAGCCAGATCCGGGTCGGCAAGACCTGGCCCGCACCGGCGGGCGCAACGAACGTCCGCAAGTTCAAGATCTATCGCTGGGACCCCGACACCGGGGAAAACCCGCGCCTGGACACCTATTTCGTCGATCTGGACAAGTGCGGTCCGATGATCCTGGACGCGCTGATCAAGATCAAGAACGAGATCGACCCCACGCTGTCCTTTCGCCGGTCCTGCCGCGAGGGGATCTGCGGGTCCTGCGCGATGAACATCGACGGCGGCAACCACTTGGCCTGCATCTATGGCATCGACGAGGTGAAGGGCGACATCAGCATCTATCCGCTGCCGCATATGCCGGTGGTCAAGGACCTTGTGCCGGATCTGACGCATTTCTATGCCCAGCACGCCTCGGTGAACCCCTACCTCATCACCAAGTCGCCCACGCCTGGCAAGGAATGGAAGCAGTCCATCGAGGACCGCAAGAAGCTGGACGGGTTGTATGAGTGCATCCTGTGCGCGTCCTGTTCTACCGCCTGCCCATCCTACTGGTGGAACGGCGACCGCTATCTTGGGCCGGCCGCGTTGCTGCACGCTTATCGCTGGATCATCGACAGCCGCGACGAGGCGACGGGCGAGCGGCTGGACGAGCTGGAAGACCCCTTCAAGCTGTATCGCTGCCACACGATCATGAACTGCACCAACACCTGCCCCAAGGGGTTGAACCCGGCCAAGGCGATCGCGTCCATCAAGCACATGATGGTCGACCGGATGGTGTGATTTGCGTCCCGCGATGGCCGGGGGCTTCGCGCCCCCGGACCCCCGCGGGATATTTGGACCAAGATGAAAGGGCCGGAGGTTTTGCCTCCGGCCCTTTCTACGCCTTGCGCGGTCGTCGCTGAGAAAGGTCCGCTGGACCTGTCCGGCAGGAAAGAGGTCAGCTGGCCCTTTTTCCGATCCGCCTTCTATGGGGGCGTTCTACCCCTCAACCCTGGTGAGGTCGGCGATCTGCTGGCCTGCGGCGCGGATGCGGTGCAGCAGATTCAGGCGATTGCGCCGGACGATCTGGTTGTCGGTGTTGACCTGCACGGCTTCGAAGAAGGCGTCGATGGGTGCGCGCAGGGCGGCGATGGCGGTCATGGCGGCAGGGAAGTCCTCCGCTGCGATGGCCTGCTTGATCGCCGGTTCGGCGGTGTCGAGGGCGGCGAAGAGGGCGCGTTCCTCGTCGGTTTCGGCGAACTTCACGTCGGCGCCGAAGCTGTATTCGACGCCGTCCTTATCCTCGGCCTGCGTCAGGATGTTCCCGGCGCGCTTGAGGCCCTGGGTGAGGTTTTTTCCGTCCTCGGTTTGAAGCATGGTGTTCAGCGCGGTGGCGCGGTTCACCACCAGCACGAGGTCGTCGTTGCCGGGCTGCGCCAGCACGGCGTCGATGATGTCGTGGCGGATGCCCTGGTCGCGGAGATAGACTTTTAAGCGGTCGTGGAGGAAGGAGAGGAGGTCGGCTACCCGCTCTGGCAACGGATAAACACGTGATGCGTTTAGCTTCCATCCCGAGACCCAAGTTTTGGCCGCTACAATTGGTTGGGTCAGAAGTACAAACCACACGAGATTATCGGCAGGGGCAGCAAAATCGAAATCTTTTGCAAAACTTGCCTCTAACGTCTCATTGTCAGCCAACTCAGAGAAGTTGCTTGGCAGGATAGCGATAGCATTTCGCTGCGCTGCGAGTTCGTAAAGGCGTTGCATAGCTGCATTTACCAAGTACGAAAGCTTAACTCTCGATTTGCTTTCAAGAGCCAGCCTAATAATTCCTAGTGCTGCCCTGCGAAGCGCATAAGGGTCCTTGGACCCGGTAGGCTTCTCATCAATCGCCCAGAACCCAGTTAGCGTGTCGATCTTGTCAGCCAAGGCAACCGCTACCGAGACCGGTGCAGTCGGCACATCATCCGACGGTCCAAGCGGCGAATAGTGGTCGCGGGCGGCGTCGGCCACGGCCTCGAGCTGGCCCGCCGCTAGGGCATAATATCGGCCCATGGTGCCCTGCAATTCTGGGAACTCGCCGACCATGGCGCTGCGGAGATCCAGCTTGGCCAGCTTCGCGGCCTGTTCGGCCTGGTCCGCATCGGCTCCGACCAACGGGGCAATTTCGCGGGCCAAGGCAGCAATGCGGGCGATGCGGTCGGCCTGGCTGCCCAGCTTGTTGTGGAAGGTTACGGACTTCAGGCCCTCGGCCCAAGCGGCCATGCCGGCCTTTGCCTCGCGCAGGTCATTTTCCCAAAAGAACGCCGCGTCGGAGAGGCGGGCGGCCAGGACGCGCTGGTTGCCGGCCAGGATCGTCGCGCCGTCGTCGGGGGTCTCGATGTTGGCGACGGTGACGAAGCCCTCGATGCGGCCGGTCCTGGGGTTGCGGGCCGAGAAGAACTTCTGGTGTTCCTTCATGGAGGTTTGCAGGACCTCGGGCGGCAGGTCCAGGAAGCGGTCCTCGATCACGCCCATCAGGGGAACGGGCCATTCAACAAGGCCCGCGACCTCGGACAGCAGGGCGTTGTCGGCCACGATTTCCCAGCCGCGCGCGAAGGCGAGGTTTTCGGCGCCCTGGCGGATCGCTTCTTCGCGTTCGGCACTGTCCAGGATGACATGGGCGCGGCGCAGCTTGGCGGCGTAGTCGTCAAAGCCTGTCACCGTGAAGGCGTCGGGGGACAGGAAGCGGTGGCCGCGCGTGGTGTTGCCTGCGGCGATGCCCTCGACGGTCAGGGGGACCACGGTGGCGCCCGCCTCGTCGGACAGCAGGCAGAGGATCGAATGCAGCGGGCGGACCCAGCGCAGCGAACCCGCGCCCCAGCGCATCGACTTGGGCCAGGGGAAGTTGCGGACCGTGGCTTCCAGCACCTCGGCCACGATGTCGGCCGCAGGGCGGCCGGGACGTTCGATCACCGCGAACCAGACGGCGCCCTTCTTGTCGTCGCGCGCCGTAAGCTGGTCGCGGGTCAGGCCGGTGGAGCGGAGGAAGCCTTCGAGCGCCGCCTCGGGCGCGTCGGTGCGGGGGCCCTTGCGTTCCTCTCGGGTGGTGGGGCTGCCCGCGGTCAGCCCCTCGACCGCGAGCGTCAGGCGACGGGGCGTGCTGAACGCGCCGGCGGAGGCATACGTCAGACCGGCACTTACCAGCCCGTCAGTGACCAGCTTCTTCAGATCCTCGCGGGCACGGGCCTGCATCCGGGCGGGGATTTCCTCGGAGAACAGTTCGATCAGCAGGTCGGGCATCAGTCCATCACTCCGCGTTCCGGGGTCTTGTCGTTGTATTGGTGCCAGCCATAAACGCGGCCGTCGGGATAGATCGCCAGCACGCGGTCCACGTCGGGGCGGATCTCGGGCTGGCCCAGCACGGCCCGGGCTGCGCCCGAGGCGAGGTCGGCGGTCAACTGGCCGTAGTCGAAGCAGTCGAACCAGAAGGGCGCGCCAAGGGGCGTGGCGTCCTCGAACGGCACGGGGTCGACGGGCTGATCGGAAAGCCGCGCGCAGGCCCGCCATTTCAGGGGCGAACTGTCGCCGTCTATGCCCTGGAATCCGTCAAGCGGCACGGTCACGGGGCCGGTCGCGGTCTGGATCGTCAGGCTGTCCGCATAGGTGACGTCGTAGAAGTGGAATTCCTGCAGATACCACATGCCGACGCCGGCAACCGCGCCGACGCCCAGCAGGCCGATGCCGACGATCTTGCCGTTCATGCCTGTGCCGCGTCCGTGGTCACGAACAGGTCGGCGCAGGCTTTCGCCAGGGCGCGGACGCGGCCGATATAGGCTTGCCGTTCCGTGACCGAGATCACGCCGCGTGCGTCCAGCAGGTTGAAGATGTGGCTGGCCTTGATCGCCTGGTCATAGGCCGGGTGCGCCATGGGAATGGTGCGGCCCGCGCCGTCCACCGGATCGGCGGCCAGGATGCGGGCGCATTCGGCCTCGGCATCCTTGAAGTGCTGGAACAGGGTGTCGGTGTCCGCGACCTCGAAGTTCCAGCGCGAATATTCCCGTTCGGTCTGGCGGAAGATGTCGCCATAGGTCAGCGGGATCGGCGCATCGGGGTCGTTGAAGGGCATGTCCATCACATGCTCGATCCCCAGCACGTACATCGCAAGACGCTCCAGCCCATAGGTCAGCTCGCCCGAGACGGGGCGGCAGTCGTGGCCGCCGACCTGCTGGAAATAGGTGAACTGGCTGACCTCCATGCCGTCGCACCAGACCTCCCAGCCCAATCCCCAGGCGCCGAGGGTGGGGGATTCCCAGTCGTCTTCCACAAAGCGGACATCGTGGACCAGGGGGTCCAGGCCGATGGCGCGGAGGCTGCCCAGGTACAGGTCCTGCAGGTTCGCGGGCGAGGGCTTGATGATGACCTGGTACTGGTAATAGTGCTGCAACCTGTTCGGGTTTTCGCCGTATCGCCCGTCCGTCGGCCGGCGCGAGGGCTGGACATAGGCGGCCGCCCAGGACCGCCCGCCCAGTGCGCGAAGGGTGGTGGCAGGGTGGAAGGTGCCCGCGCCGACCTCCATGTCATAGGGCTGCAGGACGGCGCAGCCTTGGGCGGCCCAGTAGTTCTGCAACCGCAGGATGATTTCCTGGAAGCTGCGGGGTCGGTTGGGGCTGGTCATCGGGGCCGTCCTTTGCATAGATCAGCACATGCTTGCGCGCCTTCTAGGCGGGGCGGGGAACAGGGTCAATAAAGGCCACACGAATGGCCTGGGGATCGAAGGGGACGGGAATGCGGCGCTGGGTTTTCTTGGTGATGGCGGCAGGGTTGCCGATGGCGGCGTGGGCGCAGGACGCCGTGATCCGCATCGAATCCAAGCGCGATGCCGAGGTGTCGGAGGCCGCAGCCCGCTGGGCCAGCCAGTTCGACGACGTGGTGACCTTTCCGCTGCCGCGCGGCTGGACGGCCATCGCCATCGGTCCCTTGTCCCCCGAGGAGGCGGGCAAGCGGATCGGCGCGCTGAAGGAAGCGCGGCAAATCCCCCTGGACAGCTTCGTCACCGTGCCGGAGGAGGGCGTGGTCCTGACCCCGGTGGGAGAGGCGGCCACGCCCGTCGCCGGGACGCCGCAACCCGCCGCGCCCCAGCCCGACCTGCCCGCGCCGGGGCCCGCGCCGGGGGCCTATCTCCGCCTGCAATCGGTCCAGGCGCGTTCCGAGGCCGATGCCGCCCTGGCCGAGTGGCGCAGGACCTTCCCCGAGGCCGGGCTGGCGGAACTGCCGAACGGCTGGTTCGGGGTGGTGCTGGGGCCGGTGGACCGGGCCACGGCCGATGCCTGGCTGCGCGTCTTCAAGGACGGCGACGTGGTGCCGGACGACGCCTTCGTGTCGGACGCAGCCGAGCTTGGTGCGGTGATCGAGGCGGGCAAGGCCCCCGGCTTTCCCGCGCCCCCCGCCGCCCCCGCCGAGATGCCGCCGATGGACCAGGTGCAGCGCGCCCTGCGCTGGGCCGGCGTCTATGGCGGAGAGATCGACGGCAAGACCGGCCCCCGCACCCGCGACGCCATCCAGGCCGAGATCCTGGCCGAGCGGCTGTCCACCGATCCCGGCACGGCGATGGCGGAACTGATCGCCCGCCGCGATGCCTGGCGCACCGAGGTCGGCCTGACGACCCTGGACGACCCCGCCACGGGCCTGTCGGTCATGGCGCCGATGGACCGGCTGGCCTTCGACCGGACGGAACGCGCGCTGTCGATCTATGGCCCCAGGGACAACTCGGGCGCGGCGCTGATCCTGTTCAGCCAGCCGGGCGGGCAACAGGAACTGCTGGATCTCTCGGGTCTGGTGACGGCGCTTGGCTGGGTGCCGCAGCCCGTCCGCAGCATCAAGCCCGGCCATGTCCTGCTGGAGGGCGCGAACGATGCCCATATCGGCCGGGCCGAGGGCTGGGTCCGCGACGGGCGGGCCGAGGGCTTCGTGCTGATCTGGCCTGCGGCGGACGCCAAGGGCCAGGCGCGGATCGCGGCCGAGATGTCGGACAGCTTTGCGCGCAAGGCCCCGGCGGCGAACGATGCGCCTGCGCCCGATGCGGAAAGCGCGCCCTTGCGTCCCTGATCCGGGTCGGGAACGGTCCGCCGCCGCTGGAGCGCCGAGGCGCCTAGTGGCGCCAGAACCGGGGCAGCAGCAGGACCAGGACGGACACAAGCTCCAGCCGGCCCAGGTACATGCCCAGGATCATCAGCCATTTGGCGGGTTCCGGAAACTGGACGATCGATCCGTTGGCGGTGATCTCGGGACCCCAGACGGGGCCGATGTTGGCGATGGCGGTCCAGGCGGCGGTCAGCGCGGTCCGGGGGTGCAGGCCGGTCAGGGACAGGCCGACGATCAGCAGTCCGAAGGTCAGGGTGAACAGCGTGAAGAAGGCCATGACGGAATCGATGACGTCCTGGTCCAGCGGGCGTCCCTCGTAGCGCAGCGGATAAACGCGATGGGGCGAATGCATCCGGCGCAACTGCGCCCGAACGGCCTGGAACAGCACCAGATAGCGGAACACCTTGACCGAGCAGGCGGTCGATCCGGTGCAGCCGCCGATCAGCCCGCAGATGATCAGCACGGCGATGGGCAGGTGGCCCCATTTCATCACGTCGGTCGAGAAGAACCCCGTGCCCGAGAAGGTCGAGACGGTGTTGAACACCGTTTCCCGCGTGATGTCGAAGATGTTGCCCTGATGGTCCAGGAAGATCACGCGATAGACGATGATGATCGCGCAGGCATAGCCGATCCAGCGCAGATAGGCGCGGATCTGCGTGTCCTGCCAGATCGGCGTGAAATGCCCGCGCATCCCCTGCACCAGCCGGATGAAGGGCAGGGATGCCAGCACCATGAAGAACGAGGCCGCCCATTCCAGCGGCCCCAGAAAGGCCCCGAAGCTGGCGTCGTAGTTCGAGAAGCCGCCGGTTGAGACCGTGCCGAAGGCCTGCACGATGGCGTCGAAGCCGTTCATGCCTAGCAGAAGATAGGTCACGGTGCAGAAGCCGGTCAGCATGACGTAGATGCGGGTCATCTCGGCCGCGATCTCTCCGGCGCGGGGCATGATCTTGCCCAGGGTGTCGAAGCCCTCGGACCGGAAGAACTGCATCCCGCCGACCTTCATGATCGGCAGGAAGACCATGGCGACGACCACGATCCCCAGGCCGCCGACCCAGTGCAGGATCGCGCGCCACAGATGCGTGCCCTTGGGCAGGATGTCCAGTTCTGGAAAGGCCGTGGTGCCTGTGGTGGTGACGCCCGACATGGATTCGAAATAGGCATCCGTGAAGCTGGCATAGGGCTGGCCCAGCATGAAGGGCAGGGCGCCGAAGACCGGCAGCACCGCCCACAGGCCGGATGTCAGCAGGAAGGCCTGCTGGATCGACAGGCTGCGGTAATCGCCCCAGGTCGCGACCGAGACCAGCGTGCCCGCCACCATCGTCAGGGCCGCCGATTGAAGAAAGATGACCCAGTGCGGATCGCCGTGCCACCAGTCCACCAGCATGGGCGCCAGCATCGAAACCCCCAGGGTCACGATGATCTTGCCGATCGGATGGGCCACGGGGCGCAGGTCTGTCATGGCCTTTTGCTTGCCCCGCGCCCGTGCGGGCGTCAAGCGCCCTGGCGGGCCGGGCTGCCGGCGCGGTTGATCCGCCCGACCCAGAGCGCCGCCGCCAGCAGGATCAGGCCCGCCACCAGGGCAACCGTCCCTGCGGCCCGGTCGAAGGCGCCGGTGGCGAGGAACAGCAGCCGCTGGGCCTCGGGCGCGGGCAGGGTGGCGGCCAGGGCCAGGGCGCCATCCAGCGAATCCGTGGCATCCGCGCCCAAGCCCCCGGCGGCGGCAAAGCTGGCGCTGTAGATGCCCGCCATCAGGCTGCCCAGCAGCGCGATCCCCAGCGCTCCGCCCAGTTCATAGGACACCTCCTCGACCGAGGCGGCCATGCCGGCGCGTTCCGCCGGGGCGTTCAGCATGATGGCCGAGGACGCCGCCGTCATCGCCGCGCCGACGCCCGCGCCGGTGATGGCGAAGCTTGCAAGCTCGGCCCAGCGGTGCCCGAAGCCCGCCGCATAGATCAGGATGCCGGCCCCGCTGACGGCCAGCGTCGCCGCCAGCATCCGGCCCGCGCCGACGCGCCCCAGCATCATGCCTGCAACCGGCCCGGCCATGAACGAGGCCAGCGGGATCGGCAGCACGAACAGCCCGGCCTGGAGGGGGGACAGCCCCTGCACCAGTTGCAGGCGCTGCGTGATCACCAGTTGCACCCCCAGAAGCGCGGCGGCCGAGACGACTGCGCCGATCACGCCCCCCGCGAAGCGGGGATCGCGGAACAGCGCCAGGTCAATCATCGGATTGGCGCTGCGACGCAGACGCCGGGTGAACAGCGCCAGGGCGGCCAGGCCCACCAGGGCGGACAGGACCAGCACGGCGACGGACGGATGGGGCTTGGCGATCTCCTTGACGGCCAGGGTGACGCCGACCAGTCCGACCAGGACCTGCAACGATCCGACGGGATCGAAGGGATGGTGCCCGTGCCCCTTGCCGCCCGGCACGAAGGCCAGGGTCATCAACAGCGCCAGCAGCGCCACCGGCAGGTTGATCAGGAACACAGCGCCCCAGTGGAAATGCTCCAGCAGCGCGCCGCCGATCACCGGCCCCAGCGCTGCCCCGCCGGACGCGACCGCCGCCCAGATGCCGATGGCAAGGGCGCGCTGGTCCGGGTCCTCGAAGCTGTGGCGGATGATCGACAGCGTCGCGGGCATCATCGCCGCCGCGCCCACGGCCAGGGCGGCCCGCGCCGCGATCAGCGCGGCCGAGGACGGCGCAAAGCCCGCCGCCAGCGAGGCCACGGCAAAGATCACCAGCCCGATGGTGAACATCCGCCGGTGTCCATAGCGGTCGCCAAGCGCCCCGGCGCCCGGCAGCAGACCCGCCACGACCAGCGAATAGGCGTTGACGATCCACAGCTTTTCCGTGGCCGAGGCGTCAAGCTCGCGTGTCAGCGTCGGCAGCGCCGTGTAAAGCACCGTCATGTCGATGACGATCAGGAACAGCGCGCTGGAAACGATGGCCAAAACAAGCCAGGGCGAACGGACAGTCATCTTTCACCTGAAAATGAAGCGCGACCGGCTGGCGAGTCGCCGCAGGTTTATTTAAATACGATCGTATGGAAATGGAGGCTTCATGGCAAGACCGCGCAGCATCGACCGCGAAAGGCTGCTGGACGCAGCCGAGGATCTGGTCCGCAACCAGGGCGCGGCGGCGCTGACCATCGACGCGCTGGCCCGCGCCTGCGGGATCACCAAGGGCGGCGTGCAATATGCCTTCGGGACCAAGGACGACATCCTTGACGCGATGTTCGCGCGGTGGAACCGCGATTACGACGTGAAGTTCGCGGCCCTTGCCGGGCCTGATGCCAGCCCGGACCGTCGGCTTCGCGCGCATGTCCTGGCCACGCGCGACGGGGACGACGTGTCGATGACAAAGGCCGCGAGCCTGATGGCCGGCCTGATGCAGACGCCCGAGCACCTGGCCTCGACCGAAGCGTGGTATCGCGACCGGTTGGCCGGACTGGATGTCGCCACGCCCGAGGGGCGCCGCGCCCGGCTGGCCTTTCTGGCCTGCGAGGGCGCGTTCCTGCTGCATTACCTGCGCTTCATGCCGCAGGACGATGCGGAATGGCGGGCGATCTTCGCGGACATCGCCGGGCTGCTGGACGACGCAAGGCCCTAGCTGTTCGGGTCCTGGTAGACGCCGCTTTCCTTCAGCGTGTCCATCACTTCCTTGGGCATGTAGGTCTCGTCGTGCTTGGCCAGCAGGTCGCGGGCCTCGAAGCGGCCGTCGCGGTAGTATCCCTTGGCGATGGTGCCCTGGCCCTCGGTGAACAGGTCGGGGCGCGGATCGCGGCCGACATAGCTGACGGGGATTTCCGCCGCGCCGTCGGTGATGACGAAGTCGAAGGACACCCCGTCGCGGTTCACGATGGACCCTTCCTTGACCAAGCCGCCAAGCTGGAAATATTCGTCGGGCTCGGGGGTGGCCTCGGCCACCTGCGCGGGCGAGCGGTACAGGTTGATGCCGTCCCGGAAGCCATAGCCGATCAGCGCGACGGCGATCACCAGCGCCACGGCGGCGGCCACGATCACCTGGATGCGGCGGCGTTTCTTCAATGATTTCATGCCAGCCATGGTCTTGACCTCATGCTGCCTCGAAGTGGATCGGACGGCGCAGGAACTGCGTGGCCTTGCCGGACACCCGCACCGGATCGCCCGTGGTCAGGTTCTTCGATTCCGTGCCCGATCCCAGGAATTCGGGCCTGCGCTGCAGGTAATCGGCCAGGCTTTCCGCGACCAGTCCCGCCTGGCTGAAGACCTTGACCTCGGGGCCAAGGGCCTTCTGGAACGCGGCCTCGACCAGCGGGTAATGGGTGCAGCCCAGCACGGCGGCCTCGGGGTGGGGCATCCGGCGCAGAAGCGCCTCGACATGAGAGGCCACCAGCGCCTCGGCCAGGATTTCGTCGCCCATCTCGATGGCATCGACGACGCCGCCGCAGGGCTGCGCCTCGACATCGACGCCCACGGCGCGGAAGGCCAGTTCCCGCTGGAAGGCGCGGCTGGCGACGGTTGCCGGGGTGGCGAACAGGGCGACGTGCTTGACCGCGACCTCGCGGGGCGGCGAGTTGTCGCCCCAGCGGCGTTCGGTCAACGCCTCGATCATGGGAACGAAGACGCCCAGGACGCGCTTGTCGGCAGGCAGCCATTTTTCCTGCATCCGCTTCAGCGCGGCGGCGGACGCCGTGTTGCAGGCCAGGATCACCAAGTCGCAGCCTTCGGCCCAAAGCCGTTCCACGCCGGCGCAGGTCAGGTTGAAGATATCCTCGGCGGTGCGGGTGCCGTAAGGGGTATGGGCGTTGTCGCCCAGATAGACCAGCGGCAGGTCGGGCAGGCGGGCGGCGATGGCCTGATGGACGGTCAGCCCGCCAAGACCCGAATCGAAGACGCCTACTGCCATGATGTCACCCTTGTCCGTCGCGCGAGGCGTCTTTCTAGGGCGCCTCGCGTATTTTGGAAATGACTTAGATCAGGTCGCCCACCAAAGTGTCATTCGGCGGCCTGCTGCAAGGGTGCCTTCCCGCTGCGGAACTGCGCCAGCAGTTCCGTGCGGCGCACCGCCGCCGCCGCCTCGGCCTGGGCCTTGACCGGGCCATAGCCGCGCACCGCCAGGGGCAGTTCGGCCAGTTCGAGGGCGACGGGCATGGTGGCGTCCGTGACCTTGGTCAGGATTTCGCGCATGTCGGCCTCATACTCGCGGATGGCGGCGCGTTCGTGGCGGCGCTCGGCCATGTAGCCGAAGGGATCGAAGGGCGTGCCGCGCAGGAACTTCATGCGCGCCAGAACCTTGAAGCCGGTCAGCATCCAGGCGCCGAACTCGCGCTTCCTGGGACGGCCCTCGGAGTTCTTGCCGCCCAGGATCGGTGGTGCAAGGTGCAGGGTCAGCTTTGTGTCCCCGTCCCATTGCGCCGCGATCTGTTCGGCGGTCGTCAGGTGCAGCCGGGCGACCTCGTATTCGTCCTTGTAGGCCAGCAGCTTGTAATAGCCGCGCGCGACGCTTTCCCGCAGCGGGGCAGGGGCCGCATCCACCAGCTTGCGGAACCGGCGGGCGAGGCGCCTGTTCTGGTAGCCCACCAGCCGGGCTTCGCGATAGGCGACGGGATCGGGGGGCAGTTGCGTCACCGGGGCGGGCTTGCGGGTCTGGTCGGGGAAGGCCATGGCCCAGCGGCCGATCTGGAAGGCCCGCTGGTTTTCCGCGACCTTGGCGCCGTTCAGCTCGATCGCCTGCATGATCGCCTCCAGCGACAGCGGGATCAGGCCCTGCTGCCAGGCGGCACCCAGCACCAGCATGTTGGAATAGATCGAATCCCCCAGCATCCGCAGCGCCAGATCGTTGGCGTCGAAGAAGGCCACCCGGTCGCGCAGCCGCGCCTGGAGCGAGACCCTCAACTGGTCCGAGGGCACGCGGAAATCGCGCAGGCGGGTGAAGTCGCCGGTGATGATCTCGTGGTCGTTGACCACCGCGCCGGTTCGGTTCGTTGTCATCAGCCCGATGGTCTTGGCGCCCGCCGTCACCACCAGGTCTCCGCCGATGATGCAGTCGGCCTCGCCCACGGCGACGCGGATGGCGCTGATGTCCTCGGGCTTGTTCGCCAGCCGCAGGTGGATATGGACCGCGCCGCCCTTCTGGGCGAGACCCGCCATCTCCATCATGCCGGCGCCCTTGCCGTCGATATGGGCGGCTTGGGCCAGTACCGCGCCGATGGTCACGACGCCGGTGCCGCCGACGCCGGTGATGACGACGTTGTGGGTGCCGCTGATCGCGGGCAGGGCGGGCAGGGGCAGGTCGGGGATGTCGAAGGCTTCGGCCTTGGGCTTGCGAAGCTTGCCGCCTTCGACGGTGACGAAGCTGGGGCAGAAGCCCTTGAGGCAGGAGTAATCCTTGTTGCAGGACGACTGGTCGATCTGGCGCTTGCGGCCCAGTTCGGTGTCCAAGGGCACGATCGACACGCAGTTCGACTGCACGCCGCAGTCGCCGCAGCCCTCGCAGACCTCGGGGTTGATCCAGACGCGGCGGTCGGGGTCGGGGAACTGGCCCTTCTTGCGGCGGCGACGCTTTTCGGCGGCGCAGGTCTGGATATAGAGGATCGCGCTGACGCCCTCGGTTTCCGCCAGTTCGCGCTGCACGGCCATCAGTTCCGCGCGTTCCTCGAAGCGAAGGCCCGCCGGGAATTGCTTCTGGTCGATATCTTCCTTTTCGTCATAGACGACGACCAGAGGCTTCACGCCCATCGCCACCAGCTCGGCGGCGATCTGATGCGCGGTCAGCCCGCCTTCGTTCGGCTGGCCGCCGGTCATGGCGACCGCGTCGTTGAACAGGATCTTGTAGGTGATGGTCGTGCCCGCCGCGATGGCCGCGCGGATCGCCAGGGAACCCGAGTGATTGTAGGTGCCGTCGCCCAGATTCTGGAACACGTGCTTGGTCTTGCTGAAGGGCGCCTCGCCGACCCAGTTCACGCCCTCGCCGCCCATATGGGTGAAGCCGGTGGTTTCCCGGTCCATCCACTGCACCATGTAGTGACAGCCGATCCCGGCATAGGCGCGGCTTCCCTCGGGCAGCTTGGTCGAGGTGTTGTGCGGGCAGCCCGAACAGAACCACGGGGTCCGCGTGGCGATCTCGGGCGCGTTGTCGGCGCGGCGGACCTCGGACAGGCGGGTCAGGCCCGCCTTGATGTGGTCGGTGCCGCGGCCTTCCTCGATCAGGATCTCGCCGATCTTCTGGGCGATCATCACGGGGTCCAGGGCATAGCGGGTGGGGAACAGTTCCGCCCCCGTCCGGTCGTGCTTCCAGCCGTGGACGCGGCGGCCGTGGCGGTTGTCGAAGATCGCTTCCTTCAACTGAACCTCGATCAGCTTGCGCTTTTCCTCGACGCAGACGATCAGCTCCAGCGTTTCCGACCATTCCTGGAAGGACTTCATGTCCAGGGGCCAGGTCTGCCCGACCTTGTAGGTGGTCAGGCCCAGGCGTTCGGCCTCGTCCTCGTCGATGCCCAGCAGGGACAGGGCATGGACCAGATCCAGCCAGTTCTTGCCCGCCGCGACGAAGCCGATCTTGGCGCCCGGCTTGCCCCAGACCTTGTGGTCGATCTTGTTGGCCCGCGAAAACGCCTCGGCCGCCCAACGCTTGTAGTCGATCATCCGCGCCTCGGACGCCACGGGCGTGTCGTGCAGGCGGATGTTCAGCCCGCCTTCGGGCATCTGGAACTCGGGCGCGACGAAGGACAGCCGGAAAGGATCGCCGTTCACGACCGAGGTCGCCTCGACCGTGTCCTTCATGGTCTTGAGGCCGGTCCAGACGCCCGCAAAGCGCGACAGGGCAAAGGCATAAAGCCCATAGTCCAGGATTTCCTGCACCCCGGCAGGCGACAGCACCGGGATATAGCGGTCGATCATCGCCCAGTCGGACTGGTGCAGCACGGACGAACTTTCGCCGGTATGGTCGTCGCCCATGGCCATGACCACGCCGCCATGCGTCGAGGTGCCGGCCATGTTGGCGTGGCGCATCACGTCGCCGGACCGGTCCACGCCCGGACCCTTGCCATACCACAGCGCGAAGACGCCATCATATTTCCCTTCGCCGCGCAGTTCCGCCTGCTGGGTGCCCCAGATCGCGGTCGCGGCCAGATCCTCGTTCAGGCCGGGCTGGAACAGGATGTTCGATGCCGACAGCCGCTTGCCTTCGCGCATCATCGCCAGATCGACGCCCCCCAGAGGCGATCCGCGATAGCCGGTCACGAAGCCCGCCGTGTTCAGCCCCGCCGCCTTGTCGCGCGCGGCCTGCATCAGCATCAGCCGCACCAAGGCCTGCGTGCCGTTCAGCAGCACCTGCGGCTTTGCCAGATCGAAGCGGTCGGCTAGCGAGAATTCCTGCTTGCTCATTCCAATAACTCCTCCACCGGCCCTCAGTATAGGTCAGCTTTGCTGACCGAACAAAGGAAAAATGCCGCAGCCGCTTTCTCTTGCCGGGATGCGGCATTCGGGGTAGGTCTGCAAAAAACGCATGGCTGACACGGCAGGATTGTAACAGCATGGACTGGGACAAGCTCAGAATATTTCACGCCGTTGCCGATGCGGGCAGCCTGACCCATGCCGGCGACACGCTGCACCTGTCGCAATCCGCCGTCAGCCGGCAGATTCGCGCACTGGAGGAATCGCTGGGAACGACGCTGTTCCACCGCCACGCGCGGGGGCTGATTCTGACGGAACAGGGCGAATTGCTGTTCGACGCCACCTCGGCCATGGCGCGCAAGCTGGACACGGCCGCCGCCCGCATCCGCGACAGCGAGGAGCATGTCTTCGGCGAATTGCGCGTCACCGCCGCCGTGGGCTTCGGCACGCTGTGGCTCGCGCCGCGTCTGGTCAAGCTTTATGAAAAGTTTCCCGACCTCAAGATCGACCTGATGCTGGAGGAACGTCTGCTGGACCTGCCTATGCGCGAGGCCGATGTCGCCATCCGCATGAAGGAGCCCAGCCAGTCCGACCTGATCCGGCGCCGCCTTCTGAATATCCGGATGCGGCTTTACGCGACCCAGGATTACCTGGCAAAGGCCGGCGTCCCCCAGACCATAGCCGATCTGTCGTCGCACCGTCTGATCTGCCAGAAGCCCGACCAGCCGCAGGTCGCGGCGGGCGCGCGCCTCGTGCAGGAGATCATGGCCCAGAACATCGTCTCGACCCTGACGGTGAACAACTATTTCGGCGTGTTGCAGGCGGTGCTGGCAAACCTCGGCATCGGGGTCCTGCCGGATTACCTGACTGCCGACCACAAGCAACTGGTCCGCGTGCTGCCCGACCTGGAATCGGGCGAGGTGCCGGTCTTCCTGGCCTATCCCGAGGAGTTGCGCCAGACCCGCCGCGTCGCCGTCTTCCGCGACTTCGTGCTGGAGGAAATCCAGGATTACCGCCGCCGCCAAAGCGAGGCGATGCTGGCCTGAACGGCAGCGCCGCCTGTGGCTTTTGCAATCTAGGCGTGTAGCTATTCCGCAACTGCATGTCAGCTATGCTGCGGCTGCGGCATGATCCCTCTTGAACCGTTAACAGCCTGCCCATAAATCGGGCTTCGAAGGCGATGGTCAGCGTAATCGCTCATCACCTTCTACCTCCCTGTTGGACTTAGGCCGGGCCTCGTGCCCGGCTTTTTTTTGGCCTGCCTTGGGCGGCGCGTCGGCGCGGCCCTTCCCATGTGCGCCGACTGGCCATAAAAGGCGCCAGATCCCACGCGCAGGAAGGCCATGACATGCAGGAACCGACGATCACCCCCGACCTGATCGCTGCGCACGGGCTGAAGCCCGACGAATACGATCGCATCCTGCAGATCATCGGGCGCGAACCCACCTTCACGGAA
This sequence comes from Paracoccus fontiphilus, assembly GCF_017356265.1. GTDB lineage: Bacteria > Pseudomonadota > Alphaproteobacteria > Rhodobacterales > Rhodobacteraceae > Paracoccus > Paracoccus fontiphilus. The sequence goes on along the minus strand of NZ_JAFNAW010000001.1, from coordinate 146,577 downwards.
TTGGGCATCTTCAGCGCCATGTGGAACGAGCATTGTTCCTACAAGTCGTCGAAGAAATGGCTGCGCACCCTGCCGACGACCGGCCCGCAGGTCATTTGCGGCCCCGGCGAGAACGCGGGCGTGGTGGACATCGGCGCCAATGAACAGGGGATCCGGCAGGCCGTGGTCTTCAAGATGGAAAGCCACAACCACCCCAGCTACATCGAGCCGCACCAGGGCGCTGCGACCGGCGTGGGCGGCATCCTGCGCGACGTCTTCACCATGGGCGCACGCCCTATTGCCGCCATGGACGCGCTGTCCTTCGGCCGCCCCGAGCATCCCAAGACCGCGCATCTGGTCAAGGGCGTGGTGGAAGGCATCGGCGCCTATGGCAACGCCTTCGGCGTCCCGAACGTGGGCGGAGAGGTCCGCTTCCACCGCAGCTATGACGGAAACTGCCTGGTCAACGCCTTCGCGGCGGGCCTGGCCGATGCGGACAAGATCTTCTACTCGGCGGCTTCGGGCATCGGCATGCCGGTGGTCTATCTGGGCGCCAAGACCGGCCGCGACGGCGTCGGCGGCGCGACCATGGCCAGCGCCGAGTTCGACGACACCATCGAGGAAAAGCGCCCCACCGTGCAGGTGGGCGATCCCTTCACCGAAAAATGCCTGCTGGAAGCCTGCCTCGAGCTGATGCAGACCGACAGCGTCATTTCCATCCAGGACATGGGCGCGGCGGGCCTGACCTGTTCGGCGGTCGAGATGGGCGACAAGGGTGGGCTTGGCATCAAGCTGATCCTCGACGCCGTGCCGCAGCGCGAAACGAACATGACGGCCTACGAGATGATGCTGTCGGAATCCCAGGAACGGATGCTGATGGTCCTCAAGCCCGAGAAGGAGGCCGAGGCCCGCGCCATCTTCGAGAAATGGGATCTGGACTTCGCCATCGTGGGCGAGACGATCGCCGAGGACCGTTTCCTGATCGTCCATGGCAACGAGACGAAGGCCGACCTGCCGCTGTCGAAGCTGTCCTCCTCTGCGCCGGAATACGACCGTCCGTGGGTCGAGACTCCCGCCGCCGGACCCATGCCGGACCTGCCCGCGATCACGCCGATCCAGGCGCTGCGCGCGCTGATCGGCAGCCCGTCCCATGCCCACAAGGGCTGGGTCTGGGAACAGTACGACACCCAGGTCGGCGCCGACACGATCCGCCGTCCCGGCATGGGCGCGGGCGTGGTCCGCGTCCACGGCACCAACAAGGCGCTTGCCTTCACCAGCGACGTGACGCCCCGCTACGTCAAGGCCAACCCCTTCGAGGGCGGCAAGCAGGCCGTGGCCGAGGCTTACCGCAACCTGTCCGCCGTGGGCGCACTGCCGCTGGCCACGACCGACAACCTGAACTTCGGCAACCCCGAAAAGCCCGAGATCATGGGCCAGTTCGTCGGCGCGATCAAAGGCATCGGGGAAGCCTGCGCGGCGCTGGATTTCCCCATCGTGTCGGGCAACGTGTCGCTGTATAACGAGACCGACGGCAAGGGCATCCTGCCCACCCCGACCATCGGCGGCGTGGGCCTGATCGACGACCTGTCGAACCTGATCGCGGGCCTGCCGTCCGAAGGCGACGTGGCCATCGTCATCGGAGAGACGCGCGGACATCTGGGCCAGTCCGCGCTTGCCGCCGAGGCCTTCGGGATCGAGGACGGCGACGCGCCGCACGTGGACCTTGCCGCCGAACGCAAGCACGGAGAGTTCCTGCGCGCCAACCGCGCCCATGTGACCTCCGCGACCGACCTGTCCGACGGCGGCCTTGCCTTGGCCGCCTTCGAGATGGCCGAGGCGGCGGGCATCGGCCTGCGCCTGGACTCGGGCGACATCGCGCAACTGTTCGGAGAGGATCAGGCCCGCTATCTGGTCGCCTGCGACGCCGCGGGCGCGGACGCGCTGCTGAAGGCCGCCGAGGCTGCGGGTGTTCCCGCCGCCCAGGTCGGCGTCTTCGGCGGCATGGCCGTGCAGATGGGCGACGATGCCGGCGATCTGGCGGACCTGTCGGACCTGTATCGCACTGCCTTCGCCAAGGCGATCCGGGGCGACATGCCGGACCACGCATGACGGTCAGGGCGCCGGCGGGCTATGCCGCCATCGTCACCGCCGCCGGACGCGGCACCCGTGCGGGCGGCGCCCCGAAGCAATGGCGCGACCTGGGCGGCCGCAGCGTCCTGGCGCGCGCGTTGGATGCCTTTGCGGGCTTTGACCGCGTGGTGCTGGTGGTCCATCCCGACGATATGGGCCTTGCCCTCCGCGACCACGCGGGCGGCGTCACTATCGTGAGCGGCGGCGACACCCGCGCGGCCAGCGTCATGGCCGGGCTTGAGGCGTTGGAAGGGCAGGCCACCCATGTCCTGATCCATGACGGCGCGCGGCCCCTGGTCGGCGAGGCCGTGATTCAGGGCGTGATCGACGCGCTGCAGGCGGGCGCGCCCGCCGCCGCTCCGGCGCTGCCCGTGACGGATGCCTTGTGGCGCGGCGCGGACAATGCCGTGACCGCCACCGCCCCCCGCGACGGGCTTTTCCGCGCGCAAACGCCTCAGGGCTTTGCCTTGGACCAAATATCCAAGGCGCACCGCCTGCACCCGGACGACGCCGCCGACGATGTGGAACTGGCCCTCAAGGCCGGGGTTCCCGTCGCGATCACGCCGGGGTCCGAGGACAACCTGAAGATCACCTTTCCCGCCGACTTCGCGCGGGCCGAACGGATATTGGGGACCGCGATGGATATTCGCCTTGGCAACGGCTACGACGTCCACGCCTTCGGGCCGGGCGACTACGTCTGGCTCTGCGGCGTGCAGGTCGCGCATGACGCGGGCCTGGTCGGCCATTCCGACGCCGATGTCGGGATGCACGCGCTGACCGATGCCATCTATGGCGCGCTGGCCGAGGGCGACATCGGCCGCCACTTCCCCCCGTCCGACCCGCAATGGAAGGGCGCCGACAGCGCGATCTTCCTGCGCCACGCCGCCGATCTGGCCCGGCAACGGGGCTTCATCTTCGGAAACGCCGACGTGACGCTGATCTGCGAAGCGCCGAAGATCGGACCCCATGCCGCCGCCATGCAGGCGCGTCTAGCCGCCATCATGGGCGTGGACGCCAGCCGCGTCAGCGTCAAGGCGACCACCTCGGAACGGCTGGGCTTCACCGGACGGCGCGAAGGCATCGCGGCCATCGCCACCGCCGCGCTGATGAAGGCGTGAACCCATGATCGCCACCATCGTCACCGTCTTCGGCATCGGCCGGCTGCGTCCCGGCCCCGGCACCTGGGGATCGGCCGCAGCCGTCCTGCTGGCCGTCCTGGTCTATCAGGCCGGGGGCGCGCTGCTGATCCCCTTGGGCGCGCTCCTCGCCGCCCTGATCGGCTTCTGGGCCGTCCCGCAGGCGCTGCGCATGACCACGGACGAAGATCCGTCGTGGATCGTGATCGACGAGGTCGCGGGCCAGTGGCTCGCCATGTCCTTCACCGTGATCCCGCTGTGGCGGCACGGGGTCTCGATCCTGGACGCCTGGCCGGGCTTTGTCGTGCCCTTCCTGCTGTTCCGCCTGTTCGACATCTGGAAACCCTGGCTGGTGGGCCGGGCCGACCGGCAGGGCGGGGCCGTGGGCGTGATGATGGACGACCTGTGGGCCGGGCTGTTCGCGGGGATCGTCTCGGTCGTCCTGGCCGGGATCTACCATGGACTGCTGCAATGACCCTGGCTTCCGATGTCCTGGACGCCGCCCGCGCGCGGGGCGTGCTGATCGCCACCGCCGAAAGCTGCACCGGCGGGCTGGTCATCGGCGCCCTGACCGAGGTGCCGGGATCGTCCGACGCCGTGGACCGGGGCTTCGTCACCTATTCCAACGCCGCCAAGCAGCAGATGCTGGGCGTGCGGGCGGAAACGCTGGAGGCGCATGGCGCGGTCAGCGAACAGGTCGCGTCGGAAATGGTCTCGGGGGCGCTGCGCAACTCGGGCGCGGGGATCGCCGTGGCCGTCACCGGCATCGCGGGGCCGGGGGGGTCGGAACACAAGCCCGAAGGTCGGGTCTGCTTCGGCATCGCCGAACCCTTCGGCACCCGCACCGAAACCGTCGAATTCGGCGCCATCGGCCGCAGCCAGGTCCGCGCCGCTACCGTGGAACACGCGCTGCAGATGCTGCTGGACGCGCTGAGCCGCTAGCAACGCGCGGCCGGTTAACAGGCCGTTAACGCGGCCACAGCACCCTTGTGCCTCATTTGCAGGACGAGGGTGCCCATGCCAAGCGTTGAGGAAGTCGCCGCGCAGATCGTCGCGCGTGAGGGCGGTTACGTGAACGATCCGGACGATCCGGGCGGGGCCACGAACTTTGGCGTCACGGTCGGGACGATGGAATCCCTGGGGCTGGACCTGAACAAGGACGGCCGCGTCGATGCCACGGACGTGCGGATGCTGACCCGCGCGCAGGCGCAGCAGATCTTCGTGGAACACTACTTCAAGCGTCCGCGCCTGTCCGAACTGCCGGACACGGTGCAGGCCAGCGTCTTCGACATGTATGTGAACGCCGGGGCCAATGCCGTGAAGATCCTGCAGCGGCTGGTCGCGCGGATGGGCTTTGCCGCGACCGCCGACGGCGCGATCGGCCCGCAGACCATCGCGGCGGCGCATGACGCGGCGGCGGCAGCCCCCGATCACTTCGCCGATGCCTACGGGATCGCCCGGCGGAACTATTACTACTCCCTGGCCGATCAGCGCCCTGCCAGCCGCAAGTATGCCCGCACCAAGGCGGGCGGGAAGGGCGGCTGGATCACCCGCGCCGAGGAGTTCATCAGTCCCCGTTACCACCTGACCGAGGCCGAGCATCGCGAAAGGACCGCCAAATGGGCATGATCGACCGCTTCATCGGCCTGGGCCAGGGCGTCACCGCGCTTGGCAGCGCCGCGACAGGCATGGCCGAGGTCTTCACCCAGAACGCCACCCGCAAGATGGAGCTTGAGGAAGAGGCCTATGCCCGCGCAATCAACCAGTTGGGGCAGGAGTTCCAGGCGGTTCGCCCCGGCTTCTTCGACAGCTTCGTCAACGGCCTGAACCGCCTTCCCCGGCCGCTGCTGGCCTTGGGGACCATGGGCCTGTTCATCTATGCCATGGTCGAGCCCGCGGGCTTCGGCCTGCGCATGGTGGGCCTGCAGCAGGTGCCCGAGCCCCTGTGGTGGCTGCTGGGCGCCATCGTCGGCTTCTACTTCGGTGCCCGCGAGGCCCATCATTTCCGCCACCGCGTCTGGCCCGCCGGGCAGGTCAGGACCACCGTCACGACGCAGCAGGTTGCGGCAGTCCGGAACGGGGATGACGACTTCTCGGACAACGCCGCGCTGCGCGACTGGCTGGCGAGCCTGCGCGCATAGGCCGCAGCCGCGGCGCTCAAAAACCCGGACGGCAGACCAAGGGGGGACTTTTCCCCCCTTTTGCATGGCCCTATGCTGGGCAGGCACCAAGGGACCGCCGCCATGACAGCAGAATTCGGCCATTTCGCCCTGATCCTCGCCTTTGCGGTATCACTGTATCAGATGGTGGTGCCGATGGTCGGGGCGTCGAAGGGCTGGGCAGGATGGATGGACAGCGCCCGCCCCGCCGCCGTGGCGCAGTTCCTGCTGGTCGGCCTGTCCTTCGCGGCGCTGACGGCGGCCTTCGTCACCTCGGACTTCTCGCTGAAGCTGGTCTACGAGAATTCGCATACGGCCAAGCCGATGCTTTACAAGATCAGCGGCGTCTGGGGAAACCACGAAGGCTCGATGCTGCTGTGGGTGTTGATCCTGTCGCTGTTCGGGGCCGCGGCTGCGGCCTTCGGCGACAACCTGCCCCCTGCCTTGCGGGCGCGGGTGCTGGCGGTGCAGGCCGCCATCGGCGCGGCCTTCTACGGCTTCATCATCTTCACCTCGAACCCGTTCCTGCGGCTGGCAAGCCCGCCCTTCGACGGGCGCGACCTGAACCCGCTGCTGCAGGACCCCGGCTTGGCCTTCCATCCGCCGTTCCTTTATCTGGGCTATGTGGGCCTTTCGATGGCGTTTTCCTTCGCGGTCGCCGCGCTGATCGACGGGCGCGTGGACGCCGCCTGGGCACGCTGGGTGCGGCCCTGGACGCTGGCCGCCTGGATGTTCCTGACCGTGGGCATCGCGCTGGGGTCGTGGTGGGCCTATTACGAACTGGGCTGGGGCGGCTTCTGGTTCTGGGACCCGGTCGAGAACGCCAGCTTCATGCCTTGGCTGCTGGCCGCCGCCCTGCTGCATTCCGCCATCGTCGTCGAAAAGCGAGAGGCGCTGAAAAGCTGGACCATCCTGCTGGCAATCATGGCCTTCGGCTTTTCCATGGTCGGCACGTTCATCGTGCGATCGGGCGTCATCACCTCGGTCCACAGCTTTGCCAGCGATCCGGCACGGGGCGTCTTCATCCTGGCCATCCTGGTCGTCTTCACGGGCGGCGCGCTGACGCTTTATGCCGCGCGGGCAGGCTCGATGACCGCGAAGGGGGTCTTTGCGCCGGTCTCGCGCGAGGGCGCCCTGGTTCTCAACAACGTGCTGCTGGCGGTCGCGGCCTTCGTGGTCTTCATCGGCACCATGTGGCCGCTGATCGCGGAACTGCTGTGGGACCGCAAGCTGTCGGTCGGCGCACCCTTCTTCAACAAGGCCTTCACGCCCTTCATGATCGTCCTGGCGCTGGCCCTGCCGCTGGGGGCTATCATGCCTTGGAAGCGCGCGACCCTCGGCCGGGCCATGCGGCCCCTGGGGGGGGCGCTGGCCCTGACCGGGGCGGTGATGGCGCTTGTCTGGGCCGTCTCGACCGGGCGGTCGGCGCTGGCGGTGATCGGCGCGGGGCTTGGCGCCTGGATGATCTTCGGCGCGCTGGCGGAACTGGTTCACCGGACCGGCCAGTCGGGCCTATCCCGGCTGCTGCGCCTGCCGCGCGCCGACTGGGGCAAGGCCACCGCCCATGCGGGGCTTGGCGTCACCTTCATCGGCATCGCCCTTCTGACCGCCTGGCAGGTCGAGGACATCCGCGTGGCCCAGGTCGGCCAGCCGTTCCAGGTCGCGGATTACGAGATCACCCTGACCAGCGTGGACGAGGTCGAGGGGCCGAACTACCTCTCGACCACGGCGACGATGGAGGTTGCGCGGGGCGGCAGGCCGGTCGCGGTCCTGCAGCCTGAAAAACGCGTCTATCCCGTCCAGGCCATGCCCACGACCGAGGCCGCGATCGACAACGGCATCTTCCGCGACATCTATCTGGTGATCGGCGACGCGCAGGCCGACGGAGGCTGGGCGGTGCGCATCTACATCAAGCCCTTCGCCAACTGGATCTGGGCGGGCGCCCTGCTGATGGCGCTTGGCGGGATCATCAGCCTGTCCGACCGCCGCTATCGCGTGGCGGCCGGGGCGCGGCCCGCGCCTGCCAGGGCGGTGGCCGCGGAATGAGACGGCTTGTTCTTCTGATCGCCCTGCTTCTGCCCGTCGCGGCCTTCGCCGTGCAGCCGGACGAGGTGCTGCCCGATGCCGGTCAAGAGGCGCGGGCGCGCGAAATCTCTCAAATGCTGCGCTGCCCGGTCTGCCAGGGCGAGAACATCGACGAATCCAATGCGCCCATCAGCCGCGACCTGCGGCTTTACGTGCGCGAGCGGATCGTGGCCGGCGACAGCAACGACGAGGTGATCGACGCGGTGGTGGACCGCTTCGGCGAGTTCGTCCTGTTCGAGCCGCGCGCCCGGGGCGGCAACCTGGTCCTGTGGCTGGCCGGTCCGGTCATGGCGCTGCTGGCCCTGCTGTCGGCCTGGCGGTTCCTGCGCGGCCGCGCGCAAGCCCGCCCCGAGACAACCGAAACGCTGAGCCAGGCCGAACGCGAGCGGCTGGACCAGATCATGCGCGACTGACGCGGGGTCGGGCTTTCCCCGGTCGGCATTTCGGTCATGATGCCCTGAAAAAGGGGGACAGCCATGACCTATGAAACCATCCAGTTCGCCGTCGCGGACGGCGTGGCCACGCTGACGTTGAACCGTCCGCAGGTGATGAACGCGCTGAGCAGCCAGATGCGGCGCGAGATCACCGAGGCCGTCACGAACCTGCCCGACGAGGTGCGCTGCCTGGTCCTCACGGGGGCGGGCCGGGGGTTCTGCTCGGGACAGGATCTGACCGACCGGGCTGCGGCGGCCGATCTGGAGGGAACCCTGCGCGATGAATACGAACCCATGCTGCGGGCGATCCGCGCCTGCCGCGTGCCGGTGATCGCAGCGGTGAACGGCGTGGCGGCGGGCGCGGGGGCCAACCTCGCGCTGGCGGCGGACGTGGTGATCGCCGCCGAAAGCGCCAGCTTCATCCAGGCCTTCACGCGGATCGGGCTGGTTCCCGACGCAGGCGGCACCTTCATCATCCCGCGCGCCGTGGGCGCGGCGCGGGCGCTGGGCATGATGCTGTTCGCCGAACCTCTCGGCGCGCGCCAGGCGGCCGACTGGGGGCTGATCTGGGAAGCCCTGCCGGACGAGGCCTTTGCCCAGGGCGTTGCCGCCCGTGCCCGCCAGCTGGCGCAGGGGCCGACCGCCGCCTATCGCGCCATCCGCGAGGCGGTCCAGGCCTCGACCCAGAACGACATGGACGCGCAGCTTGCGCTGGAAGCGCGGTTGCAGGGCGAGGCGGGGCGCACGGCCGATTTCATCGAGGGGGTTACGGCCTTTCTGGAAAAGCGCCCGGCGCGATTTTCCGGCCGGTGATCAGGCGATCTGCGAGAAACGCGGCGTGGGGGTGCGATTGTCGAAGAACGGCACCGTGTCCGGAACCGGCAAGGCCGCGCCAAGGGGCAGGTCCGCCACCAGCTCGGCCAGTTCGGCCAGGACCACTTCGGTGATGAAGGGCAGGTCCAGGGCGCGGGCTTCCTGCAGGGGCACCCAGTGCAGGTGCGAAAGCTCGTCGCAGGCGCGGCCAAAGTCGTCGGGATCGGTGGCAAGGCGCGCGGCGTCGGCCACGAAGAAATGCGCGTCGAACCGACGCGGGCGGCCAGGCGGCGTGATGGCCCGGAACAGATAGACCAGGGCCGAGGCATCGGGGCAAAGGCCCGCCTCGGCAAAGCCCGGCCAGTCGCTGCGGCCGGGGCGCCCGATCAGCTGACCGGTTTCCTCGGCCAGTTCGCGCAGGGCGGCGGCGGCGATCGCATCGGGGGCGGGGGCACAATCAGGGCGCGGCTGCTGGAGCAGGCGGCCGCGATGCGGCTCGGCCACGGGGGCGGCCAGGGGCGCCCCGGCGTCGGCGGGATCGACCGCGCCGCCGGGAAAGACGTATTTGGACGGCATGAAGACCGCGCCCGCGCCGCGCATTCCCATCAGGACCGACACGCCCCCCGCCTGCCTGCGCAGCAGGATGACCGTCGCCGCGTCGCGGATGGGTGTCGCGTCGGTCACGATCCGGACCGGGGTGCGAGGTCGTCGAAGCCATGCATCCGCCGCGCCCATTGCAGGCCCACGAAGGCGCCCTTGATGCGCGGCAGCAGCAGCAGGGACAGGATGATCGCCCCCAGGCCGAAGGTCCAGATCATCGTCATGGCCGAGGGACGCCACGCCACATAGCAGGCCAGCAGGATCGGTGCGCCCAGGTGCGAGACCAGCAGGATCGTCAGATAGGCCGGCCCGTCGTCGGCGCGCTGGTGATGCAGGGCCTCGCCGCAGGCGGGGCAATGATCGGCGACCTTCAGGAAGGACCGGAACAACTTGCCCTCGCCGCAGGCCGGACACCGCCCCAGGGCACTGCGCAGCATGGCTTGCCCGGTCGGGCGTTCAGACGGATCGCTGGGGGCAAGGGGATGGGACACGGCAATCTCCGGCATCATGGGGCAGGGCGCCAATCTAGGGGCTGATGCGCCGCGATGCCAGTCCTTCAAGGCGCCCGCTGCCTGTTCCCTTCGTCGCGGTGCTTCAATGGACGGGCTGCATGGGCGCCATGAGGACAAGGTTGCGGCCCAGCGACTTCGCCGCCATCATGGCCCGGTCGGCCCGTTCCAGCGCGATCTCGGCCACCAGGTCGGGGCGGCTGATGTGAAAGGGCGCCTGTTCTAGCGCGACGCCGACCGACAGGGTCGCCTGGACCTGCCCCCCGCCCGAGATGCGGGGCAGCAGGGTGGGCCTCGTCTCGACGGCATGGCGGATGTCCTCGGCCATGCGATGGGCTTCGCCTTCGCTCGCGTCCGGCAGGACGACCAGGAACTCCTCTCCTCCAAGACGCGCGGTCATGCCCCGGCCCGCCACGATCGCCTCGATCCGGCGGGCGACGTCGCACAGGACGGCATCGCCGGCAGAGTGGCCGAAGCTGTCATTGATCGTCTTGAACCGATCCAGGTCCAGCGCCATCACCGCGAAACCGGACTGGCGCCGCATGGCGCAGCGGGCGATTTCCGCCAGTTGCGGCTGCGCATAGCGCCGGTTGTAAAGCCCTGTCAGGGGATCGGTCATGGCCCAGGCCATGCTCTGCCGTATTTCCTTGCGGCGGCTGTCTGCCCTGCGCTTGCGGTTCAACTGGTTGCGCAGGGAAAGGGCGGCGATCTCGGCATTGTTCTCGGCCGTCGGGTCCAGCGGCAGGACCTCTCCGGCGCCGAGGTCGAGAGCGATGGCGCAAAGCTCCTCGCGCTCGGGCGCGACAAGGACGGCAAAGCCCGCCTCCTTCGATCCGTTGCGTGACCGAAGCTCGGACAGCAGCCGCAGCCCGTCGCCCTTGCGGTCGATATCCGCCGCGATGATGTACAGATCCGCGCCGTCGCCCTGGGCGGCCGCGCTCAGCGTCTCGTCGGGGCTGGAGATGGCGAAGCGGCAGTTCAGCCGGGGTTGCAGAATATGGCGCCAGCGCTGGGCGCGCGCCGGCTGATCCGCCACAAGGACCACGTTGCCCGACGGCGCCGGGGCAAAGCCCGCCGCCGCCTCGGCCATGCCCAGTTCCGGGGCGTCGTCGGTTTCCGCGTCGCGCAGCAATCCGCGGACACGGGCCAGCAACATCTGCTCCTCGACCCTCGGGTCCAGCACGGCGGACGCACCGGCCTCCAGCGCCTCGACCCGGCGCTGACCGTCGGCAAGCGCCAGCACGGGCGTGCGCGCGCGTTCGACGGACACAAGGCGGAAGAATTCGCCCAGTGGCAGGTCCGTGAACCCCGTGCCCAGCAGGATCAGGTCGGGACGGCCCAGCCGCAGCTGCGTCAGCAGTTCACCAGCATTGGCGGCCGTCAGCACGTCATAGCAGGCCCCGGACAACCGCACCTTCAGGCTGATCCGGCTCGTGGCGCTGCTTTCTGCTATGAGGATACGCGCGGTCATCGTAACGCCCCCCTTCCGACGGCCTGAGCGGAAGAATGGCATTGATTCCTTAAGAAAGGGTTTCCAAACAGGCGGCGGGAATGACAGAACCGGGGACGTGCAATGACATATACGCGAGAATCCGCGCATGAGCTGGCGACGACGGCCTTGCTTTACCTGGCGGAGCAGCCCGACCTGATGGCCCAGTTCCTGGGCGCGACGGGCCTTCAGCCGCAGGATCTGCGCAAGGTGGCTTCCAGCCCGGACCTGGCGCTGTATGTCCTGGACTATCTGCTGGAGGACGACCGGCGCGTCATGGATGCAGCCGCGGGGATGCAGGTCGCGCCTGGCGATCTTCTACATGCGCGCACGGCGCTTGCCGGGCCGGGAAGCTATGGCTGGCAGGTCTGAGTTTGCGATTTGTTCACTTCCTGGCCCTAGAAAGGGCGCCGGAGGTGACGAATGCACGAGTTTGCCAGCCGGGCCATCGAGAAGTTCCTGCACGACGAGGCCATCCACCGGGTCGAGGCAGGGCTGCTCTCTCCTGGCCAGATGCTCCAGGATGCGGCGGCGCAGTCGGGCAAGCCCCTCGACGAACTGACCGAGGATCTGGGCGCCTGGCTGGTGCAGCAGCATGAAATCTGGCGTCTTCTGCGCTTCTGCGGCAGCGACTTCCTGGATTTCCTGCTGCACCTGGACGAGTTGCCCGAGCGGATTCGCCTGATCGCGGACGATGTGGATGTTCCCGACATCGCGTTGTCCCGAAGCGCCGACGGCCTGGTCTGGGTGACGGTCTCGGGCGGTCCGCCCGGCTGGGACGCGCTGCTGGCCGGTCTCTTGCGGGCCATGGCCGACGACTATGGCACGCTTTGCGTCATCACGCGCGGGCCCGAGGGGATCTGCATCGACGTCTCTGATTCGGCCTTCGCCGAGGCGCGGACGTTCCACCTGTCATCCAGGGCGCGACCGGCATGACGCAGGCGCTGACCCTGGGGAAAGCCGCGCTTGACCGATTGATGCCGATGCACCTGTGCCTGTCCGAGGATGGCCAGATCCGTTTCGCCGGACCCACGATGCGCAAGCTGATCCCGCCCGATGCCAAAACAGCCGAGGATGTCTTCGTCCGGGCAAAGACGGCCGAACCCGTCTGCGTCATGGATTCCATCCGCTCCGCCGGTGCCGGCAGCCGGCTGTCGCTGCGGTTGCGGTGCCATCCCCAGACATTGTTGCGCGGGCACGCCGTCGCGCCGGGTTCCGGCAGCCTTCTGCTAAACTTCGGCTTCAGGGTCGGCTTGTCGGACGCCGTCGCGGCCTTCGGCCTGACCGAGAGCGATTTCGCGCCTCCCGAACTGGCGCTTGAACTGATGTTCCTGCAGGAAGCCAACCGCGCCATCCAGCAGGAACTCGCCCGCTTCAACCGTCACCTGATGCTGGCCCGCCAGGATGCCGAGCGAGAGGCCCATACCGATCCGCTGACCGCCGTCCTGAACCGGCGCGGGCTGCTGTCTGCGATGCGGGAGGCCCTGGATGGACGCGACGGGCGGTGCTTCGCGCTGATCCATCTGGACCTGGACAACTTCAAGCCGGTGAACGACCGCCTGGGTCATTCCGCCGGCGATCGCCTGCTGCGGGACGTGGCGCAGGTCCTGGGCCGGGTGACCCGCAGCCACGACCATGTCGCCCGGATCGGCGGGGACGAGTTCGTCCTGCTGCTGGGCGGCTCATGGTCCCGTCAGGCGCTGACCGGCATCGGGACACGGATCATCGAAGGGATCAGGCAGGTCTCGCCCGGGGATTGCGATGTATCCGCCAGCCTGGGAATCGTGCTGTCCGCAGGCTATGGGCCGGACGACATCGACCGGATGCTGAACGATGCCGATGTTGCCCTGTATCGATCCAAGCGGGGTGGCAAGGGGCGCGTCTCCGTCGCCCCCCTCGCGGCGGCGGGAACGCTTACGATGCTTCCAGGGCCGCGATGATAGGACCGAAATCGGCGGCCTTCAGGCTGGCGCCGCCGACAAGGGCACCGTCCACGTTGGCGATTGCAAAGATTTCTGCCGCGTTGCCGGGCTTGACGCTGCCGCCGTAGAGCAGCCGGACCTGCGCGGCATCCTCGATCCTGCCGCCAAGCCGCTCGCGCAGCAGCGCATGGACCTCGGCGATCTGGTCGTTGGTGGGCGTGCGCCCGGTGCCGATGGCCCAGACCGGCTCATAGGCGATGACGGTGTTTGTCGCCGTCGCGCCCTCGGGAATGGACCCGTCAAGTTGCGAGGCGATGAGGGCCAGCGTTTGCCCGTTGTCGCGCTGCGCCTCGGTCTCGCCCACGCAGATGATCGCCGTCAGGCCCGCGTCATGCGCGGCAGCGGCCTTGGCGGCAACGACCGCATCGGTCTCGCCGTGGTCGGCGCGGCGCTCGGAATGGCCCAGGATAACGAAGGCCGCGCCCGCGTCCTTCAACTGCGCCGCAGAGATGTCGCCCGTGTGGGCGCCCGAAGCCTTGGCGTGGCAATCCTGCCCGCCAAGCGCGATCGCCTTGTCGCCGACCCGCGCCTTCAACGGGTGCAGCAGCACGGCGGGCGGGCAGATCAGAACATCGCAACCGGGGGCAGGCTGGGCCGCGATCAGGACGTCGATCTCGTCCAGTGCGGCCAGGTTGCCGTTCATCTTCCAGTTTCCGGCTGCCAGTTTGCGCGGTGCCATGCCATTCCTCCTAAGCTACGCCAGTGGCTTAGGGCGGCAGGACGCGCTTCGCAATCATGATAGCGCCGCAACCGGCCGGGAAATCACCCGCCGGCGCGGCTGCCTTCCAGGGGCTCGAACCGTACCGATTCGCCGCAGCCGCAGGCGTCGGTCACATTGGGGTTGCGGAACCTGAACTGCGATTCCAGCACCCCGGTCTCATAGTCGATCTCGGTCCCGAAAAGGAACATCTGCGCCTTGGGCGCGATCAGCACGCGGGCCGCGCCCTGTTCGACCACTTCCTCGTTCGGCTCGGCCGCTTCGACCAGATCCATGGTGTATTCCATGCCCGCGCAGCCGCCCTTCTTCAGCCCGATCCGCAGGCCAAAGGCGTTCCTGCCGGCCATCAGCCGGGCGATCTGACGTTCGGCGGCGGGCGTGATGGTGACCGGAACCGATCCGGGAATGGCAAACATGGCGCGTTCCTTCTGTTCGCAAGAAAGATAGTCCCGCACCCCGCGCCCATCAAGACGCGGGCGTTTTCATCTTGGACCAAATATCCCACAGGGGGACCGGGGGACGTGAAGTCCCCCGGCTTGCACCCGCGAGGCCTACATGAAGCCCAGTTCCAGCCGGGCCTCGTCGGACATCATGTCCATGCCCCATTGCGGCTGGAAGGTCATCTCCACATCGACCTGCCTGACGCCCGGGATGGCCTCGACCGCGTCGGCGACCCAGCCCGGCATCTCGCCCGCGACCGGGCAGCCGGGCGCGGTCAGGGTCATGACCACGCGGACTTCGTTCCCGTCATTGATGCCAATCGTGTAGATCAGCCCCAGGTCGAAGATGTTGACGGGTATCTCGGGGTCGTAGACGGTCTTGCAGGCTTCGACGACGCTGTCATAAAGCGGATGGTCGGTGGACGAGGGCGCGATCAGCGGGGCGCCTTCCTGCAGTTCGGTCATGGCGTGTTCCTGTCAAATGCGCCCTTTATATAGGCGCAGGCCCTTGCCCCGTCCAGAGACGGGACGGATTGCGAAGCCCTGCCGCATTCGTTAGACACGGCCGGTTCCAGCGACAGGCCCCATGATGAGCGAGCGTTTCCACTTCACCCTCCGCACGACCGACGGCCGCGCCCGGACCGGCACCATCCACACGCCGCGCGGGGAAATCCGCACCCCCGCCTTCATGCCCGTCGGCACCGCCGCCACCGTCAAGGCGATGCTGCCGGAATCGGTGCGCGCCACGGGGGCCGACATCCTGCTGGGCAACACCTATCACCTGATGCTGCGCCCCGGCGCCGAACGGATCGCCCGCCTGGGGGGGCTGCACCGCTTCATGAACTGGGACCGGCCCATCCTGACCGATTCCGGCGGCTTCCAGGTGATGTCGCTGGCCGCGCTGCGCAAGCTGACCGAGGACGGCGTCACCTTCTCGTCCCATATCGACGGGTCCAAGCACACGCTGTCGCCCGAAACCAGCATGGAGATCCAGCGCCTCTTGGGCAGCGACATCGTGATGTGCTTCGACGAATGCCCGGCGCTTCCGGCGACCGAGGAGGCGGTGGCCCAGTCCATGCGCCTGTCGATGCGCTGGGCGCAGCGGTCGCGCGACGCCTTTGGCGACCGTCCCGGCCACGCGCTGTTCGGCATCATGCAGGGCGGCGTCACGCCCGAGTTGCGCGAGGAAAGCGCCGAGGCGTTGAAATCCATCGGCTTCGACGGCTACGCCATCGGCGGGTTGGCAGTGGGCGAGGGGCAGGAGGCGATGTTCGGCGTTCTCGACTATGCGCCCGGCTTCCTGCCGGTGGACAAGCCGCGTTACCTGATGGGCGTGGGCAAGCCCGACGACATCGTGGGGGCCGTGCAGCGCGGCGTCGACATGATGGACTGCGTGCTGCCCTCGCGGTCAGGGCGCACGGGACAGGCCTGGACGCGGCGGGGCCAGGTCAACATCAAGAACGCCCGCCATGCCGACGACCCGCGCCCGCTGGACGAGCATTGCACCTGCCCGGCCTGTACCGGCTACAGCCGCGCCTATCTGCACCACGTCTTCCGGGCGGGCGAGATGATCAGCGGGATGCTTCTGACCTGGCACAACCTGCACTATTTCCAGGAACTGATGGAGGGCCTGCGCGGCGCCATTGCCGAAGGGCGGCTGGACGATCACGTGGCCGATTTCCATGCGGCACGGGCGCAGGGCGACATCCCCCCTCTGTGATCCGTGCGGCCGATTGACCAAAAACGCTTTTCATCGCCTCAACTTGCCCCTATCCGTTGCAGATTGGCGGACGAACCGCCCGGTTTGAAAGACCCTCATGAGCGACGACATCATCACGATCACCCGGACCGAGGAGCTTGCCCGCTTCTGCGAGGCCGCGAAAGCCGCGCCCTATGTCACGATCGACACCGAATTCCTGCGCGAACGGACCTATTGGTCCAAGCTGTGCCTGATCCAGATGGCGCTGCCGCCCGCATCGACCCCCAAGGCTGCAGGGGGCGAGGCCGTGCTGGTGGACCCCTTGGCCGAGGGCCTGTCGCTGGAGCCGCTTTACGACCTGTTCCGCCATCCCGGCACGGTCAAGGTTTTTCACGCCGCACGGCAGGACCTGGAAATCTTCTTCCACGACGCGGGCCTTTTCCCGCAGCCCCTGTTCGACACGCAGGTCGCCGCCATGGTCTGCGGCTTCGGCGAGCAGGTCGGCTATGAAACGCTGGTGCGCAAGATCGCCAAGGCGAACCTGGACAAGTCCTCGCGCTTCACCGACTGGTCGCGCCGCCCCTTGTCGGACGCGCAGGCGGCCTATGCCCTGGCCGACGTGACGCATCTGCGCGTCATCTACGAATTCCTGTCGGCCGAGCTTCGCAAGAACGACCGCGAAAGCTGGCTGGCCGAGGAGATCGCGGTCCTGGAAGACCCCGAAACCTACATCACCCGACCCGAGGAAGCCTGGCTCAAGGTCCGCACGCGCACCAACTCGCCGCGCTTCCTGGCGATCCTGCGCGAACTGGCCCGCTTCCGCGAGGCCTATGCCCAGGAACGCGACATTCCCCGGTCGCGGGTCTTCAAGGACGATGCCATGATCGAGGTCGCCTCGACCAAGCCCGTGACCGAGGCCGACCTGGGCCGGTCGCGCCTGCTGCTGCGCGAGGCCCGCAAGGGAGAGATCGCGAACGGCATCCTGGCCGCCGTCAAGGCGGGGACCGAGGCCAAGGACCTGCCGCAGCCCAAGGGAGAGGAACCCGGCAAGCCGGGCAACGCCGCGCTGTCGGATCTGTTGCGGGTGCTGCTGAAGGCCAAGGCCGACGCGGCGGGGGTGGCGCCGAAGCTGATCGCCTCGTCCGCGGAACTGGACGCCATCGCCTCGGGCGAGCGTGACCTGCCCGCGCTGAAGGGCTGGCGCGCCGAGGTCTTCGGCCAGGACGCCCTGCGCCTGGCGGGCGGAGAGATCGCGCTTTCGGCCAAGGGCGGCGCGGTTCGCGTCGTGCCCGTGGGCTAGCCGCCGTGACCGCGCCGCTGACCTTGACCCGTCCGCGGCCCGAAGATACCGCAGCCATCGTCGATGCTCTGTCCGATTGGCAGCTGACGCGATGGCTGACCGCCGTGCCCTGGCCCTATGGCCCGGCGGATGCGACCGCCTTCATCACCGAGGCGGGCTTGGGCGAATACGCCGTCCGGCAGGGCGACCGGCTGCTGGGCATGGTCCGCGCCTCGTCCAGCTTCGGCATCTGGATGGCGCCCTTCGCGCAGCGGCAGGGGCTTGCGGAACGGGCGTCTGTCATGGCCCTGTCGCGGCGTTTCCTGCAGCGTTCCGCCGATGTCGAGGCCAACTGCCTGCAGGGCAACACCCCATCCGCCGCCCTGCTGTCCCGTCTGGGCTTTCGCCCGCGGGTCGAGGTCATGCTGTGGTCGCAACCGCAGCAGCGTCACCTGCCGGGCCTGTCGCTGGGCCTGACGCGGGCCGATTTCGCCCGGCGCCACGCCATCGCCCTGACGACGCCGCGCCTTGTCATCGAACCGTTCCGCCCTGCTGACCTGCCCGACCTGCACCGGATTGCCACCCTCCCCGAGGTCGCCGCGAAGCTTTTGCTGTTCCACCCGGACATGACGCCCGAGGACATGGCCCCGTTGTTCCAGTCCGACGGCCTGCTTCCGCCCATGCGGCTGACCGTGCGCCACCAGGGGCAAGTGGCGGGCTCGATCGGGATGAGCGCGGGCGATCCGCCGCGCGTGTTCTATTTCCTCGATCCCGCGCTGGCGGGGCAGGGATTGGGCGAGGAAATGGGCCGCGCCTTCCTGGCCGAGATCGTCGCCCGCTTTGATCCGCCCGAGCTGCTGGCCGACGTGTTCCTGGACAACCAGCCCTCGCGGCGCCTGCTGAAGAACCTAGGCTTCCAGCGCGAGGAGGACCGGATGCTGTCCTCGCTTGCCCGCAGCCAGCCGGCGCCCGCTGCCATCTATCGCTGGCGCAGGCGCGTGCGGGCCTAGGGTGTCTTGGTGGTGCCCGTCGGCAGCGTTGCCTGCGGCAAGGTGATGACCCTGAAGCCGGCGCGGCGCGCTTCGGCGCTGGCGTCGCGCTTTTCCGGCCGGTCCATTGAGGCGATTGGCCGGATCGGCGTTCCCTGGCGCCCCCCCGAAAGGCGGTCCTGGTCGAAGGCCGAGGGCGATGGCGCCAGCGTCTTGCCGCCTTCCAGGATCGGCATCACCTCGTCGCCGATCAGGTCGAAGCGGCGCGGCGCGACGCCGATCTGGCCTTCCGCGATGATGCAGCCGAGGGCGCGGGTCACGTCCCCCAGATCCGAGGTCAGCGGCAGCAGCAGCATCCGCGCCGACAGTTCGGGGCGGGCATATTCGGCCTTGGCGTGCAGCGTCATCTGCGCCAGTTGCGGGGCGCGGAACACCGATTCAAGCACGTCGGACAGCCGTCCGCGCGAACTGCCGTTGGCCAGCGAACAGAAGGCCATGCCGCGCACCTCCATGCCCATCAGGTCGATCAGGTGCTGTCCGGCCAGGCGGAAGCGCGCGGCACCGGGCGCGATACGTTCCAGGATGAACGCGTAATCCAGCGCCCGGCGGATGCCCTGGGGCTGGATATCGGACCTTGCGGGAACCGCGCGGCCCCGCCGAAGACTGTCCCAGTATGCGCGCAGGTCGTTCAGGATTCGCGCAGGCTGCGTCGGGTTGAAGTCCGCCAGATGCAAGATCTGGCCTGTCCGATCCACCAGCGGCAGATGCGAACGCGCGTCGTCGTCCTGACATTCCGACAATGCCTTACCCTCGTTACCGAATACGCATCCCGATACGCGGATGCATTGTTACTACAACGCCATGATAAACAATATCCGGGGCGCTGCCGAGTCGTTTTGCTAACGAATGGTTAACTCTGTCGCACAAACCTGTCTCCGGCGGCCCTTGACCGTCCGGCGGTGCTGGTCCATCCCGCCGTCACGCCAAAAAGGAAGGACGCCCATGGACCGCACCGGCCTGTTGATCATCCTGTCATCGCCTTCGGGCGCGGGGAAATCCACGCTGGCCCGGCGCCTGATGGACTGGGACCCCTCGCTGCGCTTTTCGGTCTCTGCCACGACGCGCGCGCCCCGTCCGGGCGAGGTCGAGGGGCAGCACTACTACTTCACCACCCCCGGCGCCTTCCGGCAAATGGTCGAACAGGGCCAGATGCTGGAATATGCCGAGGTTTTCGGAAACCTTTACGGCAGCCCCCGCGCCCCGGTCGAGGCCGCGATGCGCGACGGCCGGGACACGCTGTTCGACGTGGACTGGCAGGGCGGCCAGCAGATCCGGGCCTCGGCCCTGGGCGGGCATGTCGTGTCGATCTTCGTGCTGCCGCCGTCGCTGCCGGAACTGGAACGGCGGCTGCGCGGGCGCGGGCAGGACAGCGACGCCGTCATCGCCTCTCGGATGGAGAAGAGCCGCGCCGAGATCAGCCATTGGGCGGAATACGACTATGTCCTGGTCAACGACGACCTGGACGAGACCGAGGGCCGGCTGCGCGCCATCCTGACGGCCGAACGCCTGCGCCGCGACCGTCAGGCCGGACTGGGGCGCTTTGTCAGAAACCTGATGGAGGAGGACGCATGATCCGGCGCCGCGACCATTCCGCGGCCGGATCGGGGCGGCATCCATGAGCCAAGACGCGCAGCGCCGGGCATCCGATCTGCTGGAGGGCGTTCCCGTCCCGATGCTGGCCGTC
Organism: Paracoccus fontiphilus; assembly: GCF_017356265.1. Taxonomy (GTDB): domain Bacteria; phylum Pseudomonadota; class Alphaproteobacteria; order Rhodobacterales; family Rhodobacteraceae; genus Paracoccus; species Paracoccus fontiphilus. Next base: position 126,392 of record NZ_JAFNAW010000001.1, on the reverse strand, counting down.
GACGGCAAGGCGCGCACCATCGGCGCCAACCGCGCGGCGGTCGCGCTGTTCGGCGGGGGCGACCTGCTGAACCGTCCCTTCGTGACGATCCTGCGCCACCCGGCCGTCGTGGCGGCGGTCGATTGGGTGCTGGAACCCGACCGCCACCCGGCGCCCACGCCCGACCCGTCGCTGCCCGTGCCCACCGACGGCGTGGCGATCCTGAATGCCGTGATCGTGGCCGACGGGCGCGACATCGCGGCAGAGATCACCGTGGCGCGGCTTCCCTCGCCGCTGGGGCGGGGGGCCACCATCGCCGTTCTGGACCGCTCGGAAACCGAGGAAGCCGAACAGATGCGCCGGGACTTCGTGGCCAATGTCAGCCACGAGCTGAAGACGCCCCTGACCGCGATGATCGGCTTCATCGAGACGCTACGCGGCCCCGCCCGCGACGATGCCAAGGCCCGCGACCGTTTCCTGGACATCATGGAGCGCGAGGCGGCGCGCATGAACCGCCTGGTCAGCGACCTTTTGTCCCTCAGCCGCGTCCAGGCCGAGGAGCGGCGCCGTCCGTCGGCGCAGGTGGACCTGCCGCTGCTGCTGCGGGGCGTGCTGGCCACGATGGACAACGCGGCAAGGGCGGCGGGCATCACCGTCGAGACGGACGGGCTGGCAGGCAGCCAGCGGGTGCCGGGCGATCCCGACCAGCTTGTGCAGGTGTTCCAGAACCTGATCGAGAACGCGCTGAAATACGGCGCGTCGGGCGGCTATCTGGGCGTTTCCCTGCGCCGCATCGACCACGAGCCGCTTTTGCGCGGCCCGGCATGGGCGGTCGAGATCCGCGACCGGGGCGAGGGGATCGAGGGGATGCACCTGCCGCGCCTGACCGAGCGTTTCTACCGCGTCGATACGCACCGGTCGCGGGCGCAGGGCGGCACGGGGCTTGGCCTTGCCATCGTCAAGCACATCGTCAACCGCCACCGGGGCCGGCTGCGCATCGACAGCACCCGCGGGAAGGGCAGCACCTTCACGGTGATCCTGCCGGAAAGCGCCAGCCGCGGATAGGCTTTGCCGGTGGCGGGCGGCAGGACCCTGGCCTATAACCATTGCGACAATCATGGATGGAGGCCGCCCATGGCGCAGAGTTCCGAACCCGATCCCGCCAAGCTGGCGGCCGCCCGCGCGGCGGTGGCCCTTGTGCAGGACGGCATGAAGCTGGGCCTTGGCACCGGATCGACCGCCAGCATCATGGTCCGCGAACTGGCCGCCCGCGTCAGGGCTGAGGGGCTGTCGCTGCGCTGCGCGGCCACGTCGAAGGCCACCTGCGAACTGGCCGAAAGCCTGGGGCTGCGCATCGAAAGCCTGGACGGGATCGGCTGGCTGGACATGACCATCGACGGCGCGGACGAGGTCGATCCCGACCTGCACCTGATCAAGGGCGGCGGCGGCGCCCACCTGCGCGAGAAGATCGTGGCGGCGGCCAGCAAGCGGATGGTCGTGATCGCCGATCCCGCCAAGGTGGTCGAGCAGCTTGGCGCCTTTCCCCTGCCGGTCGAGGTGCTGCAGTTCGGCTTCGAGACGACGCGCACGCTGATCCGCCGCGCGCTGGAGGAACTGGACCTTGGCGACCGCGACGTCCTGCTGCGCCTGAAGGGCAGCGAGCCCTGGGTGACGGACGAGGGGAACTGGATCCTGGACCTGCACCTGCAATGCATCCCCGATCCGGTGGCGCTGGCGCGTGCCCTGGCCGCCATTCCGGGGGTGGTGGAACACGGGCTGTTCCTGGGCATGTGCAGCCTTGCGATCATCGGCAAGCCCGATGGCACGGTTGTCCGCCTTGACCGCAATGCCGATATAGACGCCGACATGCTGGCCGGCGAAGGAGACTGAGACTGTGACTTTCGACTATGACCTGTTCGTGATCGGCGGCGGCTCGGGCGGCGTCAGGGCGGCGCGGATCGCGGCGGGCGAACATGGCGCACGCGTGGCCCTGGCCGAGGAAAGCCGCATGGGCGGCACCTGCGTTATCCGCGGCTGCGTGCCCAAGAAGCTGATGATCTTCGCCAGCCAGGCCGGGCTGATGGCCGAGGAGATGCGCGGCTATGGCTGGGAAGGGGCGCAGGCGGGCCGCTTCGACTGGGAGGTGTTCCGCGAAAAGCTGCACGCCGAGCTGACCCGGCTCGAGGTGATCTATACCGCGAACCTTGAGAAATCCGGGGTCGAGATCTTTCACCAGCGCGCCACGGTTGTCGATCACCACACGGTCGCCCTGGCCGACGGCACGCGAAAAACGGCCAAGCACATCCTGATCGCGGTCGGCGGACGCCCCGCCCTGCCCGGCATCCCGGGCGAGGAACTGGGCCTGATCTCGGACGACCTGTTCCTTCTGGACCGCCTGCCGCGCCGCGTCCTGCTGGTCGGCGGCGGCTACATCGCCTGCGAGTTCGCGACCATCCTGGCGGGCCTTGGCTGCGAGACGGTGCAGGTCTATCGCGGCGATGCGGTGCTGCGCGGCTTCGACCGGCAGGCCCGCGACATGGCAACGCTGCAACTTTCCGACATCGGCATCGACCTGCGCCTCAACGTCAACCCGACCGCGCTTCAGCGGAACGGCGACCGCATCGACGTCAGCTTCAGCGACGACAGCCGCGAACAGTTTGACGCGGTGATCTGGGCCACCGGGCGCGCGCCCTATACCGGCGCGCTGGGGCTTGAGAACACCGGCGTCCACCTGCGTCCGAACGGCGCGATCGCCGTTGACGAGTGGTCGCAGACGGCGGTGCCCTCGATCTTCGCGGTGGGCGACGTGACCGATCGCGTGAACCTGACCCCCGTGGCCATCCGCGAGGGCCATGCCTTCGCCGACACGATCTTCGGCGGTCGCGCGCGCACCGTCAGCCACCACAACATCGCCAGCGCCGTCTATCTGCGCCCGCACGAGGTCGCGCAGATCGGCCTGACCGAGGAACAGGCCTGCGCGCGCGGCGACGTCGATGTCTATGCGACGGTGTTCCGCCCGATGCGGTCCATGTTCGCGGGCAGCAACGCCAAGGTGATGATGAAGCTGCTGGTCGATCCCCAGACCGACGTGGTTCTGGGCTGCCACATCTTCGGCCCCGACGCGGGCGAGATGATCCAGCTGGCGGCGATCCCCATCACGATGGGCGCGACCAAGGCCGACTTCGACGCGACCATGGCGGTCCACCCGACCGCCGCCGAGGAGCTGGTGACGATGCGCCAGCCCACGCGCCGCCACCGGCTGGAGGTTTCTGCACAGGCTGCAACCGCCTGACAATTGCGACAGAAAAGCGCGGGCAGGGGACCGTCGGGTTGACTTTTCCCCCCGCTGCACCAGTTTTCAAGCAACGGAATTCCGAAGAAGAAAGAAGGACCACGGATGGCAAGTCAGGGCCCTTGGGGCGGCGGAAGCGGCGGAGGAGATGACGAGGATCGCGGCAAGCAGCCCTCGAACCGCCCCTGGGGACAGCAGCAACCACCAAAAGGCCCGCAGCGCCCGGGTGGTCCGCAGCAGATGCCCGAGATCGAAGAACTGATGAAGAAGGGCCAGGAACGGCTGCGCGTGCTGATGGGCGGGCGCGGCGGCGGCGGCAACGGCCCGACCGGCGGCGGGCCGCGCCGCCCCTCGGGACCGGGGCTGCAGATGAACCGCACCACGCTGACCATCGGCGGGCTGGTCCTGCTGGCCTTGTGGGCCTTTGCCAGCTTCTACCGCGTCCAGACCAACGAAAAGAGCGTCGAGTTCCTGTTCGGCCGCGCCGTGGCCGTGGGGTCCGAGGGCCTGAACTTCGCCCCCTGGCCCATCGTCACCGCCGAGGTCATCCCCGTCACCAACGAACGCGTGACCGAGATCGGCACCGGGCGCGAGGGCGAGATGGACAACGGCCTGATGCTGACCCGCGACCAGAACATCGTGGACATGGAATACCAGGTCGTCTGGAACATCTCGGACCCCGAGAAATACCTGTTCAACCTGGCCGATCCCGCCGACACGATGCGGGCCGTGGCGGAATCCTCGATGCGCGACATCATCGCCCGGACCGAGCTTGCGCCGATCCTGAACCGCGACCGGGGGACCATCGCCAACGACCTGCAGGAATCCGTGCAGCAGACGCTGGATGCCTATCAGTCGGGCATCAACGTGGTCCGCGTCAACCTGGACCGCGCTGACCCGCCGGTCGAGGTGATCGACGCCTTCCGCGAGGTGCAGGCCGCCCAGCAGGAACGCGACCGCCTGGAAAAGGAAGCCGACGCCTATGCCAACCGCGTCCTGGCGCAGGCCCGCGGCGACGCGGCCGCGGCCCTGGAACAGGCCGAGGCCTATCGCGCCGAGGCGGTCAACACCGCCCAGGGCGAGGCCGCGCGCTTCAACTCGATCTACGAGGAATACGTGAAGGCGCCCGAAGTCACCCGCCGCCGGATGTATCTGGAAACCATGGAAGGCGTTCTGGGCAGCGTCGACAAGATCATCATCGGCGAGGGCCTGGACGGTCAGGGCTCTGGCGTCGTGCCCTATCTGCCGCTTGACCAGCTGCGCCGCGACGGCGGCACCAACACGAACACCGGAGGGAGCAACTGATGGCCGCGCGGAGAGTGAATCTGGGAACGCTGGCCATTCCGTTCCTGATCGTCGTGGCGGTGCTGGTGGCCACGTCGCTGTTCATCGTCGACGAACGCGAAAAGGCGCTGGTCCTGCGCCTGGGCCGCGTGGTCGACGTCAAGGAGGAACCGGGCCTGGGCTTCAAGGTCCCGTTCCTGGACAACGTGGAAAAGTACGACGGCCGCATCCTGGGCCTGCCGACCGTCCCGCTGGAGGTCACGCCGCTGGACGACCGGCGCCTGATCGTGGACGCCTTCGCCCGCTGGCGCATCACCGATGTGGTCCGCTTCCGCCAAGCGGTGGGCGCGGGCGGCATCCAGGGCGCGCAGGGCCGTCTGGAACCGATCGTCCGCAACGCCATCCGCGAGGTGCTGGGCACCGTGCCCTCGACCAGCGTGCTTTCGGATGACCGCACGGCGCTGATGAACCAGATCCGCGACGAGGCGCGCGGCAATTCCGAAGGGCTGGGGGTCGAGATCATCGACGTGCGCCTGACCCGCACCGACCTGCCCGAGCAGAACCTGAACGCCACCTATGCCCGGATGCGCGCCGAGCGTCAGCGCGAGGCCGCCGACGAGATCGCGCGGGGCGGCGAGGCTGCGCAGCGCGTCCGTGCCGCCGCCGACCGCACGGTGACGGAACTGACGTCCGAGGCGCAGAAGCGCGCCGAGATCGTGCGCGGCGAGGCCGATGCGCAGCGCAACGCCATCTATGCCGACGCCTTCGGCCGCGACCCCGAGTTCTTCGCCTTCACGCGGTCGATGACCTCCTATGAACGCGCGCTCAAGGGCGAGAACAGCTCTCTGGTGCTGCAGCCGGATGGAGAGTTCTTCAGCTATCTGCGCGACGACGGTGCGGATCGCGCGAATCCCGCGCCGACCCCGGTTCCGGCGGGCAACTCGGCCGAGAACGCGGCGGTCCAGCCGCCCGCCACCGACGAGCAACTGGTGACGCCCACCGTCACCGACCGCGAGGGCAACCGGCTGGGCGAAAGCGCGGGCGTCACGCTGACGCCCATGCCGGAAAGCCTGACCACCCCGCCGCAGGAAGCACCCGCCGTGGCCGTCCCGCCCGCGACGGGCGAGGCGGCGCCGGCAGCGGACGCGGAAACCGCGGGCGGCACGCCCGAGCCGGCACCCGCGCAAAACTGACACGAAAACGGAAGGGCGGATGGCAAACCATCCGCCCTTTCTGCAACAAAGGTCACGATCAGTTCACCACCCGAGAGCGTGGTTTATTTGCCACGGCGCACTATTTCTTCTTCATATCCAGCCGGTCCCCGGCCCATGTCAGGACCGGAGCATATGCGAAAGATGAGGACATCCGCATGAAGACGCTTTCTCCTCGGCACCTCCTGACCGCCTCGGCGCTGGCCGTGACCGTCGGCCTTGGCTTCGCGGCCGCCCAGGACACGCAGCCCGAAATCTCGCCCGAGGCCAGCCAGCAGGCGCAAGAGGCGGCGAACAACAACGAGCCGCTGTCGGCCCCCGCGACGGCCTCGTCGCAGGTCATGCCCGACAGCTTCGCCGATCTGGTCCAGCAGGTGGCGCCCGCCGTCGTGAACATCACCACCAGCGCCGTGGTCGCCCAGCCGACCGGCGGCGAGGGCGGGCCGATGTTCCCCGAGGGCAGCCCGTTTTCCGACCTGTTCCGCGACTTCGGCTTTCCCGGCGTTCCCGGCCAGCCGGGCCAGGGCGGCCCGCGGATGCCGCAGCGATCGAACGCGCTGGGTTCGGGCTTCGTCATCTCGGCCGATGGCTTCATCGTCACGAACAACCACGTGATCGAGGGCGCGGACGAGATCGAGATCGAGTTCTATTCGGGCGAGACGCTGCCCGCGAAGGTCGTGGGCACCGACCCGAACACCGATGTCGCGCTGCTGAAGGTCGAAAGCGACGACGCGCTGCCCTTCGTGAAGTTCGGCAATTCGGACGATGCGCGCGTGGGCGACTGGGTGCTGGCGCTTGGCAACCCGCTGGGGCAGGGCTTCTCGGCCAGTTCCGGGATCGTCTCGGCGCGGAACCGGGAATTGTCCGGCACTTATGACGACTACCTGCAGACCGACGCGGCGATCAACCGCGGCAACTCGGGCGGGCCGCTGTTCAACCTCAAGGGCGAGGTCGTGGGCGTCAACACCGCGATCCTGTCGCCGAACGGCGGCTCGATCGGCATCGGCTTTTCCATGGCGTCGAACGTCGTGTCCACCGTCGTCGAGCAGTTGCGCGAGTTCGGGGAAACCCGGCGCGGCTGGCTTGGCGTCAAGATCCAGGACGTGACCCCCGACATGGCCGAGGCCCTTGGCCTTGCGGCCGAGTCGGGCGCGATGGTGACGGACGTGCCCGAGGGTCCCGCGAAAGAGGCCGGGATGCGCGCGGGCGACGTGATCACCAGCTTTGCCGGCGCGGATGTCGAGGACACCCGCAGCCTTGTCCGCCGCGTGGCGGAAGCCCCCGCCGGAGAGCCGGTGGATGTGATCGTGCAGCGCCAGGAAGGGCCGGTGACGCTGAGCGTGACCCTGGGCCGCCGCGAAACCGCCGAGGGCACGGGTGCGCCTGCCACGGAAGACAGCGCCACGCCGCAGCAGGTCCTGGGCATGTCCCTGCGCGTCCTGACGCCGCAGATGGCGCAGGAGATGGGCCTGCCGGGCGATGCCGCGGGCCTTCTGGTCGAAGAGGTCGATCCCGCCAGTGAAGCCGCCGAAAAGGGCCTTGCCCCCGGCGACATCATCACCGAGGCGGGCCAGCAGCCCGTCGCCTCGATCCGCGACCTGAACGAGCGCATCGACGAGGTGCGCGAGGCTGGCCGCAAGTCGCTGCTGGTGCTGGTGCGCCGCGACGGCGAGCCGCGCTTCGTGGCCCTGCCGGTCGGCGAATCCTGAGGGCACGGACAGTCCGGCAAGTCCGCCGGGCATGAGGAACAGGGGCGGTTCGCAGGGGCGGGCCGCCTTTTTCGATCCAGGCGGATGAAGGCATTCCGGCATGACCGACGACGCACCGCTGATCCTGACCCTCCGGATGGACGATGCCAGCTTTGCCCTCTTCCAGGCCATGCGGCAGCGGCACTTTCCAGCGGCGCGCAACCACATTCCCGCGCATCTCACGCTGTTTCATCACCTGCCGGGTGCCCGCATCGGCTGGATCACGCAAGAACTGAGCCGCGTTGCTGAAGCCACGGCGTCCCTCATGGGGCGCGTGGCGGGCCTGCGGTTCCTGGGCCGGGGCGTGGCCTATGACCTCGATTGCCCCGGGATCGAGCGGTTGCGGGCGGTGCTTTCCGGCATCTTCGCCGATGTCCTGACCGCGCAGGATCGCCAGCGGATCAGGCCGCATGTGACGATCCAGAACAAGGTCGCGCCCGCCGAGGCCCGCAGGCTGTTCGACGACCTTTCCGCCCGGTTCCAGCCCCTTGCCTTCGAGGCGACCGGGTTCCTGCTGTGGCGCTATCGCGGCGGCCCCTGGGATGCGGCGGGTTGGTTTCCCTTCGGCGGCAGCGCAGGCGGCATGGGCTTGGCCTGATGGCCTGGGCCCCTTTTCTTCGCGGGTCCGATGGCCTATCTGCCCCTTGCGCAGCAAAGGAAACGAGCCATGGCGAAGATCACCTACATCGAGCATAACGGAACCCGCCACGAGGTGGACGTGAAGCCCGGCATGACGGTGATGGAAGGCGCGCGGGACAATGGCATCCCGGGCATCGACGCCGATTGCGGCGGCGCCTGCGCCTGTTCGACCTGCCATGTCTATGTCGACCCGGCCTGGGTGGACCAGCTTCCGCCGAAGGACCCGATGGAGGAGGACATGCTGGACTTCGCCTATCAGCCCGATCCCGAACGCTCTCGCCTGACCTGCCAGATCAAGGTGACCGAGGCCCTGGACGGCCTGGTCGTGCAACTGCCCGAACGCCAGATCTGAGCAGCGGATCGTCCAAGCGCTGCCGCGGCAAGTTCGCGGCGGCCCGGCTCATGCGCCAAGCGGCCGCCTGATGGTCGTGCCGTGCCTTGGTCCGGCGCCAAGTGTCGGTTTGTCCACCCAGGCCGCCGGCTCCAACGGCTTGGCCATCGGCCGCGCGAACGCTGCCTACTTCAGCAGCGCCAGCGCCTCGGCCAGATCGATCGCGCCGTCATAAAGCGCCCGGCCCGAAATCGCGCCGGCGATCACGCCCGTCTGGGCCAGCGCCCGCAGGTCGTCCAGCGACGACACGCCGCCCGATGCGATGACCGGGATGGACACCGCGCGGGCCAGGGCCTCGGTCGCGGCGATGTTGGGGCCCTGCATGGCGCCGTCGCGGTCGATGTCGGTGTAGATGATCGCGGCGACCCCGGCGTCCTGGAACTGGCGGGCAAGGTCGGTCGCCATCACGGCGGTTTCGGTCGCCCAGCCACGGGTGGCGACGCGACCGGCGCGTGCGTCGATGCCCACGGCGATCCGGCCGGGGAAGGCTGCCGCCGCCTCGTGGACAAGGTCGGGGTTCTCGACCGCCACGGTTCCCAGAATCACGCGCGACAGGCCCTTTGCCAGCCAGGCCTCGATGGTGGCCATGTCGCGGATGCCGCCGCCGAGCTGGGCGGGGATGTCGATGGCCGCCAGGATCGCCTCGACCGCGGCGGCGTTGACGGGATGGCCTGCAAAGGCGCCGTTCAGGTCCACCAGGTGCAGCCATTCGGCCCCCGCGTCCTGGAAGGCGCGGGCCTGGGCGGCAGGGTCGGTGCCGAAGACGGTCGCGGCCTCCATCTCTCCACGCAGCAGGCGGACGCAGTTGCCGTCCTTCAGGTCGATAGCGGGATAAAGGATCATGGCGGTCTCCGATAGGTCGCGGGTCGCGCACCCTTTGCCACGCGGGCGGGCGGAACGGAAGGGCGGGCCGCGACCTGACGTCATGCTTGCCAGCGCCGGGACCGCCCGCGCAGCATCAGGCCATCTTGAGGAGGGGAACCCATGCGCCACATCATCATTGCCGCCATCCTTGCGGTGACGGGCACCGCCGCTGCCGCCGACCCGATCGAGGGCGTCTGGCAGACCCAGCCGGACGAGGGCGCTTTCGCTCATGTCACGATCAGCCCCTGCGGCGGGGCCTTCTGCGGCACCATCAGCCGCACCTTCCAGGGTTCGTCCGAGTTCCGGTCCCCGAATCTGGGGCGCCAGATCGTCATCGACATGGCTCCGCAGGGGGGCAGCAATTATGCGGGCAAGGTCTGGCGCCCGGCGAACGACAAGATCTACAACGGCAAGGCCAGCGTGGAGGGCGACCGGATGAGCCTGTCAGGCTGCGTCGCGGGCGGCCTGATCTGCAAGAGCCAGACCTGGGCGCGCGTGCAGTAGCCCGGCAACCCGGCCGGTCGGACCCGCGTTCCCCGGCATATCCATTTGCCAGGGGAACGCGACATGCCGACGATCACGACCGATGATGGAACGAAGCTTCATGTCAAGGACTGGGGGCGGGGCCGTCCCGTGGTTCTGATCCATGGCTGGCCGCTGAACGCGGACAGTTGGGAATACCAGGCCGTCAGGCTGGCCGAGGCCGGTTTCCGCGTCATCAGCTATGACCGACGCGGCTTTGGCCGCTCGGACCAGCCGTGGAGCGGCTATGACTACGACACCCTGGCCGACGATCTGGCCGCGGTGATGAAAGGCCTGGACCTTCGGGACGCCACGCTGGTCGGCTTCTCGATGGGCGGGGGAGAGGTGGCGCGCTATATGTCGCGCCACGGCAATGGCGTGTCGCAGGCGGTCTTCGTGTCCTCGGTCGTGCCGGGGATGCCGAAGGGGGACAGCAACCCCAAGGGCGTCGCGGCCGAGGTGCCGGAACAGATACGGGCAGGGTTGCGCAAGGACCGCCCCGCCTTCCTGACCGACTTTCTGAAGGACTTCTACGGCCAGGGCATCCTGGGCGGCGTCAGCCAGCCCATGCTGGACTGGACGCTGGGCATGGCGATGATGGCCAGCCCCCGGGCGACGCTGGAATGCGTGACGGCCTTCGGCACCACCGACTTCACCGGCGATGTCCCGAACATCAACGTCCCCGCCCTGATCATCCACGGCACCGGCGACAAGACGGTGCCCGCCGCCGCGACCGCGCAGCGCCTTGCCCCCATGCTGCCGGATGCGAGGCTGGTCGAATACAGCGGCGCGCCGCATGGCCTGACGGCCACCCACGCGGACCGGCTGACCGAGGATCTGCTGGAGTTCCTGAAGCAGGCGTGAGGACGGGTCGGGGTCCGGCGCCAGGCAGCCCTTCGCGCCGCATTCGAGACAAATGCGACGTTGTTGGCGTTTTACCTCGGCCAGCGTCAAGCCGTATCGTCAGGGCATTCGACCAATCTGGGGACTGTCTTGACGATGACTTTGGTTCAGTTTTTCCGCAACACCGGCGCGATCGCGATTGCGGCCTTGGCGGCTGCTTGCGGCACGACCTATGACCTGCCGGGCGTGGATGACCGGGTGGACGCCCGCGCCACCGCGATGTTCGCCGAGGCGAGGGCCGCCGCACCCCGAAGTCCCGCCGACCCGGCTGTCGCCCAGGCGCGGTTCCGGCGCGTCGCCTCGCGCTTGCAGCCGGTGGCCGAAACCCTGTGCAAGGCCGAACTGGCCCAAAAGGGTGCCGACTGCCGCGTCAAGCTGGAACTGGATCGGCAGATGGCCGAACGGAACGCCTATTTCACCTATGCCGGGCCGGGCAACAGCGACCCGGTCATCCGCTTCACCGTGACGATGCTTCAGGATGTCGAAAGCGATGACGAGGTAGCCTTCATCCTGGGCCATGAATACGGTCACCTGATCGGCCAGCATATCGTCAAGCAGCAGCAGCAGGCCGTCGCAGGGGCGCTGATCCTGGGCGCATTGACGGCCTATGGCAACGCGCAGGCAGCCTCGGCGGGGCAGGGCTATGACCCCCATGCGGTCAGCCGCAACATGGAGATCGGCGCCGCCGTCGGCACCAGGGCGTATTCGCAGACCTACGAACTGGAAAGCGACATGCTGGGCACCCGCATCGCCGCCGCCGCCGGCTATGATCCGGTCAAGGGGGCGAAGTTCTTCGCGCGGGCCGAGGCGGCGCGGTCTCAAGGCGGCCAGCTGTCCTTCTGGGGAACGCATCCCGCGGATTCCCGGCGCCTGGCCGTTGTCTTGGCGACCGTGGATCAGATGAAGGCCGGCGCCCCTTCCGGCGTCGAGTGACCGATCGCCGTCCTTGCGCCGGGCCGCTGCGTCACGCAGTCCGCCATTGCGACACGCAGGGGATCTTTTCCCGGTCGCAGCGGTCGGCGTATTTGCGGGCGATCTCCTGGACCTCGGCCAGCAGGCCATCGGCCAGCTTGATCGGTTCAAGGCCCAGGCCCAGGAAGCGGTCGTTGGCAACGTGCAGGTCGTTCTCGTCCGCCTCGTTGCGGGGGTTCTTCAGGAACGCGACCTCGACCCCGGTCTGGTCGGCGATCATCTGCGCCAGGTCCCGGACGCGGTGGGTTTCCGTCATCTGGTTCAGGATGCTGACCCGGTCGCCCTTCGCGGGCGGGTTCATCAGTGCCAGCTCGATGCAGCGGCAGGTGTCCTGGATGTGGATGAAGGCGCGGGTCTGCCCGCCCGTGCCGTGCACCGTCAGCGGATAGCCGATCGCCGCCTGCATCAGGAAGCGGTTCAGCACCGTGCCGTAGTCGCCGTCGTAATCGAAGCGGTTGATCAGCCGGTCGTCAAGGCGCGTTTCCTCGGTCTGGGTGCCCCAGACGATGCCCTGGTGCAGGTCGGTGATCCGCACCCGATCGTTCTTGTTGTAGTAGAAGAAGAACAGCTGATCCTGGGTCTTGGTCATGTGGTAGATCGAGCCGGGATTGGCCGGATACAGGATTTCCTGCGTGTGGGGGCCGTTCTCGGTTTCCACCACCACGTTCAGGTAGCCCTCGGGGATCTTCATGCCCGCGGTGCCGTAGCCATAGACGCCCATCGTGCCCAGGTGGACCAGATGGATGTCTTGGCCCGACTCGACGATGGCGGCCAGAACGTCGTTGGTGGCGTTCAGGTTGTTGCTGACGGTATAGCGCTTGTGCCAGCTGGATTTCATTGAATAGGGCGCGGCGCGCTGTTCGGCGAAATGGATCACCGCATCGGGCTTTTCGTCGCGCAGCAGGGTCAGCAGGCGGTGGTAATGTTCGCCCACCGTGAAATTCTCGACCCGGATCGTGTGGTTGGTCAGCTCGTGCCAGGCCCGCACGCGTTCGCCCAGCGGGCGGATCGGGGTCAGGCTGCTGACCTCCAGTTCCACGTCGATCTTGCGACGGGACAGGTTGTCCACGATGATGACATCATGGCCGCGCGCCGACAGGTGCAGCGCGGTCGGCCAACCGCAGAAACCGTCTCCGCCCAGAACGATGATTTTCATAAACCTGCCTTCAATAGCTGCGCGTCCTGCCGCCTTTTAGAGCGGCAACCGGACGGATGCCATAGTCGCCATGATGCTGACACACAGCCGTTTCAATCCCGCGCCGGGATCAGGCGGCGGATTGCCGCATATTGGCGGTATGCGCCTGAATGGCGTCTTCCAGATCGTGGTAGTAGCTGAGCTGTCCGTTCTCCAGCACCGCGCCCGCTTGGCAGATTTCGCGCAGGCCTGCCATCGAATGGGACACGACAACCGCGCCGGCGGCCTTCATGCGCGCGTTGAAGACGTGATTCGACTTGGCGCGGAAGGCCGCATCGCCCACGGCGGAAACCTCGTCCACGAGGTAGGTGTCGAAGGGCACGGCCATCGACACGCCAAAGGCCAGCCGCGCCCTCATGCCCGACGAATAGGTGCGGAAGGGCAGGTAGAAATGCTGTCCGAGTTCCGCGAAATCCTCGACGAAGTCGCGCATCTCGTCGCTGTCGATGCCGTAGACGCGGGCGACGAAGCGGCAGTTCTGCTCGCCTGTCAGTTCGCCGTTGAACGACCCCGCGAAGCCCACCGGCCAGCTGATCGTGCCCGAGGACAGGATGCGTCCCGACGTGGGCAGCATCGCGCCCGAGATCATGCGCAGAAGGGACGACTTGCCCGCGCCGTTGCGGCCCAGAAGGGCCACGGACACGCCGGTCGGGAAAGTCGCGTTCATGTTGTTCGCGACAACTTTCCGGCGGCCGTTCAGCTTGTAGACCTTGGTCAGGTTCTCCAGGCGGATCATCGCCGGTCGCTCAGGCTGTAGAAGGTGAGGATGCCGACAATCCAGATCAGCAGAAGGAACCCGCCCATCATAGGCAGAAGCTTCATCCGTTTTGGGAATTCCGAGTCCTGCGCCAGCGTCGGCTTCACATAGGCGGCAAGATAGCGGGTCTGCCGCGCGGCTTCGGCGCGGGCGACGTCATAGGCCGCCAGGGCCGCGACATAGGTCTGCTGGGCGAATTCGCGGTCCACCATCAGGCTTTCGTACTGGCCCACGACCTCGGACAGGGCCTCGCCCGTCGCCGTCTCGGACCCGAACTTCTGCCGCTCGGACGCGATCTGTTCGCGAATGACGTCGATTCGCAGCTGCGTCTGCTCGATCCGGGGGTCGTTTGCCTGCGCGTTGGCCTGAAGCAGGCCAAGCGAGACCAGTTGTTCGGCCAGTTGCGCCTGCAAGGTGCTGACGACGCCCACCTAGCCTTCCACATCGGCGGTCGGATCGACAAGCTGGTGGCGGTTGCGGAATTCCGTCATTGCCTGCCGCGCCGCGCCGCGCCGCGCGCAGCCGCTCCAGCGCCTCGTTCAGGTCGTGGCGGGCATAGCGCCGCGCATCCTCGCGCGAGACGTCGTTCAGCTCGTTCACAAGGATCGTGCTTTCATCGTAGATCGCCTGCGCGTCCTTGGGGTCAAAGGCCACCACGCGCAGGTCGATCATGCCCTCGTCGTAATAGACGCGGACCTTGCGTTCCCATTCCGACAGCAGATCCTCCAGCGAGGCGTTGCCGGTATAGGCGAAGACGGGGTCGTTCTCGGGCTTCGACCAGATGGCGCGCAGGTCCAGCTTGTCATCGATCCGCTGCACTAGGTCGTGGCTCTGGATGAACTTGTAGAGGATGTCGGTGTCTGGGGCGGGTCGGATCAGGGGAAGTCGGCGTTAACCGACTTGTCGTTCGGGGCAGTCATGCGCGGGGCCACTCGCCTGCTGTTGATCTGTTGTCGCCTGTTTGTCATGCATAAACTCACCACACAGTTCCAGCGTCCTGACGGGACCGTGAACAGCCAGCCAGGTCAATCCTGTCCAAAGTCACCTTCCCCTTGCCCGCAGCGAACCAGGCCAAGCCCGACGCCCTGCGCGAGTCGCACCGGCACCGGTCCTTTTCCAGCTTCCGCGCCATCGGTGCCCTTGTGCTGCGAGAGATGTCCACGACGAACGGCAAGGCGTCGCGCGGCTATCTCTGGGCCGTGGCCGAGCCCGTCGCCGGCATCGTCCTTCTGAGCCTGATCTTTTCGCTTGTCTTCGCAGCGCCGCCGATCGGGACCAATTTCCCCATCTTCTATGCCACGGGAATCGTGCCCTTCCTGTTCTACATGGCGATTTCCACCAAGGTCGCGCAGTCGGTCGCCTATTCCAAGGCCTTGCTTGCCTATCCGGTCGTGACCTTCATGGATGCCTTGCTGGCCCGGATGATCATGAACGGCATCACCCAGATGCTGGTGGCCTACATCGTCTTCTTCGCCGTCCTGTTCTTCCAGGACACCCGGACCGATCCCCAGGCCGGGGGCATCGCCTTGTCCCTGTTCATGGCCTTCGCGTTCGGGACCTCCGTGGGCGTCATGAACTGCTTCCTCAGCGAGGCCTTCTCCTGGTGGCAGCAGGTCTGGGCGATCCTGAACAGGCCCTTGTTCCTGATTTCCTGCATCTTCTTCATCTATGACGACCTTCCGACACCGTTCGGGGACTATCTGTGGTACAACCCCCTGGTCCATGTCATCGGGCAGATGCGCAAGTCCTTCTATCCGTCCTACGCGGGGGATTACGTCAGCCCCGCCTATGTGCTTGGCGTGTCGCTGCTTGTCTATGCGCTGGGTCTGGCCCTGCTGATCCGCTATCACCGCGACCTGCAGAACAGTTGATCACCCGCGCGGGTCGATCAGCTTGGCCAGCACCGCGTCGCGGGTGATGCAGCCGCCGCCCTCGACGGGCAGGGCGGTCCTGTCGGCCAGAAGGCCCATCACCTGGCGGACGGGCATGTCGCGCGGGATGGGATCGCCCGGCGCCTCGCCCGGGTGCACCACGTCGCGGGCGGTCAGCACGCCCAGCGGGTTCATGTGCGCCACGAAGTCGGCGACATAGTCGCTGGCGGGGTTCGCGATGATCTCTCGGGCGGTGCCGATCTGGACGATGCGGCCGCCCTCCATCAGGGCGATGCGGTTGCCCAGCTTGAAGGCTTCGTCCAGGTCGTGGCTGACAAAGATGATCGTGCGGCGGGTCTTGGCCTGCAGCTCCAGCAATTCGTCCTGCAGCCGCGTGCGAATCAGCGGGTCGAGCGCGCTGAACGGTTCGTCCATCAGCAGGATCGGCGCCTCGGTCGCGAAGGCGCGGGCCAGGCCCACGCGCTGCTGCATCCCGCCCGACAGGTCGCCCACCTTGCGTTCGGCCCAGTCGGTCAGGCCCACGGTCTCAAGCTGATGGTCGACGCGCGCCTTGCGATCGGCTGCGGGGATTCCCGCCAGTTCCAGCCCCAGGCCCACATTCTCGCGCACGGTGCGCCAGGGCAGCAGGCCGAACTGCTGGAAGACCATGGCCACATGGCGCAGGCGGATGTCGCGCAGTTCCCGCTTGCCGGCCCCGCTGACCGAGATCATGCGGCTGCCGTCCCAGACGCGGACCTCGCCCCGGCAGACGTGGTTCAGCGCGTTGACCGCGCGCAGCAGCGTGGACTTGCCCGATCCCGACAGGCCCATCAGGACCAGGATCTCGCCTTGTCGGACGTTCAGGGAACAGTCGTGGACCCCCAGCACCTGACCCGTGGCGGCGCGGATCTCTCCGCGCTCCTTGCCCTGGTCCATCAGGGGCAGGGCGGTTTCGGGATGGTCGCCGAAGACGATGCTGACCCGGTCGAATTCGACGGCATTGTGCATGGTGTTCACCGGCGACCCTCCATCCGCAGCATCCGGTCCAGCAGGATCGCGACGACGACGATCACGAAGCCCGATTCGAAACCCAGCGAGGTGTTGACGCTGTTCAAGGCCCGCACCACCGGCACACCCAGCCCCGAGGCGCCCACAAGCGCGGCGATGACGACCATCGACAAGGACAGCATGATGGTCTGGTTCAGCCCGGCCATGATCTGCGGCAATGCGCTTGGCAGCTCGACCTTCCACAGCAGTTGGCGCGGGGTGGCGCCGAAGGCGGTCGCGGCCTCGACCAGGGCGGGGGGCGTCGATGCGATGCCTAGCTGAGTCAGCCGGATGGGCGCGGGCAGCACGAAGATCACCGTCGCCAGAAGACCCGGCACCATGCCGATGCCGAAGAACACGATGGCCGGAATCAGATAGACGAAGGTCGGCAGCGTCTGCATCAGATCCAGCACCGGCCGCATCCAGGCGTAAAGCCGCGGCCTGTGCGCGGCGGCGATGCCCACCGGCACCCCGATCGCCATGCAGACCAGGCAGGCAGCCAGAACCAGGGTCAGGGATTGCAGCATCTCCTCCCAGTAGCCCTGGTTCAGCACGAACAGCAGGCCCGCCGCCACCAGCAGGCAGGTCTTCCAACTGCGCTGCAAGGCCCAGGTCAGCGCCACCGCCAGCAGGATGAACAGCAGCGGATGCGGGGCCTCCAGACCGGCAAGGATGCGGGCAATCAGCCAATCCAGCGCGCCCGAGATCGTGTTGAACAAGCCTGCCGCATTGGCGTTCAGCCAGTCGAAGATCCCCTTGGCCGTCCGCCCGACGGGTATCTTGTTGTCGGTCACAAGCGCCGTCAGCTGCTCCATGCGGTCTCCTTGGATCTTGGTGTCGTGAAGCGCGGTCCGGCGGTCAGCCGGACAGCGCCTCGGTCAGGGCGGCTGCCGCGTCGTTGCCGTCAACTGTCGTGACGCCGTCCAGCCAGGGCATCGCCGCATCGGGATTGGCGCTCAGCCAGTCCTTGGCGGCCTCCATCGGCTCCTGGCCGTCGTTCAGGATCTTGCCCATCACCTCGTTCTCCATGGGGAGGGTGAATTCCAGGTTCTGCAGGAACTTGCCCAGGTTCGGGCATTCGGCGACGAAGCCGTGGCGGGTGTTCGTGCGGACCTCGGCGCCGCCCAGGTCGGGGCCGAAGACCTCGTCCCCGCCGGTCAGGTAGGTCATGTCGAACTGGGCGTTCATCGGATGGGGCTCCCATCCCAGGAACACGACCGGCTGGCCTGCCGCGTCGGCGCGGGCGACCTGCGCCAGCATCCCCTGTTCGCTGGATTCGACCACCTCGAAGGTGCCAAGGCCGAACTTGTCCTCGGCCACCATCTCCAGCAGCAGGCGGTTGCCGTCGTTGCCCGGCTCGATCCCGTAGATCTGGCCCGACAGCGCGTCCTTGTGTTCCGCGATCTTGTCGAAATCGGTGATGCCCAGATCGGCGCCCGCCTTGTTGGTGGCCAGCGTGTATTTCGCGCCCGTCAGGTTGGTGCGCACCGTGTCCACCGTGCCCGCGTCGCGATAGGGGGCGATGTCGGCCTCCATCGTGGGCATCCAGTTGCCCAGGAAGACATCCACATCGTCGGTGGACAGCGCCGTATAGGTCACGGGCACGGACAAAAGCTTTATTTCCGTCTCGTATCCCAAGGCCTGCAGGACCGTCGTGGCAAGCGCCGTGGTCGCGGTGATGTCGGTCCAGCCCACGTCGGAAAAGACCACCTGGCGGCATTCGTCGGGTTCTGCCGCGACGGCGGGTCCGGCAAGCACGGCGCCGACCGCAAGGGCGTTGATCAGACGGATGGGGGTCATGGATGCTCCCTGTTCTTGATTGGTTGATCAATTAACGATACACGGGCTTCGAATAGCAACACATTCTTTCAACAGGTGCCACCTTGCCCAAGATTGGGGCCGAGCCTATCCGAAAAGCCGCGCTAATCAACGCCACGATCTTCGAGGTCGGGCGGACGGGGTCGCTGGACGTCACCGTGGCGCAGATCGCCAGGCGGGCCGGGATGTCGCCGGCGTTGGCGCATCACTATTTCGGATCGAAGGAAAAAATCTTTTTATCGGCAATGCGTTACATCCTGCGGACCTATGGCAGGTCGGTCGCGGAACGGCTGCCGGGGCATGGCAGGCGCGGGCGTCTGGACGCCATCGTGCGGGCCAGTTTCGCGCCGCAGAATTTCCAGCGCGAGACCGTCAGCGCCTGGATCAACTTTTACGCATTGGCGCTGATCAACCCCGAGGCCGGTCGTCTTCTGCGCGTTTATCACCGCCGGCTGCGGTCGAATCTGGTGCTGGCGCTGCGGCCCCTGGCCGCCGATCCGGTCCGCGTGGCCGAGACGGTCGGGGCGCTGATCGACGGGGTTTACCTGCGCGCGGTGCTGACCCCCGGCGGGATAGATGCCGTGACGGCCGAGAAACTGATCTTCGATTACCTGGACGAGGTCCTGCAATGACCCGCGACGCCCAACCTGCCGCCAGCCTGTTCATCGACGGTCAGTTCGTCGAGGGCGAAGGCGCGGTGCTGCCCGTTCTTTACCCCTACACGGGCGAGCAGATCGCCTCGCTGCGCGAGGCATCGGCCGGACAGGTCGCGCTGGCCTGCCAGGCGGCCGCCCGCGCGCAGCCCGAATGGGCGGCGATGGCGCCTGCGGACCGGGGCCGCGTGCTGTCCCGCGCCGCCGCGATCATCCGCGACCGGAACGAGGCGTTGTCGCGGCTGGAAACGCTGGACACCGGCAAGCCGATCCAGGAAACGCTGGTGGCCGACTGGGCCTCGGGTGCCGCCGCGCTGGAATATTTCGGCGGATTGGCCGCGACCGTGACCGGCCAGATGATCCCCCTGGGCCGCGACTGGGCCTATACCCGGCGCGAGGCGCTTGGCGTCTGCGCGGGCATCGGCGCCTGGAACTATCCCAGCCAGATCGCCTGCTGGAAGGCCGCCCCCGCGCTGGCCATGGGCAACGCCATGGTCTTCAAGCCCTCCGAGGAAACGCCGCTGGGTGCGCTGAAGCTGGCGGAGATCCTGCTTGAGGCGGGTGCGCCCCCCGGCATCTTCAATGTCGTGCAGGGGCGCGGCCATGTCGGCGCGGCGCTTGTCACCGACCCGCATGTCGCCAAGGTCTCGCTGACCGGATCGGTGCCCACGGGCCGCCGCGTCTATGCCGCCGCCGCCGAGGGGATGCGCCACGTCACCATGGAACTTGGCGGCAAGTCGCCCTTGATCGTCTTCGACGACGCCAGCCTTGAGGATGCGGTCGGCGCGGCGATCCTGGCGAACTTCTACTCCTCGGGGCAGATCTGTTCCAACGGCACGCGGGTGTTCCTGCAGCAGGGCATCGCCGCGCGCTTCCTGGACCGGCTGGCCGAACGGCTGGCCGCGATCCGCACCGGCGACCCGCTGGACCCGGAGACGCAGTTCGGCCCGATCATCAACGGGACGCAAGCCGCCAAGATTCGCGCCGCCATCGTCGCCGGGCAGCAGGCAGGCGCGCGGCTGGTCTGCGGCGGCGCGGGAGAGGGGGCCTTCATCCCGCCGACCGTCTTCGCCGACGCTTCCGACGCCATGGCGATCACCCGCGACGAGATCTTCGGCCCGGTGATGACCACCCTGACCTTCGCCGACGAAGCCGAGGCCGTGGCCCGCGCCAATGCGACCGGCTTCGGCCTTGCCGCCGGGGTCTTTACCCGGGACCTGACCCGCGCGCATCGCGTGGTTGCGGCGCTGGAGGCCGGCACCTGCTGGATCAACGCCTACAACCTGACGCCGGTGGAAATGCCCTTCGGCGGCGTCAAGATGTCGGGCCTGGGGCGCGAGAACGGCACCGCCGCCATCGAGCATTATTCGCAACTCAAGACCGTCTATGTCGGCATGGGCGCCGTCGAGGCGCCATATTAGGGGACCAGCCATGACCGCTGATTACGTCATCGTCGGCGCCGGGTCCGCTGGCTGCGCGCTGGCCTATCGCCTGACCGAGGCGGGGCACAGCGTCACCCTGATAGAATACGGCGGCACCGACATCGGGATCTTCATCCAGATGCCCGGCGCGCTGTCATACCCGATGAACATGCCGCGATACGACTGGGGCTTTTCCAGCCAGCCCGAACCGCATCTGGGCGGGCGCAGGCTGGCTACGCCGCGCGGCAAGGTGCTGGGGGGGTCGTCGTCGATCAACGGCATGGTCTTCGTGCGCGGCCACCGCAAGGATTTCGACCACTGGCGCGACAGCGGCGCGGCAGGCTGGGGCTACGCGGACGTGCTGCCCTATTTCAAGCGGATGGAAACCTGGCACGGCGGCGCGTCGGAATGGCGCGGCACCGACGGCCCGCTGCACGTGACGCGGGGCCGCCGCCGCAACCCGCTGTTCGACACCTTCATCCAGGCAGGACAGCAGGCGGGCTGGCCCTATACGCCCGACTACAACGGCGAACGGCAGGAAGGCTTCGGCCCGATGGAGGCCACGATCTGGAAAGGTCGCCGCTGGTCCGCCGCCAATGCCTATCTGCGCCCGGCGATGAAGGCGGGACGGCTGCGGGTCGTCCGCGCCCTGGCCCGCCGCATCCTGTTTCAAGGAAAGCGTGCCTACGGGGTTGAGGTCGAAGGCAAGCGCGGGATCGAGGAGATCCGGGCCGGACGAGAGGTCATCGTCTCGGCCAGTTCGATCAACACGCCCAAGCTGCTGATGCTGTCGGGCGTCGGACCCGCCGACCACCTGCGGAGCCACGGCATCACGCCCCTGGCCGACCGTCCAGGCGTGGGCGCGAACCTTCAGGACCACCTTGAAATATACATGCAGTACAAGGCGCTGAAGCCGATCACGCTTTACACCTACTACAACCTCCTGGGCAAAAGCCGGGTGGGCGTCGAATGGCTGCTGCAAAAGACCGGCCTTGGCGCGTCGAACCAGTTCGAAAGCTGCGGCTTCATCCGGTCATCGGACGCGGTGGACTATCCCGACATCCAGTATCACTTCCTGCCGCTGGCCGTGCGCTATGACGGCAAGGCGGCGGCGCAGGGTCACGGCTTCCAGGCCCATGTCGGGCCCATGCGGTCCAAGTCGCGCGGCACGGTGCGGCTGGCCTCGGCCGATCCGGCAGCCGCGCCCGAGATCCGCTTCAACTACATGGCCCACCCCGACGACTGGGCCGAATTCCGCGCCTGCGTCCGCCTGACCCGCCGGATCTTCGACCAGCCGGCCTTCGAACCCTACCGAGGGGACGAAATCCAGCCCGGCGCGCAAATCCGGACCGACGACCAGATCGACGCCTTTATCCGCGACCATGCCGAATCGGCCTATCACCCCTGCGGCACCGCCCGCATGGGTGCCGCGACCGATCCCATAGCCGTGGTCGATCCCGACCTGCGGGTGATCGGGGTGGAAGGCCTGCGCGTGGCCGACAGCTCGATCTTCCCGCGCATCACCAACGGCAACCTGAACGGCCCGTCGATCATGGTTGGCGAAAAGGCCGCCGACCACATCCTCGGCCGCGCCGCCCGTGCCGACGAACGCCTGGCTGCCGAATAGCCGCTTCTTCGTTGTCCAAATACCCCCGCCGGAGGCACCCGCCAGCGCCACGGGCGCCGGCGGGCCGGGGTCGGATCAGCCCTTGCCCTCCCGGGCTGCGGCGACGCTCGGCTCCAGCCCTTCGGCGGGCATCCCGCGCAGCAGGGTGTCGCCGATCACGAAGGTGGGCGTGCCCATGATCGCCATGCGCTCGGCCAGTTGCCGGTTGTCGCGCAGCACCGCCGTCACGGATTCGGCGTTCATCGTGTTCATGACCTCGTCCGGCTCCAGGCCGATGTCCGAGGCGATCTCGCGCAACGCCTCGGGCGAGGGGGCGCCGCGCAGCGCCATCAGCGCCTCATGGGCCTGAACATAGGCCTCGTCCCCGCCGACCTGCTTGACCGCCACCGCGAACCGGGCCGAGGTCTCGCTCTCCGGCCCAAGGATCGGGAATTCCTTCAGGATCAGCCGGATATTGCCGTCGTCCTTGACGATGTCATGGACCTGATCGTTGAACTTGCGGCAATAGCCGCAGCGATAGTCGATGAACTCGACCATCGTGACATCCCCCTCGGGATTGCCGCCGATCCAGCTGTGCCCGTCGTTGAAGATCGCGTCGTGGTTCGACGCGACCAGGGTCACGTCGTTCTGGGCCTCGGTCGCGACGCGGCGTTCCTCCAGCACGTTGATGGATTCGACCAGGACCTCGGGGTTGGCCATCAGGTATTCGCGTACGGCCTGGCCGAAGGCGGCCTTCTCATCCTCGGACATGGCGCCGATGTCGAAGGCCATGGCGGGGGTCGCGGTCAGAAGCAGCGCGGCGATCAGGCGTTTCATCGAAGTCCTCGTTGTCGGGTCGCCCCAAGCTTGCCGCGCGCGGCCGGGCTTGGCAAGGAACCGGCTGACAAAGCTGCGTGACCGGCAGGGCCCAGGGGGCTTTTCGTGCAGGCCGCGCCCGCGTAAGACAGGAAAAAAATACAAAAGGCCCCCAGGGCACGAGGAGAGCAATGAGGAAATCCGCCCGCGGACAGGTCGATCCCTTCATCGTCATGGACGTGATGGAGGCAGCAAGCCGCGCCGAAGCCCAGGGCCGCCACATCATCCACATGGAGGTCGGCCAGCCTTCCACCCCCGCCCCCGAGGGCGCGCGCCGCGCGCTGGCGGCGGCACTGGAACATCCGCTGGGCTATACCGTGGCGCTTGGCCTGCCCGCGCTGCGGCAGGGGATCGCGGACCTTTACGGGCGCTGGTACGGTGTCGATCTGGACCCGGCCCGCGTGGTCGTGACGCCCGGCAGCAGCGGGGCCTTCATCCTGGCCTTTTCGGCCCTGTTCGACGCGGGCGACCGGGTGGCGATGGGCTATCCCGGCTATCCCAGCTATCGCCAGATCCTGCGGGCCATGTCGCTGGAGCCGGTGGGCATCCCGACCCGGCCCGAGGACCGCTATCAGCCGCGCCCGGCCGACCTGCCGGATGGCTGCGCGGGGCTGATCCTCGCCTCTCCCGGCAATCCCTCGGGGACGGTGCTGCGGACGGACGAGCTTCGCGCACTGTCCGATGCGGCGAAGGCCAGGGGCATGGCGCTGATCTCGGACGAGATCTACCATGGCCTGTCCTATGGCGACCGATGCCATTCCGCGCTGGAGGTGACGGACGAGGTGTTCGTCATCAACAGCTTCAGCAAGTATTTCTCGATGACGGGCTGGCGGGTCGGCTGGATGGTCGTGCCGCCGGACCACGTCCGCACGGTCGAACGGCTGGCGCAGAACATGTTCATCTGCCCGCCCCATGCCAGCCAGGTCGCGGCACTGGCCGCGCTGGACTGCACCGGGGAAGCCGACGCCAACCTGGCCGTCTATGCCGAGAACCGCCGGCTGATGCTGGAAGGGCTGCCCCGGGCGGGTTTCGACCGCATCGCCCCGCCGGAAGGGGCGTTCTACATCTATGCCGACGTGTCGCACCTGACCGGGGACTCCGTCAGCCTTGCGGCGGAAATCCTTGAAAAGGCGGGCGTGGCCGTCACGCCGGGGCTGGACTTCGACCCTGAACGCGGACGGCAGACCCTGCGCTTTTCCTATGCACGGGCGACGGCCGACATCGCCGAAGGCTTGCGCCGGCTGCAGGATTTCATGGCCGCGCGATGAGATGGCTTGCGCTGATCCTGTCCCTGCTGCTGGCGCTGCCCGCATGGGCGGACCCGGCGCGGCTGGATCTGGGCGGATCGGCTCTGGTCGCGACGGGGCGGGGATGGGGCGGCCCCAGGCCGCTGGAACTGCGCCTGTCGCTGACGAAGGCGGTGCCATACCGCGCCTATCTGGTGGGCGATCCGGCGCGGCTGGTCATCGACCTGCAGGACGCCGACCTGGGCATGGCCCGGCCCCAGGATCTGTTCGGCGCCAACTTGGCTTCCGCGATCCGGTGGGGTCCTTGGCGCGACGGGTGGTCGCGGATCGTCGTTGAACTGCCCGGTCCCTATCGCATCGACACGGCGGGCCAGCAGGCACGGGCGGCCTTGTCCCAGATCACCGTCGCGCTTGCCCCGGTGGCCGAGGAGGACTTTGCGCCCCGCCCTTCGGCCGTTGCCGCCTTGCGCGACGTGCCGGAACCGGCGGACCTGCCCGACCCCGGGCCTGACGACCGCTTCACCGTCATGCTGGACCCCGGCCATGGCGGCTTCGACCCCGGCGCCCTGGCCGAGGGCGAAAGCGAGGCAAACCTGGTGCTGGTCTTTTCGCTGGAACTGCGCGCGGCCCTGCAGGCGCGGGGCGTGGACGTCCAGATGACCCGGCAGGACGACAGCTTTGTCGCGCTTGAACAGCGCATGACCGCAGCGCGGAAGGCGCGGGCCGACCTGTTCATCTCGCTTCATGCCGATGCGCTGCCGCAGGGGCAGGCGGCGGGGGCGACCGTCTATGTCTGGAACCCGGCCGCCGACAGCCGCGCCGACGAACAGCTTGTGACCCGCCACGGGCGCGACGACCTTCTGGCGGGCATCGACCTGACCGGCCATGACGACGCGCTGACGGGGGTCCTGATGGACTTCGCGCGCACGGACACGCAGCCCCGGTCGCGCAGCTTTGCAAGCTGGCTCGTCTCGCGCATGTCGTTGATGGGGATCGGAATGCACGGGCGGCCGGTGCAGGGGGCCACCTATTCGGTCCTGAAGTCGCCCGACATCCCCTCGGTCCTGCTGGAGCTTGGCTTCATCTCGGACCATGACGACCGGGCGAACCTGCTGAACCCCGAATGGCGCGGGCGCATGGTGCAGGTCGTGGCCGAGGCCATCACCGGCTGGGCGCGGGACGAGGCCGCGCGGGCCGCGATGCTGCGCCGGTAGGGGACACGGGCGCGTGATCGGCCAGTGTTGTTTTGACCGGAACGGCAGGCAAGGCTATAGACGGGCCAAGTCCACGAAAGGCCCATGTCCTTGCTGCGCCCCATCCTGTCCTTTTTCGGTGCCATCTTCTCGTGGTTCGTCACCGCGAGCTTTTTCATCGCGCTGACGCTGGGCGCGATCTTCTGGATCTATTCGCGCGACCTGCCCAGCCACGAAACGCTGGCCCAGTACACGCCCAAGACCATCAGCCGGATCTATTCGGGCGAGGGGATGCTGATCGACGAGTTCGCGGAAGAACGCCGCCTGTTCGTCCCGATCGAGGAGATCCCCGACCTGGTCAAGCACGCCTTCATCAGCGCCGAGGACAAGAACTTCTACAACCACCCCGGCTATGACGTGCGCGGCATTATCGGCGCGGCCTATCAAGCGGTGGCATCGCGCGGATCGTCGGTGCGGGGCGCGTCCACGATCACGCAGCAGGTGATGAAGAACTTCCTGCTGTCATCCGACCGCAGCGTGGAACGCAAGGTCAAGGAACTGATCCTGGCCTCGCGGCTGGAGCGCACGCTGTCCAAGGACCAGATCTTGGAACTGTACCTGAACGAGATCTTCCTGGGCCAGAACAGCTTCGGCGTCGCCGCAGCCGCCCAGACCTATTTCAACAGGTCGTTGGCCGAGCTTGCCCCGCACGAGGCCGCGATGCTGGCCGCCATGCCGCAGGCCCCTGGCCGCTACCATCCCGTGCGCGCCAAGGGCCGCGTGACGGAACGGCGCAACTATGTCCTGCGCGAGATGTGGCAGAACGGCTATATCGACGAGCCGACCTACGAGGCCGAGGCCACGCTGCCGCTGAAATCGGTGCAGAACGGCGATTATCCCGCGTTCCAGCAGCAACTGCCGCCGCGCGATTACTTCACCGACGAAATCCGCCGCCAGTTGTCAGCCCAGTTCGGCAATGAGGAATTCTTCGGCGGCGGGCTGACCATCCGCGCGACCGTCTCGCCCGATCTGCAGGCGGCGGCGGCCGACGCGCTGCGCGAGGCGCTGGAGGATTACGACCGCGGCACCGGCGTCTGGCGCGGCACGCGCGAAACGATTCCGGCCGACCAGTTGGGGAACGAGGCCGCATGGCGCGGCGCCCTGTGGCAGGCGCAGGTTCCGCGCGACATTCCCGGCTGGCACCCCGCCGTCGTGCTGGAGGTGGGCGAGAGCGACGCCCGCATCGGCATCGAAGGGATCGAGGAAGACGCGGACGGCCACTGGATCCCGGCCAAGGACGTGCAATGGGCGCGCAAGCGCGGCCCCGACGGGCGGCTTGGCCCGCGCGCGCAGGTGGCGGGCGATCTGGTCGCGGTGGGCGACGTGGTGCTGGTCCGCGCCATGACGCAGGACGGCGACGGCAGCTTCATTCGCTGGACCCTGCGCCAAGTCCCCGAGGTGCAGGGCGGCTTCATGGCCATGGACGTGAACACGGGCCGCGTCATGGCGATGCAGGGCGGCTTTTCCTACCAGTCGTCGGTCTTCAACCGCGCGACGCAGGCGCAGCGCCAGCCGGGATCGTCCTTCAAGCCCTTCGTCTATGCCGCCGCGCTGGACAACAACTACACCCCCGCCACCATCGTCGTGGACGAGCCGATCAGCATCAACACGCCCTATGGGCTGTGGGAGCCCAAGAACTCCAGCGGCAAGCACTACGGGCCGACGCCCCTGCGCACCGGCATCGAGATGTCGCGGAACCTGATGACCATCCGCATCGCTCAGGACATCGGGATGGAGCGGGTGGCCGAATACGCCGAACGCTTCGGCGTCTATGACGACCTGAAGCCGTTCCTGGCGAACGCCCTGGGCGCGCAGGAAACCACGCTGTTCAAGATGGTCGCGGCCTATGCCATGTTCGCCAACGGAGGCGAGCGGGTGGAACCGACGCTGGTGGACCGCGTGCAGGACCGGCGCGGGCGCACCATCTATCGCCACGACCAGCGGGTCTGCGAGACCTGCGGCCAGCAGGCATTGCCGGCGGGTCAGGGTCCGGTGATCGACACCAACCGCGAACGGGTCATGGACGCGGTGACGGCCTATCAGCTGACCTCGATGCTGGAAGGCGCGGTGGAACGCGGGTCGGGCAGCGGGGTCGATCTGCCGGTGCCGATCGCGGGCAAGACCGGGACCACGAACGACGCCAAGGACGTGTGGTTCATCGGCTATTCGTCGAACATCGTCGCGGGCTGCTATCTGGGCTATGACCAGCCGCGCACGCTGGGCTCCAACGCCTATGGCGGGACGCTGTGCGTGCCGGTGTTCAACGCCTTCATGCGCAAGGCCGTGGCGGAATTCGGCGGCACTGAGTTCGCCGTCCCGCCGGGCGGCTATTGGGTCAAGATCGACCGCACGACCGGGCAGCGGCTGTCGGACGACGCTTCCGGCCCCAACGTCGTGGCCGAGTATTTCCGCGACGGCACCGACCCGGACTGGGGATCGCCGCTGATCGTGTCGGGCTTCGGCGACGGCAATGTCGTCCTGCCCTGGCAGGCGGGGGCCGGTTCGGGGGCGGGGACCGCCATCACCACCTCGACCGGGGAACGCAAGGTGATCCCCCGGCAGACCGACTTCGGGACCATGTCCTCGGGCGGGCTTTACTGACAGCGCGGCCCTTCGCCGTTCAGCGCCTGGGCGCGGTGGGAAAGCTTGCGTTGCCGATAGCCTTCCAGCAGCAGATCGTTCAGGTCCTTCTCGATCCCGCAGAAGGTGTTCTGGTTCAGGTACCAGCTGACGGTGTAGTTGTGCCCGTTCAGCGGCAGAAGGTACTGGACGATCGGCACCGCCTGGTCGCTGTTCAGCTGCCTGCGCGTCGTGTCCCAGTAATCCGCCGCCCGGTGGCGCGACATCTGCATCCGCGAATGCCAGGCGCCCAGGAAGGTGGTGACCGGGGCGCCCAGCGGGCCCTGCATCCGGTCGGGCGCGCATGGCCGGTAGGGCTCGTCCAACGGACCGGGAGGGGCGACGGTGGCGCAGGGCCTGTAGGGTTCCGCGTTCTTCAGCGTGGTCAGCATGATGACCCGGATGTTCCGCCAGGGCGCGTCGTCGGGCAGGCGGCGCAGAAGGTCATGGATCGTCTCGATCCCGGAATTGTCGAAATAGCCGCCATCGACGAACTGCCGGACGCCGCCGTCCACCAGGATGCGGGCGGGTGCCGTGACGCCGGGAAACCGGGCCGAGATGAACGCCCCTGTCGCTACCGTGATGTCCCCGCCGCCATCGGGTTCGATCCGCAGGGGCAGGTCGGGATAGAACGGCGACTGCGCCGTGGCGAAGGGCGACTGGATGATCCGGTTGCCGCTTTCCACCCGCGTGGCGTTCAGGAACAGCGCCGGCACCTGCGCCGGGGGCGTCCAGCTTGACGCGAGGCCTTGTGCCAGGCCGCTGCCCGAGGGTCCGGCATGGCGGACCAGTTCGCGTTCCAGTTGCGTCGCCCGCTCCAGCCGCCAGGTGGCGTCCAGCGACGACACGGGCAGCACCGTGTCCAGCAGATCCCAGGTGAACAGGCGTGCCAGCACCGGGCTGAGGTAGTCGCGCGCCAGCATCTCGCGCACCTTCTGCTGGTGGCAGTCGGGCGCCGCGTCCGGCACCGCGCAGATGCCCGAATGGCGGATGGCCCAGAACGCCGCCGCGCCGACTGAGCCGCCGGATACCCCGCTGATGGCAAAGACCGACCGGGCGAAATCCTCGCCCTCGGCATCGCTGCGTTTGGCCAGATACATGGCGGTGTAATAGGCCGCGAACAATCCGCCCCCTTCGGCCGCGATGAAATGGATCGGGGTGTTCGCCTGGTCCGGCGGGCGGGCGGCCTGCCAGGCGGTGAAGGAGGACCGGAATTCCTGCGGGGCAGGGGCGGCCACGCCCGCGATCAGGTTGCATCCGGCCAGCGACGGACAGACGCGGTGGTTCCGGAAGGCCCAGAAGCTGATCGCCGCCGCCGTCAGCAGCAGGACAAGCGCAAGCCCGCGTTCACCGCGCGATGCCTTGCCGGGATGGATGAAGCACGCAAGGCCATAGATCAGCATCGCCGCAAGAAAGACGGCGCTGCCCGTCCTGCCGGTGGCGGCGACGCCAAGCCCGACAACGGCAAGGATCAGGGGGATGCGGCCATAGCTGAACCGCGACGACATCCGCGTCAGGCCCGCCAGCGCCATCGCCGCCACCGCGACGAACAGCGCGGCCACGGTGATCGGGCCCAGCCATGCCGCGATGGGGGGATGGATGCCGATCACCAGCAGCAGGACCGCCGCCGCGACGCAGACCGCGACATGGTATCTTTCGCCCAGGGCCTCGACCCGGCGATACAGGCCCCAGAGCGGCGCAAGCAGCCGTCCCGTCCGGCCATCGCGCCACCGGCCCTGGCCGAAGACGTGCAGCCCGGTCAGGACGAAGAACAGAAGGACCGGCAGCACCACGAGGATGGCACCGCGTGCGAAGGTCGTGATGTCGTCCTGTCCCGCCAGGATATGCACCAGGGCGGCAATGGCGGCGATCAGCGGAAGCCGCCCGACCCAGGCGAGGATGATCGGCTCGACCAGCCTGCAATGCGGGCCGAAATGGCGGGGCGTATGAAGCGCGTGCCGGGCTGCCGAATGAAGGATCGCCGGCAGGAACAGGAACATGACCAACGTCGCCCCTGCGGCGACCATGCCCGCGGTATCGCGCCAGGTATTCTCGATCACGCTTGTCAGCGCCTCGTGCGAGGGATCGGGAACCGCCAGGGCCAGTGAAAACAGGACGGAACACAGCACCGGGCACCAGGCATGTTCCAGCGCATTGCCGATTTCCTCGCTGCAGGACGGATGCTTGGCGGATTCGCGCCGGATATGACCTGAAACACCCATTACCAAACGCCTTCGAAAATATAATGGGTGAATGATTGTTTATATTTTCGATTCGTTCAATAAATCACTCGGGCGTTTTTATATTATCTTTTGCTTGGCGTTTTCTATTTGCATGGGCCGGCGTGCTGATGAACCGGGCCATCCACAGGATGACGACCGCCAGCCCCGCGCCGATCACCGCCAGCAGCCCGTTCCCCGTGCCCGAGGCAAGGCCCACCGCCCCCGCCAGCCACATGGAGGCGCCCGTCGTCACCCCGCGCACGCTGCCGCCGCTGAAGATGATCGAGCCGGCGGCAAGAAAGGCCACGCCTGCGGTCACCGCCTCGATCAGGCGCAGGGGATCGATCCGGAGCGTGTCGTCCCCCTCCACGGGGAAATGCGTCAGCTCCATCGCGACAATCGTGAACATGGCCGCCGCCAGAGAGATCAGCATATGGGTGCGCAGGCCTGCCGCCCGGGCGCTGATTTCCCGCTCCCACCCGATGATGCCGCCAAGCACCACGGCAAGCGCAAGCCGCATCGCCACCACCGGCAAGGGCATGGATTGCAGCGGCTGAAACAGGTCCTGAAGATGTGTCATGACGGCAGTGTGACGATTCGGTGACGCTTGTGTCGCAACGCCCGGCGGGGCGGCGCAGTTGCACGGGACCCCGACCCTTGCCGCGCGGGGCGGCCCGCGTTATCACCCCTGACCTGACGCCAGCCTTAAGGATTCCGCCATGCGCGCCGAGACGCAGTCCACCATCGAGGCCATCAAACGCTCGCTGACCCTGCTGGGGCAGCGGATGGACTGGCAGACCGCCCCTCACCGGCTGGAGGAGATGAACGCCATGATCGAGGCGGGCGACCTGTGGTCCGATCCCGCCCGCGCGCAGAAGCTGATGCGCGAACGCCAGGCCCTGTCGGACGCGATCGAGACCTATCGCCGGATCGACGGCGACCTGTCCGCCAATGCCGAGATGGTCGAGCTGGCCGAGGCCGAGGGCGATCCCGAGCTGGTGGCCGAGGCCGAGGCGAACCTGAAGGCCCTGGCCGAGATGGCCGCGCAAAAGGAACTGGAGGCCCTGCTGAACGGCGAGGCCGACGGCAACGACACCTTCCTGGAAATCAACGCGGGGGCGGGCGGCACGGAAAGTTGCGACTGGGCGTCGATGCTG
Source organism: Paracoccus fontiphilus (assembly GCF_017356265.1). Lineage (GTDB taxonomy): Bacteria > Pseudomonadota > Alphaproteobacteria > Rhodobacterales > Rhodobacteraceae > Paracoccus > Paracoccus fontiphilus. The sequence goes on along the minus strand of NZ_JAFNAW010000001.1, from coordinate 94,845 downwards.
GCGCGCATGTATGTGCGCTGGGCCGAGAAGAAGGGCTACGAGGTCGAGCTTCTGTCCGAAACGTCGGGGGACGAGGCGGGCATCCGCAGCGCCGCCTACAAGATCAGCGGGCGCAACGCCTATGGCTGGCTGAAGTCGGAATCGGGCGTGCACCGCCTGGTCCGCATCAGCCCCTATGACAGCGCCGCGCGCCGCCATACCAGCTTTTCCAGCGTCTGGGTCTATCCGGTCGTGGACGACAACATCGAGATCGACATCCCCGACCGCGACATCCGCATCGACACCTACCGGTCGTCGGGCGCGGGCGGGCAGCACGTCAACACCACCGACTCGGCCGTGCGGATCACGCACCTTCCGACCGGCATCGTGGTGACGTCGTCGGAAAAGTCGCAGCACCAGAACCGCGCCAACGCCATGGCCGCGCTGAAGTCGCGCCTCTACCAGATGGAACTGGACCGCCGCAACGCCGAGATCAACGCCCAGCACGCCGCCAAGGGCGACGCGGGCTGGGGCAACCAGATCCGCTCCTACGTCCTGCACCCCTACCAGATGGTCAAGGACCTGCGCACCTCCGAGGAAACCAGCGACACGCAGGGCGTCCTGGACGGCGACTTGGACGCCTTCATGGCCGCCACGCTGGCCCTGGACGTCGCCGGCAAGAGCCGGGCCGAGGCGAACGCCGAGGACTGATCCGCCCGCAAGGATGGATTCAGCGCACCTTGCCGCTATGCTGCACCTGCAGAAAGCGGGAACGGTGATGGAAGAAAAGCGGATAAACCTGGCCTTGCAGGGCGGTGGGGCGCATGGCGCCTTTTCCTGGGGCGTGCTCGACCGTCTGCTGGACGAGGACTGGCTGACGATCTCGGCCATCAGCGGCACCTCGGCCGGCGCCCTGAACGGGGCGGCGCTGAAGGCCGGGCTGTCGCGCCACGGGGGACGGGCAGGGCGGCGCGCGGCGCGCGAGAACCTCGACCATCTCTGGGCGCAGGTCGGCCGGATCAGCGACAACCGCATCGTGCGCTGGATGCATTCGCTGATCCCCACGCCGCGCGGCATGGACCGGCTGACCGAGCTGTTCTCGCCCGCCGCATGGCTGGACAACCTGACGCGCGTCTTCAGCCCCTACGACTATGGCCCGTTCTACGTGAACCCGCTGGGTTCCGTTCTGCGCGAGCTGCCCTGGCCCGACTTCGGCAACGCGCGGGGCCCGCAACTGTTCGTCGCGGCCACGAACGTGCGGACCGGGCGCATCCGGGTCTTCACCAATGCGGCGGCGACGGTCGAGGCGGTGATGGCCTCGGCCTGCCTTCCGAACCTGTTTCGGGCGGTCGAAATCTGCGACCCGGACACCGGCAGGCTCGAGGCGTTCTGGGACGGGGGCTTTACCGGGAATCCGGCGATGTTTCCCCTTTATGCGCCGCACCTGCCGCGCGACATCGTCATCGTCAACATCAATCCCCTGATGCGAGAGGGTCTTCCCAAGACCCCGGTGGAAATCGCCGACCGCATGAACGAGGTCAGCTTCAACGCCTCGCTGATGAGCGACCTGCGCGCGATCAACTTCGTCAAGCGCCTGTATGCCGAGGATCGGCTGCACAACCGCCCCATGAAGAACCCGCTGATCCACATGATCCTGGACGACACGCTGATGAACGACCTGAACGCCCGGTCGAAGCTGACCCCAGGACCCGGCCTGCTGGCGCGGATGAAGCTGGCGGGGCAGGCCGCCGCCGACGCGTTCCTGCGCGACCATGCCGATGCGCTGAACCGCCGCGACACGGTCGATCTGCCCGCGCTGTTCACGGGTTCGGGCATCATCGGCTGATGGACCTGCCCGACCTGTATCTGATCCGGCACGGACAGACCCGCTGGAACGCCGAAGGGCGCCTGCAGGGACGGCTGGATTCGCCCCTGACCCAGCTTGGCCGGGCGCAGGCGACAGCCCTGCGGCCGCTGGTCGACGGGGTGCGGGCGGCGCGCCTGTGCAGCCCCCTGGGCCGCGCGGTCGAGACGGCGCAGATCCTGTTCGGCCGGGACTTCGACACCGACCCGCGCCTGGCCGAGATCGACGTCGGCGCCTTCACGGGGCGCCTGCTGGCCGAGTTGCGCCGCGATATCCCGGAGGCCTTCGCCGGCCGTCCGCACGAATGGTATGACCGCGCTCCGTCGGGCGAAGGGCTGTCCGGCCTGCAGGCCCGGCTGTCGGCGGTTCTGGCCGACCTGCCCGGCCCTGCGATCATCGTGACCCACGGCATGGCGCTGGCGATGCTTTGCGCCCTGGCGACCGGCAAGCCGCTGGCCGATGTCCACCCGGCCTGCCAAACGCAGGGAGCCCTGCACGTCATCCGGGCCGGACACCACGACATTCTTCCGGCCGTCGAAGTTGCCACTGGCCAAGGGCGGCGGGGGACGCTAGAAGGCAGCCCGGCGGGCGGTTAGCTCAGTTGGTAGAGCGCTTCGTTTACACCGAAGATGTCGGGGGTTCGAGTCCCTCACCGCCCACCATATTTCAAGCACTTAGCAGGTCATTCCTCCGCTGTGTTCCCAATCCAAGCTGGCGTGTTCCCAATCTCGGGAATGAGCAGCAGGGTTTCGGTGTTCATATGTTCTACTTCTGCGCGTCTTGCGTAGTGCCGTGCCATCTTCTCGGACAGGTGCCCCAGCATGGCTTTCACGCGCTGAATGCCGCCGAAAACTTCCGCATTGCGGGCGACTGCAGTGGCGATCTGTGTCGCGTTCGTATGCCGCAGGCCATGGAAGGTCGGGGCAAATGCACCTTCCTCATATTCGTCATTTCTCGCTGGCCGAAGCCCCAGCCTGATAAGTTCCGTCCGCCAGGACGCCCCGAAGCCGCTGGTCGTCCAAGGTTTCCCGCGCGAGTTGGTCAGCAGTGGGCGGCGCGGATCGACCATCCCGGCTTTGCGCCGTGCGGCCCGCTCAATTTCTAGAATCGCCAGAACTACAGGATGCAGTGGCACCGGCACGGCATTGCCAGTCTTGCCCTGTTGCAGATACCACGTCCCGCCGTCGATACTGTGATCGGTGAGCCGCTGAGTTACATCACCCCGGCGCTGGCCGGTATAGACCGCAGCCAAGGCCACCTTGACGATCTCGGGCTTTCCTTCACTGAGCAGCTTTTCCAGCGCCTCCTCCGGCCAGGGTTCATAGGTCCCCTCGCTCTGCACCCGCTCGATCCGGCTGCACGGATTGGCATCGACAAAGCCGCGGGGCTTGCCCCATCCGAAGACTGCGCTGATGTCGTCCAAGCGGCGGTTGGCGGTCGCGGGCCGCGCAGCCAAGCTGTCATAGAGGGCCTGCACATGGACAGGCCGAATGGCTGCCGCCTCGAACTTGCCCCACCGTTCATCCATCAGGGCCAGTGCCAAGTTCCGCAAGGTTTTCGAGGCAGAGGGAAGCTTCTTGTACTTCTCGCTTTCCCGGTGTTGGCGCGTCATGGCTGCAACGCCGGTGGGGCTTTCTGCCGCACCCGGCGCAGAGCCGAAGACGGCCCGGTGAGCGGCGTCATAGGCCGTCCGATACTCGGCCGAGAAGGGATGCGGCAGCGGCGTCCGCGTCTCCTTTCCAGCGCGAACCACGCGGAAATAGAAGAACTCCCGCCCTGCCCGGATCTTGCGCTGGACGTATCGCTCAAGCCTCACATCAGCCGCCACGGCTCGCCCTCAAGATCGGATCGTCATCGCCCTCGATTTGAGGCGCGATGTGCTTTTCAACATCAGCCCATTTCCAACGCGAGGAAACCCCGATCTTCACCGGGCGCGGCAGCAGGCCTTTGCGGACCCACTCCCACAGAGTACTCTCGCTGACGTCGAGCATCTGGCACAACGTGGCCGAGCCGACATAGGCGATGATTCGCGGCTCTAGGTTCACGCGATCGGGTAGGGTTGACGGTTGGATGTGTTGGTGCCTGCCCATCAGAAAAGTCCTTCCTGCCTCGCATCACCCTTCGGCTTATCCATGAACCGCAGCGCGGACTCGCCCTGCCAGCCGCGCCGCCAGACGAACCAGGCGTTGCGCTGCGGTGGGCTGCCTTCCCCGGTGAAGTCCAGCTTCCACCGCAACAGGTAGCAGTAGGAAAACGGCCGCGCGTCGATCAGTTCGCCGAGGCCGTTGGCCTTGGCCGCCGGCCAGTCCCACGATAGCAGCAGCGCTAGATAGTCCCAGCCGGGCATGTCCAGCGTGTGCCGCAGCCAGCGGCCGTGACCGTCGCGCGCGTTGATCAGCGAATATGGCGGGTTGGTGATAATCGCCCGGCCGCGCGACCGAAAGCAGGTGAAGAAATCGGCGGTCCAGCTATCCGGACAGCCCCGTTCGATCAGGTCAGACGCGCAGCAGGGGATTCCAGCGTTTCGGATTTCCTTGACCAGGGCGCCATCGCCGCAGGCCGGTTCCCAGACCGATCCGCACGCCCGGATCACGTCGCCGTCGCGTTCCAGCAAGCCCCTGATCGCCTCGGGCTGGCCTGTGGGGTAGAAGTCATGGGCCCGGCGCTCGGGATCCGGCTTTCGCTGCGTGGGCAGCTCGTCATAGAGCGTCGGAGCCGAGGCGCGGCTGCGCCCCGACTGTGCGCGGAACAGCGCCTTGCTGGTGTTAGACTTGGGGCGGGCAGGGGCGTTCATGCCTGCGCCTCCTCGCGTTCCTCGACTGCCAGATGCCCGCAGTTCGCGGCCACCAGAGCCTCGGCCAGAGGCGGGCAGACGCTGTTGCCACAGCAGCTGACCTGCACGTCCTTCGGAAAAGTGCGGAAGTGAGGCGTGTCAGTGTCCAGCCCTTCCCAGACGCCCTCGATCACATAGTCGGCCGGGAAGCCCTGCGCGTTGAACAGTTCGCGCGGGGTCAGCATCCGCATGCCTATGTCTACAACCACGAACGTCGCGCCCTCGACGGTCAGGGTGACGAACTCGCCGCCGTCCCATGCGTCATGGGCGCGGAGGAAGTCGGCCACTTGGCGGGCGCGGGCTTCGTGCTCGGTCGAGAAGGGCGGCACGGCCAGCTGCGCGACCTCGATGTCGAAGCGGTCCTTTGTCGTGACCGTGTGCATCGGTTCGCCGATGCGCGGATCTTGATCAGTGCCGTACCACTTGGCCATCCATGCCGCGACCGGCATTTGGTGGCTGCCCGTCGACGTGATCGTCGCCATCGGTTCATCTGCCCGGCGGCCGGGGTTCACGCCACCGATGCGGCGGCTGTCGTTGTTGTGCTGGGCAAGGAAGGCGGCGATGGGCGCATGCTTCGCGCCACCCGCAACTATCGTGCCAAGGGGCGCGGCCACGTCCAGCGCACGGGGCGCTTGGCCCTGCCGTTCGCCATAGCCGGTCTGCACCATCGTTGCGGCGATCAGGCTGTTCTGATCCTTCCTGCTGGCGCAAATGGTGTGGTGCGGATCGCGAGCATCGCGGTTGCGGCCGCCCTGCTGGGCATGGGTCAGGACCGGGGCGACGACAGTCAGCCCTGCGCCGCCGGCGGTGATCGTGTGCGCGGGCTCATCCGCGCCCTGCCACGGCTTTTGGCTGTTCCGCATGGTGGCAAGGAAGGGCGAGATCACCGCATGCTGGATGCCGCCGACCGTGACGGTGCCGAGAGGATCGGATAGCGGATACTCCCGACGCCCGCCGCTGTAGCCATGCGCGATGCTGGCGAGGTTGGGCGCGAGGATGCCCAGCGGCGCTGCGCCACCCGGCTTCTTGATCCAGCTGTTCGCTGTGACGGTTGCGAGCGGGTCGCGCACGTCCTGACCGGTCGCGCCGCTATTGAAGCGCTGAATGCTCGCGGCGACCAGAGCGCTGTGCCCGCCGCCAGCAAGCACGGTCGGGTGCGGCACTGTTGCGGCGCTGTCGCGGCGGGCCGTGCCCTTCAGGCTCATCAGCGACGGCACCACCGCAGCCTTTTCGCCCCGGTGCGCCCCGGTGATCGTCTTGAACGGCTCGGCTGCGTCCTCGACCCGCCCGCCATGCGTCAGGTTCACCAGGAAGGGCCGGTCGGCTTCGATGACATAGCGCTTCATGCCGCGCGCCACGCGGGCCAGCGTGTTCCCCGCCAGCGGGCGGACGGCGCGCAGGCCGTGCTTAGCCATGATCTCGGCCCCGGTGTCGAAGATGCTGGGGCATGGCAGCGACCAGTCGATGCACTCGGCTGCGCTGCGCCACGGCAGCAGCTTGCCGTTGCGGACCTCGGCCGAGACCGGGTTGCCATGCGTCGGCTTCGGCCAGACGATGGGGCGCCCGTCGCGGCGCGCGACCAGGAACCAGCGCTTGCGGATCGTCGGTGCGCCATAGTCGCAGGCACGCAGTTCGCGCCACTGGACCTTGTAGCCGGCCTTGCGCAACCGCTTGACCCACAACTTGAAGGTCTGGCCCGCGAACTCCTTGATCGGCTGGCCGTCGTTGTCGACCGGGCCCCAGGTCACGAACTCCTCGACGTTCTCCATGCAGATGACGTCGGGCTTGGCTTCCTCGGCCCACTTCACCACGACCCATGCCAGATCGCGAATGTTGCGGTCGCGGGGTGCGCCGCCCTTGGCCTTCGAGAAGTGCTTGCAGTCGGGTGAGGCCCACAGCAAGCCGACATGGCGACGGTTGGTAACGGTCAGCGGGTCCACGTCCCAGATGTTGCTGTCCAGGTGCAGCGTTTCGGGGTGGTTGGCCGCGTGCAGGGCGAGCGCATTGACGCTGTGGTTGATCGCCACGTCGGGCGACCGGCCAAGGGCCTGCTCGATGCCGGTGGACGCGCCACCGCCGCCTGCGAAGCTATCGATGATAAGGGGGAGTTGCGGCTGATAGCGCATGGGGTGCCTCGATGTTTGGAAAAGGCCCGGCTGGCGCTGGCTGGCAGGACCAGCCGGGCAGGTGGCCGCGACCCGATCTGACGCGGGTTGCGGCGGGCAGATCAGGCCGGGGTGCCGTCGCGCTCGGAGACAATCTTCTCGTACTCGGCCATCATCTCGGCGTGTTCGTCCGGAGCGCCTTCGAGGATCTTGGCCAACTCGTCAGCATAGAAGCTCAGCGTTGCCTCATAGGGCGCGCCGTTGGTCAGCTCGCGGCGGATGCCGTTGTCGGTGTTCTGGATCAGGTCGGACAGCGACGTTCCGGCTTTCGGCTGCTCGACCGGCGCCTTGAGGGCTGCAAGGCGGTCGGAGTAAGCCTTGCGCGCCTCATCCTTCTCATCGCCCGACAGCTTGCCGCAGTCAGCGCCGACCTTCTTCAGGTCTTCCTCTGTCTTGGCGGCCGCGATCCGCTTCTTCACATCGTCCAGAGTGACGGCAGGTGCCTTCTTCTCGGCGATCTTGTTGCGGACCTTGGCGCTTGCCGAGGCCGGCCCCTCGATCACGTCACCCTCGGGCGTCACGTCGCGCATGACAGGCGTGTCGCGCACTTCCTCGGCTATGGCAACGCCACGCAGCACGTCGGCGAAGGCATCCCGAAGGGCAAAGCCACGGGCGCGGAGCTGCAGCATCCGGCGCGGGTACTGCAGCCAAGGCCCGGCCTTGCCAGCCAGCCCCGCCTTCTTCGCTTCGTCCATGGTGAACTGGCGCACGACCGGGTTTGCTTGGCCGCGACGGCGGATGGTGCAGGTCGCAACCTGACCGTCTTCGCTGATCTGCTCATCGATGGACTCCAGCACGCCGGACCCTTGAACCAAGGCCAGCATGGCGTCGCCCCAGATCGACGGGCGGCCGTTGATGACGGCGATCGACTGCATGGCCTGCAGCGGTGCCAAGCCGATTTCCGCGCCCCATTGGACGGCAACCAGGACGTTGCCCGGCTTGCCCATGAAGTCCTTCGGCACGATGGATGAGTCGGCCAGCAGCTTCGCCATTTCCATCGCCTCGGCCAGGTTGGTCGGGTTCAGAATGCCCATCGAGGGGCGGTTCTGCGGCGCAATGGCTTGCCCTTCGGGTGCTATCGCCAGCGCGCTCGATTGATGCGTCATGGTGTTCATGGTCAGTCCTTCTTGGATTTGAGGCGCAGGACGCGCGTCGTGGATTCGGTGCTGTAGAGGGCAGCGATTTCGGGGTGGTCTTTGCGCAGCGCCTTGGTGTCGATCCGCTCGGCCGTCTGCGTCTTCCAGGTAGCGATCGGCTCGCCCATGTCGGTCAGGACTTCGGCGTCCTGCATGTCCGCCATGATGACCAGCTTCAGTTCGTCCTCGCGGCGCTTGAGGTCGGCCATCTGTTCCTTGACCTCGGCAAGGTCATCGACGGCACGCGCGGCCGCACCGCTGGCCATGTGCGTCTTGGCCTTCACATGCTGCGACCAGCGAGACTGCGCGTCGGCCACGGTCTGCGGATCCGGCGCGATGCCGTCCTCGACCAGCTTCCAGAAGGCCGCGGCTTCGGTCAGCAGGTCCGCGAAAAGCTCAGGGTGCGCCTCAATCGTGTAGCTGCGGTAATCGCTGCCGCCGATCAGCACGGCCAGATCGGCATAGCGGGCGCCGGTAATGCCCATGTACCACTGCACCTGGCAGAGATAGCTTTCGGGAACTTCGTCGGTCCCGTCGGCGCCCCAGACGCTGGCCGCAAAGCCGTTGGCCGTCTTGCACTCAAGGATCCGGTCGGTGGTCAGCCGTCCGTCGATCCAGCGGACGTTGCCGCGGATATCCGGGTTCACGACGGCGCGGTCGATGTTCGCCATGGCGAAGTGATGTTCGGGGTGGATCAGCTGCGCGTTGACGCGCTGGACCTTGGCACCGGTGCGCAGGGCGTATTCCCGCGCCACCACGTCCTCAAGGATCGAGCCCCAATAGAGCCAGGGCTTGTCGCCATCTTCCTCGACGGCCTCGCCGCGCTTCGACAGCCACACGTCATAGGGCGTGGCGAACTTGGACAGGCCGACGATGGCTGCGATGTCGGACCCGCCGATGCCATGGCGGCGGCGCGTCAGAAATTCACTGCGGGTAATCTGGTTCATTGCTGAGCTTCATCCTTTGAAGGGGCATCATTGGGCTGCGGATGCGCGGCAGCCGCGTAGAACATCGGGCAGAAGTGTTCCGCCTTGGTGAGCAGCCAAGCTGCATAGCCAGAGGCATCAGCTGCGGCTGCTGTCCGGTCGCTGTGTTCGTCGTTCATGACCCGCTGGTAGAGGCCGTCTTTGTCCGCCCATTGGGTCATGTCTTCGACGTGCGGGGTGCGGGCGCACCGACCGAACGACTGACGAACAGGCTCCCATTCGTCGCCGTCGGGCTGCTGCCAGAATTTACAGGCATCACAGCGCATCATTCCGCCGCCATGAGGGCAAGGGCTGGCGCGTCCTCGATCCGGCGCACGGTCGGCCAGTCGAGATCGCGGGCGATGCAGACGTTCTGCAGTTCGCGCTCAAAGGTGTCGGTGGCGTCCTTTAGGCAGACCGGAAGGCCGCCATGGGTGGCGATCTCCCAGACCGCGACCGGGCGGCCGCTCTCGGCGGCATCCGCGAAGTTGTCATAGGCCGTGTCACGGCTGCCGGTCACATCGCCGCTGCCGATGCCAAAGCCGGGGCCGAAGTCCTGCACGACCAGGTAGAGGATCGGGGGCATGGGGGTGCGGATCATGCTGCGCCCTCCGCCCGAAACGCTGCCTCGGCCTCAGTCTCCCAAGCCCGCACCGGCTGCTCAAAGCAAAGCGCATCGCGACGTCCAAAGCTGACAGTATCGCCTTGCACGCGCACCAAGCGAACCATGAGATCGCCATCACGGTGCTGCGTCGCCACAAAGACCGCCTCGCGCGGCTCAGTGCCATGGTAAAGCTGCCACTGGACCGTGCGCTTGATCTCGGCGTGGAGAATGCGGCTAGGCTCGACCTGGGCAGCCTGCGACTGCCGGAACTGGTCCATCATGTGCGGGATCATGCTGCACCGCCTTTCAGACGGGCGACGCGGGCATCCCAATCAGCCTGTGCGGCCGCCTTGGCGGCTTCCTCGCTGTCGTAGGGCGTCCCGTCGCCATCGTGGCCGATGAACAAGACGCCATCGAGGATGCTGTAGAGGCCGAAGTCGTCGCAGATGTCCGCGTCATTCCAGTCGGGGGATTGCTGCCATTGAATAGGAGTTGCCATCACGGCCACCCGCACTTTCCGGGACCGACGCCCCTGATTTCAGAGATTGAGGTTTCCAGCCGTCCCATCGCGCGCCACATCGGCCGGGCGAACAGCGCGCCGACTGCCACGATCAGCAGGACCAGCGACGGAGGCACCGGCACCGGGGCGGGCGGATAGTCCACCATGCCCCATGCGGAGGCTTGCTCGGCCTCGCAGGCGATCAGCAGGACGCCGAGGGCGCTGGCGCATGTCACCTTGCCGCCCATCGGAGCGTCGTTGATCGCGCAGGCGGTGCCGGTGTCCTCGACCGGGCGGAAGCCGAGCCCGGACACCCAGCAAGGCGCATCGGGTGTGCAGGCGGTCTGGGGGATATGCGGGACGGTAGCGGCGGGGATCATGCGAAGACCCTCCACAGCACAAAGCCCCAGAACAGGATGACGCCAAGCGCCATGCTGCCCCACACGGCGCAGCGAAGGGGATCGAGGCGGAGCATCAGAACCTCCCTTCCTGCGCGAGGAGCATGCAGGCCTCGGCATCAAGCCCAGCGCAGGCGGCGGGGCGGGGCTGCCAAGTCGCGGCCCACTCCATCAGGAGCGGAGCGGCGACGATCAGCGCGGCCACGAACACGGCAAGCAGGGCGAATTCTTCCCAGCCAATCCGCCGCGCGGGGCGGCGCGGGCTGACGATGATTTCTTCGGGGCGGATGTGGAGGGTCATCAGCGTGCCCTTTCCAGCTTTTCCAAGCGGTCGAGCATGTGCTGCCGGTCAGCGTAAGAAGCGCGTTCCCTCATGTCCTGCGCCAAGTTACGCACGGAGGATGCCTTAACCCTCCCGAAGGCCGTGTAAGCGCACAGCGCATCCAGCCTGTCGGCGAAGTCCCGGAGTGTTTGGGTGGAAATATTCGGGCGGCTATCCATCAGCGCACCCTCCCTAGCCTGACGGCTTTGTTGAGCAGCTCAGCCGTTACATTCAGCAGATCGACCGCCTCGGAGAGCTTATGGGCCGTGTCCGCGAGCGCGCGGGTGGTATCGGCCAGGGCGCGCTCGGCCTTGATCCTGTTGCGGATCGACCTGCGGTACGCCCTGTTAGAGATACGGAGCATTCTGGTGTTCCTCCATCTGGCGCGGGATGCGCCGTTGAGAGGAAAGTAACTTCGCAATATGCGTAGTGTCAATGTAAAAACTACGCAATGCGCGAAGTTATTTTGCCGGCATGATTCGAACCTGCTAAGCTGCCCCTGTCAGCGCCGGGCGGCGGCGCTTGCGACTCGCGCGCGATCGGGCCATCACGCAGCCATGAAGATCACCCACGACGACAAGACATTCACGATCACCGGCCAGCAGTGGGCAGGGACGTATCCGTTGGACGATCTGGGTAAGTGGCTGGCGTTCTACAGGCGGCAGCGGGCTGACTTCCCGAAGGCTGGAGCGGTCTATGACGCCACGATTGCAGGACTAGAGGCGCTGGCTCAGGAACTGCAGGTCAGCGCATGAAAAAGCCCCGCGCGGGGCGGGGCCTCTTGCTTCACGCCAAGCTACTGGTCAGCTTAACACAGGGTGCTCAAGTTCTTCTCTGATCCGCTCTACTGCGCTCTCATCTTCACCGGAGTAGACCGCCCAGGCATCCAGTCTATTGACCGCTCTTAACCGTGTCTTCGCCGTCCCCGACTGCTCCTTTTCGAGAAGAGCCGCAACACGCGGCCGCCCTGGCAAGCCTTTTGTTTCAGACTTCAGCAGCATCGCTTCGAACAGGGGCACATCACTTTGAACGAGGTATAGGGCAACAGGGGCAACGCCAGGGGAGCGCAGAACAACGTCAGCGCGAAGATCCTTGACCCGCTCATCTGGAATAGCATCGAATTCCATCGTCACGCCTTCAGGAAGCATCGCCTCAAGTTTGGCTTTGACATCATCCTTGAATGTGCTGCGAATTCTATCGTGCGTCCAAAGCGCCAGATCAGCAACTCGCGAAATAGTAGAAAAAAACCGCACAGCTGCAGCGGGAACTTCCTGTGCAGTGAGCATTGCTGAGTGTATCTCTAGTGCGTCCTCATCGAACTGTAGACCGTTTGATGAAACTATTGCCGAAAGAGCATCCCGCCGCTGAGACGAGGCAATGTCATATCCAGAAGATATGACCATCGGCAGAATCCATCCGCCGTCATCCAGCCTCCAGAGGCCATTCCTATCAGGGCCTATTGCGTAGATGCCGACTGGATCACCGTTGGCTTGGAACATGGTGCTGCTGATGCCAAGACCGCCAGGGATCTCGTGCACGGAAATGCTATCGCAAAACGCGTGGCAAATTTCCTGTTTCACAGCATATCACCGATCGGTCCTTCCTCGCGCAAGCCAAATGCCTTCACTACAAAGGTTATAGCCCACGCCTCGAAGCCCGTCACCCGCTTTGAACTGAAATCATCCCCTTCGCCGCAACTCCGCCTACGCATCTCAGGAAAGTTGACCACACCTTGGAAGAAGGGTCGCCTAGCCTGGTAATGTACGTGCCACCCTGGATGTGAGCCATGATGCTCCACCCGGCACAGTACGGTGTCGGGCTGTCCACAATGAACCAACATTGCCATGAAATCGTAACGCTCAGGTCTGCATTTTATCAGTACAGAGTAATGCTCGCTGCCCGCCTGAAATTTAATCTGCCGCCATGACCACTGACTTGAGACCGGGTAATGAGCTCGCAGGTTCAGCCCACTTTTAGGAAACTTCTGGCCTGCTTTCCATGAGCCGAGGTCCACCCTCAGCTTCTTCGCCTGTCTAATATCAGATACTGATATCATTCCTCATCCCCAAGCAGCTCACCCACTTCCTGCGCCCATTCGTCCAGCAACTTCGCCGCCCCATAGTCGCCCTGCCGGTCTCGCTCCTCTGGCGTCACCATCAGCATTGCTGCAGCGGTTTCGCGATCCACGCGCGCAGGACTTGCCAGTGTCAGCCGAAGCGCGCCCAGCAGGATCGTGGCCGCAATCTCGTGCTGCTCCATCTCCTCGATGGTCGGCCTATCGTCGGTCATGACCTATCCAAAAGGTTAGTTTTCGAGGTCATTTCACGCCCGCTGGTTCGCCGAAGGTCGCCAAGTTCCGCGAAATTCTTGGCTAAGAAGACAGCTAACCATAGGCGAAAATTCGCCATACTGATCAACCGCAAGTCGTGAAGGCGACGACGACAGCAAGCTCCTCCAAGGCGTTAAGGCGATCTTCCGGGTTGTCCGGCTAGCGATGTTCTTGCTATGTTCTATTTGAGCGCGCATACATTGAGGGACGAAGTGAAAGACGAGACGCTGCTTGAGACCATGAAGAAAGCTCGCGCTGAGACGGGGCTGCCCTTGGATTTCTGGGCAGACCTGACGGATGGCATCCCTCACAACTTTGCTGCGATCTTGTGCGGCAGGTCGTCTATTTTCCCGAAATACATGAACTCCAAGGTCAACCCATGAGCCTTACGGAGCTTTTTGGCAGCAACTAGGCTGAGGGGGCGCCCACCGTTCTCAAATGGGCCATAAGTCTGCTCACCCATCCCGGCGCGTTCCGCAAACTCTCTCTTGGTGAGGCCTAGAGCTCGGCGAGCTGCTTGCAGTCGAGCAGCTACAGCCTCGACCGCATCTTCCTGTTCCTCAAGCATTCAGTGACCTCGCTTCTTTGCGAGGATCATAGCTACGCGCCTTGCGAATTTAACTGATCGGTTTGCGTATTGACTGAGGCTTCGCAATATGCGTAGTTTGTCTGTATGAAAAACCTTTCTCACATCAAGCACGTCTGGCCGAACCCGATCGATCTCGCTCGAGATCTGGGTCTGCCCTATACGACGGTTCATTCGTGGGAACAGCGCGGCCGAATACCGCCTGACCGCGACTTTGACCTCATCGACGCAGCGGCGAAGCGCGGTGAAAAGCTGACGCTCGAACAGCTCGCCGCTGCCCGCAAAGCTGGCGCGCAAACGACCAAGGGCGCGGCAGCCTAACCGCCGCCGCGCCCTTTTTTTGCATTCCCACATCCGCCCCACACGGCACGCAGGCGAGACTGATGACACGCCAAATACTCCACTCTGAACACCAGCAGTCCCCACGATCCGAAAGTAACACGGGCGTGAGACGCCTCAAAGAAATCGAGGTTTCCCATGGCTGACCTCAAGTTGATCATCGGATCGCACATGCGCGCGATGGTTGGCCGTCTCGGTTGCTTCGACGCCGTGGCGGAAACCATCAACGCCCGCTGGGGCGCCCACACCGTCAAGGGCACGATCAGCCGCAAGGTCAGCGGCTCGCTGAACTGGGACGTGTTCGACATCGTGGCGCTGGAAGATGCCTTGGGGTGCGATCCGGTCACGCAGACGCTGGTTCGTCGCAACATCGAGGCGGCCGTCAGCGGCAACAACATCAGCCCGATTACCGACGCCGCCGTCATCTCGAAGGAGAACGGTGAAGCCATCGCGGCGCTGATCCAGGCGGGCCAGTCGGACTGCGCCGGCCTGCGGGCCGAGGCGATCTGCCAGCTGGAGGAAGCCGAGCGGGCGATCAGGGCCGCCAAGGCGCGGCTGATGCAGGTGGGGAAATAACGATGCCGAAAGACACCACCATCACGATCAGCGGCGGCGGCCAGTCGGTCACCATGAAGGAAGACGAGTTCTTCGCCGCGGCAAAGCGCATGGGCGAAGCAGACCGCAAGCGCCGGAAGGCGCCGCCTGTCAAAGAAACTCCCGAGGACAAAGCCGTGTCAGACCAAGCCTATTCCGTGGCCGCCGACGAGCTGCGCCAGTTCATCGAACAGTACGAGCAACTGGAAGCCGAGAAGAAGGACATCACCGAGCGCCAGAAAGAGGTGATGAGCGAGGCCAAGGCCCGCGGCTACGACACCAAGGTCATGAAGAAGATCGTGGCCCTGCGGAAGCGCGACCGCGACGACGTGGCCGAGGAGGAAGCGATCCTCGAAATGTACAAGCAAGCTCTGGGGATGGGCTGATGGCCACCCGCATGACAGCCGCTGAGCTGGTCAACAGCCAGAACCGAAAGTCGAAGCCAAGGGACATTGAAGGACCGATTCATAGGTCGATCCTGGCGCACCTGCGCCTTGTTCTGCCCAAGGGCTCCATCGTCCACCACAGCCCGAATGCCATCGGGCTGTCCGGCATCCAGGTCATGAAGCAAATCGCTCGTGACAAGGCGATGGGGACGGTCAAAGGCTTTCCAGATCTCCTCTGCCTGCTTCCTGGTCCGCGCGTTTGGGCCTTCGAGGTCAAAGCCCCCGGCAATCACCCCGACAAGGATCAGCGCGAACTGCACGAGACCATGCGCGCCCAAGGCATCCGCGTGGCCGTGGTTCGCAGCATCAAGGATGTGGATGAGGCCGTAGCGCAGTGGACTGTTGAGGGCACCGGCCAGTGGGGGATGCAGAAATGAAGCCTACGCCAGAGCAGACCCTTCGCGCCTTGGATCGCGTCAGCCGCGGCCTAGTCTGGAACGCAACCCCGCAGCGCGATCCGTGGAAGCATGTCGCCGCTGCTGCGGCTGGCATGATCCAATATCCTCAAGAGGCAGCGGAATGACCACGGTTACCGCGATCCGGCCCGACGCTGGCCACCAGTCCTTAGAGGCCGAGCAGCAGCTTCTGGGCGCCTTGATCATGGATGATCGGATGACGCCCATTGCCATGCGCGCAGGGGGTGCTGATCTGTTCGCCCATCCTCTGCACGCTGAAATCTATGAGGTGATCGAAGCCCGCGCCAACAGCGGCGAGCTGGTCAGCCCTGTCACGCTCAAGGCGGCCCTGCAGGGTTCCCGCGACCTCGATGAAGCTGGTGGGCCCGCTTATCTGGTGCGGCTGGCAGGATGTGCCCTTTCCGGCGACCGTGAGGCTGTCCGCAGCCTCGCCGACCTGCTGGCCGAACAGACACGCAAGCGCGCGCTGACCGCTGCCATTTCGGAAGCCCAGGTCGGGCTTCTCCGGGGCGACATGCCGGCGCGCGAAATCGCGCTGCAGCTGGAGCGCCAGATCGTCGCCGCCGAGTTTGCCAGCCAAGCCGACCGCCCGACCTCGATGCTTGCCGCAGTCAGGGAAGCGCTGGCTCAGGCTATGGAGGCCTATCATGGCGGCAACACCGACCTGGTGCGCTTCGGCATCCCCGCGCTCGATGGCATCGTGCCGGGCCTTTATCCCGGCGAGCTGACGCTGCTGGGCGGGCGCCCGGCGATGGGTAAATCTGCCGTGGCCTTGACCATGGCGCTGAACGCCGCCCGCGCCGGGCATGGCGTGGCCATAGCCTCTCTGGAAATGACCCCGGCTGCCATGGCGCAGCGGGCGCTGTCAGAGGCATCGGCGCGCGCAGGCCGCGCGGTGCCCTACATCAACATGCGCAGCGGCGACATGTCCGAGGATCAGGCCCGCGCGCTGATCGAACTCGGCATGGACGTCGGCAATCTGCCGATCACCTTCCTGTCGCGCTCCTATGCGAACGTGGACGCCCTTGTCAGCGGCGTGCGTCAGATCGCCCGCACGACGCCGAACCTCCGCCTGCTGATCGTGGACTATGCGCAGCTCCTCAAGGCGCAGGGCCGCGATCGTTACCAGCAGGTCACGAACATCAGTCTGGCCCTCAAGGGCATGGCGATGTCTCTGGAAATCCCAGTGCTGGCCCTGTCGCAGCTGTCGCGCTCGATCGAGAGCCGCGATGACAAGCGGCCCGTTCTCAGCGACCTGCGCGAGTCGGGCCAGCTGGAGCAGGACGCAGACAGCGTGCTGTTCTGCTATCGGCCGGAATACTACCTGGCGCAGGAAGAACCCGATCCCGAGGATCTGGATGATCAGGCGGACTGGCAGAACGCTATGGCCGCAGCCAAGGGCAAGCTGGAAATCATCGTCGCCAAGCAGCGCATGGGCACGACGGGTACCGCCCGGTGCATGTGCGCGCTCTCCACCAACACCGTCTGGTCGGAGTAGGGCGATGAGCTTCCGCCTGGTCGAGATGGTGCTGGAAAGCGCGATAGAGGATGCGACAGAAGTTGCTGTCCTGATCGCCCTAGCGTCGCACGCTGACAAGTTCTTCTCCTGCTATCCCTCGATCGCCCGCCTCTGCAAACTGTCGCGCTACAAGGAGCGTGCCGTTCAAGGGGCCATCAAGCGGCTTGCAGAACGCGGCGTCATCACCGTCAAGACCGGCGGCGGACGAGGCGGTACCAGCTTCTACACTATCAATCCCGCCGCCCTAAAACCCGCAGCAGATGCGCCCTTTCAGGACGATAAACCCCGCAGCAAAAACACCGTTTCTGACGACAAAACCCCGCAGCAAATGCGCGAAACCCCGCATTTGACGACAGAAAACCCCGCAGCAGATGCGGACGAACCTTCCCAAGAACCTGTCAAGAACCATGCTGCGCGTGCGCACGAGGGTGAGAAGTCAGATCGGATACTGTCTCTCAGGGCGGGTCTGCTGGATGCCATGGGTCTCACCGGATCCGAACTAAACACCAGCGCCGTGTTCCCGGTCCGCAGCATGTCACCGGCCGAGCTTCAACTGAGCCTCGATGTCTGGACCAAGGACGGGCTGACCGACCAGCAGATCATCGCAGCCGTCAGCGCCAAGATGCAGGCTGAGCGGGAGCGCGACGGATCGTTCCTGCCAAAGTCCGTCAGGTTCTTCGATGGCGCGATCAGCGACCACGCAAAACGCCTGAGCCGCCCAGCAGGCAGAGGCGCATCCACCGCCACAGCCCAAGCAGAAACCCCCGAGCAGCGCAGCAGGCGCCGCCGCCGACTGATCGGAGGATGAGCGAATGACCCACACCCCACAGCCTGACCCCCGCCTGACCAAAGGAACCCCACAATGACCATGCACTTCCTCCGCCCCACCAACCGCCAGCAGATCGTTGAGCGCGCCGATGCGATCCTCCTCGAAGCCGAAGCCATGCGCGACCTGGCAGCCGCCCTCGGCCGGTTCGAGGAGGCCACCGGCCGCAGGGTATTCGTCTCGGATGCGGTCTACGACACGAGCATCGCCGAGGCGCAGTGGCTGGCTGACAGCGACGCGGGCGTCTACGAAACCGACATGCCCGTGGAGATCGGCGGGGCCGACCTGCCGTTGGACCTGTCCGGCATCGAGATCGAGAACGCCGCGCAGGCTGACCTTGGCGAATGGGTTAAGGTCGAGGGCGACGGATCGGGCGAGGCGCTGCCGCCGCTCGAAGCCGACGCCGAGGATTCGGTCGTTGATGTGCATGAAGCGCCCGCCGGTGAGCCACAACCGGCCTTGCCGTCTTCGGATAGACCACAAGCCGCGCCCGCGGCCCGCAAGCAGAAAGCCGAAGACCGCCCCTGGGGCAAGCTGACCCTGCCCGAGCGGCAGATCGTCAAGCACCTGGAGCGGCTGCCCAAGACCTTCACGCCGGAGGATGACCTGCGCCTCGTGGAGCTGCTGACCGGCGGCAACAAGATCGATGCGGCTGCGGCGTTCCTCGAAGTCGAGCCGGACGTCGCGCTGACCCGCTGGAAGTCGTTCCTGACCGAGGACGTGATCGGCGCGAACGGCAAGCCGACCATCGACGGCCAGCAGCGGCTGCTGAACGCGCTGCGGTACCGCGTGGAGACGGCCGACGCATGAGCATCCACCAGCCCATCAACGACCCAGACCGCGCGCTGATCGACGCTTACCTCGAAAAGCACCCGGTTACGGTATGCCCGTCGCAGTTCCGGCAGCCCGCGCGGAAGGGGCGGCGCAGGGCGGCGGCGGTCGAGCCTCAGCCCGAGGCCACCACCGACGCGCCACGGATCCGCACGACCGACCGCTCTGACCAGGCAGGCCCGCGCGTCATGTCGATCCAGCAGGCGCTGGAATGGGCGTTCCTGACCGAGAAGGCGCAGATCGACTTCGACCAGTACGGCGCCCATGAGTTCGACCGCGTGGGCGTGGACCCGCTCTGGCGCGGCATGCAGATGGCGATCCTCGGCACGGCCGTGGACGGCGGCGGTACCAGCGACCCGGCGGCGGACGCGCAGATCATCGCGTCCTACGTCGAGGCGCTACCCGAAAGCTGCGGTGGCCGGCGCATGGCAACCCAGGTGGCCGAGCTGGCGCGGCTTCGCAGCGTGCCGGACTGGGGGCAGGGCGAGCGGCTGGCCATCGTGCCGTGCGGGTGGGAGCCCTGCGGCTGGGATCCGGAGAAGCGCGCGGCGATCTTCACCGCGACCACGGAGAACACCGGCAGCATCTGGGAGTGGCGGGACAAGTACCGCAAGCGGCGGGTGAAGGCCGGCGAGGTCTGCCCGGTCAGCTACACCGGGACGGCTCGCATGATCAGGGCCAAGCGGGAGAACTACCTGCAGTGGTGGGGCGCGCTGCTGCACCTGGCGGCCAGTCTTCGGGGGTGCCTGCACGGGATCGAGCTGACGGATGTGATGCCGGTGATGACGCCTTGGAGGGCAGAGGAATGAGCGACGGGACCAAGCACCCCCAGGATGAAGCCGCGCGGCGGTGGGTCGAGGTAGAGCTTCCGGTTCCCGATGCCGAAGATGCGGTAGTGCTAGGAAAGGCTTTGTCAGAATGACCAACATGAAGATCACTGTCGTCCGCTTTCCTGATGGCTCCTGGTCGCACGGAGGATCACCTGATGATCCTGACTACGCGGAATGTGACGTTTGGGTCATTGATGACAGCATTCCGCGCATGGCGATCCGCAAGGCGCAAGCAAGGTATCGTCGGTGGAAGGTCAAGCAAATCAGAGAAGAGACGCCGTGATCCCGCTAGAAGTCGCCCTGAACAGTTATACCGGCGATCAGAAAACGGCCGATTGAGAACGGGTATAGGAAAAGAACATGCCTGAAACCACCGCCTGCGAAACCTGCACTAGCCTGTTGCACGAAGCCTTGAACCTGACCGTGCGCGGGCGAACCCTAGACGGCATCCAGAGACGGGCCGACACGCTAGCCGCATCGCGCGAACCAGAGGAATGGCAAGCCTCGGGCCGCTTTGACGATCACGTCACCAGGCACAACCTGACCTGCGATCCGTGGAAACAGATTGAGACACGCAGCGCCACCCCGCAACTATGGGTGGAAGATCAATTCCAACGCGAGTTGCACGATTGGGAAGCGCGGGCGCGAAAGCACCTGATGAACACAGATCACTGACCGCTTGGCAGGCGTTCTTAAACGGTCCAATGAAGAATGACCGACTGCCCCGCAGCAGAGCCTTGACCTGCGGACGTACTGGCAGGGGCGCAAACGGGCCAGCAAGATACCTGTTGACTTTGCGCCCGTTTTGCTTGACGAATGCAGCTACCCGAATTGCGCCCGAAGCTGAAAGGCTTGCGGGCGTTTTGCATTTCCGGACCCCCAACATGCCGCACATCGCCTTCGCGACCGACCCGCGCTGCTGGTCATTCGGCACCACGATCACCCGCGACGCCCATGGCGAATATCGCTGGTGGCACTTCGGCCCACTCTGCTTCTGCTGGGCCTGACATTCCCAACCGCCGCGCCACGAGCTGCGAGCGGGGAGGGCGCGGCCCCGGTCTCCTCCCGTGCGTGGCCCCCTCCGAAATTCACGAGGCCCTGACATGCTCGACCGCAACACGCTGCGCCGGCCCATGCCGCCAGCCGAGCAGGTCGAGGGTTTCGAGGCATGGTTCGGCCCCGCGCCTGACCTGGCAGAATGGGCCAAGGCAACCTTCATCGCCGATGGTGCCCCGCTGCAGAACCCGGATCACCAGCATCTGCGCTCGGCCGCGATTGGGTTCCTCTGGACCAACGTGGACAACAGCAAGAAGGGCCGGATGGTGATCGGCACGGCTGAGCCGGGGCAGCCTCAGGGCGCCATGGGCAAGTGGGGCCGCGCCAAGGCGACGCTGCAGGTCACGCAGTGGTTCGGCATGGTGCCGGACTTCATTATCACCATCGATGCCTCCTGGTGGCTGCAGGCGTCTGATGCCGAGGCCTGCGCCCTGATCGAGCATGAGCTTTACCACTGCGCCCAGGACCGCGACGAATACGGGGCGCCGAAGTTCAGCAAGCAGACCGGCAGGCCTGTGTTCACCATGCGCGGCCATGACGTTGAGGAGTTTATCGGCGTGGTGCGCCGCTACGGGGCCGATGCCGCCGGCATTCGGGCGCTGATCGAGGCCGCCGAGGCCGGGCCAGAGATTGCCGCCGCCGAGATAGCGCAGTGCTGCGGGACGTGCCTGAGGGCTTAGTCTTCTCGCCCAGTTGTTAGGTCCAGCTCGCCAAGGTCGTCCCAGTCATAGCGAGTGCCGGATGAGGTCAGGACGTAACATCCCCACCGCCTTGAACTCGGCATGTCCTTCAAGGCCCACGTGACAGCATCCGAAAGGCTGGTGAAGTCGCGGGTGTCGCGGCGAGAGAGCAAGCGCCCATGTTCCAAATCAGGGCCGAGGAAGACCGTTGCGCCCTTCGCTTCATGCAGTTCGCCCAAAGCATCCTCTCCTTCTGACAGAGCCCGACGATTATGGCAGGCGCCAAGCTGAACAACGAGATCCGGACCTTCATCGTTCAATCCCTGGCCTGTTTCGACGCCCCGTCGACCGTGGTCAAGGCTGTGCAGGATGAGTTCAAGATCACCATCGCCCGACAGTCCGTCGAGACCTACGACCCGACCAAGCGAGCGGGCAAAGACCTGAGCCAGAAGTGGCGCAGCATCTTCGAGGAGACGCGCAACGCCTTCCTGGAGGATACCAGCAAGATCGGCATCAGCCACCGCGCCGTGCGCCTGCGGGCGCTGCAGCGCATGGCCGAGAAGGCCGAGACGCAAGGCAACATGGTCTTGGCGTCGTCCCTGCTGGAGCAGGCCGCGAAGGAAATGGGCGGGGCGTTCACCAACCGACGCGAGGTGACCGGGAAGGACGGCGGGGCTCTGGAGGTGAAGACCCTTGCCGACTTCTATGCAGACCTTGCAGGGGCCAACCCTCAACCCGGCGCTCCGTAACTTCTGGATGACCCCCGCGCGCAACCGCGTGCTGTATGGGGGCCGGGCATCCTCGAAATCATGGGACGCGGCCGGATGGGCCGTGTTCCTCGCCACCAAGTGCCGGATCCGCGTGCTGTGCGCCCGGCAGTTCCAGAACAAGATCGCCGAGTCGGTCTACACGCTGCTGAAGATCCAGATCGAGCGGTTCGGGCTGCAGGCGCAGTTCACGATCACCGACAACTCGATCAAGCACAACATCACCGGCAGCGAGTTCCTGTTCTACGGCCTCTGGCGGCACATTGACGAAATCAAGTCGCTGGAGGGTATCGACATCCTCTGGCTGGAGGAAGCGCACAACCTCACGGCCGAGCAGTGGGAAATCCTGGAGCCGACGATCCGAAAGGAGGGCTCGCAGGTCTGGATCCTGTTTAACCCCCGCCTGGTGACGGACTTTGTCTGGCGCCGGTTCGTGGTCAACACGCCGCCCGACACGATCAAGCGGCACATCAACTACGGCGAAAACCCGTTCCTGTCTGAAACCATGCTGCGGATCATCGCAGCAAAGGAAGCCGAGGACGCCGAGGAGTTTGCCCATATCTACCTGGGCCAGCCGCGCGAAGATGACGACGCCGTTGTCATCAAGCGGTCTTGGATCATGGCGGCGCTCAACGCCTGCGAACGCCTTGGCATCGCCAAGGGTCCGGGCCGCCGGATCGGCTTCGACGTGGCCGACAGCGGCAACGACAAGAACGCCCAGGTGTTGATGGAAGGCATCGAGGCGAGCTTTGTCGAGGAGTGGAAGGGCAAAGAAGACGAACTGCTGAAATCGGCAGGCCGGGTCCACAAGAAGGCGCGCGAGGCCGGCGCAGAGATCGACTATGACAGCATCGGCGTGGGCGCCTTTGCTGGCGCGCACTTCCAGGCGCTCAACACCGAGTTTGGAGTGAGCATCGCCTATCGCCGCTTCAATGCCAGCGATGGTGTCATCAATCCCGATGACAAGGTCGATCCGGATGACCCGCAGTCGCCAGCCAATGGCGATTACTACGCCAACCTGAAGGCGCAGACCTGGTGGGACGTGGCCCGCCGCTTTCGCAACACCTTCAACGCGGTCGAACGGAAGATGCACTACGAGCCGCACGAGCTGATCAGCATCAGCCCGGCCTGCGATCATCTCGACCGACTGATTGACGAATTGGCCACGCCCCGCCGCGACTTCGACAACGCGGGCCGGGTCAAGGTCGAGAGCAAGAAAGACCTGAGCAAGCGCGACATCGCGTCGCCGAACCTGGCCGACGCCTTCGTGATGGCGAATGCGCCGCGCGAAGCCGCGCCGCAGGTTGCCATGATCCTGAGAAAGCACCGCCGATGAACCCCATCGCCATGATCGTCAACGCGGCTCGCCGCCTCGACGCGCTGCTCCCCGGATACTTTCCGGAGACGAAGCACCAGCACGCCAAGGACTTCGGCTGGCCTGATGATGTGCGGTTCGAGGATGCGCTGCGCATGTATCGCCGCCACAGCATCGCGCGGGCGGGGGTCAACAAGACCGTCCTCAAGACCTGGCAGGACTTCCCCGCCCTGTGGGAAACCGAGAAGGCGGGCAACACCAAGGCTGAAACGGAGATCGCGAAGCACTTCCGCAGGATCGGGTTATGGCGGGCACTGGCTGAGGCCGATCGCCGCGCCATTGTCGGCGGCTATGCCGGGGTGATCCTGCGGTTCGCTGACGGCAAGGCGTTCGACCAGCCAGTCGGCGTTGTGCCGGGCGGGCTTGAGGGTTTGGTCGAGGCCGTGCCGGTCTGGTGCAACCAGCTCGCGGTGGCCGATTGGATCGACGATGCGAGCAGCGATGCTTACGGGCAGCCCAAGTCGTTCACCTTCAACGAGGCGGCGATCGGCGGCACGGCGGGCCGGTCGTTCACCGTGCATCCCGACCGGGTGCTGATCTGGTCGGCCGATGGCACCGTGGCGCCCCGATCGGACTTGGAGCCGGGCTATAACGACCTCCTCGACATGGAGAAGGTGAAGGGCGCCGGCGGCGAAGGCTTCTGGAAGAACGCCAAATCATCGCCCGTGCTGGAGGTCGACAAGGAAGCCAAGATCGCCGAGATGGCACGGGCCATGGGCGTGCCCGAGGACGAAGTCGCCGACGCGATGAACGACCAGGTCGAGGAATGGCAGAAGGGCTTTGACAAGCTGCTGATGCTGCAGGGCATGCAGGCCAAGACGCTGAACGTCACGCTGCCGAGCCCCGAGCATTTCCACAGCATTCCACTGCTGTCCTTCGCGGCATCGCTCGGCATCCCCGCCAAGATCCTGATCGGGTCGCAGACGGGCGAGCGGGCCTCGACCGAGGACGCCGACGAATGGGACCGGACCTGCAATGCGCGGCGCGAGAACATCGCCAAGCCCCGTATCAAGGCCTTGGCCGATCGGCTGGTGCGGTTCCGCGTCCTGCCCGATCGTGACTGGTTTGTCGGCTGGTCCGACCTGACCGAAGCGAGCCCCGGCGAGAAGATCGACCGGGCCGTCAAGATGGCCAGCATCAACCAGACGCAGCGGGATGAACCGGCTTTCACAGCTACGGAGATCCGCGAGCAAGCCGGCTTCGAGGGGAAGGCGCCCGCGCCCTACTACGACGAAGCCGACCTGCAAGGCCCGCCTGACGATCCCGACAAAAAGGACGAATAGCCATGGCGCAAGTGCGCGTGAACGTCCGCAGCATCGCCAACGCGGCTGCGGTGAGAGAGGTCGTGCGCAACGGGCGCACCCTGAAGATCGTCCCGAGCGCGACCTTGCCCGATGACGTCGTGATGAACGGTATCCTCTATCCGGCAACGGAGATCGAGGCGTCGTTCGCCAGCCTTGAGCGCACCCCTGCGCC
This sequence comes from Paracoccus fontiphilus, assembly GCF_017356265.1. GTDB lineage: Bacteria > Pseudomonadota > Alphaproteobacteria > Rhodobacterales > Rhodobacteraceae > Paracoccus > Paracoccus fontiphilus. The sequence continues at coordinate 70,010 of NZ_JAFNAW010000001.1, read as the reverse complement.
CCTCGGCCATCCGACCGTCAACGGCAAGTTCGTCTCGGCGACCGACCCCGAGGGCATCAACATCGGCTACATCGGGGCCTGGAACGAGAACGTGCGCCGCGAGGGTGGCCGCGTGCTGCTCGACAAGGTGATCGACGTGGAAGTCGCGAACCGGTCGGAGGGCGGCAAGGCCGTGCTGGCGGCGATCGAGGCCGGCGGCCCGATCCACACCTCGACCGGCCTCCTGGCCAACATCGAGAATTCCAAGGGCGAGGGCTACGAGCGCATCGCCCGCGGCATCGTCTTCGACCATGACGCGATCCTCCTCAACGAGGACGGCGCGGCGACCCCTGACCAAGGCGTGGGGATGCTGGTGAACGGCCAGCAGGTCGAGGTGATCAACTCGGCGGTCGAATGGGCCGACCGGGATCTGACATGGGCAGCGGAGAGCGCCCTTGGCGCACTGGAGCGGCGTGAGCGCGCCGGGATGGTGGACGCCTTCAAAGCTTTCCTTGTCGAGGCATTTTCCGGCCTGCGGAAGCCTCAAACTGAAAAGGAGCCTGCTGTGGCAGACGACAAGACGCTGGCCGAGCTTTCCGCCAAGGTGAACGGCCTTGAGGAAACCATGAAGGCCATCCCGACCACCATCGCCAACGCGGTGGCCGAGGCCCTGAAGCCCGTGACCGAGGCCCACGCGGCCCAGATCGCCAACCAGAAGGCCAAGGAAGACGCCGAGAAGGCCGTTCTGGTCAACAAGGTGGTCAAGGCCAACCTGCTGACCGAGGCCGTGGCCAACGGCCTGACGCTCGACGCGCTTCGCGAGCTGGCGCCGAAGGGCGAGCCGGGCAAGGCCGCTGCGCTGAACGCCTCGGCCGGCGGCGGCAAGGATGCCGACCCCTGGGCGGGCTATGACCTCAACGCCAACATGAAGGATGCCCAGTAATGGCTGGCCCCAACGTGATCTATCGCGGTCCGGCTGACCGCACCCCGAAGACCGTGAACGACCGCAAGGTCAGCGGCGCGCTGCTGCCCGGCACCTTTGTCGAGGACAACGGCACCAACCTGGTGCAGCTGACCACAGCCGTGGGCAAGCGCCCGCTGGTCCTGGGCATTCAGGACTATATCGGCCAGCATCCGGACACCGCCTACACCTCGGGCGACACCGGCGTGGCCTACGAGGCGAACCCGAACGATGTGTTCAGCGCACGCCTTGCGGCCGGCACCTATGCCGCCAACGCGCCTCTGACCATCGCCGCCGCTGGCCGCCTGGCGGCTGCCGCCGCCGGGTCGGTCGTGGTCGCGTTCTTCGACGGCGTGCCCGGCACCTTCGCTGCGGGCGACCGCGCGGATGTGCGCATCGCCAATTCCTACACCGCAGCCTAAGGAGACCCCTGTGCTTCGATTTTCCCCCGAGCAGCAGGCGGCGGTTATCGCAAACCGCCGCACGATGGCTGCCCAGGCCGCTCTGCTGGCCAACCAACTGACCGCCACCGGCGAGGTGATCGGCAACGCGCTGTCGCTTCCCCGCGATGTCTGGGGCGAGTGGGACAGCGAGTCCGTCACGATCCAGCGCGCCGAGATGGTGATCTTCAACGATCTGGCGGCGACCCTGTCGCGCCCCATGCCGATCGGCAAGCTGATCCACTACTTCCGCACCGTGTCGGACAGCGGGTCGGTCAACGTGTCGCTGGATGGCCGCTCGAAAGCCAACCTCGACAAGCCCGTGTTCGACTACCAGGGCACTCCGGTCCCGATCATCGACAGCACCTTCGGCTTCGGCTGGCGCGAGATGGCGGCGGCGCAATCCGAGGGCTTCGCGCTGGATGATGCGGGCCGTGTGAACGCCGTGGACAAGGTGACGAAGAAGCTGGAAAGCCTCGCGCTCGATGGCGATGCAAACATCGTTGTCGGCGGCGCACCGCTCTACGGCCTGCGCAACCACCCGAACCGCAAGACCCGCACCACCGGCCAGGCGCTGAACGGTGCGACCGGTGCGCAGTGGCTCTCGGAAGTCACCGCGACGGTGAAGCTGCTGCGCGATGCGGACATATGGGCGCCGGTGACGATCTACGTCAACGCGGGCGACTGGTTCTTCGCTGGCAACCGCGACTATGCCGCGAACTATGCCGGAACCATCGCCAAGCGCATCCGCGAGATCGACGGCATCGCCAACATCGTCCCGTCGCCCACCGTGGCGGCTGGCCAGATCATCGCCGTGGTCAAGGATCGCCGCGTGCTGTCCGTCCTGAACGCGATGCCGGTCACGACCCGCGCGATGTTCCGGGCGAACCCCGAGGACGATTACAACTTCGTCACGCTGGCGGCCGCCGCCGTGGAGATGAAGCCCGACGCCGCCGGCAACCTGGCCGTGGCGGTTTCGTCGCTCTGATCTGATGGGAGGGGCTTCACGGCCCCTCTCACCCGCAACCACAGCAAAGGGCCATCCCATGAAGCTGAAGATCACCAAGCCCGGCTATCACGACCAGAAGGGCGAACCTGTCGAGGTCGGCACTGTCATCACCGTGTCGGGCGACAAGATCCCCGCCGCGCTGATCAACAAGTGCGAGCAGCTGGACGACGACACGAAGGGCAAAGAGCCCGTGACCGGCCAGAAACAGGCCGACGCGAAGGCCTGATCTTTGGTGCGCGGCCGTGCCTCGGCCGCCATCCCAAGCGCAGGAGACGCCCATGCTTAGCTATACCGTCCTGGCTGTCACCAAGGCCGAGGCAACAGCCTATACCGGATCCGCAGGCATCGCGGTCACGCTGCAGGAAACTGACCTGATGCGCGCCCAGCGATACATCGCGGCCCGGTTCAACAGCCGGTGGCGCGCGCCGTTCGGTGCCGACGAGGTGCCCGAAGCCGTCAAGCACGCCATCATCGAGGCTGCGATTGTCGAGGCCAAGAAGCCGGGCATCCTGTCGCCGACTACGACGCCGGCGACTGACAAGGTACTGACCGGGGCCAAGGGACTGACGTGGGAGCTGGTGGGTGGAGCCAGCGGACCAGACGCCTACATTCCGCGCATCGCTGCCGTCGAAGGGCTGCTTGCTCCGCTGATCCGGCCGGAGAACTGCGGCCTGTTCCTGCGAGCCATAGGGGGCTGACATGGCCGAGGATTGGACCGCCATCGCCGCTGAGGTCGCGGGCGCCTTGAGCGATGTGGGCCACGCTGGCACGCTGCTGCGCAAGGGCGGGTTTACCGGGCCGGAATATGACCCGACACCCTTGCCTGATCAGCAAATCCCCGTGCGGCTGCTCGGCGACACGATGGCGCTTGGCCTGATCGACGGCAGCACGATCCACGCGGGCGACCGGCGCGAGATGATGGCAGCCGAGGGCACCGTGCCGACGCCGGCCGACCGGCTGCGCATCGGCGCGACCGAATATGCGATCGTCCGGGCCGAGCCTTACGCGCCGGGCGGCGTGCCTCTGTTCTTCGACCTGATCTTGAGGGTTTAAAGAATATCCTTGAGGCGTCCGCGTTTCCTTGGTGCCTTCCGGATGACCCGCTTTACCGCTTCCATACGCTCTCGCTCAGCGGCCATTCGCTCTTTAGCGGAAAGTGTTCGGTCCGCTTTGGCTGTTGGAGTCCTCCCAGCTAGGCGTTCGAGATCAATGTCTGCGTAGGGTTTGATGGCATTGCTGTCGCGCTTTACCCCATGACCGCTCACCCACGTACGGGTGCCATCTGAGAGAGTCCGCCAATGTCCGGTGCGCTCAAACTCAGCCATCAACACCTCCTGTTCCCATCAGGAACGAGTAAACCATGGCCCCGAAACTCCCAAGTGATATTCAGGACGCGCTAGACCGGCTGGAGCCAGCCCTGCGCGACGCCTTCCTTGAGGCAATCGACCAGATCACCAACGCAGTCCGACTGCAGCAGCTTGAGACGCTGATCCGGGCAGGGGATATCGAGGGCGCCATCGACGCCCTGCGGCTGGAGCAAGGCTTTTTCGGTCCGCTCTACGAGGCGCAGCGCGATACCTACATGACCGGCGGCCCGTTGGCTCTATCCGGCTTGCGCATCCGAGATCCGTACGATGGCAGCAAGTTCGTGTTCAGCTTCAACGGCCGCCACGACAGGGCCGAACGATGGATCCGGGAACAGTCTTCGCGCCTGATCACCGAAGTGATCGAGGAACAGAAAGAGCAGGCCCGCATCGTCATCAGGGAAGCCGCGGAGGCAGGCGAGCACCCCCGCGACACGGCTCGCGCCATCGTCGGCAAGGTCGACCCGGCAACCGGCAAGCGTGCCGGCGGGATCCTCGGCCTCGATCGCGCCCGCCGCGGCGTGTTCCAGAAGGTCATGGACGCGATGAAGACGCCCGAGGGCGTGCGCGACCTGGTGACGGTGCCGCGCGACGGCTCGGCGCCCTATGTGACGCTGACCTCAGTCAATGAGGCCACCAAGCAGCGCATCCTGCGCGCCTATGCCAAGGGCGAAGCCGTGCCCGCCGCCGATCAGGCCATCAGCCGCAAGCAGCTGCGCAACAAGCTGCTCAAGGATCGCGGCGATACGATCGCCAGAACCGAGGCGCTGAACGGTCTGCGGGCCGGGCGGCATGAGGGCATGGAGCAGCTGGTGGAAAGCGGCGCGGTCCGGCGTGATCAGGTCCGCATTCGCTGGCAGGCCACCCTCGACAGCCGCGTGAGGGACACCCACCGGCATCTGCACGACCAGACCGTCAGGCTGGGCGAGTTCTTCAACCCGGCCGCGGGTGTGTTCATGCGGTACCCCGGCGACCTGGAGCATAGCCCCGGCAACCCGAAAGGGCTGGCGGCCAACACGATCCAGTGCCGCTGCCTCGCGGTCTATCGGATCCGCAACGACCTGATGCGCTACGAGGATTGAGCATGGCCGACCGTTCTTTCGCCGCCTCGATCGCGGCCTTTGCCGACAAGACCAAGGCACAGATGCAGGCGGTCCTGTCCGAGAGCATCCAGGACGTGATGGACATCGCTCAGACGCCTGTGGCCAACGGCGGGCGCATGCCAGTGGACACCGGGCACCTGATCAACAGCGTCGTAACCGAACTGAATGGCTCGCAGATTGGCACAGCCGCCACAGCTGCCAGCAAGAGCGGCGCCAACTCGACGGCGAACATTGCCCTACTGGTTGCGGAGATACAGCCGGGCGACGTGGCGCGGATCGGTTGGACTGCTGCCCACGCCCTCAGAATGCATGAGGGATTCGTCGGCGAGGACAGCCTTGGCCGGGAATATGACCAGGGCGGGAATTTCTGGGTCGACGGTGCCGCTGCACAGTGGCCGCAGATCGTCGCCCGCAACGTCTCAAGGCTGAAATGAAACATGCACCCGAGGCCGCCCTCAAGGCGCGGCTGGCGACGCTGGCGGGCATCCCGAAGGCGTGGCCAAATCAGGCCTTCGACCCGGCCGCACCGGGCAACGTGCCTTACATCGCCTGCACGATCGTCAGGGCCGGGACCAGCGACGATACGCTCGACGCCGAGGCCCCGATCGTCACCGGGCGGCTGATCGCCTCGGCCGTGGTCAAGGCCGGGACGGGCGAGGCCAGAGCGAACGAAATCGCGGAGCAGATCGCTGACCTGTTCCCGATGGGAGAGCGGATCGAGGCGCCAGGCGCTGAAACCGAAGTCCTGCAGCCGCCGCACATCCGCGAGGGCCTGCCGGACGGCGCTTATTGGCGCGTGCCTGTCTCGATCCCTATCCAGATCACCAAACGCCCTGACAGCGGGGCTTAACCGGAGCATCCGCCATGACGGAAACCAGCATCAAGAAACGGCTGTTCATCAGCGCCACCCCTGCCGCCACCCAGACCCTCGCGGGTTATCAGGCTCTGACCTGGGTTCAGGTCAAGCGCGTGGTCACCATCGGAGCAATCGGGTTCAGCCACGACACCATTGCTGCCCCCGACCTGGAAAGCGGCATCACCGCCACCCTCAAGGGCGCGCGCAGCGGTACCGCCGGGCAGATCGCCTATCGCACCGAAGAAGGCGACGCTGGACAGGCTGCGGTGGTCGCGGCCAACGAGGCGGAAACTGAAGTGTCGATCCAGATTGTCGATCCTGATGGTGTCAACGCGACCTATTGGACGGGCATCGTGCACAGCCATACGGACAACGAGTCCAGCGTCACCAGCTATGAGGGCGCCACGTTCAGCTTTGTCCCGAACTACGCCAAGGTTCGCGGCGCCGCCGACTTGCCTGCCTGATCCGGTTCCAGGGTTTCCCTCCCCGGATGACCGGCGGGGCGGCAGGCGTGGTTCGACCTGTCGCCCCCTCTGAACCAGAACCACCCAAGGGAACATCATGGATTTCACCAGCTTCGACAGCCGGAGCGTGGCCGATGAAGGCCGCCCGCTGCACCTGCGCCACCCGTCCACCGGGGAATTGCTGTGGGATGATCAAGGCCCGCACCTCGACGATGACGGCGCCGAGGTGCCACGCGAGAAGCCGTGCCTGGTCTACGTCCTGGGAACCGAGGGCCGCGTTGCGCAGGAAGCGTTCCGCGAGGCCGCCAAGCTGCCCAAGCTGCCCGACGATGCTACAATGCAGGACTATCACGACCGTCTGTGCGTTACGGCGCGCAAGCTGGTCGTTGGCTTTGAAAACGTCGATCGCAACACCCGCGCGGCGACAATGGCAGATGTCGACTGGTTCCTTGCCCTGAATGTGTCGAACCCGGTTGCGCGTGGGAAGGGCCGCAGCTTCGCTGAGCAGGTGCTGGCATTTTCGAACGACCGGAGCGCCTTCCTGGGAAAGCCCGAGGCCAGCTCATCCGCGCCGCGCAGCAGATCGGCTGGCAGAACGCCCGCCCTGAAGGCTGGACGCAAACGCGCGGGCAAGACCTGATCGACGGCGGGGCCACGCTGCCCCGCTTCGAGGATCTGGAACGCGGCGACCTGCTGGCAGCCTGTGCGGCCTTGGGCTTCGCCGCCCCGGCGGGAATGGGCGGCTGGATGCCGCTGCCCTATGCCGAGCTTGAGGCCTACGGGCGGGTCACCGGGCGGCTGTCCACCCCGTGGGAATATGAGACGGTGCGCGGCATGTCCGAGGCCTATGTCTCGGGGCTGGTGGAAGGGCGCGACCTGCTGTCGATCATGCCTCTTGATCGAGAATGAAAAATTCTCTCTCGTGTGATCGTCTTACAAGGAGGTGACATGAAGGGTATTCTACTTGCGGCAGTGTTGGTTGTCGCTGGATGCGCAACTGCAGTCATGCAGGGGCTCGTCGGCAAACCGTTGGATGAAGTGATTGCAAAGTATGGCCCGCCAGCAAACAGTTTCGACGCTGGCAGCAAAGGAACTGCATATCAGTGGCAGCTGGGATACTCGCCCACAGGCTCTAAGTGCTTCTACACCCTCTACGCCCAACGAGGGCCTGATCAGAAAATGACGATCACGGCTTATGAGCAGCCGAGAGGGCTGTGTGAGTAAGAAGCGCCCCCGAAAGGGGGCGTTTTGCTTATTGCCCCGCAGCAGCCTTAAGTTCCTCTATTCTGAGCGATTCTCGGCAAAGCTCTGTGTAGCTTTCCGCTCCGGCTGATCCAGCTTCTTCGGTTGCGGGTCGCTTATCTCCAGCATCAAATGCCGCAACTATTTCTGAGCACCTAGCCAGATCCGCCCCTCTTCTTATCTCCCTCGCCATTTCCTCCGCTTGGGCTTCTTCCTGGGCGGCTCGATATTGGCTGATCCCCCACCATGCAGTTGCAGCGATGACGCATATGCATGCGGCTCCGACAAGGATGCCCAATGCTTTGCTCATAATATCCTCCGAGGCTCTAAATGTCTGATTTTGCCACGCTGGTTTTAAGTGCCGACGCATCGGGCCTCAAGCAGGGCGAGCAAGCACTCGACAGCCTCGCCAGCAAGGGCGAAGAAACCGAGGGGAAGCTCGCCCAATCTTCCGCCAATCTGTCCAAGGAGTTCGACAGGGTTGTCGCCTCGATCGCCAATGTGACCGAGGCTCAGAACCGCGGCAACACCATCGCGGCCCAGCAGGTCGCAGCGCTGCGGGATCTGGTCGAACACACGCGAGCAATGGGCAATGCCGCCAACCTGGCGCAAGCGCCTGTCACCGGGCTGCAGGTGGCCCTGAAGGAGACGGCCCAAGAGGCCGAGAAAACAGGCCGCATTTATCAAGCCGTGAACCAGATGTTCACCGGCAACGCTGGCACGCCAACAGGCATGCAGGCCCAGATTGAGGCGATGACCGGCGTCACGCGGGCTAGCGATGAAGCTGCGCGGAGTGCTGTGGCGTATGGCGCCGAGCTTGACTTCCTGCGAGCGCAGTTCAATCCGCTGTTCGCCGTATCGCGTCGCTATGAGAAGGACTTACGCGACATCGCGGCTGCCGAGCGGATGGGGGCCATTTCTGCAGCCGAGGCAGCCCGCGCCAGAGAGATGGCAGCGCAATCCCTCGCGCCCCTTAACCGTTCGGTGAATGACGGTTCGGATGGCATGAGCAACTACGCGCATCGCGTCAGCCAGGCCAGTTTCCAGATCCAAGACTTCGCCGTTCAGGTCGCGTCCGGGCAAAGCGCCATGATGGCGTTCACTCAGCAGTTCCCGCAGCTGGCAGGGTCACTTGGCGCGACGGGTAAGCTGGCCCTCTATGGGTCCCTGATGGGGACGGCAGTGGCCGTAACGGCTGCTATCGTGCCGCATCTGATAGACGCAGGTGACGCTGGTCGGTCTCTTGACGACGTGATGGGCGACCTTGCCGACAGCGTGGATCGCTATGCCGACGCCATCGAGGCATCGAGCGCACCGCTGGATGAACTGATCGAGAAATACGGGCGCGCAGCGATCAGCGCACGGGCTCTACTGAAAGAGGAGCAGGAACTGCGGCGCGTGCAGGCCATGCAGGAACTGAACGATGGGGCTGGGAAGATCGCAGGCGAGGTTCAAGGCATCTTCGGCGGCATGACCTATCGGTCGGCATCGTGGACGCGCGAACTGGCCGAGGATCTGGAAATCTCAGTAGATCAGATGGCCCGCCTTCTGGACCTGAACCAGCAGCTTGAGACGGCGCAAGGACCCCAGGCGCAAGCCACAGCGGCAGCCGATATGCGGGATTACTTCCTGGAGGTCTACGGCACCGTCGACAACATCCCGCCGCGCCTTCTGGATATCTATGACGCCCTGATCGACAGCGGGAAGGCTGCAACGCAGTTCCAGTCCTTGACAGAGGATGCAGGAACGTCCGTCGAGGCAGTCTCCGTAAGCGCTGCGGCGGCCAGCATTGAAATCTGGTCCATGTCTGATGCAGCAAGCGGCCTTGCGGGTTACTTCAACGCGGCCAACACTGCCACCGGCGGGCTTCTAGGCACGCTCCAGTCGGCCGCCGCAGCGGCATGGGACTTGGCGAATGGTCGCGTGGCCGCTCAGCGGACCGCTCAGCAGATTGCGACCCAGACGGAACTGGACCCGCTTGGGGCATTCACTGGCGGCCAAGGCGCAGCCATGCGCGTGCAGGTCGGCGCCGGTGGCGTCATCCGCACACCAACCGCCCCGACGATTGCGCCTGCTTCTGGCGGCGGTCGGCGGCGTTCCGGTGGCGGTCGCACACGGTCCGGAGGTGGCGATGGTCGGGAACGGCTGAACGGATACGAGCGCAGCGTCGCGGATATCCAATCCGAAACCGAGGCTTTCCTGCGCCAGGCTGACGCGATCGCCCAGTTGACGGCGGCGGGTGGCGATTGGGAACGGGCCCTTGCCGTGATCGAGGAGGAGCAGAAGCTCCTCAACGACGCGCAAAAGGCAGGGGTCGAAATCACCCCGCAGGTGCGCGCGAGCATTACGGAGATGGCCGAGGCTTGGGTCGACGCCGAGGAAAGGCTCGAACGGATCCGCACTGCCACTGAAAAGGGGCAGGATACGATGGAAGGCTTTTTCGGGTCGATCACTGGCGGCGCTGATGGGGTCATTGATGCCCTCTCGGGCATCCTTGAGCAGATCGCCAAGGTGCAGCTTGCCAAGGCGGGCATGGGTCTGCTTGGCGCTACGTCCTGGGGTAGTGGCGCAATGGAAAGCCTCGGTAATCTGCTGTCTATGGATGGCGGCGGCTACACCGGCAACGGCGCGCGTTCTGGCGGGATGGACGGCAAAGGCGGCTTCCTTGCGATGTTGCACCCGCAAGAAACCGTCATCGACCACACCAAGGGCCAATCCGCCGGCGGCGCGGTCGATGTGCGCGTCTACATGGATGATGACGGCACCTGGCAGGCGCAGGTCGAGCGTATCAGCGGCGCCGTGTCGGCCCGCACCGTCGCGCAGGACCGGCTCAAGCAGGCCAACCAGCAATACCTGAAAGGGGGGCGCTAAGTGCAGATCACGTTCCCCTTTCCGGTGAGGGTGCAATCGGCCATTCCGAAACTGGAAGGGCTGCGGCTTAATCCGTTCACCAACGTGGACGGGGAAACCTTCGCGCAACCCACGCTCAACGGCTTCTGGCGCCTCAACATGCAGGTGGGTGCGCATAATATGCAAAGCCACCTCGCCCTCGATGCCTTCCTGACGGCGATGGAGGCACCCGGCACTGAATGCGTGGTGCCCGTGTTCGTCAAGTATCGGCCCCTTGGGAGCAATGGCCGGATGCTGACCCGCGGCGGCCCGGCGGCGCCATGGACCGCCGATCATGTCGGGTTCAGTTCCGAGCCGTTCGGGGGATTCACGCTGCGCGCGGCGGCGGCCTATCGCGACAGCTTCATCGACGTGAACATGCCGGCGCTGTCGCGGCTCTGGCCGGGGCACTACATCAGCCTGGGCGACCGGCTGCACAAGGTCGTCAACGTCACACCGCTGGATGAGCATCCGCAGCGCGCCCGCGTGTCCGTCATGCCCAACCTGCGCGCGGCCCATGCGGCCGGAACAGTCGTGATCGTGGATCAGCTGCGGCTGCGCTGCATCATGGAAAGCGGCGACCCGATCGGCGCTACCACGTCACCATTCCAGCAATCGGCGCTTTCGCTGATCGAGGCTTTCTGATGTCGGTCCACGATATCCCTGATGCCGAGTTGCGGCGTGGCACCACTGGCCTGACGATCCTGTGCCAGATGGAATTCGCCACCAACCCGCAACGGTGGTGGCTTGGCTATGGCGATCTGACGGCCGGCGGCACGACCTACAAGGGCACCGGCGACGTGATCCAGATTTCGGCGCTGTCGCTGACCTATGGCATGTCAGCCGGCATGGTGACCTTCACCGTGCCCAACGCCTCGCCGCAGATGATCGCGCGCTGCGACAACCAGGCGGCGGAGGTGAACAACCGGCCATGCCGGATCTTCTATCAGCTCTTCTCGGCGACCGAGGCGGGCGATGGCGGCGGGCACCGGGGTCGGCTGATCGGCGATCCCATCAGCATGTTCACCGGCCGCATGCGGGACATGCGCAGCACCTCAAGTCATACCGATCGCTCGATTGAGCTTGAGGTCTATGGCCGCATGTCCTGGCAGGGCCGCCCGCCGCATGGCCGCTGGACGAGTGCAGACCAGAAGGCACGGTTTTCCGGCCTTGGGGATACTGGCTTTGACCTGCTGGCGAGCCTCAAGGACAAGGCCATCACATGGGTTCCTGCCGACTAGCAGGCGAGGCGGACATTCCCCGCATCATCGACCTGATCGAACGCCTTGCGGCTGCCGTGGGCGGTCCGCAGCGCGTCTGCCGCATCAAGACCGGCGAGACCCTGGCGGGCCTGCTGCAGGATCCGCGGGGTGTGGTGCTTGTGACAGAGCGCGGCTTCATTGCCGGCTGCATCACGCAGACCGTGATCAGCCCTGACCCCGTGGCGGTCGAACTGGGCTGGTATGCCGAGGATCGCTCGGGGCTTGCCCTGCTGCGGGCTTTTGAGGCTTGGGCGGACCAGCAGGGGGCGACCCTGATCAAGCTGTCCTGCAATGGCGGGGCGGCGCAACGCATCCTTGAGCGGGCGGGATACCGGGCCGCCGAAACGGCAATGGTGAAGTAATGGCGATCTTTTCCGCGATCGGTTACGCGTTCGCGTACGCCGCCAGTTTCCTCGCGGCATCGGTCGGCCTGTCGGCTTCCACTGCCGTGGCGATCGGCACCTCAGTCGGCCAGGCTGCGATGGCTGGCGCGGCCATGCTGATCAACCGCGCCCTGACGCCCAAGGTCAATGTTCCGCAGTCGGATATCCAAGCGGTCATCACGCAGGCCGACGCGCAGCGCAGGGTGCATGTCGGCGAGAACCTGGTCGGGGGGATTCGCGCTTTCTTCGATGTGAAGGATGCAGTTCTGTACCAGCTGGTCGTGACCAACCACGGCCGCATCAACAGCTTCAAGCAGTTCAGGATTGATGGCGAGCCTGCTCCCGTTTCCGATATGGGAGCAATCACGAGTGGCCCGACTGCGGGCAGCGTATGGGTCGCAACCCGGGACGGCTCGGGGATCGGGGGGGATTATCCATCCTTGGCCGAGAAGTTCCCGACGCTCTGGCCTGCCAGCCGGCGCTTGCAGGGTCAGGCAACGTTTCTCGTCACAGCCAGGGCACGGGGGGCGGAAGATTTTCCGAAGGTTTTCCCGAAGGGCTCCAACACCCTTTATCAGTGGGTGATCGAGGGCGCCCTTGTCTATGACCCGCGCACCGGTGCAACGGTCTATTCCGACAACGCCGCCCTGGTCATTGCCTATTACCTGACGCACCCGGACGGCTATCGCCTCGATCACTCGGAAGTCGATTGGGACAGTGTTGCGGCCATGGCCGACTGGTGCGACCTGCCCATCGCGCAGCGCGCCGGCGGCGCGGCCCCGAACATGCGGCTCTGGGGCTATTGGACGCTGGACGAGGATCCGAAGCAGGTTCTCGACCGGATGGCGGCATCGTGCGGCATCAGGCCCTACGAGATGCAGAACGGCAAGATCGGCCTGATTGGAGGGCCGTTCGGAACGCCCGCCTGCACGCTCACGCACAAGGACATCTCGGACATCCAGACCCGCGAGGCGATCAGCGAGCGGGAAGGCTACAACACGCTGCGCGTGTTCCACATGGCGGCCGAGGCCAACTATACGGTCTCGGAAGTCGATATCTGGTCTGACCCCGATCGGCTGGCCCAGGAAGGCGAGATTGCCGAGGAAATGCGCCTTGAGATGTGCCCCAACACGTCGCAGGCGCGGCGCCGGGCCAAGCGGCAGATGCACGACGACAACCGGGGCAAGGTCGAAATCATCACCAACCTGGTCGGGTTCAAGGCGCGCTATCCGAAGAAGCACGGCCAGCGCCACACGATCATGCTCGACTATCGTCCGCAGGACGGATCGGGGCGCATCATCGCGGGCGAATACGAGGTGCTCGACCACGAGGTCGACCCCCAGGGCCTGCAATGCCGGATCGACCTGGCCAGGGTGGACCGGGCATCCGAGGCATGGAACCCCGATACCGAAGAAGGTGATCCGCCTGCCTCGGCCGTCAATGGGGCGAATAACCCGCCGCCTCCGATCGAGGCGGTGCTGTCGCAGCGCGTCATCGACAGCGGCGGAGGGCTGATCGCGTCCCTTGAGGTTGCAGCCCTGCCGATCACGGATCGCGACGATCTGCGCGTGCAGGGTCGATATCGACAGGTCGGAGAAACAGCCTGGATCAGCATGCAGGGCACGGGCCTGATCGCCCGGTCCGGCCCGGTGGCCGACCGCACCGAATACGAAGCACAGGTGCGGTGGCAGGGCGTGTTCAAGGGCGTGGACGAGTGGCAGGGCATCGGGCCTATCACCGTCATCGCGAACAGCGTCGCGCCTGGCCGTCCGTCCGAGTTGATCCCCTCGGTCAGTGGCGGCGCCGTGCATCTGAGCTGGCGCAATCCCGCCGGCTCTTTCGACTCGATCCGCATCAAGCGCGGGACCACAACCAACTATGCCGCCGCAACATTGGTCGACACGACCGGCGGCGTGGCGGGTCAGATCTCGGAAGGCAAGGACGCTACCGGCAACACCGGCACGCTCTACCGCTACTGGGTCGTGGCCGCGAACAGCTCTGGTCTTGAAGGTGACCCATTCGGCCCCGTGCAGATCACGGCGCCTTGACCCGACCAACCTTTGACGACGACAGCCCGCCATCGTGCGGGCTTTTTCCATGGAGACAGCCGCATGGCTCTGCTTGACGACATCAACCTCATCCTGCGCGACCATGTCGGCTACAGCGGAGACGGTCAGGGAGGAAACGGCGCATTACCGGTAGGGGACCGATCCACAGCGCGGCACTCCCCTGACCTTCGCGACTGGCGCGAGCTGCTGGCAACCATTGCGCAGGCGATGGGCGACCCTGCCGCCCTGCAAAACATCATTACGCAGCTGGGCGGCAAGGCAAACGCGGCGAACGCCACAAAGGTCTTCAGCAGCCGCGCGGCCGCAGTGAGCGCCGGCCAGGCGGCAATCGACGCCGGGATCGGCAGCATCTTCACCCGCGAGGGAACCGATCTTGTGGTGCGCGGCAGGACGGCAGAAGCCACGGATCCGCTTTTTGAGACTGGCGACCGGTGGGGGATCGTTCTGCGACTTCCCGGTTCCAACGCCTTCGACGCGGCTCTTGCGGCAGCCATCGCTGGGGTTCTGGCGCAGGCCCGACAAGCCGACGCCGAAGTTCTCACCGTAGCGGCCCTTGCAGACGAACGGGCGCAGAAAACCGAAAAGCGCCTCGATCTGACGGCCGAGCGCTTCGACGCGCTGATCGCGCGCATCGGCGCTTTGGAAGAAAATCAAAACGCACAGGAGCAATCCGAAATGACAGCCTACTCCCTGGCCGCGACGGCCGGCACTTCCGCTTCGGTGTTGGTCGCCGCCGGTCCGGTGACCGACCTGAAACTGGTGAACAAGAGCGGGACCGCCACGGTTGGCATCAAGTTCGGCACCGCGCCTGCCGGTCTGGGCGATGCCGGCGTTCTGCCCCTGGGACCGGGCGGGGCTCTGGATCTCGACACGATCCCCGCAACGCCGATCCATGTCATTGCCAGCGACACGGCGGACATCGTGGGCAGCTTCTCGGTGCCGCTGCACGAACCCAACCCGAACTGGGAGACCGACTTCCAGGCGATCATCACGCGCATGGTTGCTGCGGGGGCCGACACCCCCAACCTGGCCTGGCAGGATGCCTATCGCCGCCTTTACTCGGCGCTGCGCCGGGAGAACATCCTGTCGCGCATGGGCGGCCTGTTCGTGCTTGCCACCCACGGCATCGGTGCCGGCCGGGTGAACTGGGCAGGAACGGGGACGATGTCGGTCGGCGGCGGTGCGCCCGCTTTTGTGGCCAAGCGCGGCTATGCCTTCGACGGCAACGATTACTTCGACAGCGGCGTCAACCTCAACGCGTTCGGGCTGTCGCCCACGCAAGCGTCGGCGCTGGTGTGGGCGGAGACAACCAGCCCCGCCGGTGGACAGGCCGCGGCGGGCGACGGTGGCTTCGAACTGCTGCCCACGCTCTCGGCCAGCAGCGGCGGCGCGCGGAGTTGGTCGCCCGATACCGCCGTGGATACGCTCACCGGCCTCAATGGTGTCGGCTTTGTCGGCATCACGCGGGCCGCACCGGATCGCTTCACGCTCTACGGCCCCGGGGCAGCGGGGGAGGTCAAGACCCGCTCGGCGCTTGGCTTCGTTCCCGCGCGCACCTTCTATGTTGGCGCCACCAACAGTTCGACCGGCGTTGGCAAATTCTACAACGGTACCATCCGGGCGGTCATGGCCGGCCATGCGCTCAATGCCGTCCAGGTGCTGGCGGCCCAGGCGGCCCTGTCGCGCTATTTCAAGCAGATCGAGGCGCTCTGATGCAGGTCGACGTTTTTGTGCACGGCGCAACGCCTTGCGGGATCATGGCGGCGATTGTGGCTGCCCGCGCGGGCCTGACGGTGGTGATCCAGGCCCCCGAGAACGGCATCGGCGGCATGCTGACCGGGGGGCTTGGCATCGGCGATGCGCCGCTCGACTTCCAGAACTGGCGCGGGGTGACGCAGGAGTTCACCAACGCGATCATTGCCCTGACCGGATACACCGCAGGCGCCACGAATGCCTGGCACTTCCTGCCCTCGCAGGCGCTTGCGGTGCTGACAGGCATGATCGCCGCAGAGCCCAACATCATCCTGCGGCTGCGCGAAAGCATCGATCGGGTCGACCGCAACGAAGTCAAACAGCAGAACGGACAGATTGCATCCTCGACGGATGCGCGGGCGACGCAGATCAGCGCAATTCACACCGTGCCTTGCACCTGGCTTTCGGGGGCGCCTGCCGCGGGAGATACCTACGAGGCCAAGGTCTATCTCGATGCCAGCTACAACGGCGGCCTGATGCTGCACGCCAAGGTGCCGCACCGGGTCGGGCGTGAGGGCGCGGACGAGTTCGGCGAATGGCCTTATGCCGGCGTCCTGGTCGGACACGAGCACAACTTCACCTCCACGGTCGATCTGGTCGATGACCGGGGGAACCTCCTGGGCTATGGCGGCTGGCAGCCGCTGGAGGCGTTCGGCCAGGCCGACCGCCGGTTCATGGCGCTCGGCTACCGCAACTGCATCACGAACATCGCAGGCGCGAACAACCTCGGCTTTCCGCCGCCGCCCGGCTATGACCCGGACGATTTCACGGACGAGGTGCAGATCGGCAATGCGGTCCATCCGGGCGGCGGTCTGTCGATCCTGACCCGGTCCTATGCGTTCAACCCGCTGCGCCGGTCGGCCCTGTATGACCCCGTCAAGGCGCAGGTCGCCCTGGCCGACACCTGGGACGACATGACCGAACGGGAGCGTCAGGAGGGCTGGTTTCGCTACGCCAGCACCGAGGCGCAGCTCGGCCAGTTTCCCGACAAGTTCATGACCAACGGGTCGGACATCCGTGGCTCGGTTGCCTGGGAGTTCACGCTGACGGCGTCGGACCGGCGCCGCCACGAGATCCGCGAGCAGACGGCCTACCGCGAGCTGGGGCGCCTTCATACCTTCCAGAACGATGCGCGGGTGGATCCCGCCGTTCGGGCGCGTTTTGCCGGCTGGGGGCTCTGTGCCGACGAATGGCAGACAGACCATATCCTGCTGCCCGGCTGGCCCTCGGAAGTCTACGAGCGGCACGGGCGGCGGCTGATCGGACAGGAAACCGTCACCTATCGCCATGTCGCCTACCGGACCAACTGGCCCGATCAGATCGCGGTCGGGGCCTACTTCATGGACAGCAAGGCCAAGTCGATCTGGGCGCTGCCCTATGGCGGCAACGAGATCGAGGGCAGCTACGAGGTCCAGAACTTCGTGGATGCCGATGGCGACACGGTCGGGTCGTCTAACTACAACACCTTCGGCATTCCGATGCGCGCGGTGCTGCCGCCGGTCGGCACCTGTGACAACCTTGCGGTCTGCTGGAACGTCTCGGCCTCGGAACTGGCCTTCAGTGCCATCCGCCTTGAGCCGTTCCTGTGCGCGGTGGGCGAGGCAGTCGGGCACATGGCCGTGGAGTCGGTCGCAACTGGTGTGCCGATGGCGCGCCTGAAATACGAACCCGTCAAGGCTCGCCTGCAAGCGGCAGGCCTGATGATCCAGCGTTACGCCACGGTGACACCATGAGCTTTATTTCCTACCCCACAGGCGGCGGCGCGGCCGCCGCGGCTTCGCCTTCGCAGTCAAGCCGTCAGGCGCTCACATCGTCGGGCGCGGTCCGCATCATCGGGGGATCGCATATCGTCCACGTCGCCCCGCTCGGCGCGATGACCCTTGACCTGGCGGCGACCGATCCGGCGGATCTGGTGCTGCCCATGCAGGCGCAGGGGCGCTACCTCTTGGACGAATTTGTTTTCCACGATCTGCGGGGCTCGCCCGGTAACGTCGCGGTGACGATCCGTACGCTGGACGCGGCGCGCGGTGGCGGCGTCCTGCTGGTCGATCAGCAGCCCCTTGCGTCCCTTGCGGTCCGGCACGGCCTTATCCGCATCCCGCCGCCCGAGGTAGCGATCTGGGAGGCCCCGCACCTGTACGTGACGCTGACCGGGTCGGGATCCGGCACTGTGCTGATCCGCGCCCTCGGGACTGTGGTCGCGCCAGAAGATCCCGAGCATCCGATGAGCGATCCAAGGAGGATCGGTTAGCCATGACTACCATTCCCCTGCGCCTCGGCGGATCGGAGCCGCTTGTTATCCGGCCCAAGCAGCCAGACGGCACGATGCCCGACCTGACGGGCAGCACCATGCAGCTGCGGATCGGTTCGGGTGATGCCTGCATCATCGTGCCGGGCGTCATCACCGATGACGGCTACGATCTGGACGTGAACGACCTTGATCTGCCTACCAAATTGCATACCGCCTCGATCTGGATCGATTGGGGCCAGGGCTGGCGCTGGCAGGGCGAGGTTTTCCTTAACATCATCGGGGGCTGCTGATGGCTTTGATCGATGTGGCGGTGCAAGAGCCGGAAATCGTGCTGCTTGAGGTGGGTTTTCGCGGGCCAGCGGGCAGCAATGGGGCAGGCGGCGCAGACATCAGCGACGAGCCGGGCAACGTCCTGCAGATGCGGGCCGATGGGCTGTTCGTGGGCGCGACGGCCGGGCCGCAGGGCGAGCCGGGACCTCAAGGGCCAGCAGGCCCCAAGGGCGACGCCGGGCTCGCAGGGGCTCAAGGCGAGCCGGGACCGCGGGGCCTGAAAGGCGACCCGGGGGAGCCTGGCGCGCAAGGCCCGCAGGGCATTCCCGGGCCTGCCGGACCCAAGGGCGATACTGGCGCGGCCGGCCCGAAGGGGGATCAAGGCGAGCCGGGGCTGAAAGGCGACACTGGCGCCGCCGGGCCACAAGGTCCCCAAGGCATCCAGGGCGATACGGGCGCGCAGGGCCTGCAAGGGATCCAAGGGCCGAAGGGCGATACCGGAGCCGCAGGCCCTAAGGGGGACCAGGGGGCAACAGGCCCGCAGGGAGCATCCGTCACGGTCGACTATTTCACCACGCAAGCGGCCTTTGATGCGGCCGTGTCCACCGACGATCTGCATTTCATTGTCCGGCTTCCGGGCTAACAAAGGTTCAACGTCATGCCTCTTTCGCAATTCCCGACCGCCATGCCGGCGGCCGTTTCCGCCGTGCTGCGCGTGGCTGCCGCCCTGCGCTATATCCGCGACAGCAGCGGCGACCTGCCGTTTCGCGCCCTGGACGAACTGCAGGACGCCCTGCGCGCGTCCAAGATCACGACCTTCGCCGCCCTGTCGGAAGGCGCCAAGGCGCCCGAGGCGGCCGAGGCCTTCATGTCTGGCCTGGGCGGTCCCGTCACCTTGGCCGCGTATGAGGCGGCCGCTATGGACATCGAGGCCAAGGCGAGCGCCTGGAATACCTATCTTGGCGGGGTGCTGCAGTCGCTGCCCGTCGACGCTGTGATCGGGATGGTGACGATTTCGACTGACGGCGTCGACACCCGGCACATCGAGCGGCGGGCCTTCATGCCGGCAGCCTATGCCGATCCGCTGCGCGCCTCGCAGGAGCTGGCGGACCTGGCGGCAGCGTTCGAAGCGGTCGGGGCCTGACGGCGGTGCCTTATGCGGTTGTCGCGGCCCACAGCGGCGCGTCGAAAACCACCGTCACCATCGGCGGCGTGTCCTATGACGTCTACGAGTTCGCCAGCGTCGGGGGCGGGAGCGTCGAGTTCGCCGCGGCCGGTGATGTTGACTATCTGATCGTCGGAGGCGGCGGCGCGGGGGCGTCGGGGCGCTACTACGCCGGATCGGGCGGCGGCGGCGGCGACGTGCAGCAGGGGGTGATTGCCGTTCCTGCGGCGGCTCACAGCATTGTCGTCGGCGCGGGCGGCGCTGGTTCCCCTGCCCACGACACGCAAGCCCACGCCGGGATGATGGGCCAGAACAGCGCGGCGCTGGGGCTCACCGCCTATGGCGGCGGGCGCGGCGGCAACCTGTCGGCGCCCACGCCCAACGTGCCGGGCAACGGCGGCGGCGGCTACGGCGCGAACACGGCAGGCGGGCAGTCAACGGCCGGCGGCTACAATGGCGGTTTTTCCGTTGACCAGAGCCTGCCCGGCGGCGGCGCCGGGGATAGCGCAGACGGCGAACAGGGGGAGGTGTTCAATACCCCTTATAAGGGCAGGGGCGGCATCGGCACCGTGTCGTCCATCACGGGTGCGCCCGTCATTTACGGGTCAGGCGGCACAGGCGGCAACCGCTACTCTGCCACGACTATTCCGGCTCCGTCTGGTGGTGGCTATGGCGGCACGAGTTCGGAGGACGGCGGGCCGGGGACAGACGGCTTGGGCGGCGGCGGCGGCGGTGCTGGCAACAACTGCCGAGGTGCAAAAGGCGGCAGCGGTGTCGTGATCTTGCGCGTGGCAACACCCGTCGCTGTGACCATCCCTGGCCCCGGCAAGTTGGACCTGTTCAACGCCCGCCAGATCAAGACGGCGGCGGGCGAATGGCTGGAGGCGAAAGGCCCCGGATGGCACTGGGTGCGGTCATGAGAGCGGCCCTCGCGCGCCTGCTGCATGAGCTGGCCACCCCAACCACCGGGACCGGCTATCTCTGGGCCGTCATTGCCATCGGGCACGTCATGCTCGGCGCCATGCTGCAGGGCCTTCTGGGCGCCGCTGGCGTGGGTGCCCGGCTGGCGATCGGCATTGCCTACTGGCTTGCCAAGGAACGCGGCGACCTGCGGCGTGGCGGCAGCCTGCGCGACGGGCTTGCCGATGCCGCCTTGGTGGCCGTGGGTGCCTTCTATGCCGGGCCGCGCTGGTGGCCGTGCCTGGTATTTGCCGCCGTCTGCGTCGGGGCGGTTATTCGAGAGGCCAAATGAGCGCACTGGCAAAGATCGCCAGCCTGGCGGCTGCTGGCATGGGCGTCGGCATGATCATCAACGAAACCGGTCTGACCAAGTCCGCCGTCTATCACCACGCGCGCAAGCAGGGCGTGGACGTGAGGGGCGGGCAACTGCCTTACACTGTCCAGTCGATCCGAGCGATGGTGCAGGACATGCGCCCGACCGAGGCTGCCGACTATCTGCTGACCATCGTGGAGGAGCTGGCAGGCGATCAGTCCGACATGGACGCGGCGCAGCAGCGCCTCGGCCTAGTCGGGCAGCAGGCGCGGGCCTACTGCGCCCTGTCGCGGCAGGCAGGGCGCATTGTCAGCTTCGATGCGCTGGGATGGGTCATCACGACCGACCCTACCGAACCGGCAAGCAAGGAAGCCCTGACCGTCATCATGTCGCGGGTGCGCAACGCCCTGCCAGAAAACGAGCGGATCACTGCCGCAAGAGGCCGGGGCTACCGGCTGGAAAGGACATAGCCATGCGAATGACGCGGGCCGAATATGCCGTGGATCCGGTGACGATCACCATTGAGGCCGGGCCGGGCGAGATCGTGCCGATCATCAAGGCGACCGCAGTGCAGGCGATGGAATGGACGGACGAAGCAGGCCAGCCGGTACGCGTGACGATTGAAGCGCCTGTGGAGGTCATCACCTGATGGACCCTGCGCAGATCATACAGGAGATCGGCGGCGGCCTCGCTGCCGTCTGCATTGTCGTGCAGGCGTGCGCCATCGTCGCGCTTTACCGACGAAACAACCAGCTGCAGGACAAGCTGCTCGATATGACCCAGGCAATGGGCAAGGAAAACAGTGATCTGGTGACCGACAACAACACGGCGCTTGGGGCCAATGCCGAGATCATGCGGCAGGTCGTTCGCGTGCTGGAGAGGTTCAAATGATGCGCCTGATCCGACAAATCCTAGGCACAAGCCGACGCGAGGCAGAGGCCGATGCCTGCCTGCAAGCCCATCAGCGAGACCACGACAGGAAGGCCCAGGCCGTTCGCGCCAACGTCAGGGCGATTGAGCAGCTGGTGACACATATTCAGAAGGACATTTCACGATGGCACTGATCAGCGGCTTTTTGGCCATCATCATCACCGCTGGTTATCTGGCTGTGATTTACGCCTTCCGGGCCAGCTTTCGCGAACTGAAAAGCGCCACCTGGTGGTTCGCAATGGGCTTCGCAATCTTGGCGGGGGCAATCATCCTGCGGGCCATGTATTGGGACGTTGCCCTTCCCCTGCTGCGTCTCTGGTATCCCGAGACCGCAGCCGCCTGGTCCGAGGCCACGCGAGGCCGGATGATCAACACCTTTTTCAGTCTGCTGAAGATGTCGTCGTTCTTCTGTGCCCTAAAATGCCGTGAGGCCCTGATCCCGCCCGAGGAGCGGCATCTTTGGCCTTGGTGGAAAAGCTGGATGCACCCGCACGCGATCAGGCTGCTGCCGTGGTCTCGCTGAGGCTCTGGCGGGCGCTGATGGCACGCCTTTGGCGGCGGTCGGCGGCACAGGCTTATGACCCGCCACCGATCACAGGCAGGACCGGGCCGAGACCCGGATACTGACACCAGCCCGCCCTAACCGGCGGGCTTTTTTTATTGGAGAAAGCATGTATCCCGCAGGGTTCAAGGGCCGCGCCAGGCGGCTCACCGATATCGACGTGGCCCGCGTCGGTAGACTGATCGGCGTGGGTGAGGACGAAGTGCGCGCCGTGATCGAGGTCGAGACCGCCGGCGGCGGCTTCGACAAGCTCGGCCGGCCCAAGATGCTGTTCGAGCCGCACGTCTTCCACCGCGAGCTTGGCACCGGCACCAAGCGCGACCTCGCCATCAATCAGGGCTTGGCCTATCCCAAGTGGGGCGCCAAGCCCTATCCGGGCGACAGTTACCCGCGCCTGGCGCTGGCGATGAAGATCGACGCCACGGCGGCGCTGCGCAGCTGCTCCTGGGGCCTCGGCCAGATCATGGGGTTCAACCACAAGGCCGCGGGCTATGCCTCGCCCGGCGACCTGGTGGCGGCCTTCTGCGACGACGAAGCCGCAGGTCTTGAGGCCATGATCCGCTTCATCGAAAGCGAAGGCTTGGACGATGAGTTGCGCCGCCATGAGTGGTCGGCCTTCGCTCGGGGCTACAACGGCGCCGGCTATGCCAAGCACGGCTATCACACGAAGCTAGCGGCCGCCTTCAAGCGGTGGCAGGCCATCCCCGATGTGCTGGCGCCTGCCTATCCCAAGGTCGGCCTCGGCTCGCGCGGGGCGGCCGTGCGCGTCGCCCAGGAGCGCCTGCTTGCCGCCGGCTTCGACCCCGGCCCGATCGACGGCATCTATGGCGCTGCCACGCGCACCGCGGCCATTGCCTTCCAGTTTTCCGCCGGCCTCGCGCAGGACGGCATCACCGGGCCCCAGACCTGGGCGGCCCTCATCCCGGAGCTTGTATCGTGATCAAGACCATCGCCCCTATCTTCATCCTGAAGACCCGCAGCTTCTGGCTCGGCATCCTGCCCTTGCTTCTGACCGGCATCGACTCGCTGCTGTCCGGAGTTGCCGCCGGCGGCGACGGCGGACCGCTCGTCCACCTGGTCGCGCAGATCCTCGGCTATGACCCGGCCGCTATCCGGTCGTTCCTGCTGGCCATCACCCCGGTCTGGGGCCTGATCTTGGCACAACAGCGCGGCGGGTTTGCTGGCGGCATCCCGCGCCCCTACACAATGAACCCGGCCAAGGAGCGCCAGATCATCGAGGCCATCGAGAACGGCAAGACGGCTTTCGAGGCTGGCAAGAAGATTGGTAAGGCAGTCAACGCGATCTGAGCAACTCCTGCCGAACGCTTGAGGCTGCTCGGGTAAGCCTGTCCATCTGGACAGGTTTAACACGGAGCGCGCTGGCCATATGTCTAATTTGGTTACGAGTTGTATTCGGTTTGCGGTTCGCTGTTTGCCCGGTTCTTACGGGCCCGATTTCGCTTGCCGATTGTTTGTCGGGAAGTGTCATGCAGAACCTTTGTACAGATGAAGATCCCTGCCTCTATTTCTTTCCTGGCATGGGATATCGGCCAGCGGTCCATACCATCCAACGCGATCAATATGGCGACCGAATAGCTCTTGTCGTGGGGGATGATTCACCCATCGATGGGAAGGTCTCAGCCGCCTACGAAATACTTGAGTTCCCAGTGTTGCCGGATGCTGTCTTGGCCGGGATGCCCAGCATCCTGCCATCCTTTGCGCAGCCCACCACACCTGGTTCTTCGGCGGTGCCAGACTACTCGTTCTCTGGCTTTGCCCCTTCGATCTGGGGCACTAGCTCCAATCCTCGCAGTTCGGGCGATGACTACCCAAGCTGGGGGGGCAATCCCGGCACACCGTCAGTTCCCGGAAAATCGATACCGCCGATCCAGCCAATGCCTCACGAGCCGGGTTCACCACATCCACCGGGGCCGGGCATTGATGTTCCTGGCATACCGGACCCGCCCCCAATCGCGCCGGTCCCTTTGCCCGGTGGCGGGACGCTGATGCTGTCTGTTGCATTGGGTGCTGTGGTGATGCGTGTCCTTCAGCAGCGGTCCGGCCGAAACTAGAAAACCGCCCCTCGGTTCAAAGCCGGGGGCGGCTTTCATGCGTTCTGGCATACTGCAATTCGTGTTCCCAAAACCCCGTTTTGTTCTGGTCGAAATCGTCCATTTCCGGGTTTGGAATGGGAACACCTTCGCTCGTATCATCAGAAGGGTAGGGGCTATATGGTCTCGTTTACACCGAAGATGTCGGGGGTTCGAGTCCCTCACCGCCCACCATATTCCAGATTATCAAAGCCTTAGATGCTGCTTCCCTGCTAGTGCGCCACAAGAGTGAGCCACAGGATGCGCCTTGCCGCCTATTTGACACGTTCCCGCCATGGGTTGTTCTACTTCCGCTGGCCGATACCGGCCCGGCTGCACCCCGCCCGGAGGCGCAGCCATGTGCGCCTGTCGCTGCGGACAAGATGCCCGGCCACGGCGCAGCGGCTGTCTCGTGCGCTGGTGCTGGCTGGACAATCCACGATTGAAGCGGCATCTGCGCAAGCCATGAGGTACGCAGAGATCAGACAGCATGTGCTGGATCACTTCCGGGGAATGCTGGGGCGGTTCAAGGACGGCGTGGACGACAGCGGGCCGATTGGTCCTGTCCGGTATGCGGCACTGGAAACGACACAGGGCCTTGCTGACAGCGATCTGGATACCTGGGCAGGCTTTATCCATCCCGAAGGGCCCGATGGCCTTGTGCAAGCGTTCTGCGCCCAGCGCGGCATCCCGGCTGCCGATTTGTCAGTCCAGCAACAGACTTGGCTGCTTGATGCGTTGCGGAAGGGGCATCATGCCTTTGCCAAGGCGGCGCTGGGCCATGTTGATGCGCTGGATCGGTTTGACCTAGACATGCCACCCGGCAGTGCGGCTGGTGGTGGCATTGCTGACGATGATGCCGCCCGTGGTCAGACCCAGCTAAGCTATCAGGAAGTTGTGGATCAGTACTTCGCCGAAGTGGCACGTTCGGGCGGGGTGGCGGTCAAGACGGATGCCGACAAGCGCGCGGCCTTGAACCTGCTGGCGGAGATCACAGGCGACAAGCCAGTGGCGGCAATCACCAAGGCCGATGCGCAGCAGGTCAAGCAGGTGCTGATGCAGTATCCCGCTAACCGTCAGAAGAACCGCATCACAAGAGGGAAGCCGCTAAGTGAAGTGCTAGACTTGCCCGGTGTTCCCAAGATCGCAGCCAAGACGATGAACAGCTATCTAAGCAATATGGAAACCTTGATGGGCTGGGCTGTCAGGAACGGCCATGCAGACGCCAACCACTTCGCTGGAATGCAGGTCAAGGTACAGCGGGCCAAGGCCGATCAGCGCGATCCGTTCACCGATGCGCAATTAGCCCGATTGTTCGAGCAGTTAACCGAGAACCCCATGAACTTGGTCAAGACTGATGCCGCTAAGTGGGGCAGCTTGGTCGGCATGTTCACGGGTATGCGGTTGAATGAGATCGCCCAGCTTGAGACTGCCGACATCAAGCAGGTTGACGGGGTATGGATTATCGACGTGCCAGATGTTGGCGAGGGGAACCGGAAGCGGCTTAGCCTGTGTGGAAACTCTCCGCACCGGGACTGGTGTGTGCTCGGATTGGGCGTAGCACTGCAGAAGCGCGGTCGGCACATAAAGAGCGGAACTTCACTCTGCCTTCTCAGGTCCGGATTGCGGCCAGGAAGTTCCGGATGCCGATCAAGGCAACCATCCGCTTGATGTTGTAGGCCAGCACGTTCAGCGCCATTTCGGTCTTCACGTTAGGCAGCCGCCTGGTCAGGAAATGGGTTGCACCCATCCACGCCTTGATCGTGCCGAACGGATGCTCGACGGTGGATCGGCGGACCGTCATCGGCTCTGACGTGCTTTTCAATCTTGCCAGAGCCTCCTCAATCAGATGCTCATGCTCCCATCGCGTGATCCGGCGTTCCTGGCCGGTGGTGCAGCGTGACTTGATCGGGCAGTTGCCGCATTCGCCGGTCCAGTAGCGCCGCAGCTGGAGACCGTCTTCCTCGGTGGTGTAGCGATAGCTCAGCGCCTCGCCCGCCGGGCAGCGGTAAACATCCGCGTCCGGTTCGTAAGCAAAGTCGGCTTTCACATACATGCCCTTGGCGCGGTTGCCCGAGGTCTCGGGACGCGGCACGGTCGTTGTGATGCCCCTCTCATGACAGAGGAGGATCTCGCGACCGCTGAAATAGCCCTTGTCCGCCAGCGCATGCAGGTCGTCTCGCTGCAGGGCATCCTTTGCGGCTTGTGCCATGGGCGCCAGAAGGTCTCGATCATGGACCTGATTGGTTACGTCGTGCGCCACGATCAGATGGGTCTCGGTATCAACGGCCATTTGGGCATTGTAGCCAACCATGCCACTGTTCTTTGCACTGGTGGCCATGGCGCGGGCGTCGGGATCGGTCAGCGAGATCTGCCCGTCGGGAGCCTCGGCCAAAGCCCTGTCCATGGCTTGCAGATATTGGATCTGTTGGCGAATGCGCCCATATCGCCGGGCAAGGTGCGCCACCTTCTCGGCCCGGACCTCGCCCTCCTCCTGACGGTCCACCCTGACCATCTCCTGGATATACCGCTCGACGTCAGCCTCCAGATGGGCAATGCGGCTGGCGATCTTGCCCTTGGTGAAGTTGCGGTCGCGGTTGTTCACTGCTTTGAACTTGCTTCCGTCGATAGCCACGCAATCGCCCTTGAGCGTGCCGAGCCGGCGACAAAGTTCCACGAACTGTGCGCAGGTCCTGCGGATGGCAGCGCCATTGTCTCGCCGGAAGTCGGCAATGGTCTTGTGGTCCGGCACCAGGCGGCCGGTCAGCCACATCAATTCGACATTGCGACCAGCCTCACGCTCCAGCCTGCGGCTGGACGAAATGCGGTTCAGATAACCATAGATGAACAGCTTGAGCAGAACCGCGGGATGGTAGCCCGGCCGCCCCGTCCGGGCCGGTGCCGAGCGCACAAAGCCAAGGCCCGGGAGATCCAGTTCGTCGACAAAGAGATCAACAACGCGAACCAGGTGATCCTCGCTGATCCAGTCCTCGAGACGATCCGGAAAGAGAACCGTCTGCCCGCGCTCGACACCCTCGATGAAGCCCGACATGCTGATCCCCCGCAGCCATGTCATAGTCTACCACGAACACCAGTTTCCACACAGCCTCGGCTCGGAGCCGTCATGTGAGTGCTTCGCTCAAGACTGCCGGCCACGAGCCGATACCTTGCTTCCATCCGGGATCTTATGCCAGGTGGTAAGCGCTAGGGCGCCGCGCGCCGCAGTTCTGCCAGCGACTGCCGCAGCGGCAGGTCCGAGATCTGCATGGGCCCGGAAAACGGCACGTTCATGTCCAGCACCAGATACAGCGATCCCGCGATCAGCGCCGCCGCCGACACGAAGGTCAGGTCGATGACCGCGTTCCGGGGCGCGCGATAGCCGAAGCTGGCAAAGATCAGCACCAGCCAGCCCGCCAGCATCAGCGTCAGCTGGATCGGCAGGCGGCCCTGCCCCGCCTCGATGATGGTCCACCGCTGCTCGACGATGTCGCGGTATCGGCGGGCGGCATCGGCCAGCAGGGCACGGCTGCGGTCGTCTGCAGGCACGATGGCGGAAAAGGAATCCGAGACCGCCCTCAGCCGGTCCTCGGCCTGGTAGGATCGCAGCGATTCGTTTCGCTGGACGCGGGCCGGGTTCTCGACGGCGGCCTGCACATAGCCGGCAAGCAGGCGCCGGGCGTCATCCGCCTCGGGGCCAACGGCCGCCAGGGTCCGGTCCAGCAGGATCAGCCGCGCGGCATAGGACTGCACCTGATCGCCCAGCGTCTCGAAGCTCGCGCGGGAAGAATTGATCAGCAGGCCGAACACGAGCGAGGTCATGACCACGAACAGTCCCGCGACCAGGCGGACCACCGTGTTCGTTTCCTCGCTGACGTGATGGGCCCGCATCCGGGTCGAGGCCCAGCGCGCGGCAAAGGCGGCGGTCGCCAGCGCCGCAAATACGGACAACGTCAAGATGATCTCGGTCATGGGGGGCCCTGGCAGGATCTGGCGCAAGCTTCACATCGTTCTGCCGCATTTGTCCACCGTTGCAGCCCGGCAAACTGTCACGCTTCTGTCGCATGACCCGCAGCCTTCGCGACGGAGAGGACCCATGGCATCCACCACCCGGCGTTTCACCTTCCTGCTACTGGACCGCTTCACCATGCTGCCCTTCGCGGCCACGCTGGACGCCCTGCGCCTGGCCAACAAGATGTCGGGGCGCACGCTTTACGAATGGCGGCTGGTGGGCATGGAGGGGGATTTCGCCACCTGCTCGAACGGGTCGCGGATGGCCCTGGACGGCGGCCTTGGCGACGACGCGACCGTCGCGCGGGACGAGGCGGTGATCGTCTGCGGCGGCGACGACATCACGGCGCAGGCCACGCGGCCGATCCTTGCCTGGCTGCGCAAGCAGGCGCGCGCGGGCGCCATCCTGGGGGCGGTCTGCACCGGCAGCCATGTTCTGGCCAAGGCGGGGCTTCTGGACGGCCGTCGCGCCACGATCCACTGGGAAAACCACGATTCCTTCACCGAAACCTTCCCGGACGTGGACCTGCAGCATCAGGTCTTCGTCGATGACGGCAGCCGGCTGACGGCAGGGGGCGGGACGTCGTCCATCGACATGATGCTGCACCTGATCGGGCAGGCGCACGGGCCCGACCTGGCCTCGCAGATCGCCGACCAGATGCTGCATACGGCGATCCGCACCGGGCGCGACCGCCAGCGCCTGTCCATCGCGACCCGCATCGGCATCCGCCATCCCCGCCTTGCCGCCGTGGTGGAACGGGTCGAGGCGAACCTGGAAAATCCCATCAGCCCCTCGCAACTGGCCGAGGACGCGGGCATGTCCACCCGCCAGTTGGAACGGCTGTTCATGCGCTATCTGAACCGCAGCCCCAAGCGGTACTACCTGGACGCCCGCCTGTCCCGCGCGCGCCACCTGCTGCTGAACACCGACCTGCCCCTGATCGAGATCGCCATCGCCTGCGGCTTCGCCAGTTCGTCGCATTTCTCGAAGTGCTACCGGGAGCGCTACGGAACCTCGCCCTATCGCGAACGCGGGGTGCAGAAAGCCGCGGTGATCGCCATGCCGACACGGTCCGAGACCGTGCTTGCCTTGGCCAGCTAGGCGGTCCTGCGCGGCCGGAGCACGGGCTATCCGCCCCTGTCCGGCGCCTCAAACCCCTTCGCGCTGACCCTTGCGCCACTGTTCGGGCGTGACGCCCATCACGTCGCGGAACACCCGGATCAGGTGGGATGCGTCGCAGAAGCCCGTCTCGGCGGCGATCTGGCTGATGGTGCGGTCGGGGCGGCCCAGCAGCATCCGCACCTGCGACAGGCGCACGCGCATGAAGGCCTCGGCGGGCGACATGGACAGGGACGCCGCGAAATGGCGTTCCAGCTTGCGGCGGCTGACCTGGAGATGGGCCGCCACATCGGCCACGCCGGGGGGCGTGTCCATGTTCTGCTGCAGCATCAGCAACGCGCGGCGGACCAGCGTGTCCTGGGTCTTCAGCTCCAGCGGCAGGCCGGGCTGCGGGTCGTCGGCTGCCATGGCCTCGTCGATGATCATGATATGCAGGCTTTTCTGCGCCGCCGCCCGGCCGATGTGGCGGTCGATCAGGAAGGCCGCCAGATGCGCGGAACTGGCCCCGCCCGAACAGGTCAGCCGGTCGCGGTCCACCACGAAGATGCGGTCGGACACGGGGCGCAATCCGTCGAACTGTTCCAGGAAATCCTCGTGGTGGAACCAGCTGACGCAGCAGCGGTATCCGTTCATCAGCCCGGCGCGGTGCAGGATGAAGGCGCCGGTGCAGACGCCCACCAGCGGCACGCCCGCGCGCGCCGCGCGGTGCAGGAAGGCGGTGTATTCGGGCTCCAGCCGCTCGATCTCGTCGATCAGGCCGCCGACCACGACGATATAGTCGAAGCGCGACGGATCGCCCAGCTTCTCGTCCGGGGACACGGCGATGCCGCAGCTTGACTGGACGGGCTGGCTGGATGTCGCCAGCACCCGCCAGGAACAGCGGATCGGACGGGACCGGTCGCCTTCGTCCGCCGCCAGCCGCAGGACGTCCACGAAGTTGGCGAAGGCCGACAGGGTGAAGCGCCGCGCCAGAAGAAATCCGACACGCAGGCGCAGGGAATCCGCAGGGGCTTGGGGCATGTCGCGCATGACGCAAATGTAACACTTCACTGGCGCGGAGATCCAGTCTCCGGTGACGCGTTTCTGTCATTTTCCAGGACAACGGAATCGCCGCACAAGGTTTGCCCCGCATGACCCATTTCTCCGCCTTTTCGCTGCTCAAGCAGGCGCTCAACGGCCACAAGGGCTGGCGAGAGCAATGGCCCGACAGCCAGCCCAAGGCCGAATACGACGTGGTGATCGTCGGCGCGGGCGGGCATGGATTGGGCGCGGCCTATTACCTGGCCAAGGAACACGGCATCACCAATGTCGCGGTGATCGACAAGGGCTGGCTGGGCGGCGGCAACACCGGCCGCAACACCACGATCATCCGGTCGAACTACCTGTATGACGAAAGCGCCAAGCTTTACGATCACGCGCTGGACCTGTGGGACAACCTGTCCCAGGAACTGAACTACAACGTCATGTATTCCAAGCGCGGCGTGCTGATGCTGGCGCACAACGTCCATGACGTGCAGTCCTTCCAGCGCCACGTGAACTCGAACCGGCTGAACGGCGTGGACAACCGCTGGCTGACGAAAGAGGAATGCAAGGCCTTCTGCCCGCCGCTGAACATCAGCCCGGACGCGCGCTATCCGGTGATGGGCGGCGCGTTGCAGATGCGGGCGGGCACGGCGCGGCACGACGCGGTGGCCTGGGGCTATGCCCGCGCGGCGGCGGCTCGGGGCGTGGACATCATCCAGAACTGCGCGGTCAACGCGATCCGGCGCGGGCCGGACGGCGCGGTGATCGGGGTCGATACCGCCAAGGGCTTCATCCGCGCGAAGAAGGTCGCGGTCTCGGCGGCGGGCAACACCAGCGTCGTGATGGACAGCGCCGGGCTGCGGATGCCGCTGGAAAGCTTCCCGTTGCAGGCGCTTGTCAGCGAGCCGGTGAAGCCGATCTTCCCCTGCGTGGTCATGTCGAACACCGTCCACGCCTATATCAGCCAGTCCGACAAGGGCGAGCTGGTGATCGGGTCCGGCACCGACCAGTACACCAGCTACAGCCAGCGCGGCGGCCTGCCGCTCATCGAGCACACCGTGGCCGCGATCTGCGAGGTGTTCCCGATCTTCACCCGGATGCGGATGCTGCGCAAATGGGGCGGCATCGTGGACGTGACCCCCGACCGGTCCGCCATCCTGGGCAAGACGCCGGTCAAGGGCCTGTACGTCAACTGCGGCTGGGGCACGGGCGGCTTCAAGGCCACGCCGGGCGCCGCGCACCTGCTGGCCCATACCGTCGCCCGCGACGAGCCGCACCCGTTGAACGCGCCCTTCACGCTGGAACGCTTCACCACCGGCCGTCTGATAGACGAAGCCGCCGCCGCCGCCGTCGCGCACTGAGGAACCCGCCATGCTGCTGATCCACTGCCCTTATTGCGAAGACACCCTGCCCGAGCTGGAATTCACCTATGCGGGCGAGGCGCATATCGCCCGTCCCGCCGATCCCTCGGCCCTGTCGGACGACGAATGGCGCGACTTCCTGTTCATCCGCACCAACGCGCGCGGGCCGCATTACGAACGCTGGCGCCACATCGGCTGCGGGCGCTTCTTCAACGCCCTGCGCGACACGGTCAGCGACCGTTTCCTGACGACCTACAAGGCGGGCGAAGCCCGTCGTCCCTTGACCAATGAGGCCGCAGAATGAGCCGCTATCGCATCTCGGGCAAGGGCCGCGTCGATCACTCCGCGCCCGTGTCGTTCACCTTCGACGGCAAGACCTATCGCGGGCTGCGCGGCGACACGGTCGCGTCGGCGCTGCTGGCCAACGGCGTCCACCTGATGGGCCGGTCCTTCAAGTACCACCGCCCGCGCGGCGCGGTGTCCGCCGGTTCCGAGGAGCCGAACGCGCTGATCGGCACCTCGCGCGGCAAGGGGCAATTTGAACCCAATACCCGCGCCACTGTCCAGGAACTGCGCGACGGCCTGGTCACGGAAAGCCAGAACAAGTGGCCACACCTGTCCTTCGACATCGGCGCGGTGAACGACCGGGCCTACATGCTGTTCTCGGCCGGCTTCTACTACAAGACCTTCATGTGGCCGAAGTCCTTCTGGGACAAGATCTATGAACCCGTGATCCGCGGCGCGGCGGGCCTGGGCAAGTCGCCGACCGAGGTCGATCCCGACAGATACGCCAGCCGCTACCTGCACACCGACGTGCTGGTGATCGGCGCGGG
The DNA here is from genome assembly GCF_017356265.1 of Paracoccus fontiphilus. Lineage (GTDB taxonomy): Bacteria > Pseudomonadota > Alphaproteobacteria > Rhodobacterales > Rhodobacteraceae > Paracoccus > Paracoccus fontiphilus. Next base: position 37,351 of record NZ_JAFNAW010000001.1, on the reverse strand, counting down.
CGCGGCAGGGATTGCCGCGGCGCTGTCGGCGGCGCAGTCGGGCGCCGACGTCACGCTGGTCGATGAGAACGCCGAAATGGGCGGATCGCTGCTGTCCGACCCGGCCGTGCAGATCGACGGCAAGCCCGCCTGGGACTGGGTCGAGGCGCAACTGGCCCGCCTGCGCGCCGCCGGTGTGCGGCTGATGACGCGGACCACGGCGATCGGATATTACCACCAGAACATGGTGGGCCTGTGCCAGCGTCTGACCGATCACCTGGACAACCCGCCCGCCAACGCCCCGCGCGAACGCATGTGGCGGGTGCGCGCCGAACAGGTCGTGCTGGCCCAGGGCGCGCTGGAAAAGCCGCTGGTCTTCGACGGCAACGACCGTCCCGGCGTGATGCTGGCGGGCGCCGCGCAGACCTATCTGCACAAGTACGGCGTCAAGGTCGGCGACACCCCCGCCGTCGTGACCAGCCATGACAGCGCGTATTTCGCCGCTTTCGACCTGGCCGACAGCGGCGCAAGGGTCGCGGCGATCATCGACACTCGCGACGCCGTGCGTCCCGATCTGCTGGAAGGCGCCCGCAAGCGCGGCATCCAGGTCCTGTCCGGCCACACCGTCACCACCACCAAGGGCCGCCTGCGCGTGAAGTCCGTCCGCGCCAACCCCGTGCGCGGCACCCATGTCGGCGCGGGCCGCGACATCGCCTGCGACTGCCTGCTGATGTCGGGCGGCTGGACGCCCTCGCTGCATCTGTTCTCGCACACGAAAGGCTCGCTGGGCTGGGACGCTGGCAGCAACACCTTCCTGCCCGACCGCAAGACCGAAGCCTGCGAGATCGCGGGCGCCGGGCGCGGGCTCTGGGGCTACGAGGCCGTTCTGGCGGACGGCGCGGCGGCGGGCCTGCGGGCGCTTGAAGGGCTGAACCGCGCAGGGCATTCCGCCGCCTTCACGGTTGCCAACGACCGTCCCGGCACCGGGGTCACGCACACCGAATTGCCGACCGACGGCAATCCGGGCAAGGCCAAGGCCTTCATCGACTTCCAGAACGACGTGACCGCCAAGGACATCCGGTTGGCCGTGCGCGAAGGGATGCGGTCGATCGAGCATGTGAAGCGCTATACCACCAACGGCATGGCCACCGACCAGGGCAAGATGTCGAACATCAACGGATTGATGATCGCCGCCGACGCGTTGGGCAAGCAGCCGCCGCAGGTGGGCCTGACCACCTTCCGCCCGCCCTACACGCCGACCAGCTTCGGCGCCTTCTGCGGCTATCTGCGCGGCGACACGTTCCAGCTGACCCGCAAGACGCCCATCGACCCTTGGGCCGAGGCGAACGGCGCGGTCTTCGAACCCGTCGCCCAATGGCGCCGCGCCTGGTATTTCCCCAAGGCGGGCGAGGACATGCACGCGGCCGTCTTGCGCGAATGCAAGGCCACCCGCGCCTCGCTGGGCATCTTCGACGCCTCGACCCTGGGCAAGATCGAGGTTGCGGGCCCCGATGCGGTCGAATTCATGAACCGCATGTACACGAACCCCTGGACCAAGCTGCAACCGGGCCGCTGCCGCTATGGCCTGCTGCTGGGCGAGGACGGCTTCATCCGCGACGACGGCGTGATCGGGCGGCTGTCGCCTGACCTGTTCCACGTCACCACCACAACCGGCGGCGCGGCGCGCGTGCTGACGATGATGGAGGACTACCTCCAGACCGAATGGCCGGACCTAGACGTGTGGCTGACCTCGACCACCGAGCAATGGGCGACGGTCGCGCTGAACGGGCCGAACGCGCTGAAGATGCTGAAGCCGCTGGTTGAGGGCGTGGACTGGGACGACTTCCCGCACATGTCCTGCGCGGAATGCACCGTGGCGGGCCTGCCCGCGCGCCTGTTCCGCCTGTCCTTCACCGGCGAGGTCGGCTTCGAAGTCAACGTCCCCGCCCGCCACGGCCTGACCCTGTGGACTGCGCTGATGGAGGCCGGAAAGCCCTACGACATCTGCCCCTACGGCACGGAAACCATGCACGTCCTGCGCGCCGAGAAGGGCTACATCATCGTGGGCCAGGACACCGACGGCACCGTCACCCCGCAGGACGCGGGACTGGACTGGGCCATCGGCAAGGCCAAGAAGGACTTCGTGGGCAAGCGTTCCTTGTCGCGTCCCGACATCGTCGCCAAGGGCCGCAAGCAACTGGTGGGCCTGCTGACCGAGGACGGCAGCCTGCTGCAGGAAGGCGCGCAGATCGTGCTGGACCCGAACCAGCCGAAACCCATGAAGATGGTGGGCCACGTCACCTCGTCCTATCAGTCCACCATGGGCCACCCCATTGCCATGGCGGTGATCGAAGGGGGCTTCGACAAGATGGGCGAGACGGTGTTCATCCCCATGCCCGACGGCGTGCGCAAGGCCAGGATCACCTCGACCGTGTTCTACGACCCCGACAACGCGCGGCTGAAGGCGTAAGGAGACAGTGATGACCAACCAGAAGCATCAGTTCGACGCCTCGCCCGTCGTGGTCGAGGACCTGGCCCCCGCCCTGCGCCTGTCGCTGCGCGTGAAGCCCGCGCATCGCGAAACGCTGGGCCGGGCGCTTGGGCTGGACCTGCCGACCCGCGTGGGCAGCCGCGCCGCGGCGAATGGTGCCGAGGCGCTGTGCCTCGGCCCCGACGAATGGCTGATCGTGGCGCCCGAGGGCACGGACCTGGCGTCCCCGGCCCGCGCCGCCTATGCGGACGCGCCGCACAGCCTGGTGGACATCAGCGACCGCGAGATCACCCTGCGCCTGTCCGGACCTGCCGTTCTGGACCTGCTGGCGGCCTGCTGCCCGCGCAACATCGCGGCCATGCCCGTGGGCGCTGCCGCGCGCACCGTCTTTGACAGCGCGACCGTGATCCTGTGGCGCGACGGCCCGACCGACTTCCGCATGGACGTGTGGCGCAGCTTCGCCCCGCATGTCCGGTCCCTGCTGACCCAGGTCCGGACGGAAATCGCGGCGGGGCTGTAGAAGTCCCGCCGGAACAGGATCGGACCCGGCGGCATCGCGTCCCCGCGCGGAACGGCGGCGACAGTCGCCGCCGCCGGCCGCCTATTGCGGGATCTTGGGGTTCATCGGCGGGTGGCGGATGACGCCTTCGGGGCGAACCTCCATCACGCCTTCGATGCTTTCAAGCTTGCCGCGATCCGTGTCGCTGCCGGTCGCCTGGATCGCCCCGGCCCCCTTCACGACACGGTTCACGGTCAGCCCGTGATCGCTGACCAGTTTCGCGATGGCGTCCACGGCATCCACATGGGCCTCGTCCACGGTGATCATGTAGGTGACATCGGCCATCGGGGTTCTCCTGCTGACGCCGCCGCAGCCTGCGGGCGGCCATGCCCCAGCCTAGCAGTTCGGCCACGGCCCATCTAGGCGATCGGCGCCGCTTCATCGCCACCCGGCGCCTGGACCATGCCGGCACCGACATCCGAAGCGGGATGGGACATCGGCTGGGCGGACCGCACCAAGGCATCCCAAAGCGACTGGCCGCGAAGGCCGGGATCGGATTCGGCCCAAAGCGCCGCGATCCCCGCGACATGGGGACAGGCCATGCTGGTGCCGTTCAGCGTATCGTAAAGCCGCGGACGCGGGACCGACGAGAACACCGAAACGCCAGGCGCGGCAATGTTCACCTCGCCGCCATTCGTGTTGATCCCGCCGGACGAGAAGTTGGCGACATTGTCCGACGCGTCGACCGCCGCCACCGCCATGATCGAGGGAGAGTTCGCGGGCGCCCCCACCGGCGCGACAAAGCCGAATTCCCGCGTGCTGTCGTTGCCGGCGGCGGCGGCGATCAGCGCGCCGCGGTCAAGGGCCATCCTGCCCAGCCGCTCATAGGCGGCGCTTGGCTTCTCGCCGGTCTGGGTCGGGCGCCCCAGCGACATCGAGATGACCTGGCACCCCTGCTCGATCGCCCATTCCATGCCGGCCAGGATATCGGTCTCGGTGCCAACGCCCCGGTTGTTCAGCACCTTGCCCACGTAAATCTCGGCCTCGGTCGCGATGCCGTAGCGGGGCAGGTTGGCGCCGCCCCGGGGTCCGGCGGCTGTGCCGATGCAATGGGTGCCGTGGCCCTGCCCGTCCATCACGTCCTCGCCCGGGACGAAGCTTTGATGCACGATGGTGCGCCCCTGGAAGTCGGGATGGTCAAGATCGAAGCCGGTGTCCAGAACGGCGACCCGGATGCCCCGGCCGGTGAAGGGGCTGTTTTCCGCCCCGGTGCGCGCGACGCCCCAGGTGCGGAACAGGTCGTCGCTGGCCAGGACGCTGGGCGGCATGGCATACATGAAGAACTCGGGCCGCGCCTCGTTCACGCCTTCCTCTGCCCGGAAGGTCTGGGCGACCGCCGCGATGCCGGCATGTCCGGGCACGTGGATGGTGCCGATGCCCAGGCCGCGCATCAGGATGGGCTGCGGCAGATCCAGCGTGTCGATCCGGGCCACGTCGTCCGCGGCCAGGGCAAGTGCCTGCGCCCCGGCCCCCATGCTGCGCGATCCCTTTTCCAGAATGCGCAATTGCTCGTCCTCGGGAATGTCGCCGAAGACGATGATGACGTTTCCGGTGGGACGGGGCGCCTTGAGCCTGAGAAATGGAGAAGTCTCGTCTGTCATTTTGTGCAACCTTTGCTACTGAAAAATGGCCGGTTTTAATTAGCCGAAACACTGAAAAAAAAATGTCTTCGATTCCAGTTTTAATATTACCATAATATTTGGAATACATATATTCCATTTCAACTCCCCGTTTTGGGGATATGCGCCGGGGCCGGCCATCGGCATATTCGCCGCCGCATGTCCCGCGTTGCAGCCGTGTGGCCCCAAGCGACCCGCAACGCGGATCGGATCGCCTTGCCGCGGCCGCCTTTCCGGAACCCGGCGCGACGGCTCACGTTGGACTGTCGCAGCGAGGGGCAGGCCTTGATCCGCTGCGCACCGCCACACGAGACGAGGTTCCGATGTATGTGATGCACATCGCCCTTGGCGGCTGCATCGAGCAGCCTCCGATCAGCCATGACCCGGCCCCGCACGCCGAAGGTCGCATCGCCCATGTCCTGGGCGCGGCGGCGGCGCAGGCCCGCCTGCCCGGCGTGTCGCGCGTCGACATCCTGACCCGGCTCATCCGCGATCCCGCCCCGGGTCCCGGCCACGACGTCCCCCTCCAGCAGATCGGGCCCAAGCTTCGCATCCTGCGCCTGAAAGGCCCGACCGACGCCCGTCCCGAAAAGGAGGCGTCCGAGGCGGACCTGCCGGCGCTGGCAGAGGCGTTTCTCGACCTGCTGGCGCATCTGCCGCGCAAGCCCGACATCCTGCACTGCCACGGGGCCGATGCCGCGGAACTGGGTCTTGCGGCGCGGGCACGGTTTCATGTCCCGATGCTTTACACCCCCCATCTGCCGGGGACCGGGACGCAGGGCCGCGCCACGGGCGAGGCCAATGCCGCCATCGGGCGCGAACGTCGGGCGATCGCCGGCGCCGACGCCATCATCGCCGCCTCGCAGGACGAGGCGGAACGACAGGTGGCCGCCCTTGATCCCGACAGCGCGGGCCGGGTCTGGCGGATCAATCCGGGCATCAGCCTGCCCCTGTCATCAGGGGATGAGGCGGCGGCAAGGATGCTGGGATCCGGCCTGGACCGCCCCGGACTGCCGTTCCTTCTGGCGGTCGCCCGGCCGGGCGAAAGGCTGAACCTTGCCGGATTGATGCAGGCCTTCCTGTCGTCGGCCGACCTTCGGACAAGGGCTAACCTGGTCATCCTGTCCTGCGGCGACAAGGCCGGGCCGGACCGGCGGGGCGTCCTTGCGGAACTAGCCACCATGGCGAAGGCCGCGCCCGGCAAGGTGCTGCTGGCCCCCTGCCACGACGCGGCGCTGGTGCCGCAGTTCTACCGCCGGGCCGTCCTGCAGGGGGGCCTCCTCGTGAGCCCCGCCCTGCACGAGACATTCTGCCCCTCCCTGGTCGAGGCCGCGTGTTTCGGCCTGCCGGTCGCCGCGGCGCGGCATGGCGCCTCGGTCGATATCCTGGGCGCCATCGGCCACGGGCTGCCGGTCGATCCGCAGTCCCAAACCGGGATCGCCGCCGCCTGCCTGCGCCTGCTGGGCGATCCTGACGAATGGAAGCGCCGGTCGCAGAACGCGCTGGCGAACCACCAATGGTTCGACTGGGACGCCTGGGCAGAGCGGGTCTTCCTGGTCTGCCGCCGCCTGACGCGCAAGTCCGCCCCGCTGCGCCCCGGACCCTTGCCCCGGACGGTGCTGGCCTTCGACATCGACGGGACGCTGACCGGCTGCCCGAAGTCGGCACCGGCCTTCGCGCGATGGATCGCGGGCACCCGCGGCCGCCGCCAACATGCCATGATCGCCACCGGCCGGTCCCTTCCCGAGGCGCGGCGCATCCTGGCCGACTGGTCGATACCGGAACCGGCGGTGATGATCACCTCGGTCGGGTCCGAGATCTGGCGCACGAACCGGCGCGGCGCGCTGGCGCTTTGCCCCGACTACGCCGCATGGATCGGCCGGGACTGGCAGCCCGAGGCGATCCGCAGGCTGCTGTCTGGAATGGCCGTCGTCTGGCAGGCCCCCCACGATCAGCGCCGCTGGAAGATCAGCCTGTTCGGGTCCGAGGCCGACGCTTGGGCCATCCAGGACGCGCTGACCGACGCGCAGCTTGCCGCGCGGGTGATCCCCTCGCACGGGCGCTTCATCGACATCCTGCCGCAGCGGGCGGGCAAGGTCGGCGCCTTGTCGTTCGAGGCCCGCCGGCTGGGCCTGACGCTGGCGGATTGCGTGGCGGCGGGCGACAGCGGCAACGATGCCTGCATGTTGGCGGCGGCGGGCCGGGCCATCGTCGTGGGCAATGCCTGGGCCGAACTGCGGCTGGCGGACCGCCCCGGCCTTTACCGCGCCACCGCCGCCCACGCCGCCGGCGTCCTAGAGGGGCTGGCCCATTTCGGTCTGTCCGACGCCCGCCCGGCCGAGGTCGTGCCTGCAGAATGACCGTCAGTCTTGCGCCTTTCGCGCCAGCCTTGTGGCCTAGGCGCCATGAATTTTGCATGAACTGCAAGCGGCCCCTTGTGCCCCCCTGCGCCGCCGCCTAACGGTAAGCTGTCCGAAAGGCGGTCTGCCCCATGCCCCACCAGAACCCGATGCAGGGTATCCTGCTGAAATGCGCCAGCGTGGCCATCTTCACGGTCATGGCCGCCATGGTCAAGGCGACCTCGGAGACCGCCGCGGTTCCGGCGGGCCAGCAGGTGTTCTTCCGGTCGTTGTTCGCGATCCCCGTGATCCTGGTCTGGCTGGCCGTCCGGAGAGAGCTTGGCGTGGGCCTGCGCACCGTCCGTCCGCTGGGCCACTTCTACCGCGGCATCGTCGGCACCGCCGCCATGGCGCTCAACTTCTCGGCCCTTGCGCTGCTGTCCTTTCCCGAGGTGACGGCCATCGGCTATGCGGCCCCCCTGCTGGTGGTGATCTTCGCCGCGATGTTTCTGAACGAGGATGTGCGCCTGTTCCGCCTGTCCATGGTCGGCATCGGGCTGACGGGGGTGCTGATCGTCCTGTCGCCCCAGTTGCGGCTGGATGCCGATCCCGACCCCTACCGGATGCTGGGCGCGGTCGTGGCGCTTGGCGGGGCGGTGGGCGCGGCGCTGGCGCAGATCTTCGTGCGCAAGCTGGTGCAGGAGGAACGCACCTCGGCCATCGTGTTCTGGTTTTCCTTCACCTCGACGATTCTGGGGCTTCTGACGCTGCCCTTCGGCTGGGTCATGCCGGACGCGCAGACCGCCGTGCTTCTGGTCGGCAGCGGCATCCTGGGCGGGATCGCGCAAATCCTGCTGACCTCGGCCTATCGCCATGCCGACGCGTCCCTGGTGGCGCCGTTCGAATATGCCTCGATGCTGCTGGCCATCGCCATCGGCTGGTACGTCTTCGGCGAGGTGCCGACCCGCGTCGTCCTGATCGGGGCGACCCTGGTGATCGGGGCGGGCATCGCCATCATCTGGCGGGAACGCCAGCTTGGGCTGGAACGCAATCGCCAGCGCAAGGCCATGACCCCGCAGGGTTAAAGGCGCCGGAACCGAAAACACCTGCTCTGCGCTATAGCTACGGCGCCCCCGGGCGGGGCACGATTCCGAATGGGAGGCCATCAGATGGTCAGGACGATGCTTTCCGCGGCGCTTGTCGCCGCATCTTTGGCCGCGCCGGCACAGGCGCAGGATCTGGGCGACATCGTGGGCGGTGTCGCGCGCGAATACCTGTCGCAGGAACAGGACCGGGCCGCCTTCGAACAGGCGCAAAGCCGCAACACGCTGCGGGGCTATCAATCCTACCTGCAGCAGTTCCCGAACGGGCGCTATTCCGAACAGGCCCGCGACCAGATCGAGCGTCTGGGCGGCGGAACCACCGCCAACCGCAACGATCCCTACCAGGGCGGCACAAGCGGGCTGACGCGGCAGCAGCGCATCAACATCCAGCGGCAACTGAACGCGCTGGGCTACAGCACCAACGGCGCCGACGGTAACTTCGGCCCCGGCACGCGTCGCGCCGTGGCCCTGTGGCAGCGTGACCGCGGCTATTCGCAGACCGGATCGCTCAGCACCGCGCAGGCCAACGAGATCCTGCGCGGCACAGGCACGGCCAGCCGTACCTCGGGCAGCGCGGCGGGCGTCGGGGTCGCGGGCGCCGAGGACGACATCGGCCTCAGCCGGTCGCAGCGCGCGGCCATCCAGGCGGCGCTGACCCGGCGCGGCTATGACACCCGCGGGATCGACGGCTCCTTCGGACGGGGCACCCGGGGCGCGATCGCGTCCTGGCAGCAGGCCAACGGGATGCAGGCGACCGGCTACCTGACGGCCGCCCAGGCGGACAGCCTGCTGCGCTGACCGGCGATTACGACGGATCAGAGGCCCCCTGCCGCTTGCGGCGGGGGGCCCTTGTCGTCGCCGCAGGCCTGTGGCAGCCACAGTTCGGCCCTGAGGCCGCGCCCGCCGGACCCTTCCGACAGCGTCAGGCTGCCGCCGAACAGGGCGGCGATCTCGGCCACGATGGCCAGGCCAAGACCCAGCCCCTCGGCCTGACCGGCATTGCGGCTGAAGCGGGTGCCAAGCCGGGTGCGGGCCTCGGGCGGAATGCCGGGGCCGTCGTCGGTCACGCCAAGAACGGCATGACCGCCGTCCCGGCGCACGCCCACCGTGACAACGGCCCCGCGCCCGGCATAGGCCAGCGCGTTGTCGATCAGGTTTGCCAGCGCCTCGGCCAGCAGGACCGGCTCTGCCCTGACGCGGGCGGGCTCGCCCTCGAAGCCCAGGTCGATGCCGGCTTCGGCGGCGCGGGGGATCGCCTCGCCCGTCAGGTCGCGGGCAAGCCGGTCAAGATCGACCACCGAGGGCGCCCCCTGGCCCGGAGCGGCATCGACGCGCGCCAGCAGAAGCAGTTGCGCCAGAACCCGCTCGGCATGGGCAAGCGCCATGTCCCCCTTGGCAATGGCGGCCTGCATGGCCTGGGGCGTGTCAGCCCGCCCCGCTAAAGCCAGTTGCGTGCGCAGGACCGCCAGGGGCGTGCGCAACTGGTGGCTGGCATTGCCGGTGAAGTTCCGCAGCGCGTCAAGCGCGGTGCCAAGGCGGGCCATGAAGGAATTGACGGCCTCGACCAGTCCCTGCACCTCGTGGGGCACGGGTTCGCGGATCGGCGACAGGTCGCCGGGCGACCGGGTGGCGATCGCCTGGCCCAGGCGATGCAGCGGGCGAAGCGCCAGCGGAACCGAGATCCAGACGATCAGCGCGGCGCCCAGGATCATGCCCGACAGCCGCAGCGCGGACCGGATCAGGATCGACCGCGCCAGGTCCCGCCGCGCCAGCGTCGATTCCGCGACGGTGACGGCGAAGGGGATCGACTCGACGCCGGTGGACACCGTGCGCGCCAGGGTGATGACGCGCACCCGTTCGCCCGCATGGACGCTGTCCGCGAAGCCGCGCCCGTCCCGGTCGGTGGCGGCAGGCATCAGGTCGGGATAGCCGGTCAGGAAACCCAGCGGACCATCCACGCGATAGAACACTCGGTCCTGCGCGGTCGAGGTCAGCATCTCCAGCGCGGAATAGGGGATGTCCACCTGCAGGCCCCGATCCTCGTCCACGGTGACCCGTTCGGCGATGGCAAGCGCCGATCCGGCCAGAACCCTGTCGGACACGCGGGTCGCGGTTGTCACGGCCTCGCGCCAGGTGTCGGCCAGGGCCAGCAGGCCCAGCACAGCGGTTGCCGCCAGAAGCCAGCCCAGCAGCCGGCGCCGCAGCGATCCCATCAGGCCGACCTGTCGATGTAATAGCCGATGCCGCGCGCGGTGCGCAGGTGCACGTCATGGGGCGCCAGCCTGCGGCGCAGGCGGCTGGCATATTGCTCGATGGCGTTTTCGGACAGGCTGTCGTCCAGGCTGGTCAGCGACTGCACGATGGCGTCCTTGGTCACGACCTTGCCCGCGCGCATGAACAGCAGTTCCAGCAGCGCCAGTTCGCGGGCGGGCAGGTCCAGCGCCACGCCCCCGGCGGTGAAGCGCCGCGCGGCCAGGTCCAGCGTGACGTTGCCCACGGTCACGACCGCCGCGCGCAGCCCCGCCTGCCGCCGCAGCAGGGACCGGACGCGGGCCTCGAACTCTCCGATGTCGAAGGGCTTGACCATGTAGTCGTCGGCGCCCAGGTCCAGCCCGCGAACCCGGTCCTCGGGGGCGCCCCGCGCGGTCAGGATCAGCACCGCCGCCTGGTTGTTCCGCGCCCGCAACTGGCGCAGCACCGACAGCCCGTCCATCTGCGGCAGGTTCAGGTCCAGGATGATCAGGTCGAAGCGTTCGGCCGCAGCCAGCGCCTCGGCCGAGGCGCCGTCGGCCACCCGGTCCACGGCATGGCCCGCGCCCGCCAGCAGGGTCTGCAACGCCTCGGCAAGCTGTTCATTGTCCTCGACCAGCAAAAGCCGCATTGCCGTCCCCCTTGGCCGCAGGATAGCCGCGCGGAACGACGTTGTGAACCGGCGGCGGCGCTGCCATCATGGACCCATGATCCCGCGCCTGACGCTTGCCCTGGCCCTGCTTGTCCAGATCCTGCCTGCCGCACCGGGCCGGGCCGAGATGTTCGTGTATGACGCGCCATCGGGGGCGCCGGACCAGGTCCTGACGATCTATTCGTCGCTCGACAACCACCTGGCCGCCCCGCTGATCGCGGGCTTCCAGGGCCAGAACCCCGACATCGCCGTCCATTACGAGGAACTGCTGACCGGAGAGCTGAACGACCGCATCGTCGCGGAAACCGATGCGGGGAAGACCACGGCGGATTTCGCGTTCTCCTCGGCCATGGACTTGCAGATCAAGCTGGCCAATGACGGCTATGCCCGCGAAGCGATCACCCCCGACAGCCCCGGCTGGCCCCGCTGGGCGAACTGGCGCAACACCGCCTATGCCCTGACCTTCGAGCCCGCAGTGCTGGTGTATCACCGCCCGGCCTTTCGCGACCGCGCCCCGCCGTCGTCCCGGTTCGAGCTTGTGGACTGGCTGGCCCGCGGCGGCGCGGCGGTCCGGGGGCGCGTGGGTACCTATGACATCGAAGGGTCCGCCGTGGGCTACCTGTTCCTGGCCCGCGACCAGGAACATTTTCCCGACATCTGGTCGGTGATCCGCGCCATGGGCCGGGCGGGCGTGCGGCAGTTCCCGACCAGCCGGCAGATCCTCGACCGCGTGGCGGACGGGCGGCTGCTGATCGGCTACAACATCCTCGGCTCCTATGCCGCGGACTGGGCGCGCGACCACCCCGACGTGGGCATGGTGCTGCCGCGCGACTTCACGGTCGTCGTTTCTCGCGTGGGGCTGGTGCCGCGCGCCGCCGCCCGGCCGGACCTGGGCGCGCGCTTCCTGGGCTTCTTCATGTCCAGGGCGGGCCAGACGATCCTGGCCGAAAAGCTGCGCCTTCCGGCCGTCAGCCTCGAGGTGGCCGACGACAACAGCGCCCGGACCATGCAGGCGGCGCTTGGCGCGCAACTGCGTCCCGTCCCCGTCAGCCCCGGCCTGCTGGTCTATCTGGACCAGGCCAAGCGCGCCCGCCTGATCGAACGCTGGCGCCGCGCCATCCGGGGGGATTGACGCGCGCGGCCCGCGCCCCCTTAACTCGGCCTGTCCCGTGCATGGGGCACCGGGGGGAACCAGCCATGGACAAGCCGCAGATCCTGCGACTGAACGAAGCGGACAATGTCGTCATCGCGATCGCCGAGCTGCGCGAAGGAACGCCGGTCGAGGGCAGCGTCCGCGCCAGCCGCCGCATCCCGCGCGGCCACAAGATCGCCAGCCGGGCCATCCCCTCGGGCCAGCCGATCCGCAAGTTCGGCCAGATCATCGGCTTTGCCAGCACTGACATCGCCCCCGGCGACTGGGTCCACGAACAGAACGTTTCCATGGGCGGCGACTTCGAACGCGACTACGCCTTCTCCTCCGAGGCCGGGGCCCGGAAGGCCTGCGCCAAGGCGAGGTTCCGGCGCATTTCCAAGGGTTCCGCCGCCCCGACGGCCGCGTAGGCACGCGCAACTATATCGGCATCCTGTCGTCGGTGAACTGTTCGGCCACCGTGGTCGATTACATCGCCGACCAGGCGGTGCGGTCGGGGATGCTGGACGATCACCCGGACATCGACGGCATCGTGGCCCTGCCGCACGGGCAGGGCTGCGGCATGGCCTCCCAGGGCGAAAGCTTCGACCTGCTGGCGCGCACGCAATGGGGCTATGCCAGCCACCCCAACTTCGCCGCCGTGCTGCTGGTGGGCCTGGGCTGCGAGGTGTTCCAGATCGCGCGCCTGAAGGACACCTACGGCATCTGCGAAGGGGATCACTTCCAGTCGCTGACCATCCAGGACAGCGGCGGCACCCGCAGCACCATCGACGCGGGCGTGGCGCGCCTGCGCGACCTGCTGCCCGTCGCGGCGAGGGCTCGGCGCGAGCCGGTCCCCGCATCCGAACTGACGCTGGCGCTGCAATGCGGCGGGTCGGACGGCTATTCCAGCCTGACGGCCAATCCCGCCTTGGGCGTCGCCGCCGACACCCTGGTGCGCCAGGGCGGCACCGCGATCCTGTCCGAAACGCCCGAGATCTTCGGCGCCGAACACCTGCTGACCCGCCGCGCCGAGACGCCGGAAATCGGCCAGAAGATCGTCGATCTGATCGCCTGGTGGAAGGACTACACCACCCGCAACGGGGGCGAGATGAACAACAACCCCTCGCCCGGCAACAAGGCGGGCGGGCTGACGACGATTCTGGAAAAGTCGCTGGGCGCGGTCGCCAAGGGCGGCACGGCGACCCTGCGCGGCGTTTACCGATACGCCGAACGCATCGACCGCAAGGGCTTCGTCTACATGGACACGCCCGGCTATGACCCGGTGGCCGCGACCGGGCAGGTGGCGGGCGGGGCCAACGTGCTGTGCTTCACCACCGGGCGCGGATCGGCCTATGGCTGCAAGCCCGTCCCCTCGATCAAGCTGGCGACCAACACGCCCTTGTTCCAGCGGATGGAGGGCGACATGGACATCAACTGCGGCGACATCGTCGATGGCGTGTCGCTGGAGGAAAAGGGCGCCGAGATCTTCGACACCATCCTGGCCGTCGCATCGGGGCGAAAGACCAAGTCCGAGGACCTGGGCTATGGCCGCAACGAATTCGTGCCCTGGCAGATCGGCGCGGTGATGTAGCCCCCCGACTGCGGACTTGTCACGGGCGCCGTGGCTTTTTCTGGGCGCTCATGTCAGCTTGGTGACAGGTTCTTGGTGTTTTGTCGCCCCATCCGGGCTGGAGGGTCCGGCCCGCGCTATGCGCATTCGGGAGGAATGAAAGACATGAAGCACACCCTTTTCGCGGGTTTGATCGCGGCCGCCCTGGCGGTTCCGGCCTATGCCGAGGATTACACCATCATCGCCCCGGCGGCGCCCGGCGGCGGCTGGGACCAGACCGCCCGCACCATGCAGGAAGCCCTGCAGGCCGAAGGCATCTCGGACACCGTGCAGGTCCAGAACGTGCCGGGCGCGGGCGGCACCGTGGGCCTGGCGCAGTTCGTGGCCTCGGGTCAGGGCAAGGCCGACCAGCTGATCGTGGGCGGCTATGTGATGGTCGGCGCGATCCTGACCAACGCCAGCCCCGTGTCGCTGGCCGACGTGACGCCCATCGCCCGCCTGACCGGCGAGTATGAGGCCATCGTGGTTCCCGCCGCGTCCGAGATCAAGGACATCAACGGCCTGATCGAGGCGCTGAAGGCCGATCCCGGCGCGGTCAGCTGGGCCGGCGGCTCGGCGGGCGGCGCGGACCACATCGCCGTCGGCCTGATCGCCAAGGCGGCGGGCGTCGATCCCACCAAGATCAACTACATTGCCTATTCCGGCGGCGGCGAGGCCCTGGCCGCGATCCTGGGCAGCCAGGTGACGGCGGGTATTTCCTCGCTGGGAGAGTTCAAGGCACAGGCCGACGCGGGCACGCTGCGCATCCTTGCCGTGTCGTCGGACGAACGGATCGAGGGTGTGGACGCGCCGACCCTGAAGGAAGCGGGGCTTGACGTGTCGATGCAGAACTGGCGCATGGTCGCCGCCGCGCCGGACATCACCGACGAGCAGAAGGCCGCCATCGCCGCCGATATCGAGAAGATGGCGCAGTCCAAGACCTGGCAGGACGCGCTGGCCACCAAGGGATGGGCCGACACCTATCTGGCGGGCGCGGACTTCCAGGCACAGCTGGACAAGGACATCGCCGCCATCGAGACGATCCTCAAGGACATCGGTCTGGTGAAATGAGCGGGTCCACCCCCGGAACGCGTCGCCCCGATGGGGCGACGCTTGTCGTCGCCGTCATCCTCGCCGTCCTCGCCGTCGTGATCTGGACGGACGCCGCGCGCCTGCCGCAGGCGGGCGGCTATGCCGGCGTGGGTCCCGCCGACGTGCCGCGCTGGATCGCGGTGGGCCTGGCGGGCCTGTCGCTGTGGTCGGCCATCGAGGCCTTCCGGTCCGGCAAGTCCGAACGCGAGCCGCAGAACGCCGGCCCCGTCCTGTGGATCGTGGGCGGGCTGGCGGCGCAACTGGCGCTGCTGACGACGGTGGGCTTTTCCATCGCCACGGGATTGCTGTTCGCCGCGACGGCGCGGGCCTTCGGCAAGCGCAACCTGTTGCTGACCGTGCCGGTGGGGATCGCCTTCGCCCTGGCCGTCTATCTGATCTTCGCCGGGCTTCTGAAGCTCAGCCTGCCCGCCGGTCCGCTTGAAGGGCTGGTCTGGGGCCTGTTCCGGGGGACGCCTGGGTGAACACATTCGATTTCCTGCTGCAGGGCCTGTCGGTCGCGCTTGACCCGATGATCCTGCTTTACGCGCTGATCGGCGTGACGCTGGGCACCGCCGTGGGCGTGCTGCCGGGCATCGGCCCGGCGCTGACGGTGGCCCTGCTGCTGCCTGTGACCTATGGCCTCGACCCCGCCGGGTCGCTGATCATGTTCGCGGGCATCTACTACGGCGGGATGTATGGGGGGTCCACGACCTCGATCCTGCTGAACACGCCGGGCGAAAGCGCGTCCATCGTGACCGCGCTGGAAGGCAACAAGATGGCGCGGGCGGGGCGCGGCGGGCCCGCGCTGGCCACTGCCGCCATCGGGTCCTTCATCGCGGGCCTTGCCGCCACGGTCCTGCTGGCCTTTGTCGCGCCGACTGTGGTGAAGCTGGCCCTGGTCTTCGGCCCGCGCGACTATTTCGCGCTGATGGTGCTGGCCTTTGTCACCGTGTCCTCGGCCTTCGGGGAAAGCGCGCGCAAGGGCCTGATCTCGCTCTTCATCGGCCTGGCGCTGGCGCTGGTGGGCATCGACCAGCTGACCGGGCAGGCCCGGCTGGCCTACGGCGTGCCGCAGTTGCTCGACGGGATCGAGGTCACGACGCTGGCTGTCGCCATGTTCGCCGTGGGCGAGGCGCTGTTCGTCGCGGGCCAGCGGAACGCCGTCGATGACGAGGTGATCGCCGTCAAGGGATCGGTCTGGATGACGGCGCGCGATTGGGCGCGCTCCTGGAAGCCCTGGCTGCGCGGCACGATCATCGGCTTTCCCATCGGCGCCATGCCCGCCGGGGGCGCGGACATCGCCACCTTCCTGTCCTATGCGACGGAAAAGAAGATGTCGAAGCACCCCGAGGAATTCGGCAACGGCGCCATCGAGGGCGTGGCGGGCCCCGAGGCCGCCAACAACGCCTCGGCCGCAGGCACCTTGGTGCCGCTGCTGACCTTGGGGCTGCCCACCACGGCCACGGCGGCAATCATGCTGGCGGGCTTCCAGCAGTTCGGGCTGCAACCAGGGCCGCTGCTGTTTGCCACCAACCCGCAACTGGTCTGGGGCCTGATCGCGTCCCTGCTGATCGCGAACTTCATGCTGCTGGTGCTGAACCTGCCCTTGATCGGGCTGTGGGTGCGGCTGCTGACCATCCCGCGCCCCTGGCTTTACGCGGGCATCCTGGTCTTCGCCACGCTGGGCACCATCGGCGCGAACCCCTCGCCCGTGGAACTGTCGATGCTCTTGATCTTCGGCGTCATGGGCTACGGGATGCGGCTTTACGGCTATCCGATCGCGCCCGTCGTGGTGGGCCTGATCCTGGGGCCGATGGCCGAACAGCAGTTGCGCCGTGCCTTGTCGATCAGCCAGGGCGACCTGACGACGCTGGTCGGATCGCCGGTCTCGGCCACGCTGCTGGCCTTGTCGGCCATCGCGCTGATCGTGCCCCTGATCCTGCGGGCGCGCGGCAAGGGCGCGGTGCTGAACCAGCTCGCCTCGGACGAGGACTGAAGGAAAGGCCCCGCATCGCCGGGGCCTTTTCGTGTCAGGCGAAGCCGCGCCGCGCCAGTTCCGCCCCGATCCGCTGCCGTGCGCCGTCGTCGCGCAGCGGAAAGGCGGTGAAGAACAGTTCTCGGCTGGCATCGGGGCGCAGGACGCGGACATGGCGGCCCCAGCTTTCGGCCTGACCAGTGCGCCCGGCCAGTCCGTTCGCGGCCATGGCGATCATGCCGATCAGGAAATGCGCGTGCGGCGCCGATGCAGCCCTGTCACCCCAGTCCGCCGCGCAGGCGGGGTCATCGCCCTGCAGCAGCGACAGGGCGCGCGTGCCGAACATCCCATACAGCAGCGGGTCCAGCGGGGACAGCCGCAGGGCGCGGTCCACCCCCTCCTCCGCCTGGTCGCGGCGCGCCAGGATCGTCGCCAGGATTCCCTTGCAATAGAAGCCCTGCGCGTAGTTCGGGTTCAGGTCCGTCGCCCGCGCCAGCCAGCCCGAGGCCACGTCGATCTGGTCCGTCAGCCAGTAGGACCGGCCCAGCGTGAAGGCCCCGAACGGGTCCAGCGGGTCCAGTTCCAGGCTGCGTTCCGCATGGGCGCGGGCCGCACAGGCCGCCCGGTCACGGTCGGGTCCATAGCGCAGGAAGGCATCCTGGAAGCTGGTGAAGGACAGCCCGGCATGGGCGCGCGCAAAGCCGGGGTCCAGCCGGATCGCCTGGCCGAAGCATTCCGCCGCGCGCCGGTTTCCCTCGGCGGTGAAGTGGAACATCTGTCGCAGTCCCAGGTGATAGCTGGCCCAGGCATCCAGGCTTTCGATGTCGCGCCCTTCGGCAAGGTGCGCCTCGTTCAGGGGAACGTGCAGTTCCAGCGCCGTGCACAGCGCGGCGACGATGGTCGCCTGCAACTCGGCCAGCCGGTCCAGGGGCGCGGACAGCCGGTCCGCCCAGAGGATGCGGGCGCCTTCGGCCTCGACCAGTTCGGGGCTGACGGTCAGGATGTCGCCCGACAGCTCGACCGTGCCGGTCAGCAGATAGCGCGCCCCAAGCCGGGCGCCGATGGCAGACAGGCCGCCATCGGCGCGGCCAAAGCGGAAGGACGATCCTCGCGCGATCACCGTGAGCCAGCGCAGCCGCGACAAGGCGCGCAGGATCTCGTGGGCCAAGGCCTCGGTCAGGATGGCGCGATCGGGCGGCAGGCCGGCGGTCCCGAAGGGCAGCACCGCCAGCGAGGGCGCGCCGGGGGCGGCGCCCGCCTGCGGGACGGCGCTGACCGGCTGCATCAGCCGGAAGCCCCGGCCATGCACGGTGCGGATCACGGCCTGTCGCTCGCCGTCGTCGCCCAGGGCGGCGCGGGCGGCGCGGATGCGGCTGGCGATGCTGGCATCCGACACCGCGCCGCCCCAGACCACGTCGGCCAGTTCGTCCTTGCCGACCAGACGCCCGCCCGCGCGCAAGAGTTCGCGCAGCACAAGAAACACCTGCGGCTCGACCGGGATGGGCGTGTCCTTCCGCCGCAGCTCGAACCGCTGGTCGTCCAGTTGGTGATCGCCGAACCGGTAGATCATGCGCCAGTATAGCGCCGAACGGGGGCGTTCTGCATGATTTCTTCATGCCTGCATCAAGCTTTTCGGCGTCTGCCGGGCTATGATGCCGCCAGTTTCGCTGAGGAGTAGCCGTTCATGTCAGACACCATCAGGACCACCAAAGGACGCGGCAGGCTGTATGACAGCATCCTGGACACGGTGGGCGACACGCCGACCATCCGCGTCAACAACCTGTCGCCCGAGGGCGTCACGATCTACGTCAAGGCCGAGTTCTTCAATCCCGCCGCATCCGTCAAGGACCGCCTGGCCCTGAACATCATCGAGGCGGCCGAGCGCGCGGGCACCCTGCGCCCCGGCCAGACCGTGGTCGAGGCGACCAGCGGCAACACCGGCATCGGCCTGGCCATGGTCTGCGCGCAGAAGGGCTATCCGCTGGTCGTGACCATGGCCGACAGCTTCTCGGTCGAGCGGCGGCGGCTGATGCGGATGATGGGCGCCAAGGTCATCCTGACGCCCCGCGCGCAGAAGGGCACCGGCATGTACAACAAGGCGGTGGAGCTTGCGGAAAAGCACGGCTGGTTCCTGGCCCGCCAGTTCGAGACCGAGGCCAACGCCGACATCCACGAATCCACCACGGCGCAGGAAATCCTGGGCGATTTCGCGGGCGGTCGGCTGGACTACATCGTCACCGGATACGGCACCGGCGGCACGGTGACGGGACTGTCCCGCGTCATGCGCCGTGAACGCCCCGACACCAAGATCGTGCTGAGCGAGCCCGCGAACGCCGCGCTTGTCGGCAGCGGCACGCCCCAGGAACGCGGCCCCGACCACGCCCCCGCCGCCAGCCACCCGGCCTTCGAACCGCATCCGATCCAGGGCTGGACCCCCGACTTCATCCCCTATGTCCTGCAAGAGGCGCTGGACAACGGCGGCTATGACGAGCTGATCCCCGTCTCGGGCGCGGACGGCACGGCCTGGGCGCGCAAGCTTGCGGCGCAGGAAGGCATCCTGACCGGCGTGTCGGGCGGATCGACCTTCGCGGTGGCCATGGGAATCGCGGAAAGGTCGGACCCCGGCACGGTGATCCTGGCCATGCTGCCCGACACGGGAGAGCGCTACCTGTCCACGCCGCTGTTCCAGAACATCCCCGAGGACATGGACGACGAGGAACGCGCCCTGTCCGAATCGACGCCCGGCTATCAGATGGGATGACGGCCATGGAAACGCTGGACCCCGCTGACTGGGGCGAATTTTCCCGCATCGCCCACCGGGCGGTGGACCGGGCCATCGCCCGCACCGCCGCCCTGCGCGACCGCCCCGTGTGGCGGCCGGTCCCGCAAGCGGTGCGGGACAGCCTGCGCCAGCCGCTGCCGGTGGCGCCGACGCCTCTCGACCAGGTGGTGGATCAGGCCTGGGACACGGTGCTGGACTATCCCATGGGCAACACGCATCCCCGGTTCTGGATGTGGTACATGGGCGCCTCCAGCCTGACGGGGGCCCTGGCCGATTTCCTAGCCGCCGCCGACGGGTCGAACCTGGGCGGGGGCAACCATGCCGCCGCCGACTGCGAACGGCAGGTGATCGACTGGCTGCGCCAGATCATGGGCTTTCCCGAAGGCGCCAGCGGCACGCTGACCAGCGGCGGGTCGGTCGCCAACCTGATCGGCCTGACGGTGGCGCGGAACCGCATGGCGGGCGTGGACCTGCGCGAGGGGGGCGTGGCCGCCCTGCCCCGGCCCCTGCGTTTCTACGCCTCGGACCAGGTGCATGGCTGCCATCAGAAGGCGCTGGAGCTGCTGGGCCTGGGCAACCGCGCCCTGCGGCGCGTCCCGACCGGCCCCGACTGCCGCATGGACATGGCGGCCCTGGCGCAAGCCATCGCCGAGGATCGCACCGGCGGCTGGCAGCCCGCCTGCGTCATCGCCAGCGCGGGCACCGTCAACACCGGGGCCATCGACCCCCTGCCCGCCCTGGCCGACCTGTGCCGCGACCAAGGGCTGTGGTTCCATGTCGATGGCTGCATCGGCGCCCTGGCCCGGCTGTCGCCCCGCCACGCCCCCCTGCTGGACGGGATCGAGCGCGCCGACAGCCTGGCCCTGGACCCGCACAAGAGCCTGCACGTTCCCTTCGAGGCGGGCTGCGTGCTGGTGCGCGACGCGGCCGCCCACCTGGGCAGCTTCGCGCTGCATTCCGAATACCTGGACCCGGCCCTGCGCGGGATCGCGGCGGGGGGCTGGCTGTTCGATCTGGGGGTCCAGACCTCTCGCGGGTTCCGGGCGCTGAAGGTCTGGATGATGCTGCGCGAACACGGCACCGCGCGGTTCGGCCGGATCATCGGGCGCAACATCGACCAGGCGCGGCGCATGGCGGACAGGATCGACGCCCATCCCCGGCTGGTGCGGCTGTCGCCGGTCACGCTGGACATCGTCTGCTTCCGCCATGATCCCGGCGGGCTGGACCCCGCCGCCCTGGCCGCGCTGAACGGAGAGATCATGATGCGCCTGCAGGAACAGGGGGTCGCCGCCTTCTCGGACACCACGGTCCATGGCCAGCACGGGCTGCGGGCGGCGATCTGCAACCACCGCACCACGGACGAGGACATCGACGCGGCGCTGGCGGCGGTCCTGCGGACGGGCGACGAACTGACCGCGACCCATGCAAGGTCGGCATGACGGATCTGCACAAATGCTGCGTTGCGGCATGGCGGGGAAAGGCCCATCTTCCCCTTGTCAACCAAGGACAGAAAGAGAGACCTGCCATGACCGCCCTCCGCAACGCCATGATCCGCCTCCGCGCGTTCCTGGACGTGATGGATGCCGCGATTTCCGCTTCGGCCGCCGTGCGTTCGCACCACGTGCCCGCCCAGGCCGACCTGCGCCGCCTGGGGATCGAGCCGACGGGCGCCGCGATGGCCGCCATGTCGCGCGCCTGATCCGAACAAGGCAGCATGACCGACCCGGCCCGCCATCGGCGGGCCTTTTGTTTGTCGGCCCCCCTCTTTCGCCCCGCCCGGCTTCGGCCTATGGTCCGGCGGTTTTCCGGGAGGGGACGAGATGTCCGACATCACCTAGCCTGCCGTGGCCGACAACCGCCAGTTCCTGCACGGGCTGGCCTGGATGGCGCTGGCCATGGGGTCCTTCATCGGCATGTCGGTGGGATCGCGCGAACTGGCCGCGACCCTGTCGATCCGGCAGGTCCTGTTCTTTCGCGCGCTTGTCGGGCTGTTCGTGATCCTGGCGGTCGGCCGCAGCCTGTGGCCCGAGGTCCGGCGCGCCGCGCAGATCCGCCTGCACCTGTGGCGCAACCTGATCCATTTCACCGCACAGTATTTCTGGACCATCGGCGTGGTGCTGCTGCCCTTGGCCTCGGTCTTCGCACTGGAATTCACCATGCCGATCTGGGTGACGCTGTTCGCCTGGCTGCTGCTGAAGGAACGCCTGACGGGGCCGCGCCTGCTGGCGACGGCGGGCGGGTTCCTGGGCGTCCAGGTGATCGTGCGCCCCGGCATCGCCATGGTCGATCCGGCGGCCGCGCTGGTGCTGATCGCCGCGGCGGGATACGGGCTGTCGATGATCCTGGTGAAGCGGCTGACGCGCCATGCCTCGCCCGGCGCGATCGTCGTCTGGATGATCCTGATCCAGCTGCCGCTGGGCCTGGCCGCGGCGCTGACCGACTGGCGGCCCGTGTCGATCGCCGACATTCCCTGGATGCTGCTGGCGGGATTGGGGGCGCTGTCGGCCCATTACGGCATGGCGCAGGCCTTGCGGCGGCTTGACGCCTCGATCCTGATTCCCGTCGACTTCCTGCGCGTGCCGCTGGCCGCCCTGGTCGGCTTCGCCTTCTATGCCGAGGCCATCGACCTGTGGGTGTTTTTGGGCGGGGCGATCATCCTGCTGTCGAACTTCCAGGCGGTGCTGGCGGAACGGCGCAGGATGGGCAGGTAGCCCCGCCGCCCGGCCCTTGACAATGCCGCCCGGCAGGTCCGTCCTGACAGGGCGCACCAGGATCGGAGGCCTTGAGATGCACCTGACGGACGAACACCGCCGACGCGCTGCCGCCATAGCGCATCGGCACGGCTTCAGCCCCGCCGCGGCCGAGGCGATGCTGCTGTCGCTGGCAAGGGGGGGAGGCACGCAGGCGCAGTTCGACCATTCCGAATTCGGCGGCATGGGCCAATGGTCCGGAGGGATGCTGATGATCGGCGCCATGTTCGACAACGGCCTGAAGGCGCGGGTCGAGGCGCTGATCGGCGACCTGTCGCACCTGGCGGGACAGGTGGCGCAGGCACGGCCGGAAACGGACGACGCCGCCGCGTCGGAATGGCCGGCATCGCTGGGGGTGCCGTCCGCGGCCGGATCGCAGGGCGGCACGAGCTATGCGGTCTTTCCCGCCACCCGCCGGCTTGCGGTCAGGCGCGGCGGGCGGACCGTCCTTTACGACACGGGCGACCACCGGATCGGCGGCGTGTCCCAGCAGCAGGGCACGGACGGGTCGCTGGCCTTCAACAGCCAGCACGGGCCTGTCTCGCTGGACAGCCTGAGCCCCGCCGATCTTCCCCCGGAAGCGTCCAAGGGATCGACCGGCCCGGACCTCGGCCCGGCAAAGGCCGATCCTCCTCGGGCCGAAGCGTCGATCACCGCCACCATCGAGCAGCTTCATGCGCTGCTGTCGCGGGGCGTTCTGACGCAGGCCGAATTCGACGCGAAGAAGGCGGAGTTGCTGGGCAGGCTCTAGGCCGGGTCAGGCCCGGACTTCAAGGGCGTCCATGATCGTCTCGAACCGATCGGCCGACCCTGTCGGGCAGGTCCTCGGGCTGCACGTCATCGCCGGGCCGGATGGGCAGGAAGCGCGGCTCGTGGATCATCGGCCCTGGTCATTGCGGTTCAGCATCTCGACCTCGTGGACCTCGGCAAGGGCGTGAGGGACGGACAGTCATCGTGCGGCTTGCATCGGACATTCTCCGGAAGATGGAAGCCATGAACGGGGCTGCCGTCGCGCGGGTCGGTCAGGCGGGACGCGGCGACCTGGAAAGTGGCGCTGGATGTGCCGGTGGATGGTCGGCTGGCCCCTCTATGCGGCGGACCAGCTGAAGCAGCCGGGCGGCAGGCCCGCGCCGCTGACCAGAAGCGCGCCCCGGCGATAGAGGTGCCACTTGCGTCCCTGCGGCAGGTCGATCAGCACGACCCCGTTTCCGTCCGTCCAGACCAGCTCCGCACCCGCTTCCTTCAGCACGGCGTCGATCCCCGCCTGGCCCAGCGACTGGCGGAACACCGCGGCGGTCAGCGGCTGGTCCGGCGGCGGCCGCAGGGCGATCGCGCCGGCCCCAAGGGTGACAAGCGACAGAAACAGCCCCGCCACCCGCGATCCGCGCCGCGACAGGCCGCCGCCCGTGCCGCGCAGCAGCCGCAACCCCAGCGCGGCGGGCAACAGGCCAAAGACCACAAGCCACAGCAGGTCCCAGAATAAGGGGTTGGGGCTGTCCACCTTGATGCGGTGGATGCCCAGGATCCAGTGCGACAACAGCGTATCGACGACATGCCAGGCGCCAAAGCCGATCAGCGCCGCGCCTGCCAGACCCCGCCCCGGCAAGGGCGAGCCGCGCCCGGTCCGCCACAGCAGCCACAGGCCAAGGGCTGCGATCCCATACATCAGCGCATGGAAATAGCCGTCCCACATGACCTGGGTGCGCAGTTCGGTCACGGCGGGCACCAGGCTGAGCAGGTGATGCCATTGCAGGATCTGGTGCAGCAGGATGCCGTCGAAAAAGCCGCCCAGGGCGAAACCCAGGGTTGCGCCCGCCATGATCCAGGATCGGTCCGCCATGTCACACCTGTCCTTGCCGATGCCCCTGCGGGGCAACCCCGTTCCCTCCCGAATGTTCCCAGGCGGCGATGAAACGCGGGTTCTGCCCCGGGCAGGTCGGGCGACAGGATGCTTCCCTTTTCGACCCGATCTTTGGAATCGCCAAAAGCTGCCCCGGCCGTAAATATCGACAAAGACAGTCGTGATACGGAGACACCCCCATGACATTCCGCATTGCCGGTCTTGCCGGCAGTCTCAGCCGCCCCTCGAAGACCCGCGCCCTGGTCGATCATGCCGTGGCCCTGGCGGCCGGACGCCATGGCGCGCTGGCCTCGACCTATGACCTGGGCGATCTGCAGCCAAGCCTGGGCCAGGCCGCATCCACCGGAGACCTGGACCCGCTTGCCCGCAAGATCGTCGAGACGATCCTGTCGGCCGACGCGCTTGTCATCGGCAGCCCGGTCTACAAGGGCAGCTATTCCGGCCTGTTCAAGCACCTGATCGACCTGATCGATCCGGCGGCCCTGCGCGGCAAGCCCGTGCTGCTGACCGCGACCGGCGGCGGCGACCGGCACGCCCTGGTCATCGAACACCAGTTGCGCCCCTTGTTCGGCTTTTTCGAGACGGCCACCCTGCCCACCGGCGTCTATGCCAGCGCCGCCGATTTCGCGGACGGCCTCCCCTCCTCGGCCGCGCTGCTTGAACGGCTGGACCGCGCCGTCGATCAGTTCGCCCCCTTTGTCCGCCGCGACAACCCGGCCCTGTCGGTCGCGGCCTGACGCCCAAGGAACAAACCCATGACCCGTCACGAAACCTTTCCCGCCGCGATCCCCGCCGCCGACGTGCTGCCGGTCACCCCGCGCATCGGGGCCGAGATCCGCAACCTTTCGCTGTCCGCCGACCTGCCGGACGCGATCCTGTCGGACATCGAGGCGCTGCTTCTGCGCCACAAGGTGCTGTTCTTCCGCGGCCAGCATCACCTGGACGATGCCGCGCAAGAGGCGTTCGCCCGCCGCCTGGGCGACCTGGCGCCCCACCCCACGCAGGCCGTGGTGCAGGGCACGGCCTCGATCCTGGAACTGGACGGCAGCCGGGGCGGCGGGCGGGCGGACCGCTGGCACACGGACGTGACGTTCGTGCCCGCCTATCCCAAGGCCTCGGTCCTGCGCGGCGTGGTGATCCCGCCGGTGGGCGGCGACACGATCTGGGCCAACACCGCGACCGCCTATGACGACCTGCCGCCTGCGCTGAAGACCCTGGCCGACGGCCTGCGCGCGGTCCATTCCAACGACTACGACTATGCCGCGCAGCGCCCCAGGGCCAGCGAGCAGGACCGCAGATACCATGCCGAGGTCTTTGCCCGCACCGTCTTCCAGACCGAACACCCGGTTGTCCGCGTCCATCCCCGCACCGGCGAGCGCGTGCTGGTGCTTGGCAGCTTCCTGCAACGGATCGTCGGCCTCTCGCGCGAGGAGTCGCTGAAGATCTACGAAACCCTGCAGGCCCATGTCACCGCGCCGGAAAACACCGTGCGCTGGCGCTGGCAGGCGGGCGACGTGGTGATCTGGGACAACCGCGCCACCCAGCATGTCGCGGTGAACGACTATGGCGACGCGCACCGCGTGGTGCGCCGCATCACCCTGGACGGCGATGTGCCGGTGGGCGTCGACGGACGCGCCAGCATCGCCCTGACCGCAGCCTGAAGGAACATCCCATGACCCGCAAGATCCGCCTTGGCGCCTTTCTTCCCGGCGGCGGCCAGCATATCGCAAGCTGGCGCCACCCCGACCAGCCTGCCGACGGCGCCGTCAGCCTGGACTTCCACGTCCGGCTTGCGCGCGAGGCCGAGCGCGGCCTGTTCGACGCCTATTTCCTGGCCGACGGCCTGGCGACCGGGGGCACCTCGGAAGGGGGGCCCGCCCGCATCGCGGGGTTCGAACCCGTGACGCTGTTCGCGGCGCTTGCCACGCAGACCACGCATCTGGGCTTCATCGCCACCGCCTCGACCACCTATGAGGAACCCTACAACACCGCGCGCAAGTTCGCCTCGCTTGACCTCATCTCGGGCGGGCGCGCGGGCTGGAACGTCGTGACCACGGCGACCGAGGCGGCGGCGCGCAACTTCAACCTGGACACGCAGCACCCCCATGCCGTCCGCTACGCCCGCGCGGCCGAGCATGTCGATGTCGTGCGCAAGCTGTGGGACAGCTTCGAGGACGACATCTTCATCCGCGACAAGACCAGCGGCGCCTTCCTGGACCGCGCCAAGCTGCACCGCGCCCATCACAAGGGCCAGCACTTCAAGGTCGAGGGGCCGCTGAACGTGTCCCGGTCCCCGCAGGGCCATCCGGTGATCGTGCAGGCGGGCCAGTCCGAGGACGGGCGCGGCCTTGCCGCCGCCACGGCCGAGGTGATCTTCACCGCCCACCAGCGGCTGGACACGGCCCGGGACTTCTACCGCGACATCAAGGCCCGCGCCCGTGGCCTAGGCCGCGACCCCGGTCACATCCTGATCATGCCGGGCGTATCGCCCTTCGTGGGCCGCACCGAATCCGAGGCGCGCGAGAAATACGAGGAGCTGACCAGCCTGATCCTGCCCGAGGACGGGATTTCCCTTCTGAACGGGCTGACGGGCGGCACGCTGGACCTGTCGGGCTACGACCTCGACGGTCCCCTGCCCCCGGCGCCCCCGACCGAGGGGATGAAGTCGCGCCAGGCGCTGATCCGCCAGATCGCGGACGACAACGACTTCTCGATCCGGCAGCTTTACCAGTGGGTCGCCTCGGCCCGCGGGCATTATACCATCATCGGCAGCGCCACCCAGGTCGCCGACATGCTGCAGGACTGGTTCGAGAACGAGGCCGCCGACGGCTTCAACATCCTGCCGCCTTGGCTGCCGACCGGCCTGACCGACTTTGTCGATCTGGTGGTCCCCGAACTGCAGCGGCGCGGGCTGTTCCGCACCGCCTATGAAGGCAGCACCCTGCGGCAGAACCTGGGCCTGCCCTTCCCCGTCAACCGTCACGCGGTAGCCCGTGCGGCAGCCCAGGCGGCGGAGTAAGGCCATGACCCTGCAGAACCTCGACACGCCCGCCCGCCGCGCGCGCGGCCTGCCCGCCCCGCCCTTGCGTGCCTTCCTGTCGCGCTACAGCCTGGTCATCGCCTTTCTGGTCCTGTGGCAGGCATCGGGCAAGCTGGGCTGGATCAGCCCCGCCGTCCTGCCGCCGCTGGACGCGATCCTGGGGGCATTGTGGACCGGCATCGCCAGCGGCGCCTTGGTCGATGACATCGCCATCAGCCTGCAGCGCGCCGGGCTGGCCTTTGGCGCCGCCGTGGGCCTCGGCATCCCGCTGGGCCTGCTGATGGGCCAGTTGCGCCCCGTGGAACGCGCGCTCGACCCGATCCTGCAACTGTTCCGCCAGACCTCGGCCCTGGCGCTTTATCCGGTGTTCATCCTGCTGCTGGGCCTGGGCGAGACGTCGAAGATCTTCGTGATCTTCTGGGCCACGCTGTTTCCGACGCTGCTGGCCACGGTCGGCGGCGTCAAGCAGGTGGACCGCAAGCTGATCGAGATGGCCGAAAGCTATGGCGCGGGCCGGGTGCAGGTGTTCCGCCGCGTGGTCCTGCCCGCCTCCGTCCCCGCGATCTTCGTGGGCCTGCGCCTGTCGGCCACGACCGCGCTGCTGCTTCTGATCGCGGCCGAGATGATCGGCGCCAACAAGGGCATCGGCTTCCAGGTGATGAACGCCCAGTACAATTTCCAGATCCCGCTGATGTTCGCCGCCATCCTTCTGATGGCCGCGCTGGGCCTTGCCGCCAATGCCGTCCTGGTCCTGCTGCAGCGCCGCCTGTGCCGCTGGTCGCTGGACTGAACCCAACCCATCCAAAGGAACATGCCATGAAACACGTCCTGATCTCGCTTGCCCTTTCCACCGCGCTTTCCGCCCCCGCCTGGGCCGACGAGGTGGTGATGCGCTACATGCCCAGCCACGGCGGCGTCAGCGCCCATGACCTGGCCGAGGAGCTGGGCTATTTCGAAGGCACCGGCATCGTGCTGGAAAGCGCGGGCTACGCCTCTGGCGGGCCTGAATCGCTGATGGCCCTAGCCGGCGGCTCGATCGAGATCGGCAGCGCGGCCACGGCCGCGGTCCTGAACTCGATCATCGGGGGCAACGACTTCGTCGCGGCCTATCCCACCAACGGCATCAACGACCAGGTCCAGTCGCTCTTCTACGTGCTCGAGGACAGCCCCATCCGGTCCATCGCGGACATCGCAGGCAAGACTGTTGCGGTGAACACGCTGGGCGCGCATCTGGATTACACCGTGCGCGAAGGGCTGCGGCAGGAAGGGCTTGCGCAGGACGCGGCCAACCTCGTGACCGTTCCGGGGCCGCAGCTTGAACAGGTGCTGCGGTCGGGCCAGGTCGACGTCGCGGCCTTCGGCTATTGGCAGACCACCTTCGAAGGCGCGGCCCGCGGGAACGGCGGATTGCGCGCGATCTTCGACGACACCGACGTGTTGGGAGAGATCGCGGGCGGCTTCACGGTCCTGCGCAAGGACTGGGTCGCCGATCATCCCCAGGCCGCGCGCGACTTCGTGACGCAATCCGCCCGCGCCCTCGACTATGCCCGCGAACACCCCGAGGAAACGCGCGCCATCATCGCCCGCGTGCTGGGGGAACGCGGCGAGAACCCCGAGGTCGCGCAGTACTTCGCGGGCTTCGGCGTGCGCCCCGGCGGGCTTGCCACCGAACGCGACATCCAGTTCTGGATCGACGTCCTAGTGCGCGAGGGCAAGCTGCCCGAAGGCAAGCTGACGGCCCGCGACGTGCTGCTGGTCACGGGCGAGGAGGTAGCAACGAAATGACCCTCGACACCCTTGGCGACGCGACGGCCAGGGGCGCGGTGTCGCTGCGCCACCTGACCAAGTCCTTCACCCTGAACGGCCAGCCGCTGCCCGTGCTGCGCAACCTGTCGCTGGACATCCGGGGCGGCGAGAGCCTGGCCATCGTCGGCCCCAGCGGCTGCGGCAAGACCACGCTCCTGCGCCTTCTGGCGGGACTGGAAAGCGCCGACGGCGGACAGGTGCTGATCGACGGCGCCCCCGTCACCGGGGTCGGCACCGAGCGGGCGGTGATCTACCAGGAGCCGCGCCTGCTGCCCTGGCTGACCGTGCTGGAGAACGTGGCCTTCGGGCTGGAGGTGCGGGGCCTGCCCCGCGGCGCCGCCCGGGACCGCGCGCGCCGCCATGTCCGCCTTGTCGGCCTGTCCGACTTCGAGACGGCCTATCCCCGCCAGCTTTCCGGCGGCATGGCCCAGCGCGTGGGCATCGCCCGCGCCCTGGCCGTTCAGCCCGAGATCCTGCTGCTGGACGAGCCGCTGGGCGCGCTCGATGCCATGACCAAGCTGACCATGCAGGAGGAACTGGCCCGCATCTGGCACGAGGAGAAGGTCACGATGATCCTTGTCACCCACGACCTCGAGGAAGCGATCTTCCTGGCGGACCGGGTGCTTGTCCTGTCGGCCGACGGAACGCCGCCCGCCGTGATCCCGGTCGACCTGCCGCGCCCCCGCGACCGCAACACCGGGGACTTCGTGCGGATGCGCCGGATGCTGATGGGGCGGTTCGGCCTGCACTGACAGGCGGGCGGCAGGCGATCACGATTTGGTTTGCCGGGTAACGGGCATTTTCCGGAACTTTGCGGCAAAGTGCAGGTTTTCCAGACAGTTCGCTTTGGACTCAAAGGAGACATCCCATGACCAAGCTTCTGACTTCGACCGCCCTGATGGCCATGCTGGCCGGCCCGGTCCTGGCCCAGACGGCAGAGCCTGCCGCCCCGGCCCCTGCCCCGGCCACGACCGAAACCATGCCCGCCGGCGATGCCGCGACCACCCCCGCGCCTGCGGGTAACATGGCGGCCGCCACCCCAGCCGCCACCAACATGGGCTTCGGCTACATGGCGACGCCTGCCGACATGTCGGCCGAGACCTTCATCGACAAGAACCTCTATGCGGCCGAAACCGATCCCGACACCAGCGCGACCTATAACGAGGCCGACGAAGGTTGGGATAACATCGGCGAGATCGAGGACCTGGTGATCGACGAGACCGGCCAGGTCAAGGCGGTGCTCGTGGACATCGGCGGCTTCTTGGGCCTGGGCGAACGGACGGTTTCCGTGGCCATGGATCAGCTTCGCATGATCCGCGACGGCGATTCCGAGGACGACTACTTCATCGTCTTCACCGCCAACCGCGAGGCGCTGGAAAACGCGCCTGCCTTCGAATGGGCCGTCCGCGACTGACCCTTTCCGGCCCGACCGGCACGCAAGGCGGCCCGAAGCGCAAGCTTCGGGCCTTTCGCTTCCTGAAGCCTTGGCGGGGCTCCGCGACCTCGGGTCTGTCAGCGGACAGCTTGATCCCCGGCGCCCTCGGAAGGCCCGACGCGTCTTCCTCACGCTCTTCTCACGGATCAAGGCACCGCTGTTCGACGTCGATGTTCCTAAATTGTTCCAACACTTGCGCCGGCTCGGCAGCCGCATGTTTCGCTGCGAAACCTATCGCTCCAACAAGACCCGTATCTCGCTCATCAGGCTGTCCATCAGATCGCTGCTCAGCGATGCACCTTCCAGCCGTAAGACATGGGCATCGCCGTCGCGCGCCCGACGTATGGTGATCCCGGCCGTGGTGCGGATGGTCATGTCGTCGATCCAGCCATACTGCACAGGCGCCTTGCCGCGCGGTCGTCCTCCGCGCGCGGCATTGCGGGGCGCGCTGTCGGCCTCTGCCACGGCGGGTTCAAGAAGCTGCCATTCCTCCTCGGCGTCCTCGGGCGTGCGCACCGCCAGCGCCCGGCGCAACCGGCCTTCGGCGCCATCGCGTAGCGCGGCCGACAGGCGCAGGCCGCGCTTCTCGGTCAGCGCCTCCGGAAAGCGCAGCATGTCGCCCAGTTCCTCGAAGATCAGCGCGAAAGAACGGACCTTCGACCGCTTCGCCTTCGATCCTGTCGCGTAAAGACGGTTCACCGCATCCTCGACATTGGCGAAGGCGCCCTGCTTGGCGGCGATGACGGCGATGCGGCCCCGCTCGAAATGGCTCAATTCCTCGCGGACTTCGTTCTCCTCGACCATGGCGACGAAGGCCGCGTCGGCCTCGGAGCGCGGGCGGACCAAGGCGCGGATGCGGGCATAGCTGTCAGACCCGGTCAGTTCGCGCAGGCCTCGGACCGCAGCCAGACGGCGATAGCCTGACAACAGGCCATAGCGCTGCCCCTGCCCTTCCAGCTTGAACACCTCGATCGGCAGGCGCAGCCCATTCGCGGCGATGGAAAGCCGCAGTTCCTGCATCTCGTCCTCGCCCATGACCATGCGGTCGCGGATCATCGCGCCCTCGTCGATCTGGTCGATGGGCAGTTCGGCGATCAGCAGCCCCTGCCCTTCGGCCTGCCGCAGCCTTTCGGCATCGGCTTGGTCGCGAGCCCGCGCCACGCGGGACTCGGCGCTTTCGGCGGTCGCCGCCGAGGCGGTTTCGGCAGCGACCTGCGCCACCGGCGCAATGCCCGGCCCGATGGAAGGCCGCCCCGAGGTTTCGCGGCGAAACTCCTCTTCGATCCGGCTGAGATCCTCGTTGCTGGGGGTTTCCAGACGCCTGCGCTTAACCATGTGCCTTCTCCTCGCTCTCGCCCTCATCCGCCTGCGCCATCTTCAGGTCGCGCCACCAGGTGCCCAGGATCAGTTCCTTCACCTCGGCCCAGGTACGGTCGAAGGTTTCCCGTCCGCGGACATAGGTGTCGCGGTTGAACTCGCGGTAATCGGCCTCGTAGATGCCGTTCACCTGCTCGCCTGCCTGGCCGATCATGGCCGTGACCTCTTGCCGGAAGGTGGTCATGAAGTCGCCGAAATAGGCCTGGATCACGTTCGCCAGATCGGTCTGCTGCGCCGCGTCGAAGCGCGTGATGATGGCGCGGACCGCGTCCCATTCGAAGCGGATCTCGGGCAGGCCTTCGCGGCGGCGGGCGGCGTTCTCTCCATCCTCGACGCTGGCGAAGGTGGAGTAAAGCATGTCGAAGAACCGCCCCGTTGAATCGAACTCCAGGAACGACGCGCCCAGCGGCACCAGCAGGATATCGGCTGCCGCCAGCGCGTTGATCGTCAGGTAGCCCAGCGCGGGCGGGGTATCGAGGATGATGATGTCGTAGTCGTTGACGATGCCGTCGTTGTTCAGCGCATTCCCCAGAGCGTCCCACAACGGCCAGCCGCGCAGGCCCATGCGCCAGACCGGCACCTGGAACTCGGCCCAGTAAAGGTTCAACTGCGCGCCCAGAAGGTCGATGTTCGGCCAGTGGGTCGTCTGGATCAGGTCGCGCGCCGAAACCTTCAGGGCCTCGGTCAGGGTCTCGTCGAAGGGCAGGGGGGGCTGGCCCGCCGCTTCGCGGACCCGGTTCTCGTCCTGCAGGGCAAGGGCATAGTCCTTGGCCAGCAGCGGAAAGGCGGTGGACCATTCATCGGCCACCTTGCCCCCCATGATGGATGTCATGCTGCCCTGGCTGTCCAGGTCGATGACAAGCACCTTGTAGCCGTCAAGCGCCGCCGACATCGCCAGATGCGCCGCGGTCGAGGTCTTGCCGACGCCGCCCTTGAAGTTGGCCACGGCGATGGTCTTGGCGGGCAGCCCTTCGGGGCGCCAGGGACGATACTCGCGGCCTGCCGCGCCTTCCGCCGCGAAGTGGTCGCGCAGGCGCAGGACGTCCTCCAGGCTGAACCACTTCGAGTTGCCTTCGCCCGTGCCCTGGGGCAGGTCCGGGAACTTGCGCAGGACGCGCCGGAAATGGGCCGGGGCGACGGGGATCAGGTACCGGCAGATCTCCCATGTGGAGAAGCGGCGCAGGCGCTTGTGGCCGTCGGGGGCATAGCCGCGCTCGGCCAGGTCCTGCCGCCCGCGGGTGGCAAAGGCCGCCGCCTTCGCGAACCGTGCCGTGTCGATCGGATCGGACAGCCGGCGGGCCGCCTTGGCCGGGTCGATGTTGAAATAGGGGGGCAGGGGGTCCTTGCCTGATGACATATCACTGTTCTCGCGATGTGCTATATTGAGGCGTATTCAAGGCAATCTATTGCACATGAACGGCGCCGTGGAAATCGCGGCATGAGGTTTCGCTGCGAAAACCCCCTTTCGAATGATCCAAAAGCACCAATGCTTTAAAGGATCTATGATTCTCTTTAAGATCTTTGTTCCAGAATCTTCGTTTAATATCATTTATCTATGGCCGGAATGGTACCGGGATACGGGATCAAGGGCACCTGTTTTCAGGATGGCGGGCACCCGATTCCGGGAAGGCGGGGACCGATTCGCAGGAAAGGGCGATTTCGGGCACCGGAGCGGCCTCAGGACCGCTTTCGCTTCTCTCGATGTCGCATTCAATCCCGTAAACGGGTTCCAATGCATCGCCTCCAGAAGCAAAGGCACCCGTTTCCGGGAGGCTTGCGGCTCGGCCCCCTATGTCCCTGCGGTGCCCGACGGAAGATTGCCACAGGGTACCTTATGAGACATAGTCGCCGCCAAACCGATTCACCTTGCCACGGGGCAGCGACATGGACGAGATTCCCCGCGACCAGTTGACGGGCGCGCTACGCCGGGGCGCGGTCAAGAAGCATGTCGCGGCGATCCATGTGTCGGGCAAGCTGACGCTGTTGCAGCGCAAGCTGTCCAATGTCCTTCTGCTGAATGCCTATGACACGCTGATCAGCAGCACGCGCCACCAGATCGACGCCCGGACGCTGTGCCTGATGATCGGCTACAACTCGAACGACATCGACACGCTGAAGCAGTCGCTGCGCGGCCTGGTCGAGACGGTGGCCGAATGGGACATGCTGGACGAGAAGGGCCAGCAGGAATGGGGCGTCAGCAGCCTTCTGTCCTATGCCAAGCTGAAGGGCGGCGTTTGCGAATATGCCTATTCCCCGGCCTTGGCGGAAAAGCTGAACGACCCGAAGGTGTTCGCGCTGATCAACCTCAACATCCAGCGGCGCTTCACCTCGGGGCACGCGCTGGCGCTTTACGAGAACTGCTATCGCTTCGTCAGGACGGGTTCGACGGGATGGTGGCCGATCGACCTGTTCCGGCGGCTGATGGGCGTGGACGGGTCCGCCTATTACGAGACCTTCAAGCACCTGAACGCCAAGATCATCAAGCCCGCCGTGGCCGAGGTGAACAGGACCAGCAACATCGTCGTCACGCCCGAGACCAGGAAGACGGGCAGGGCGGTCACCGACATCCGCTTTCGCATCAACGACAACCCGCAACTGGCGATCCTGGACATCGACGATGGCGGCGGGGTGCGGCACGGGCCGGTCTATGCGCGGCTTCGCGCGCTTGGC
The DNA here is from genome assembly GCF_017356265.1 of Paracoccus fontiphilus. Taxonomy (GTDB): domain Bacteria; phylum Pseudomonadota; class Alphaproteobacteria; order Rhodobacterales; family Rhodobacteraceae; genus Paracoccus; species Paracoccus fontiphilus. The sequence continues at coordinate 2,830 of NZ_JAFNAW010000001.1, read as the reverse complement.
GTCAGCGACCGGTTGGCGCGCCAGTGGCTGGGTTCGCACGGCGAGGAGCAGGTGCTGTCCAAGCTGGACTATGTCGAGGGGAAGGAAGGGGTGCGCAGCAAGATCGGCTACCTGACGGCGGCCCTGCAGGGCGATCCCGAACGCGCCGACGAAGCACCCCCGTCCGCCCCGTCGCCGCGCGCCGAACGGCTGCGGCGCATCCTGGAGGCGGTCAAGGCGCGCACGCCGACCCAGCGCGACGCCGACAAGCGGCTGTTCATGAGCCAGTTGCCCGAGGCGCGGCTGCGCGACGACTTCGAACGGCATGGCTGGCTGTCTCCGCTGAACGCCGCCCGGATCGCCCGCTTCTGGCGCGAGATGGTGCCCGAGATGTTCGAGGGCGAGCCCGAGGACGAGATGCAGGCCTAGCGCGGGAACATTCGGTCCGCCCCCGATGTTCTGCAGCAGGTTCGGCGCAGGAAAGGTGGACGGATGAGGAAGCATCGAAACAGGACGGGCGTGCCCACCGTCGTCATCACCGGCGCGTCCAGCGGCATCGGCCAGGCCACGGCCGAGGCCTTCGCCCGCAAGGGCGCGCGGCTGGTGCTTGTGGCGCGCGATGCCGACGCGATCGAGGCGGTCGCGCAGGATTGCCGCGACCTTGGCGCCGAGTCCATGGCCATCGCCGCCGACATCACCGACGCCGTGGCCGTCGCCGAGGTGGCGCAGCGCGCCGCCGACTTCGGCGGCGGGATCGACGTCTGGGTCAGCAACGTCGGCGCCGGGGCGGTCGGCGCCTTTCACGAGGTGCCGCTGGAAGCGCATGAGCAGGTGGTCAGGACCAACCTGATCGGGCACATGAACGATGCCCATGCCGTCCTGCCGTTCTTCCTGCGCCAGCGCCGCGGCGTCTTCGTCAACATGATCTCGCTGGGCGGTTTTGCCGCCGCCCCCTATGCGGCCGCCTACAGCGCCAGCAAGTTCGGGCTGCGCGGCCTGGGCGAGGCGCTGAGGGGCGAATTGCACCACGAGCCCGACATCCATGTCTGCGACATCTATCCGTCCTTTGTCGATACGCCGGGCATCTCGCACGGGGCGAACTATACCGGCAGGGAACTGTCGGCGCCGCCGCCGGTCCTGGATGCCCGCCGCGTGGCCGATGCCATCGTCGATCTGGCCGAACGGCCGCGTCCGACGACCATGCTGGGCGCGCCGACCACGCTGATCCGGCTGGCCCATGCGGTTTCGCCCGAGCTGACGACGCGCGCCATGGCGCTGTTCCTGGAGTCCTATTTCCGCCGCGCGCCCCGCACCGCCGTCGCCCCCGGCAACCTGTTCCGGCCCGCGCGGCAGCCCGGCGGGATCGACGGCGGGTTGCGATCGCCGGCGCAGCGGTCCGGCCTGGCGGGTCTTGCGGTGGGCGCCGCCGCGATCGGCATCCTGGCGGTCGCGCTGAAAGGGCGGCGCTGACGATGGCGCCCGTCACCTATCCCCCGCTCGACACGCTCAAGCCCGCGGCAGAGAACGTCTGGGTGGTGGACAGCGGGCCGATGAAGGCGATGGGCGTCATCCCGATCCCGGTCAGGACCACCGTCATCCGCCTCGCCTCGCGCGAGGTGATGGTTCATTCGCCATCCCGGCTGACGCCGGATCTGCTGCGCCAGATCCAGGACATCGCCCCGATCCGCCATCTTGTCGCGCCCAATGTCGCGCATTGGACCTTTCTGAAGGACTGGCAGCAGCAGGTTCCCGATGCCGTCACCTGGGCGGCGCCGGGCCTGCGCAGGCGGGTCCAGGTCAAGCGGTCGGGCGTGCGGCTGGACCACGACCTGGGCGAAGCCGGAGGCCATGGCTGGCCCGAGGAACTGGCGCAGGTCGCGGTGCACGGGGCAGGGGGCTTCTGCGAGGTCGCCCTGCACCATCGCCCCAGCCGGACGCTGATCCTGGCGGATCTGGTCCAGAACCTGGAGGCGGCAAGGCTGCCGGTGCTGCTGCGCCCCTTCGCGGCGGCGGCGGGAGTGCTGGCGCCCGACGGCCGCGCCCCTGCTTATCTGCGCGCCGTCGTCAAGCTGGGCGGCGCCCGGGCCCGAGAGGCGGGCCGCCGCCTTGTCGCGCTGCAGCCGGAACGCGTCATCTTCGCGCATGGCCGATGGTTCGACTACAAGGGCGCGGAACGGCTTGAACGCTCGTTGCGGTGGCTGGTGCGGTAGGGCGCGAAGGGATCAGCCGCAACTGGAGGTGAGAACCACCGGCAGCAGCGTCACGGCGCTTGCGACCGCGCCCACCCAGTTGCCCGACCGGACCAGTCGCGCCTGGGTGGCGTCGCCGCCGGGTCGGTTAACCGCGATCAGCAGCCCGTGCAGCCCCAGGCCCGCCAGCCACAGCAGGATCAGCACGGCGGGATGCAGGGTCCCGAGGGGGGTGTCGACCGCAGGCCATCCCCGGGCGCAGCCCAGGCCATGCAGCGCATAGACGGCCGAGAAGAGCAGCGACCACAGCAACGGCCCGGCCAGCATCCGCGCGACCCAGGCCATCAGCCGATCTCCTGCAGGACCACGACACCCAGGGACAAGGCGGCGGTGGCCAGCCAGAAGCCCTGGAACAATTGCCAGACGGGCGCGGCGCCCCGGCGCAGGGTGCTTGTCCGCCCCCGCCGGGCATCGGTCAGGCTGCGCAGGCCCAGCATCAGGGCAACAACGCCGTGAAAGGCCGCGTGACCCAGCAGCACCGCGCGCAGGGCGTCGCGGGCGTGGCGGCGCGGATCGTCCAGTTGCCAGGCAAGCCCGCCCAGCAGCGCCAGCGCCAGCCCGGTCGCCAGGACCCCGGCCATCGCTGTCTCTTATACACATCT